>NZ_JBITFY010000001.1:227915-1139667 GCF_044456585.1 Streptosporangium sp. NPDC050855
AGCGGGTGCGTCCGCCGCCGCGGGGTGTGGGGCGCGGCCGGGGGGTGTGTCCGCCGCCCCCCCCCCCCCCCGGGGGGCGGGGCCCCCCCCCCCCCCCCCCCCCCCCCTCCTCGAGGGTGGATCAGAACCCGGCCGTCACTCGCCGTCGGGTTCCTGGAGCGTTCCCTACGCGGTGGCGGCCGAAGGGGCGGGAGCCTCTACGGCCTGCGCCGGGGCGACGGTGCCGGCCGCGGGGGCCTCCGGTGCCGCAGGGGCCGCGGGGGCCTCGGCGGTGGCGGGGGCCTCCGGAGCCGCCGGGGTTCCCTGAGCCTCGGGGGCGCTGGGAGCCTCCGGTGCTTCGGGAGCCGCCGGTGCCTCGGGGGCAGTGGCGGCCTCGGGGGCCTCCGGTGCCTCGGGAGCCTCAGGGGCGGTGGGCGCCTCCGGTGCCACGGGGGCCTCGGGAGCGCTGGGCGCCTCGGGGGCCACGGGAGCCGCAGGGGTTTCCGGCGTCATGGCGGTCTCCGGGGCGGCGGGGGCCGCAGGGGCCTCCGGTGCCTCGGGGGCCGTGGGAGCCGCTGCCTCGGGAGCCGTGGCAGCCGGTGCCTCAGGGGCCTCGGGGGTCTCCGGGTTCTCCGGGGTCTCCGAGGTTCCCGGGAGGACGATGACCAGCGGCATCTCCGCGGGCCTGTCCGTCACGGTCATCTCCATGGTGCCGGCCGCCGGAGCCGGGTCGGTCTCCGTGCCGGCCGGGGCCGGTGCGGTCTCCGCCTCAGCCTCGGCGCCGGCCGGGGCCGGTGCGGTCTCCGTACCGGCCGGGGCCGGGTCGGTCGCCGGGGTCGCCGGGGTGGCCGGGGTCGGGTCGACGGTCGTCGCGTCATTCTCGGGCGTGACGGTCGTCTCGGCGAGCTGGTCGGTCACCGGAGCCGGGGGCACCGGTGCACGAAGCCAGCTGATGCCGTTGCCGGGCATTCCGGAGAGGTCCGGCGCTCCGGTCAGGCTCACCCACGAGGTCGTCCGCTCGTTCTCGGGGAGAACGGAGAGACCGACGGTGCGAAGACGGTCCGCGGTCGCGGGCATCTCGGCCTCCGTGGCCGCCGCACTCTGGGCCGCCTCGGCATCGGCCGGGGCCTGGGGTCCGACCTGGGCGGTCGGAGCCTCGGCGTCGGCGGGAGCCGGAGCCTCGGCCGGAGTCTGAGCCTGAGCGTCGGCCGGAGCCGGGGCGGGCGCCTGAGCGGGCGCCGGTGCCTCGGCGGGAGCCTGGGCGTCGGCGGGAGCCGGGGCGGGGGCCTGGGCCGGTGCCTCGGCGGGGGCCTGAGCCTCGGCGGCGGCCGGGGCCTGAGCCGGGGCCTCGGGGGTGGTGGGAGCCGGGGCCTCGACGGCCGGGGCAGGGGTGTCGGTGGTCGGGGCGGGAGCCTCGGCCGGGGTGTCGGTGGTGGCGGCGGCCTGGGCGGCCTCCGCGATCACCGGGGTCTGGGCCGCCTCGGCACCGACCGGGGTCACGATCGGGGCCTGGGGCTGAGCCTGCGGCTGGTCGGTGACGACCGGTGCCTCGGCGGGAGCCTGGGCGTCGGCGGGAGCCGGGGCGGGCGCCTCGGCCGGAGCCTGAGCGTCGGCGGGAGCCGGAGCATCGGCCGGTGCCTCGGCGGGAGCCTGAGCGTCGGCCGGAGCCTGAGCGTCGGCGGGGACCGGAGCGTCGGCGGGAGCCGGGGCGGGGGCCTGGGCCGGTGCCTCGGTGGGGGTCTCGGCGTTGGCCGGGGCCTGAGCGTCGGCGGGAGCCGGAGCCTCGGTGGCCGGGGCCTGAGCCGGGGCCTCGGGGGTGGTGGGAGCCGGGGCCTCGACGGCCGGGGCAGGGGTGTCGGTGGTCGGGGCGGGAGCCTCGGCCGGGGTGTCGGTGGTGGCAGCGGCCTGGGCGGCCTCCGCGATCACCGGGGTCTGGGCCGCCTCGGCACCGGCGGGAACCGGAGCCTCGGCGGGAACCTCGGCACCGGCAGGGGCCTCAGCGGCCGGAGCCTCGGCAACCGGAGCCTCAGCGGCCGGAGCCTCGGCGGCCGGAGCCTCGGCCGGGGTCTCAGCAGCCGGGGCCTGGGCGGCCGGGGCCTCGGCGTTCGCCGGGGTCCCGATCTCACCGCTCGCCGGCGTCTCGGGTTCGTCAGTGGGCGGCGGAACCGCGGCACCGTTGGTGGCCGTCTCGTCGACGACCGTGGCCTCGGTGCTCGCGGCCTCTTCACAGGCGATCGAAGTGGTTCCGGGCGTCTGGGACGTCCCCACCGCGTCCGGGTCAGGGCAGGGCGCCATTCCCGCCGCGGCCGGAGAGACCATGGTCCATCCTGCACCGGCCGTGAGCACCGCCACCGCGAGAAATCCTCGGATGTTCCGTGATGCGTTCGACATGCACATCCCCCTGTTGCGTTCGGTAATCCGACGAATGCCGAACGTAACAGGGGGGTCTCGCTGGGTGGCCCGCTTGGTTCAAAGCTGGTCAAGCCCTTACCGGGCCTCACTCACCCGTGGTCGCTCTCTTACCGAAACGATCATCCGTGCCCGTGGATCGCGATCACCCGACTGCGATCACCCGACCGCGATCCACGCTCGTGGACCCCGCTCGTGATCCACGGTCCGGGTGACCCGCGGCTCATGACCCACGACTCATGAGCCGTGACCGTGATCCACCGCTCGTGGACCATGAGCATGGTCCACGGCTTGCGGTCCACGCTCATGAGCCCACGCTCGTGGCCCACCCACTGTCAGCCCTTCACCGGGCCGATCGACAGGGAGTCGCTCGCACCGTCGAGATCGACCAGCACCTCGTCGCCGTCCTGGACCTCGCCGGAGAGCACCTTCTTGGCCAGTGTGTCCCCGATCGCGGACTGCACGAGGCGGCGGAGCGGACGGGCGCCGTACAGCGGGTCGAAGCCCGTCAGCGCCAGCCAGTCGCGTGCCGCCGGGGTCACGGTCAGCGTGAGCCGCCGGTCCGCCAGGCGCCTGGCCAGGTGGTTCACCTGCAGGTCCACGATCTTCGACAGCTCCTCCGTGCCGAGCGCGTCGAACTGGATCACGTCGTCGAGCCGGTTGAGGAACTCCGGCTTGAAGGCGTTCCTGACCGCGGCCATCACGGCGGTCCGCTGGGCCTCCTTGGTCATGCCCGGGTCCACCAGGAACTGCGAGCCGATGTTCGAGGTGAGGATCAGGATGACGTTGCGGAAGTCCACCGTCCGGCCCTGCCCGTCGGTGAGCCGCCCGTCGTCGAGGACCTGGAGCAGGATGTCGAAGACCTCGGGGTGGGCCTTCTCGACCTCGTCCAGCAGCACCACGGTGTACGGGCGGCGCCGCACGGCCTCGGTGAGCTGGCCGCCCTCCTCGTAGCCGATGTAGCCGGGAGGGGCGCCCACGAGCCGCGAGACGCTGTGCTTCTCGCCGTACTCGCTCATGTCGATGCGGACCATCGCGCGCTCGTCGTCGAACAGGAAGTCCGCCAGCGCCTTGGCCAGCTCGGTCTTGCCGACGCCCGTCGGGCCCAGGAACAGGAAGCTGCCGGTGGGCCTGTCCGGGTCGGAGATGCCCGCCCGCGCCCGCCGTACGGCGTCGGAGACGGCCTCGACCGCCTGCCGCTGGCCGATCAGGCGCCTGCCGAGCTCCTCCTCCATGCGGAGCAGCTTGCTGGTCTCGCCCTCCAGCAGGCGGCCCGCGGGGATGCCGGTCCACGAGGAGATGACCTGCGCGATGTCGTCGGAGCCGACCTCCTCCTTGACCATGGCGTCCTCGGGCTGGGCGGTCTTGCTGGCCTCGGCCAGCTCGGCCTCCAGCTTCGGCACCTCGGCGTACATCAGCCGGGAGGCGTTCTCGAAGTCGCCGTCGCGCTGGGCCCGCTCGGCGGCGCTGCGCACCTCGTCGATCTGCTTCTTCAGGTCACCGACCCGGTTGAGCCCGGCCTTCTCCTGCTCCCACCGGGCGACCAGGGCGTTGAGCTCCTCCTGGCGGTCGGCGAGCTCCTTGCGGAGCCGCTCCAGCCGCTGCAGGCTGCCCTCGTCGGTCTCCTTGGCGAGCGCCAGCTCCTCCATCCTCATCCGGTCGACGTTGCGCTGGAGCTGGTCGATCTCCACCGGACGGGAGTCGATCTCCATGCGGAGCCGGGAGGCGGCCTCGTCGACGAGGTCGATCGCCTTGTCCGGCAGGAACCGGGAGGTGATGTAGCGGTCGGAGAGCGCGGCCGCGGCCACCAGCGCGCCGTCGGAGATCTGCACCTGGTGGTGCGCCTCGTAGCGTCCCTTGAGGCCGCGCAGGATGGCGATGGTGTCCTCGACGGTGGGCTCGCCCACGTAGACCTGCTGGAAGCGCCGCTCCAGCGCCGGGTCCTTCTCGATGCGTTCGCGGTACTCGTCCAGCGTGGTCGCGCCGATCATCCGCAGCTCGCCGCGGGCCAGCATGGGCTTGAGCATGTTGCCCGCGTCCATCGCGCCCTCGGCCGCGCCCGCGCCGACCATGGTGTGCAGCTCGTCGATGAAGGTGACGACCTGGCCGTTGCTCTCCTTGATCTCGCCGAGCACGGCCTTGAGGCGCTCCTCGAACTCGCCGCGGTACTTGGCCCCGGCGACCATGGCGCCCAGGTCGAGGGCGATCAGGCGCTTGTCCCGCAGGCTGGAGGGCACGTCTCCGGCCACGATCCGCTGGGCGAGCCCTTCCACCACCGCGGTCTTGCCGACGCCGGGCTCGCCGATGAGCACCGGGTTGTTCTTGGTACGGCGGCTGAGCACCTGGACGACCCGCCGGATCTCCGAGTCGCGGCCGATCACCGGGTCGAGCTTGCCCGCCCTGGCCTGCTCGGTCAGGTCGATCCCGTACTTCTCCAGCGCCTGGTAGGTGTCCTCGGGTGTCGCGCTGGTCACCTTGGCGTGCCCGCGTACCTTCTCGAAGGCGTCGAGCAGGGCGGCCGGGCTCGCGCCTGCGGAGGTGAGCAGCCGGGCGATCGGGCCGCCGTCGGTGGCGAGACCGACCAGCAGGTGCTCGGTCGAGACGTACTCGTCCTCCAGGCTGCGGGCCCGCTGGGCCGCGGTGTTCAGCACGGTGAGAAGCTGCCGCGAGCTCGACGGCGCGCCGACCGTGGAGCCCTGCGCCTTGGGCAGGGCCGCCAGCTGGGTCTCGGCCTCGGTCCGGAGCCTCTTCCAGTCGGCGCCCACCGCCTCCAGCAGGGGCACGGCGGTGCCGCCGGTCTGGGCGAGCAGCGAGGTGAACAGGTGGGCCGGGGCGACCTCGGGGTTGCCTTCCGCGGCCGCCCGCCGGATGGCGGAGGAGACCGCCTCCTGGCTCTTCTGAGTGAGCTTGTAATCCATGCTTACCAGGCCTTAGTGCTTGACGGCGGCGCCGCGCGCCGCGGATGGGACGCTGCTGTCCGGCCTCCGGCACCGCGGCGCGCCGCGGTGGCTCGCCGTGCGACGGGACGGGACGGGACTCTCAGGCGGGGGGCAGCTGGTACTGGATCAGGGCGCGGATCATGTTCATCTCCGCGCGGAGACGATGGTTCTCGTCGCGCAGCCGCAGGGCCTCGGTCTCGAGGGCCAGGATGCGCTTGATGCCCGCGAGGTTGATGCCCTCCTCCTGGGAGAGCCGCTGGACCTCGCGGAGCATCACGATGTCGCGGGTGGAGTACAGGCGCCCGCGTCCCGCCGTACGGCCTGGACTGACCAGGCCGAGACGGTCGTACTGGCGCAGGGTCTGCGGGTGCAGACCGGACAGCTGGGCGGCCACTGAGATCACGTAGACGGGTGTGTCGTCCGACAGATCGAAGTAGTTGGCTTCCATGGCTACTCGCTTCTGGCCTGTGCGATCAGGTCAGCCCGCGGGTCACCTCCCGAGGTGGCGTCGCGGAACTCCTCCAGAGCGCCTCTCGCCTTGTCCTCGAGCTTGCTGGGCACGAGGACCTCGACCGTGGCGAGCAGGTCGCCCTTGGTGCCGTCCTTGCGGGTCACGCCCCGGCCGCGCACCCGGAAGGTGCGGCCGTTCGGGGTGCCCTCGGGGATGCGCAGGGTGACCGGCATCCCCTTGAGGACCGGCACCTTGATCTCGGCGCCCAGTGCCGCCTCGGTGAAGGTGACCGGGACGGTGACCGTCAGGTTCTCACCCGTCCTGCCGAACACGGAGTGCGGCTTGACGTGGATCTGGACGTAGAGGTCGCCGGCCGGGCCGCCGTTCTCGCCGGGTGCGCCCTTGGCCTTGATCTTGATGCGCTGTCCGTCGGCGACACCGGCCGGGATGCGCGCCTGGATCGTGCGGGTGCTCTTGTCCCGCCCGCTGCCGTCGCACACCGGGCACGGGTCGTCCACGAGCAGGCCGCGGCCCTTACAGTCGCGGCACGGCTCGGAGAAGGCGAAGTTGCCCAGGTTGCGGCTGGCCGCCCCGGTGCCCTCACAGGTCGGGCAGACCCGCGGCGTGGTGCCGGCCTTGGCGCCGGTGCCCCCGCACGCGGTGCACGCCGAGGAACTGGTCAGGCGGAGCGAGACCGTGGTGCCCTCGACCGCCTCGGAGAAGTTGAGGGTCACCTCGGACTCGATGTCCTGGCCCCGGCGCGCCCTGGTCGTCGTCCCGCCGGGGCGGCCCGCGCCGCCCCGGTTGAACAGGCCGCCGAAGATGTCGCCGATGCGCTCCCCGGCGCCGCTCTGCTGCTGGTTGGCCCCCCCGAACAGGTCCCCCAGGTCGAACGGGAAACCTCCTCCGCCCGGACGGGGTGCCCCCGCGCCCGGCGGGTAGCCGCCGATCCCCGATCCGAACAGCGTCCGCGCCTCGTCGTACTCCTTGCGGCGCTTGGTGTCGGACAGGACGTCGTAGGCCTCGGAGACCTCCTTGAACTTCGCGGTGCTCGCGGAGGTCGCCGAGCTTCCGGGGTTGGCATCCGGGTGGTACTGCCTGGCCAGCTTCCGGTACGCCTTCTTGATCTCATCTGCCGTGGCGGACTTGGGCACACCAAGGACGGCGTAGTAGTCCTTCTCCAGGTAGTCCTTGGTGCTCATCCATCTTCCTTCTCAGAGATCAGACGTGGGGGTGTCAGTTGTCGTCCGCGGCGGGCGTCTCGGGCTCGGCCACCGCGACGCGCGCGGGGCGGAGCACTCGCTCGCCGATCCGGTAACCGGGCTGCAGGATCTCCACGCAGGTCGCTTCCGTGACCTCGGAGGAGTAGCTGTGCATCAGGGCCTCGTGCACCATCGGGTCGAACGCCTCGCCCTTGGTGCCGTAGGTGCTGAGCCCCAGCTTCCCGGTGGCCGCCTCCAGTGACTCGCTCACCTTGGCGAAACCGCCGGTCAGCTCCCCGTGGTCGCGGGCCCGGCCGATGTCGTCGAGGACCGGCAGCAGCTCCGACAGGACGCCGGCCACCGCCTGCTCCTTGACCGCGACCCGGTCCCGCTCGACCCGCTTGCGATAGTTGGAGTACTCGGCCTGAAGGCGCTGCAGGTCCGCGGTGCGCTCGGCGAGCTGGGTGGCCAGCTCGATCGAGGCCAGGTCGGACGCCAGGGAGGACGGCCCCTCGGCCTGCTCCCCGTCGCCCTGTCCGGTGGCCTCTGCCGGGTCCGCCTCGCGTGGCTGCCCCGTCTCCGGGTCGATCTTCCGGTTGTCGCGGATCACCGGCTCCTCTCCGGAACCGTTCTCGCGCGTGCTCACGCTGGTGCTCCCCTCGGCTTTCCGGCCGTCACTTGGTGCCGTCGTCGCGCTTCGGCTCGTCGTCCACGATCTCGGCCTCGACCACGTCGTCGTCGGCCTTCTGCTCGTTCGTGGTGCCCGCGTCCGCGTCCGGCGTGCCGGTCGGGTTCTCGGACCCCTGGGACTGAGCGTAGATCGCGGAGCCCATCTTCTGACTGACCGTGGCGAGCTTCTCGGCGGAGGCGCGGATCTCGGACGAGTCGGTGCCCTCCAGAGCCTTCTTCAGCTCCGCGACGGCCTCGTTGACCTCGGTCTTGATGTCGTCCGGGACCTTCTCGGCGTTCTCGCCGAGGAACTTCTCGGTCTGGTAGACGAGCGAGTCGGCGTTGTTGCGCGTCTCGGCCTCTTCGCGGCGCTTCTTGTCCTCCTCGGCGTAGGACTCGGCCTCGCGCATCATGCGCTCGATGTCGTCCTTCGGCAGCGCGGAGCCGCCGGTGATCGTCATCGTCTGCTCCTTGCCGGTGCCGAGGTCCTTGGCGGAGACGTTGACGATGCCGTTGGCGTCGATGTCGAAGGTGACCTCGATCTGCGGGATCCCGCGCGGCGCCGGGGCGATGCCGGTCAGCTCGAAGGTGGCCAGCTTCTTGTTGTACGCCGCGATCTCGCGCTCGCCCTGGTAGACCTGGATCTGCACCGACGGCTGGTTGTCCTCGGCCGTGGTGAAGACCTCGGAGCGCTTGGTCGGGATCGTGGTGTTGCGCTCGATGATCTTCGTGAAGATCCCGCCCTTGGTCTCGATGCCCAGGCTCAGCGGGGTCACGTCGAGCAGCAGGACGTCCTTGACCTCGCCCTTGAGCACACCGGCCTGCAGGGCGGCGCCGATGGCCACGACCTCGTCCGGGTTGACGCCCTTGTTGGGCTCCTTGCCGCCGGTCAGCTCCTTGACGAGCTCGGCCACGGCGGGCATACGGGTCGATCCGCCGACGAGCACCACGTGGGCGATGTCGGAGACCTTGATCCCGGCGTCCTTGACGACCTGGTTGAACGGGCCCTTGCACCGCTCGAGCAGGTCGGCGGTGATCCGCTGGAACTCGGCGCGGGTGAGCTTCTCCTCCAGGTGGAGGGGACCCTCGGCCGAGGCCGTGATGTACGGCAGGTTGATGGAGGTCTCCGACTGGCTGGAGAGCTCGATCTTGGCCTTCTCCGCGGCCTCGCGCAGACGCTGCAGGGCCATCTTGTCCTTGGTCAGGTCCACGCCGTGCGCGTTCTTGAACCGGTTGGCCAGCTCGTCCACGACGCGCTGGTCCCAGTCGTCACCACCGAGGTGGTTGTCGCCGCTGGTGGCCTTGACCTCGACGAAGCCGTGGCCGTCCTCCTGGCCGACGTCGAGCAGGGACACGTCGAAGGTGCCGCCGCCGAGGTCGAAGACGAGGATGGTCTCGTCCTTCTCCTTGTCGAGGCCGTACGCCAGCGCGGCGGCGGTGGGCTCGTTGATGATGCGCAGCACGTTCAGGCCGGCGATGGTGCCCGCTTCCTGGGTCGCCTGGCGCTGGGCGTCGTTGAAGTAGGCGGGAACGGTGATCACCGCGTCGGTGATCTTCTCGCCCAGGTAGGCCTCGGCGTCCTGCTTGAGCTTCTGCAGGACGAACGCGCTGATCTGCTGCGGGGAGAACTTCTTGCCGTCGATCTCGACGGACCAGGTGGTGCCCATCTCGCGCTTGACCGAGCGGATCGTCCGGTCGACGTTGGTGACGGCCTGCCGCTTGGCGACCTCGCCGACGAGGACCTCGCCGTTCTTCGCGAACGCGACCACGGACGGGGTGGTCCGCGAACCCTGAGCGTTGGCGATGACGGTGGGCTCACCGCCCTCAAGAATCGAGACGACGGAGTTGGTCGTCCCCAGGTCGATACCTACCGCACGTGCCATGAGTACGTCCTTGTAGTCAAAGTTGAGTCGATGAGACTCATGGTGGAACCTCGAACGAGGTTTGTCAAACGACTTGAGTCTACTGGGCTCAACCCTGGATCGCGCGAAAGCATTCCCGATCTTCAGGAAGCGGGCGAAGGGCGTCCTACCCCCTCTGACGTGGAAGCATCCTCGTTCGTTCCCGGAGAGGGCGACCGGGGAGCGTCAGGCCGCCGCGTCCGGGACGGGATGCGCTCACGGGTGCGCGCACGGGCGCGCACGGGCCCGGGAAGGACTCGCCCGCACCCGCGCGCCCCGGCACGCGGCGCCGGCGATCAGGACGCGGGCGGGGCGTGCGCGGGGCGGGCGACGACGACGTGCGGGGTTACCGTCTCGGCGGGTGCCGATCTCGGCGCCGGTCTCGACGGGCTTCGGGTCCGACGGGTTCCGGGTTCGGCGGACGCCGCCTCGGTGAGCGCCGTCTCAGCGGGCGCCGTCGACCACCTTGCGGTCGCCGAGGGGCTTCTTGAGCTTGACGGTCGTCACCTTCTGGATGGCGATCTCGATGCAGGCGACGTTCTGGACCTTGCTGCTCGGGCCCTCCCAGAGGGTGACGGTCACCCGCTTGGAGGTCTGGCGCACGGTGATCCGGTCGAGGACGTTGCACGGCTCGACGCCGGACCACCAGACGATCCGCAGGCTGCGGCCGTTCTTGGAGGGTGTGGCCTTCAGCCACCTGACCTTGCGGGGGTTGTCGGTGTGCCCTTCGGGCTTCGTGGGCTTCGGGGAGCCGTCCGTGGGCTCGGTCCGGGGGGCCACGGTGCCGGCCGCCGGCTCCGAGGGGACGACGGGGGCGGTCGTGTCGTGGCTCGCGGGCCGGGACGGGACGCCGTTGGAGACCGTGGCGCTGGGTTCGGTGCCGCAGCCAAGAGCCAGCAGCAGGCTTCCGGCCAGGATGGGGGTCGCGATCATACGCATACCCCCAAGACGGATGGGAGCCCCGGACGGTTCAGGGCACCCTGATGTCGCGCTGCCGTACCTCGTTCATGACCGCCGAGACGGTGACGAAGTCCTGGTCGACGTGTAGCACGGTCATTCCATGGTGGACGGCGGTCGCGCACAGGAGCAAATCGATCGGTCCGGCGGAACGATGCCGGCCCTTCTGGGTGAGTCTGTACTGCGCGTTCTCGACCCAGCGCCACGCCGACTTGGGGACGGTGACCGATCGGCAGAGGTTGCCGAGTTCGGCTTCGAGTTCGTCGCGATGTGCCGGGCCCGTCGCGGAGTACAGGAATTCCGTTCTCGTGGGCTCGCAGACGCTCAACACCCCCGACGCGATTCGGTCGGCCCATGCCTCCTGTGTTCCGGGGGCGCGCAGCAGGTGCCACAGGGCGGAGGTGTCCACCAGATAGGAGATCACGAGAAGGCGTCGTCCCGAGCCTGCTTGGCCGCCCGGCGAGCCTCCATCGCGTCGTCGAACTCTCCCCGGGCGGCCCGGGCCGAGAGGGCCTCCAGTGCCTCTATACGCCTGACGCGTGCCACGTACTCCCGCAGAGCGGCGTTCACGGTCTCCTTCTTCGTGGTGGTGCCCAGCATTCGCATCGCCTCGGCGAGCGCCTCATCGTCCAGGTCTATCTGGGTGACACTCATCGACCCCTCCAATGTTGGTGCTGTATGTAAATAGCATACATCAGCATCAACCACTTTGCGGGACGTTCCACGGAAGGCCGGGCCGATAGGGTTCGGGAGGTTCGATCCCCGACTTCGAGGTGCTCACATGATCGCGATTCTTGGAACCGGCAAGATGGGGGAGGCGCTGCTCTCCGGGCTGCTCAGGGCCGGGTTCAAGCCGGGTGACGTGCTGGCGACGGCCCGGCGCGCCGAGCGCCGCGAGGCCCTCGCGGAGCGGTACGGGGTCCGGGTGGTCTCCAACGACGAGGCCGCCAAGAGCGCCGACACGATCATCCTCGCGGTCAAGCCGCAGGACATGGGGGCCCTGCTCGCCGAGATAGCGCCCCACCTGCCGGCCGACCGCCTGATCATCTCGGCCGCGGCGGGCATCACCACCTCGTTCGTCGAGTCCCGGCTGGGCGCCGAGATCCCGGTGGTCCGGGTCATGTCCAACACGCCGGTGCTGGTGGACGAGGCGATGAGCGTGATCTCGGCCGGGGCGCACGCCTCCGAGGAGCACCTGCGGCGCGCCGAGGACCTGTTCAGCCCGGTCGGCAAGGTGCTGCGCATCCCCGAGTCGCAGCAGGACGCGGCCACCGCCCTGTCCGGCAGCGGGCCCGCGTACTTCTTCTACCTGGTCGAGGCCATGGTCGACGCCGGGATCCTGCTCGGCATGCCCCGGGCCGCCGCCCTGGACATGGTCACCCAGTCGATCGTCGGTGCGGCGATCATGCTCCGCGACTCGGGCGAGCACCCGGTGATCCTCCGCGAGGCGGTCACCTCGCCGGGCGGCACCACCATCGCGGCCATCGCCGAACTGGAGAGGCACAGCGTCCGCGCCGCCTTCCTGGCCGCCATCGAGGCCGCCCGGGACCGGGGACGCCAGCTCGCCGAGGGGTGACCCCGTCCCTCGCCCGCAGATCCCGGCGCCCGGCGTCCCCGGAACGCCGTCCGGTGGAAAGCGAAGGGATTAACAGCAATAAATCCTGATGTTTCGGTTAGATGAAAGAGGTCCCCTTGTGTGGGACGTCTGAGTAAACGTCCTTGCGTACACGTGCGGTAACGTCGAGCGGGGAGCAGGCAGATCGGGCCGTGACGCGCGGCGTCGCGAGCCAGACGGGAGTGCGCATGAGCCGGTCCGTGCGGGTCGTCTGGGACGATGCGCTCATCGCGTACGACTTCGGCCCCGGCCACCCGCTCGCGCCCGTGAGGGTCGAGCTGACCATGGCCCTGGCCAGGGAGCTCGGCGTGCTGGACCTGGTGGAGATGAGCGGCTGCGCCCCCGCCACCGACGACGAGCTGGCGCTCGTGCACAAGCGCGACTACATCGAGGCCGTCAAACGGGTCTCCGCCACCGGGCGCCCGGACGTGGCCCACGGCCTGGGCACCGACGACAACCCGGCCTTCGCCGGGGTCCACGAGGCGTCCGCGCTGATCACCGGTGCCAGCCTGGCGGCGGCCCGTGCGGTGTGGACCGGGCAGGCCGAGCACGCGGTCAACGTCGCGGGCGGCCTGCACCACGCGATGACGTCGTGCGCGAGCGGCTTCTGCGTCTACAACGACCCGGCCGTGGCCATCGCGTGGCTGCTGTCGCAGGGCGCCTCCAAGGTCGCCTACGTGGACGTGGACGTGCACCACGGCGACGGCGTCCAGGCGATGTTCTACGACGACCCCCGGGTGCTCACCATCAGCCTGCACGAGAGCCCGCGCACGCTCTTCCCCGGCACCGGTTTCCCCGAGGAGCGCGGCGCGGAGGGCACCGCGGTCAACGTGGCGCTGCCCGCCGGGTGCGGTGACAGCGACTGGCTGCGGGCCTTCCACGCGGTGGTCCCGCCGCTGCTGCGGGAGTTCGCCCCCGACGTCCTGGTCACCCAGCACGGCTGTGACAGCCACGCCCTCGACCCGCTGGCCAACCTGATGCTCAGCCTGGACGGCCAGCGCACCGCGTACGCGGCGCTGCACGAGCTGGCCCACGAGACCGCCGGCGGCCGGTGGATCGTGACCGGCGGCGGGGGGTACGAGCTGGTGCAGGTCGTCCCCAGGGCGTGGACCCACCTGATCGCAGAGGTGGCGGGCCATCCGCTCGACCCGGCCACCGCCACCCCCGGGGCCTGGCGCACGTTCGTCAAGGAGCGGACCGGCCAGTCGGCCCCCCTGACGCTGACCGACGGTCGTGTCCCGGAATTTCGTGATTTCTCCGCTGGTTATGATCCAGCAGACCCGATCGACCGAGCCATCATGGCCACGAGGAACGCCGTCTTTCCTCTTCATGGCCTTGACCCCCTTCCGTGACGCGGGGACTCACCGGTCCCTCCCCGACGACGAAACGGCCCGGCCGGTATCCCGGTGAACCGGACCGAGGAACAAAGGTGCGCCGATGACACACGCCGAGCTTCGCGAGCACCTGGTCCGGACCAGGATCGCCGGGGACGTGGCGACCAGCCGGGAGAACAACCTGGATCACTACCGGTCGCTGGCCAACCGTGATCCGCACTACATGTTCGGGCTGACACTGGACGGCCCCTGGGCCTACCGCGACATCCTGGAGCTGATGGCCAAGTCCGCGGGGGTCGTGGCCGACCCGGGTCACCGCGAGGGCCAGGACACCATCGACCCCGACCGTACGATCGAGGCGGTCGAGAGGATGGGCGACACGATCGCGGGCGTGCTCCGCCAGGAGAGCCCCAGGATCCTGATCGCCACCGGTCACCCCACCGGCCTGCTCACCATCCACATGGCCCTGGCGCGGATGCTCAGGGCGCGCGGAGTGACCCTGATGGGCCCGGCCGAGGGCTGGTCGTACTGGGGCAGCGGGTTCGGCCGCAGGCGCAAGATCCGTTACATGGACGACGTCGCGATGCTCGACGACAAGGGCTCCTTCGTGCACACCCACGATCCCGCCCCGATGCGGGCGATGCTCTCGGAGCTGGGGACCGACCGGCCCGACCTGGTGATCGCCGATCACGGCTGGGCCGGGGCCGCGGGGGAGGCGGGCGTCCTCACGGTCGGGTTCGCCGACAGCAACGACCCCGCGCTCTTCGTCGGGGAGGCCGAGGGCAAGATCGCGGTGACCGTGCCGCTCGATGACAACGTGCTACCCCGCTATTACGAGCCGCTGACGCACCATCTGGTCGAAAGGGTCCTGCGTGCCGTCTGAGACGGGAGATGCGCAAATCGGACCGTCCCTATACGGGCATTTCGCGCCTGCATTCCACGGAGCTCGCCGACCGTTTGCCAACTTTTTGAGGATTGTGGGCGACTCTAATGGGAGACAGTTGGTCCGTTCCAAGATCGACAGGACAGGCACGGTCCGGCTGCTGGCCAGCGACTTTGTCGGTTTTCCTGACGTGGGAGACCACGGGCTGAGAAAATAGGGGGTTTGCGTGCCCGGGGTCCCGACTTACGCTGACAGCAGTACACGTGCGTGAGCAATGGCACCAGTGGGGATAACCCGGATACACGTGCGGAAGAGGCGTCCGATGGGTGCAGGCGAAAGACCTCTCAGTGAGGTGAAGTTCCTGACGGTGGCAGAAGTGGCCACCGTCATGAGGGTGTCCAAGATGACGGTGTACCGACTCGTGCATTCGGGCGAGCTGCCGGCCATCAGGGTCGGTCGATCCTTCCGAGTGCCGGAGCAGGCGGTACACGATTATCTCAGGGATGCCTACATCGAGGCAGGTTGAGGCAGGGGCGGTTCGGTGCGCCGAGCCGAGCGTCCGGGGGAGCGATCCGGCCGCGCGGCGAGCCAGGCGCATCGGACGGTTCATGACCTGATCCTTCCGGTCTGACCGGTGTGTGCTTTCCGGTATGACCGGTATGTGATGGTCCCTGTCTCGTCGGGGTAGCGGCGCGGTCACCGCGTCGTGAGTTCGCGCGCCCGGGGTCCCCCAGGGGCGATCCACCGCGGATCGCCGGTAGTCTGTTGTGCCGGTGTGCTCTCGCGCACCGGTTCGACATTCTCGGCTACCAGCTACCTGGGGGTCCCGTGGGCTCTGTGATCAAGAAGCGCCGTAAGCGCATGGCGAAGAAGAAGCACCGCAAGCTTCTGAAGAAGACCCGCATCCAGCGGCGTAACAAGAAGTAGCGGATCTGCGAGGCGCCGATGCCCCATGTCGTGCTCGTCACCGGGGTCTCGCGCCACATCGGCGCCCGAGTGGCGAGCGTTCTCGCGGATGACCCGGACATCGACCGGGTCGTCGGAGTGGATACGGTGCCGCCGCCCTCGCTCACAGGTGATGGCGGCGTACCTCTCGGGCGGACGGAGTTCGTCCGCGTCGATCCGCGCGGTCCCGACATCGCCCGGGTGATCGCGGACGCCGACATCGACACCGTCGTTCACATGAGCCTGGTGAGCGCTCCTCCCCGGAGCGGTGGCCGGACGCTCATGAAGGAGCACAACGTCATCGGCACCATGCAACTGCTCGGTGCCTGTCAGCGATCCGCGACGATCCGCCGTGTCGTGGTGCGCTCCACCACCGCCGTCTACGGTTCCTCCCCGCGCGATCCGGCCGTCTTCACCGAGGACGCCGAGCCGGGGGAGCCGCCCGGCCGCGGCTACGCCAAGGACGCCTCTGAGGTGGAGGGGTACGTCCGGGGCTTCGCCAGGCGGCGGGGAGACGTGGCCGTGTCGACCCTGAGGTTCGCGAACTTCATGGGACCCGGCGTCGACTCCCCGCTGACGCGCTACTTCACCCAGCCCCTGCTGCCGACCGTGTTCGGCTTCGACCCGAGGCTGCAGTTCGTCCACGAGGACGACGCGGTCGAGGTGCTGCGCCGGATGGCGACGGAGGACCATCCCGGCACGTTCAACGTGGCCGGGGACGGCGTGCTGCTGCTGTCGCAGTGCGCGCGCAGGGCGGGCCTGCTCCCGCTGCCGGTCCCCTCCCCGGTCTTCCGTCTCATGGGCGAGCTCGCCCGGGGGGCGAGGCTGGTCGACTTCTCCTCCGAGCAGCTCCGCCTGATGCGCCACGGGCGTGTGGTCGACACCGCCCCGCTGGCCGCGGCCCTGGGCTGGAGGCCGAAGTTCTCCACCGCCGCCGCCTTCGAGGACTTCCTGCGCGCCCGCGACCTGGCCGGCGGCATTCCCGCCGCCCTGCTGGAGGTCTTCTCCCAGGCGGCCGGATCCCGGGCAGCCGGGTCTCGGACGGCCGGGTCTCGGACGGCCGGGTCTCGGACCGCCGGATCTCGGGCGGCCGGATCTCGGGCGGCCGGACGATGAGCGAGAGCGCGCGCGAGCCCGGGAACGCCGGGAACGCCCAGGGCGAGGACCGCCTGGCCGAGCTACTGGCCTTTCTGCGGCGCCGCCTGGCCGGGGAGTACGAGGTCGACGAGTTCGGCTTCGACCCGGAGTTCACCGACAGGGTCCTGCTGGAGCTGCTCCGCCCGCTCTACCACCACTGGTTCCGCACCGAGACCGTCGGCATGCACAACGTGCCCGGCGACTCGGGCGCCCTGATCGTGGCCAACCATTCGGGGACGCTTCCGCTCGACGGGCTCATGCTCCAGGTGGCCCTCCACGACGACCACCCCGAGCGCCGCGCGCTCCGCCTGCTGGGCGCGGACCTGGTGTACCGCTTCCCGGTGCTCGCCCACCTGTCCCGCAAGACCGGTCACACCCTCGCGTGCCCCGAGGACGCCGACCGGCTGCTGCGCAAGGGGGAGATCGTGGGCGTCTTCCCCGAGGGGTTCAAGGGGGTGGGCAAGCCGTTCTCCGAGCGCTACCGGTTGCAGCGCTTCGGGCGCGGAGGTTTCGTCGCCTCCGCCATCCGGGCGGGTGTGCCCGTGATCCCCTGCGCCGTCGTGGGCGCCGAGGAGATCTATCCCAAGCTGGGCGACCTGCCCTTCCTGGCGAAGGTGCTCGGGCTCCCGTACGTGCCGGTCACGCCGCTCTTCCCCTGGTTCGGGCTTCTAGGGCTGGTCCCGCTCCCGTCCAAGTGGGTGATCGGCTTCGGGGAGCCGATCCGCACCGACCGGTTCGACCCCGCCGACGCCGACGACCCGATGCTGGTCTTCGGCCTCACCGACCAGATCCGGGAGGCCGTCGGGCAGCTGCTGGACGAGCTCCGGCTGCGGCGCGGCCCCGCCTTCCCGCCCTTCCTCTGACCCGTCCCCGGCCTTCGGGCACCGCTCGCGCCGCGCGGACGGGCACGGTTCTCGTCGTTCCCCGCGTCCGATGATCACGGAACGCGGTGGATAGGGTGTGCGTCGGGTTCGCGGATCCGGAGGTGGTCATGGACGTGGGACGTGCGGTGACGCGGGCGGCCCTCGCCGGGCTGGCGGCCGGGACGGTGCTCGGGGTGGCCGCGCGCCGGCGACGGTCGGCCACGAGGACCGAACCGGACGTACACCGCGACCGATCGCCCACGAGGACCGAACCGGACGCGCGCCGCGACCACGTGCACGCGAGGACGGAACCGGACGCGCGCCGCGACCGGTCGCGTGCGAGGACGGGCCCGCGGTATCGCGACCGGCCGTCCGCGGGCGCGGGCCTGAGCGGCCGTCGCGGCCGGCCGGTCACGGTCACGACCGACGACGGCGTGCGGCTCGCGGCCGACGTCGAGGAGGCCGCCTCCCCCGGACCTGTCGTGATCTTCATCCACGGCTGGGTGATGAACCGGCACTGCTGGCACTTCCAGCGCGAGGCGCTCGCCGGGCGGGCCACCCTGGTCTTCTACGACCAGCGGGGGCACGGCGACTCCTCGGCCGGGACACTCGACGCCTGCACGGTCGACCGGCTCGGCGACGACCTCGCCGCGGTGATCGAGGCCACCGTGCCCGAGGGAACGCCGGTGGTCCTCGTCGGCCACTCCATGGGCGGTATGACGGTCATGGCGTTCGCCGCGCGCCATCCCGGGACGCTGGCCGCCCGGGTGGCCGGGGTGGCGTTGCTGAGCACCTCCCCGGGCGGGTTGCGCGACAGCACGTTCGGGCTTCCGTGGCCGCTCGGGCGGCTCGCGCCCCGCTTCACGCCCGTGGTGTTCGAGCGCATGCTGGCCCGCGGCGCGCTCATCGACCGCAGGCCCGCCCTCCGGTCGCGCACCAACCTTCCGGTCACCCGGTACGTCGCCTTCGGGCCGCGCGCACCGCGCGAGCACGTGCGTTTCGTCAGCGCCATGGCCGTGGCCACCCCCACGGAGGTGATGGCCGGCTTCTTCCGCGCCTTCCTCGTCCACGACAAGCTGGCCGCGCTGGCCGCGCTCGAACCGGTGGAGACGCTCGTCATGGTCGGCGACCGGGACCGCCTCACCCCGGCGGAGCACAGCCGTCGCATCGCCGCGGCCCTGCCCGGTGCCAGGCTGGTCGTCCTCCCCGGGGCCGGTCACATGATCGGCCTGGAACGTCCCGCGGACGTCGGCCGGGAGCTGACCGCCCTGCTCGACCGGATCGCGGCCGGCCGCGCGGGACGGTCCGGCCGGTGAGGGCCGCGCCGTCCGGCGAGGGCGGTGGAACGCGGTCGCAGCGGAGGGTCGTCAGCGGTCGGCGCGGTAGTGGCGGCGGCGCAGGGCGATGGCGGCGGCGATGCCGCCCGCGACCGCTCCGGCGCCCACCGCGATGGGAACGCCGATCATGGTCGCCTTACGGCCGGTGCGGAAGTCCTTGACGTCCCACCCGTTCTCCCGGGCGAAGTCGCGCAGCTCGCCGTCGGGGTTGACCGCGGTGGCGTTGCCGACGACCGAGAGCAGGGGCAGGTCGTTGGCCGAGTCGCTGTAGGCGTGGCAGCGGGCCAGGTCCAGGCCCTCCCGCCGGGCCAGGGCCCTGACGGCCTCGGCCTTGGCCGGGCCGTGGAGCAGGTCGCCCACCAGCCGGCCGGTGTAGACGCCGTTCTCGGTCTCCGCGACGGTGCCGAGGGCACCGGTCAGGCCGAGCCGCTGCGCGATCACGCGGGCCAGCTCCACCGGGGTGGCGGTGACCAGCCAGACCCGCTGGCCGGCGTCGAGGTGCGCCTGGGCGATGGCGCGGGTGCCGGCCCAGATGCGGTCGGCCATGACCTCGTCGTAGATCTCCTCGCCGAGACGGACGATCTCCTCGACCGTGTTGCCGGCCACGAAGGCCAGCGCGGTCTCCCTGGCCTCGGCGATGTGGGCGGGGTTCTCGTCACCGCGGATGCGGAAGGCCACCTGGCCCATGGCGAACCGCAGCAGGTCCTTGCTGGTGAACAGGCCGCGGGAGGCGAGACCGCGGGCGAAGTGGTAGATGGAGGCGCCGCGCATCATGGTGTTGTCGACGTCGAAGAACGCGGCGGCCACCGGGTCGGGCTCGGCCATCGGCATCGCCACGGCCGCCGCGGCGGCGACCTCCCCGGCCATGACCTCTCCGGCCGTCGCCTGCCCGGCCATGGTCGCCCCGCTCCGCCGTCGTAGTAGCCGCCTCATAGCACCTCAGCTTAACCGGGACACAGGGGTGAGATCGGTAGCCGTGGTGGCAACCGGATGTGACGATCCGGCGTCGTCCTCGGTGCGGTGCGCCTACCGCAACGGCCTTTACGAGCGGCCCGGAAAGCCGTGCCCACGGACCTGCCGGCACGGTCCCGCCGCGGACCACGCGCTCCGGCCGGGAGACCGGGGCGGTGGAGACCCGGGCAGGGGCCGGCCGGGGGTCAGTCGGGCGGGGCCAGCCCGTCGATGTAGTCGAGGTACCCGTTCGCCCTGCGCTGGTCCTCGGCGTCCATCTTGGGGATCATCCCTCTGATCTGGGTGCGCTGCTTCTGCACGAAGCGCCTGAACTCCTTGACCTCCATCAGCTCACCGGCCCCGGCGTCCTCGCGGCGCCGTACCTGCTGCAGGGAGGTCACCGCGGAGCGGGTGGTGTCCTCCATCGCCTGGAGGGTCTCCCCGATCATGTCGCGCTCCCCGGAGCCCAGGAGCTCCTCGACCTCGTGGGCGCGGGTCTCCGCGTACCCGAAGGAGCGGTCCGCCCGTTCGGCGTCGTCGGTGCTGAGGTGGAACAGGGTGCTCTCGGCCGCGCGCTTGAGCGGGTAGAAGGTGTCACCGGGCATCGAGCGGTACGTCCACACGCCGGAGACGACCATCGAGACCACCAGCAGGGTGCTCAGCACCTGGGGGAACAGCGTCCTGCGCGGTCTTCGCCGGGAGTGACGGGGACCGGTCGGCCGCGGCTCGGGACGCTCCTGCTCGGGCAGGGGCCGGCTGAGCTGCTCACGGAGCCTGGCCTGGAACTCGGGACGGGGGCTCGCCGTCATCCGGGCGCCGAGCCGTGACACGCGGTCCTGGATACGAGCCTGCGATCTCCGCGAGATTCCGGGCAGCCACTTCCCCATGAACGCTCCCTGCCGCCCCCAGCTCATGATCCATCGCTGTCACTTGCCTAACGACGACTCCGCACGCCAGGTTACGCGCTCGACCGGCATCGGCGCGGTGGACATGACCGCGGGCACGGAGCCGGGTGGGACGCCGGGCGAGGGGCCCGGGTACGGTCCCGGGAGGAGCGCCGGGCCCGGAGCGGCCGCGTGACCTGGGGCGGAGCCGGGTGATCCGCGACGCGGGCGCGCGTCCGCGGGAGGGTCGCCGGACGGGCCTGGGACGTTCCAGGGGAGGGTGGGACAGGCCGGGACGCGGTGGGACGGGCGGGACACGGCAGGACGAGGCCCGGGGAGACCGGGATTCGGGCGTTGAAAAACCGATCTGAATGTGACCGAAAATCGGGGTCAGCTCAGGTCCGGGGGGAGCGCGCGGCCCAGGGCGCGGATCGCGCGGAACTGCAGCGCCTTGATCGCGCCGCTCTTCTTGCCCATGATGAGCGCGGTCTCGGCCAGGGACATGCCGTGCAGGAAGCGCAGCACCACGCACTCCTGCTGCTCGGGGTTGAGGTCGCGGACGGCGCCGAGCACCCGATCGCTGATCATCGCGGTGACGACGGCGTTCTCCGGGATGTGCGGGCCGTCGAGGGGGGTGTCGATGACCTCGGCGGTCGTGACCTCAAGGCGGTACCTGCCGGACTTGAAGTGATCGGTGATCAGGTTCCTCGCGATGGTCACGAGCCAGGCCCCGAAATCACGGCCTTGCCATGTGAAGTCCGTGATCCGGCGGAGCGCGCGGAGGAAGGTCTCGCTCGTGAGATCCTCGGCCAGCGGGTGTGAGCCGACCCGGAAGTAGACGTAGCGGTACACGAGCGTGAGGTAGCGGTCGTAGAGCGTGCCAAAGGCGTCCGTGTCCCCGGTCTTGGCACGCAAGACCAGGCTCCGGAGTTCTTCGGAGGCGTCCTCACGCAGAGTGAGGTCGGTACTGCGGACGGGCTGGGCCACCCCGGCGGTCGTGGGGAGGTGCCCGGCGAGCGGCCACGTTTCAGGCATCCGGTATCCCTGAGGGGAAGGGGGTACGGCGTGCTCGATCACTCTAGAAATCAACTAGTAATTCCACAATCTACTTTGAAGCGTCGTGACTGGGGGTAATCGCCGGATACGGTGTGGGGCCGGTCCTCTTCGGACCGGCATCGGGAGCGGACCAGATGTTCGGCTACCGGTTGGGGGGTAATGTCCGGCAGCATTGGAGACACCATGGAAGTCCTCGTCGCTGTCATCGCTTTCGCCGGCGCATTGCTCGCAGCCATTGCCACCGGTGCCCTCATCAGTCGTCTGCGCGGTGAGCCCAAGGGCTGGCTGATCGCCTGGAGCATCACGACGGCGTCCCTGTCCATCTCACTCGCTGTAATCGCCACCGGTCACGTGATCGGTTTTGGGGCTGGAACATTCCGTATTTACCAGCTGACCGGATCCATGCTGGCCCCCCTCTGGCTGGCCGTGGGGGTCATCCAGCTGCTGGCCCGCACGGGCAGGGCCCGGTTCTCCTCCTGGCTGATGGGGATCGCCCTCACCGTCATCGCCGCGGTGATCCTGGCGGTCGACCCGGTCCTGCAGGAGTCCGGATTCTCCAAGGTCCTCCCGCCGGGCGGCCGGCACTGGGACCTGCCGTCGAAGTACCTGCTCCTGGCGATACACGTGATCGTCGCGGTCGTGCTGCTGGCCGGGATGGTGCTCGCGGCCCTCCGCCGGCGGGGCGGCGACGACTACGACGCCGACAACCTGCACGCGCTCCTGGTGCTGGGCCCCACCGGTCTCGCCCTCGTCGGCGCCGTCAGCTTCTCGGTGCCCGGGATGATCACCGTGCTCCTGCTGCTCGTCACCGCGGCGGCGGTCTGGTACGCCCTCCTGCGGCCGCTCGCGCCCTACGAGGACGACGACGAGGACGAGGCGCGCGACGACTGGGAGAACCGCCCGCCGACGATCCGGCCCGCGGAGCGCGAACCCCGTGACGTGCAGGTCGCCGGCCGCCGGATCTCCCCGGAGGACGCCCCCCGCCCGGTGGCGGCCGAGGAGCCTCCCCGCCGCTCCGGGCTCGGGGACCTGGTCGCCGAGTACCGCGCCGGCGAGCAGGACGTGGACTACGCGGCCCGCATGGTCCAGCGGCCTTCCCCGCCCGACGATCCGTTCGGCGGACCCGCCACCGGCATGTTCATGGCGGGCGAGTACGGCATGCCGCTCCCCGACCGGCCGCCGGCCGGGGATCCTGGCAGGCGCGGCGGCGATCACGGCCCGCAGCCGCCCGTGACCGGCCAGTTCGGCATGCCGCCCGTCGGGCCCGCGACCGGCGCCGCCGGACCCTCGACCGGGGAGTACGACATCCCGGCCAACGAGTTCGGCAGGCACGGCGCCCCCGGCTCCAGGTCCTCCGGCCCCGGCCGGCCCCCGGGCCCAGGCACCGGCGAGTTCGGCCGTCCGCCCGGCACGGGGGAGTTCGGCATGCCGCCCGCGCCAGGCGCGGGCGGTCCCGCCACCGGTGAGTTCGGGCGCCCGCCCGGCACCGGCGAGTTCGGCCGGCTCCCGAGTCCGGGCACCGGCGAGTTGGGCCGGCTCCCGAGTCCGGGCACCGGCGAGTTGGGCCGGCCCCCGGGTCCGGGCACCGGCGAGTTGGGCGGGGCGGGCAGCCTCAGGCCCATGCCCGCGGAACAGGCGTTCGGCGGCGCGCCCTCCCCGGGGACGGGACGCGGAGGTTCCCACGGCTACGACCAGCCGGGTCCCCTCGGCCACACGTCCCGGATCGGGCCTCCCCCCGCCACCGGTGCCCTGTATCCCGGATCGGGGCCGGGCGTCAGCGGCGACCTGCCGGGCGGCTCCGGCCGTCCCTCGCCGAGCATCTTCGGGATGCTGACCGTCTTCACCCTGCTCGACGGCACCGGCGAGAGGTTCGACCGGCTCGCCGAGGAGACCGTCGAGGCGGTCCGCGGCTCCGAGCCGGACACGCTCGTCTACTCCTGCCACTCGGTGAAGTCGGCCCCGCTCCAGCGCATCGTCTACGAGCTCTACCGGGACGAGGTCGCCTACAGCGAGCACCAGCGCCGCCCGCACACCGAGCGCTTCGTCACCGAGCGGCAGTCCATGGTGCTCGCCACCAACGTGATCGAGCTCACCCTGAACGCCGCGAAGGTGATGCCGCTCCCGACGGCCTTCAGGCCGTGACCCGGGTGCGCGGGCGGGCGCCCGCGCACTCGCCGGGCGGGGACGGGCCCGGGCGGACCCGGACGGACCCGGGCGGACGGAGGGCCCGCCCGGGCGCCGGGCGTACCCCGGGACGGCCGGTGGGCCCCGGTCAGGCGCCGAGGGCGGCGCGCAGGCGGTTCTCGTCGACGCGCCAGAAGTCGTGCTGGACGCCGTCGACGAGGGTGACCGGGATCATCTCCCAGTAGCGGGCCTGGTCCTCCTCGGAGGCGGTGATGTCGCGTTCCTCCCAGGGGACGCCGAGTTCCGTGGCGACCCTCTCGATCACCGCCCGCGCGTCGTCGCACAGGTGGCAGCCGGGTTTGCCGAGCAGGGTGATGCGGTGGTCTCGCGGTGACATGACCGCCACGGTAACCGAGCGCGGCCGGGCGCGCCGTGCCGGAAAGGCGCGGAGAAGCGCCGGGAAGTGCGGGAAGGCGCCGGGGAAGGGGGCGGGAGAGCGGGCCTGGCGAGGGGCCGGTCGGAGGACCGGCGGCAGGCATGACCAAGATTGTGAACACTCACTTTGTGCACCGGTTCACAAAAGGACTAACCTGAATGACAGTGGCCTCACCTCGTCATCCGTCGCGTCCGGGCCGCGCCGGCCGCCTGTCCCCCTGGAGCTCCGGCACGTGATCCGCCGTCTGTCCCAAGCCCGCGAACGCGGCATACCCGAGGCGACCGTCGCCCGGCTGCCGCTCTATCTGCGCGCGCTGAACGGCATGGCCGAGCGTGGTCTGGCGACCGTGAGCTCGGAGGACCTGGCCGTCGCGGCGGGCGTGAACTCCGCCAAGCTCCGCAAGGACCTCTCCCATCTGGGCTCGTACGGCACCCGCGGGGTCGGCTACGACGTCGAGTACCTGATCTACCAGATCTCCCGCGAGCTGGGCCTGACCCAGGACTGGGCCATCGCCATCGTCGGGGTGGGAAACCTCGGCCGCGCGCTGGCCAACTACGGCGGGTTCGTCTCCCGCGGGTTCAGGATCGCGGCGCTCCTCGACGCCGACCCCGAAGTGGTGGGCGACCACATCGCGGGGTTGAATGTGGAGCACATCGACGAGCTGGAGGCCGTGATACGACGGCGGGGAGTGTCGATCGTGGTGCTCGCGACACCGGCCGTGGCGGCCCAGCAGGTGGCCGACCGGGTCGTCGCCGCGGGGGTCACCAGCATCCTGAACTTCGCCCCCGTCGTGCTTTCCGTGCCGGATGGCGTCGATATCCGTAAAGTCGACCTATCTATCGAACTGCAGATCCTGGCGTTCCACGAGCAACGCAAGACGGATCGGATGACTGGGGGACCCGCGATGGCCGAGGAGTGGCCCGAGGCGGTGGACCTGTGAGGGGACACCTGAACGGGCACCGTGCACGAACCGGCGACGGCAGGGCCCCGCGGTCCTCCGGAGCGGTGGATCACGCCTTCCCCGGCCGGCTCTCCGCCCGGTCCCGCCTCCGCGCCGGGGAGGGCCGATGAGCGTCCTCGTCGTCGGCCTGAGCCACCGGACTGCCCCGGTGGCCCTGCTGGAGCGGGTCTCGGTCTCCGGCGACTCGCTGGTGAAGCTGCTGCGGGACGTCCAGCAGGACGCCCACGTGGCCGAGGTCATGGTCATCTCGTCCTGCAACAGGGTCGAGGTCTACGCCGAGGTCGACCGGTTCCACGCCGCGGTGACCTCGATCTCCCGGCTGCTCGGCGCCCACTCCGGCGTCCCGGTGGAGCAGCTGGCCTCCCACCTGTACGTGCACTACGAGGACCGCGCGGTCGAGCACCTGTTCTCGGTGGGGGCCGGGCTGGACTCGATGGTCGTGGGCGAGGGGCAGATCCTCGGCCAGGTGCGCGCCGCCCTGAAGCTGGCCCAGCAGGAGGGCACGCTGGGTCCGACGCTCAACGAGCTCGTCCAGCAGTCGCTGCGGGTGGGCAAGCGCTCCCACACCGAGACCGGCATCGACCGGGTGGGCGCCTCCCTGGTCGGTGTGGGCCTCACCCTGGCCGAGCGCGTCCTGGGCCCCCTGCCGGGACGGCGGGCCCTGGTGGTCGGCGCCGGCTCGATGAGCGCCCTGTCGGCCGCGACCCTGCAGCGGGCCGGTGTGACCGACATCGTGGTGGTCAACCGCACCCACGAGCGCGCCGTACGGCTGGCCCAGACGGTCGGCGGCCGGGCGGCCCCGTTCGGCGACCTGCCTGCGGAGCTGGCCGAGGCCGACCTGGTCATCTCCTGCACCGGCGCCACCGACGTGGTCCTCACCGCCGACATGGTCACCCCCCGGGAGATGTTCCTGCTGGACCTGGCCCTGCCGCACGACGTCGACCCCGCGGTCCGGCGGCTGCCCGGCGTGACCCTGGTCGGCCTGGAGACCATGCAGGAGAGCGAGGCCGGGACCGGGGACGAGGGCCACGCCGAGGCGATCGCCGCGGTGCGCGCCATCGTCGCCCAGGAGGTCGACGCCTACCTGTCGGCCGAGCGGGCCGCGCGCGTCACGCCCACCGTGGTCGCGCTGCGGAGTAAGGCGGCCCAGGTGGTCGAGGCCGAGCTCGGGCGGCTCGTCTCGCGGGTCCCCGAGCTCGACGGGCGTGCCAGGGACGAGGTCGCCCAGACCGTCAGGCGGGTGGTCGACAAGCTCCTCCACGAGCCCACCGTGCGTGTCAAGCAGCTGGCGGAGTCCCCGGCGGGTGATCATTATGCGGAGGCGCTGCGAGAGCTGTTCAATCTTGACCCGAAGGTGCCCGAAGCGGTGCGGCGCATCGAGACGATCGACGCGGAGCCGGGTAGGAACATCGAGCCGAGCAAGAAGGAGGCAGGCCTGTGAGCAGCGTTTCTCCTCCGCTCCGGCTGGGAACGAGGCGGAGCGTCATGGCGACCACGCAGTCGGGGATGGTCGCCGCCCGTCTCACCGAGCTGACCGGCCGCACCGTCGAGCTCGTCGGCGTGACCACCTTCGGTGACGTGACTAAGGCCGACCTCACCCAGCTCGGCGGCACGGGCGTCTTCGTCAGCGCGCTGCGCGACAAGCTCATCGAGGGCGCCATCGACTTCGCGGTGCACTCCCTCAAGGATCTGCCCACCACCCCCGACCCGCGCGTGGTCATCGCGGCGATCCCGCCGCGCGACGACCCCCGGGACGCCCTGGTGAGCGTCGCCAAGCTGGCCGACCTGCCGCCCGGGGCGAGGATCGGCACGGGTTCCCCGCGCCGGGTCGCCCAGCTGCGGATGCTCCGTCCCGACCTCGACTACGTCCCCATCCGAGGCAACGCCGACACCCGGATCGGCAAGGTCACCTCGGGCGAGCTGCACGGCGTCGTGCTCGCCGCCGCGGGGCTCGGCCGGCTGGGCCGCGAGGCCGAGATCTCGCAGATCTTCGAGGTCACCGAGATGCTGCCGGCCCCGGGGCAGGGAGCGCTGGCCGTGGAGTGCCGCTCCGACCGCGCCGACCTCGTCGAGCTGCTGAGCGTGCTCGACGACGCCCCCACCCGCGCCGCGGTCACCGCCGAGCGCGCCGTGCTCAACGCCCTGGAGGCGGGGTGCGCCGCCCCGGTGGGCGCGTACTCGGCCGGGCGCGGGGACGATCTGATCCTGACCGCCGCCGTCGTCGCCGTCGACGGCGGGCGAGCGGTACGCAAGTCCGCCACCGGCGGCTCTTCCGCGCCCACTGATCTCGGCCGCGACCTCGCGGCCGAGATGATCGCGGAAGGGGCCGACACGCTGATAGGGGAGCAGGCACATTGAGCTCCGGAAGTACCACCTTCGAGCACCCGCCGTCCGGGTTCGTCGCCTTCGTCGGGGCGGGTCCCGGTGACGAGGGCCTGCTCACGCTCCGCGGCGCCGACCTGCTCTCCCGGGCCGACGTCGTCATCCTCGACCAGGAGACGTACGGGCCGCTGCTGCGCCACTGCCGCGAGGACGTCGAGATCGTCGGCACGGCCGACGACGGCGCCGTCTCGCTGAAGGTCGTCAAGACGGCCAAGGGCGGCAGCGTCGTCGTGCGGCTCTGCGCCGGCGACCCGATGTTCTTCTCCTCGATCACCGAGGAGGTCGCGGCCTGCGTCAAGGCGGAGGTGGACTTCGAGATCGTGCCCGGGGTGCCTCCCGCGACGGCGGTGCTCACCTACGCCGGGATCCCCGCGGCCGTGTCGGTGCCCGAGTTCCGGGTGGTCGACGCGGCCCAGATCGACGACTGGTCGGCGTACGCGGGCGGTGCGGGCACGCTGGTGATCTACAACGGCGTCGCCGAGGCCGTGGCTATCGGCAAGGCGCTGATCGCGGCGGGCCGCCGTGACTCGACGCCGGTGGCGATCAGCGCCGCGGGCACCACGACCGAGCAGCACACCGTGGTCACCACGCTGGGCCGGATCGCGCCCGACCTCAAGCACGCCGGGATGACCGAGCCCGCGCTGATCGTGGTCGGCGAGGCCGTCGGCATGCGCGACCGCCTGTCGTGGTTCGAGACCAAGCCGCTGTTCGGCTGGCGGGTGCTCGTGCCCAGGACCAAGGAGCAGTCGGCCGACCTGGTCGAGCAGCTGCGCTCGTACGGCGCGGTGCCCGAGGAGGTCCCCACGATCTCCGTCGAGCCGCCCCGCACCCCGCAGCAGATGGACCGCGCGATCAAGGGCCTGGTCACCGGACGCTACGAGTGGGTGGCCTTCACCAGCGCGAACGCGGTCAAGGCGGTGCGCGAGAAGTTCGAGGAGTACGGTCTGGACGCCCGCGCGTTCGCCGGTCTCAAGGTCGCGGCCGTGGGCGAGAGCACGGCCCGCGCGCTGGTGAGCTTCGGCGTCAAACCCGACCTGATGCCGTCCGGCGAGCAGTCGTCGGAGGGCCTGCTGGCCGAGTGGCCGCCCTACGACTCGATGCTCGACCCGAT
This sequence comes from Streptosporangium sp. NPDC050855, assembly GCF_044456585.1. Lineage (NCBI taxonomy): Bacteria > Bacillati > Actinomycetota > Actinomycetes > Streptosporangiales > Streptosporangiaceae > Streptosporangium > Streptosporangium sp. NPDC050855. Next base: position 256,442 of record NZ_JBITFY010000001.1, read on the forward strand.
CAACCGGGTGCTGCTGCCGAGGGCCGACATCGCGACCGAGACGCTGGTGGCCGGGCTGACCGAGCTCGGCTGGGAGTGCGACGACGTGACCGCGTACCGGACCGTGCGGGCCGCGCCGCCGCCCGCCCCGACCCGTGAGGCGATCAAGGGCGGCGGGTTCGACGCGGTGCTGTTCACCTCGTCCAGCACCGTGCGGAACCTGGTGGGCATCGCGGGCAAGCCGCACAACGTCACGGTCATCGCCGTGATCGGCCCGCAGACCGCCAAGACGGCCGAGGAGTTCGGGCTCCGGGTGGACGTCATGGCCGAGAAGCCCTCGGCCTCCGCGCTGGCGGCGGCGCTGGCGGCGTACGGAGCCGGGCAGCGGCAGGCCGCGGTCCTGGCGGGCGACACCCCCCGCAGGCCCTCGCAGACCCGGCGGGGAGCCCGGCGCCGCGCGAAGTAACCTTGAACGCGACGGCCACGACGTAGCCTGGAACGTGGCGGCCACGGTACGGCGGGTCCCGGTGACCGCGATGACCACGGTGATCGCGATGACCACGGTGACCACGGTGACCACCGTGCCGCGGGGCCGCCTCCGGGCCGCGCACCGTGGCGGACGGCGCCCACCGGCGTGAACCGGCGTCCGTAGGCGCCGGTGTCCGGCCTCCCGCCGGCCTCCCGCCGGCATCGGGTGGTACGCGCCGGCGCACGTCGGCACGGGCACGGAAAAGCGGCACCCGGACGGCGGGTGCCGAGCCAGACCACACAGACGAGCTCCTCCGGCCGCGGTTCCCTCACCGGCCGGAAAGAGGGGGAGAACACATGACGGCCCAGTTCCCTGTCGCGCGTCCGCGCAGGCTCCGCCGTACCGCACCCATGCGCCGGATGGTCGCCGGAACCCGCCTGCACCCGGCGGAGCTGGTACTGCCCATGTTCGTCAAGGAGGGCATCGCCGAGCCGAGCCCGGTCGGCTCGATGCCCGGGGTGTTCCAGCACACCCGCGACTCGCTGCGCAAGGCCGCGAACGAGGCGGCCGAGGCCGGGGTGGGCGGCCTGATCCTGTTCGGCATCCCCGCGGTGAAGGACGCGCGCGGGTCCGCGGCCGACGACCCGCAGGGCATCGTCCAGCTCGCCCTGGCCGACGTGGTCTCCGAGGTCGGCGACGCGCTCGTCGTGATCGCCGACACCTGCCTGGACGAGTTCACCGACCACGGGCACTGCGGCATCCTGACCCCCGCCGGGGAGGTCGACAACGACGCCACCCTGGAGCGCTACGCCGCCTCGGCCGTGGCCCAGGTGCGGGCCGGGGCACAGGTCGTCGCACCGAGCGGCATGATGGACGGCCAGGTCGCCGCCATCCGGTCCGCGCTGGACGGCGAGGGCTTCGAGCAGATCCCGATCCTGGCCTACTCGGCCAAGTACGCCTCGGCGTTCTACGGCCCGTTCCGCGAGGCGGCCGAGTGCGCCCCGCGGTCCGGTGACCGCAACGCCTACCAGCAGGACCCGGCGGGGCCCGCCGGGGAGGCGCTGCGCGAGGTGCGCCTGGACCTGTCGGAGGGCGCCGACGCCGTCATGATCAAGCCCGCGCTGGCCTACCTCGACATCCTGCGCCAGGTGCGCGACGCGGTGGACGTGCCGCTGGCGGCCTACCAGGTCAGCGGCGAGTACGCGATGGTCGAGGCCGCCGCGGCGAACGGCTGGGTCGACCGGGACCGGGCGATCATGGAGTCGCTGGTGGCGATCCGCAGGGCCGGGGCCGACCTGATCCTCACCTACTGGGCGACCGAGGTGGCCGCCAAGCTGCGGTGAGACCGGTGACGCGTACCCGGGGACGACGGGACCGGTGACGCGCGCCCGGGAGAGGGAAGACGCAGGTGGGGCCGGGGCGCGCGTGATCGAGGGTGGAGAACCGGAGGTTCGCCACCTGAGGGGGAAGCGTGTGCGTTAGAGTGCGATGACCGGTGCGGATGTGTCCCAGGTGGCGTAGACCCTGGGCGGTTTGACGCTCCCCACTGACCAGAGTGTGGACAGGTCCTCGCATCCGGGCGACACGCGGGATGCGCGGACGACGGAGGACGCAATGGTCGGGGTACCGCTGGTTCGTCGAAGAAGGCGGCACGGCCGTCCGAGGCAGGTGCTCGATGCCGTGCTGGAGTACGCCGCCCTGGGCTGGGCGAGCTGTCTGGGCGCCCGGCCGCTGACCGGCGGGTCGCGCTCGTGCTCGTGTGACCGCGTCGGCTGTCCCGATCCCGGCGCTCACCCGCTCTCGCAGACCTGGCAGATGGAGGCCAGCACCGACCCGGCGCTGCTGTCCGGCTGGTGGCGGCACGACCCCGAGGCGAACGTGGTCCTGCCGACCGGACGGGTGTTCGACGTCTTCGACGTACCGCTCGCCGCGGGGCGCACCACCCTCGCGACCATGGACTCCGTCGGGGTCGTCCCGGGCCCGGTCGCCGTCAACGGCGACCGGGCCCTTTTCTATGTGGCCACCCGCAACGCCTCCGAGGACGAGGACGAGTGGTGGTCCTGTGCCCTGGACGTCGGCCCGTCGGTCATCGACGAGATGCCCGGCCTGCGCTGGCACTGCCGCGACAGCTACGTGCTGGCCCCGCCCTCGCTGCTGCCGACCGGCCTGACCGGCTCCTGGCTGCGCCCGCCGGACAACCGGCCGCTGCCCGACCCGCTCCGGGTCCTGGAACTGCTCGCCGACGTCTGCGACTGAACCGGCACCCGGAAGCGGGCGTCGGCGGGACGGTCACGGGGATCCGCCCAGACCGGCCTCGCGGGCGCGGACGATCGCCTGGGCGCGGTCGGCGACCTGGAGCTTCATGAAGATGTTGGACACGTGGTTGCGCACGGTCTTGCCGGACAGCGAGAGGATCCCGGCGATCTCCCCGTTCCCCCTGCCCTGGGCCACGAGGCCGAGCACCTCCCGCTCCCGTCCGGTGAGCTCGGGGAAGGCGGTGCGCGACGCGTCGGGCATGCCGCTGAAGTAGGCCAGGACGCGGCGGGCGATCTCGGGACCGTAGATGGCCTCGCCCGCGGCCACGGCGTGCACGGCGCGGCCGATCTCCTCCGCCCCGGCCTCCTTGAGCAGGTAGCCGCGCGCCCCGGCGCGCATGGCGGCGAACACCGAGTCGTCGTCGCGGAACATCGTCAGCACCAGCACCCCGATCCGCGGGCTGGTCCTGATGATCGTCCTGGTCGCCTCGACACCGTTGCCGTCGGGCATCTGCAGGTCCATCACGACCACGTCGGGCTGGAGCTCGGCGGCCATGGCCACGGCCTCCCGCCCTCCGGAGGCCTCCCCGATGACCTCGATGTCCAGGGCCGCGAGCAGGCCGCGCAGGCCCCGCCGGAAGACCGGGTGGTCGTCCACGATCAGTACGGTGATCACGCGGTCTCCTCCACCGGCAACCTGACGGTCACCTCCGTGCCGCCGCCCGGCCTCCGGCGGATCACGCACGAGCCTCCCACCTCGGCCGCCCGCTCGCGCATCGAGGTCAGCCCGACGCCCGCGACCGGGTTCTCGGGCAGGCCGACCCCGTCGTCGGCGACCTCCACGCGCAGTTCGGACGGCAGGCGGCGCAACCGGACGACCACCGTGGCCGCACGGGCGTGGCGGCGGGCGTTGGTGAACGCCTCCTGGGCGATGCGGTAGGCGGCGACCTCGACGGCGGCGGGCAGCCCGTCCATCGAGCCGTCCGCGGTCACCGCGGTCTCCCCGGCGAAGGCGCGCAGCGCCCCCTCCAGGCCCAGGTCGTCCAGCGCGGGCGGGCGCAGGCCGTACACCAGCTCGCGGACCGACGCGATCGTCGCGATCATCTCCCCGCGTATCCGGACGAGCAGCTCCTCCACGGCCCCCGGGTCGGTGTCGAGCCGCCTGCGCGCCTCGTCGAGGGCGAAGGTGACGCTGGTCAGCGCCGGGCCGAGCCCGTCGTGCAGCTCCCTGCCCAGCCGGCGGCGCTCCTCGTCGCGGGTGGACCTGATGCGTTCCCGGGAGCGGCGCAGGTCGGCGGTGAGGCGTACGGCGTGCGCCAGCTCGGCGAGGTGCCGGGCGAGCACCGCCATGGGCTCGCGGCCGGGCCGTGCGCCCGACACCCGCAGGGTCCCGACCCGCTCCGCGTGCCAGAGCAGCGGCACCTGCCGCGCCCCGGGCTCCGGCCTCCCGCAGGCGAACACGCGCGTCGTCCCGGCCCGTCCGGTGTGGACCTCGACGTCGACCCCGGTGGCTCCCAGCACCTCGCGGAGCACGGTCACGGCCTCGTCGAGGGCCGCCGCCGGGTCGTGGGCCCCCTGCCCGATGCGGCCCAGCTGGTCGACCACCCGGTAGGGGTCGCGCTCGACGGCGAACGCCCGGTCCACCACCCCCTGCAGCCGCAGCCGCAACGGGTGGAAGACCGTGCCCACGGCCAGCGCCGCGACCGGTCCCGCGCCCCGCCCCAGATCGCTGGCCAGGACTCCGGCCAGCCAGATCAGGACGAAGTACACCGCGCCGGTGAGCGCGACGAGGGAGCCGTATACCAGCGTCCGGTTGAGCACGACGTCGATGCCGTAGAGGCGGTGACGCAGCACCGCCGCGATGATCGACAGCGGCAGCCCGGCGATGAAGACGGTCTCCATGGCCTTCAGCAGCCAGGAGCCGGTCATCTCCCGCAGGATCCAGGAGCCCAGCAGCACCGCCAGCGCGCCGACGTACCAGGCGATCTGACGCCGGAGTTCGGTGTCGCCCGCCCGGTAGCGGAAGACCAGCGACGCGATGCCGAGCGCGATGAGCACCATCATCGGAAGGCCGATGTGCTCCTCCACGGCCGGCGAGATCTCCCGCAGCGCCTCGACGCCGAAGGGGTTGGCGAGCGGGAGCTGGCTCTCGAACTCGGGATCCGGGGCCAGCCCCAGGAACAGCGAGTGGCCGACCATCAGGGCCAGGTTCGCGTACAGGACCGGACGCCAGCGCCGTGAGGGCAGCCGACCGTCCGGGAACAGCAGCGACAGCAGCGAGGTGAGCACCGGGACGTGCCACAGCCACAGCCACATTCCCGCCCACGCGAGGTAGGGCGTGACCGCGGCCCCGGGGGAGGTGAGGTGGAGCCAGTGGGCGGCACCGAAGGTCAGGTAGAACAGGCTTCCGGCGATCCCGCCGCCCCACAGCAGCCAGGGGACCAGCAGCCTGGGCCGCCGGGTGATGAGGAACGCGCCCGCGGCCGGGAACAGCATGACGGTCGGGTCCAGGGTGATGAAGGGGTCGGTCCAGGTCGAGGCGCTCAGGTCGGTCAGCCTGACCGCCAGGACGTTGCCCGCGGGCGCCAGCACCGCACCGGTCCAGACGAGCACGGCCAGTGCCGTCCGCCGCCGGTCCGGTGAGTCCCGCACGCCCGGCACGTTCGGCACGCCCGGCACGTTCGGCACGCCCGGCACGTTCGGCACGTCCGGCATGCCCGGGGAGTCGCGCCGGCTTCGCGAGCCAGCGGAGCCCATGGAGTTCGCGGAGCCCGCGCAGCCCACGGAGCCCACGGAGCCCACGGAGCCCGCGGAGCCCACGGAGCCCGCGGAGCTCGGCGGGGCGCCCTCGCGCGGGGGAGAGGTCACGTCGCGTCCCTCGTCAGGGGCAGCCGGGCGACGACCTCGGTGCCGCCCCCGGGACGCGGCCCGACGGTGCACGAACCGCCCGCCTCGGCCGCCCGCTCGCGCATGGAGGCCAGGCCCACGCCGCCGCGGATCGGGTCCGGCAGGCCGATCCCGTCGTCGGCGACCGAGAGCCGCAGCTCGCCGTCCCCCTCCCGCGGGCCGGTCCCGCTCCCGTCGCCCGCCGATCCCGCGGCCTGCCCGCCGGCCCGCAGGACCTCGACCCGTACCAGGGCCGTGGTGGCCTGGGCGTGGCGGCGGACGTTGGTGAGCGCCTCCTGGGCGATCCGGTAGGCCACCACCTCCAGCGCAGCGGGGACACCGTCCAGCGGGTCGTCCGGTGGTCCGTCCGGCGGGCCGGTCACCACGATGTCCACCCGCGGTCCGGGCGCGTCGGCCAGCGCGCGCAGCGAACCGGCCAGCCCGAGGTGGCTCAGCGCGGGCGGGCGCAGGCCGTAGACCAGGTCCCTGACGTCGACGATCGCGGTGCCCATCTGGTCGCGTACGCGGACCAGGAGCTCCTCCACGGCCTCGGGGTCGCGGTCCAGGCGGATCCTGGCCTCGTCCACGGTCATGGCCAGGCTGGCGAGCGTCGGCCCCAGCCCGTCGTGCAGGTCGCGGCGGAGCCTGCGCCGCTCCTCCTCCCTGCTGGTGAGGATGTGCTCCCTGGAGCGTCGCAGGTCGGCGGTGAGCCGTACGGCGTGCGCCAGCTCGGCCAGGTGCCGGGCCAGCGCGTTCAGCAGGTCCGGTGAGGCCGGTGAGCCCTCGCGGCCGCTGCTGAGCAGCCACCCGACCGGTTCCCCGTGCCAGACCAGCGGGGTCTCGACCGGCCGCTCCCCCAGCACGCCGTCCAGGACGGTCACGCCGTCCACCTCGACGGCCACGCCGTCGGCGCGGAGCGCCTGACGGACCAGCACCGCGGCGGTGGCGAGCCCCTCGGCCGGGTCGACGGCCTCCTGCAGGGTACGGCTCAGCCGGTCGGCCACCCGGTACGGGTCGCGCTCGACCCGCAGCAACCGGTCCGCCACCCGCTGCAGCCGCAGCCGCAGCGGGTGGAAGACCGCGCCCGCGGCCAGCGCCGCGACGAGCCCGGCCATCGGGTCCCCGCCACCGGAGGGGACGCCGGACGGCGTGCCGGACGCCGCGCCGGAGAGCGTGTCGAGCAGCCAGGCCAGCCCGGAGTAGATCCCGCCGACGGCCACCGCCAGGGCACCGTGGACCAGGACGGCGTCGGCCACGGCGCGCACGCCGGGCGACCGGGTCCCCGGCCGCCGCGCGGGGGGTGTCGTCACTGCCATCCTCGAAGGATCCCGTACCCGATGTCCCGTCGTCCCGGGGCCGATGTCCCGTTTCCGGGGGCCCGAAGCCGGGACTTCCGGCGTTCCGGGCCGCGTCTTCCGGGGGCCCGAGGCCGTGACGGACGGCTCGCCCCGTGGGACGGACCGGACGTCTCCCTGGCTACCCTTGGGGACGTGAGCCGTACCGAGAACTCCGAGGACCTGTTCGCCCGCGCCCGCGAGATCGTCCCGGGAGGCGTCAACTCCCCGGTCCGCGCCTTCGGCGCCGTGGGCGGCACGCCGCGCTTCATGACCTCGGGCCAGGGCCCCTACATCACCGACGTGGACGGCAACCGCTACGTCGACCTGGTCTGCTCCTGGGGGCCGATGATCCTCGGGCACCGGCACCCCGCGGTGATCGAGGCGCTGCAGGAGGCGCTGCGCGACGGCACCTCGTTCGGCACGGCCACCCCCGGCGAGGTCGAGCTCGCCGAGGAGATCGTCGCCCGGGTCGAGCCGGTGGAGAAGGTCCGCCTGGTCAGCTCCGGCACCGAGGCCACCATGTCGGCCGTACGGCTGGCCCGCGGCTTCACCGGCCGCTCCAAGATCGTGAAGTTCGCCGGCTGCTACCACGGCCACGTCGACGCGCTGCTCGCCTCGGCGGGCTCCGGAGTGGTGACCTTCGGCCTTCCCGACACCCCCGGCGTGACCGGCGCGTCGGCGGCCGACACCGTGGTGCTGCCGTACAACTCGGTCGAGGCGGTCACCGAGGCGTTCCGTGCCTTCGGCGCCGACATCGCCTGCGTGATCACCGAGGCATGCCCGGCCAACATGGGCGTGGTGCCGCCGCTGGAGGGGTTCAACGCCACGCTGCGCGAGCTGTGCACCGAGCACGGTGCCCTGCTGATCATCGACGAGGTGCTCACCGGCTTCCGGGTGTCGGAGTCCGGCTGGTACGGGCTGGACCCGGTCGAGGCCGACCTGATGACCTTCGGCAAGGTGATGGGCGGCGGCCTGCCCGCCGCCGCGTTCGGCGGGCGCGCCGACGTGATGGCCCACCTCGCCCCGGAGGGCCCGGTCTACCAGGCGGGCACCCTGTCGGGGAACCCGCTGGCCTGCGCCGCCGGTCTTGCCACCCTGCGCGCCTGCGACGAGGGGGTCTACGACCAGGTCGACGCCGCCGCCCTGGTCATCGGCCGCGCCGCCGCCGACGCCCTGGCCGCGGCCGGGGTGCCGCACCGGCTGCAGCGCGCCGGGAGCCTGTTCTCGGTCTTCTTCACCGAGGACCGGGTCGTCGACTTCACCGCCGCCCAGACCCAGAACACCGCCGCCTACCGGGCGTTCTTCCACTCCATGCTGGACCAGGGCGTCTACCTGCCGCCGTCGGCGTACGAGGCGTGGTTCCTGTCGTCGGCCCACGACGACGAGGCCCTCTCCCGCATCGCCGAGGCGCTGCCCGCCGCCGCCAAGGCCGCCGCCCAGGTCCTGTGACGCCTCCGGGTCACGGGCGGGCGCCCCTGGCCCGCCCGTACCGCCCGATCGGCGCGCCCAGGTGGGTGGGGAGCTCAGGGGAGTCCGCGACGTCGAAGTCCACGTCGAGCATGCCCGGGTAGAGCATGAACGTCTGAGAGTCGTCGGCCCCCGCCTCGATCCCTGTCGATGAGTTCGACGTGCCCGAAGAAGCCGGGCTCGCCGTTCGGTCCCTCCGACGGAAGACGATCGAGGTCGTCGGTGACCCACTCCCCACGGGGAAGGGGCGGGCCAGTACTCGAGCGCGGCGCTTACGTCGGCCGCCGTGTCGTCGTCACGGTGTGTGTTCGCTCACGCCCTCTCCGCCGTTCTCGCCTCATCCTCCTCCGATTCCTCCCGGGGAGAGGCGGGAAGCGGGGAAGGCGAGGGTGACGGGAAGGGGGTCCGGCGGGAGCGGGTGCCGGCGTACAGGACCCCGCAGATGATCAGGACGCCGGCGACGAGCCTGAGGGGGGTGATCTGCTCGCCGGTGAATAGGGCCGCCGAGGACATGCCGAAGACCGGCACCATCAGGGCGGTCGGGGCGACCACCGAGGCGTCGTAGCGCTTGAGCAGGAAACCCCAGACGGCGAAGCCCGCGAGGGTGGAGATGAACGCCACGTACACCAGCGAGAGGGTGCCCTCCAGCGAGAACTCCAGCCGGGGCACCCCCTCCACCACCAGGCTCAGTACCACCATCGGGGGGGCGGTGACCGCGCTCAGCCAGACCATGAAGCGCAGCGAGTCGGGCGGCGAAGCCTGCCTGATCACGACGTTGCCCATGCTCCAGAAGAACGCCGAGCCGACGACCAGCAGGAACGCGCCGATCGGGCCACCGGCGCCCAGGTCGGTGGCGATCAGCGCCAGGCCGGCGAAGGCGACCGCCATGCCGATGACCCGTCTGCGGGTGAGCCGCTCTCCCAGCAGCGTGACGGCCAGCACGGCGGTGAAGACCGCCTGTATCTGGACGACGAGCGAGGTCAGGCCCGCGGGCATGCCGGCCCGCATCCCCGTCAGCAGCAGGGCGTACTGGCCCGCGCCGAGCGTGGCACCGGCCAGGAGCACCTTCCGCCAGGGCACCCCGGGGCCGCCGACGAACAGCAGCGCGGGGAAGGCGGCCAGGACGAAGCGCGCCGCCACGTAGAACAGCGGGGGGAAGTGCCGGAGGCCGACCTCCATCACCACGAAATTGAGGCCCCAGATGATGGTGAGGCCGATGGCCAGGAGGAAGTGCCGGATGCGCATTCGCCCATAGTGGTTCATACCGACATTTCAGAACAAGTTAGTATTTCTTCCTGTCCTCGTTTAGACTTCCTTACATGTTGGATCTCAACCGGCTCAAGGCCCTGCACGCCGTCTCCGTCTACGGATCGGTGGGCGCCGCGGCCGAGGCGCTCATGGTGACCCCGTCCGCGGTCTCCCAGCAGCTCGCCAAGCTGGAGCGGGAGACCGGCGCGACCCTGGTGGAACGCAACGGCCGCGGGGTGCGGCTGACCGACGCGGCCGGGCTGCTGGCCGACCACGCCGAGCGCATCCTCGCGCTGGTCGAGACGGCCGAGGCCGACTTCGAGGCGCTGCGCGGGCAGGTCGTGGGGCGGCTGGGCATCGGCGCCTTCCCCACCGCGGCCCGGGGGCTGATGCCCGCCGCGCTGTCGCTCCTGCACCGGCGCCACCCCGACCTGGTCATGCAGCTCACCGAACGCGAGCCCGAGCGGCAGATCCGCGAGGTGAGCCGGGGCGAGCTGGACCTCGCGGTGATCCAGGACTGGATGAACCGTCCGATGGCCATCCCCGAGGGGCTCTCCCGGGCGACGCTCTTCGACGACATCGCCGACGCGATCCTGCCCGCGTCCCACCCGCTGGCGGACCGGGCCGAGATCGAGCTGGCCGAGCTCTACGGGGAGCGGTGGATCAGCTCGGCACCCGGCACCATCTGCCACGACTGGCTGGTCCACACGCTGCGCTCGGCCGAGCTGGAGCCGGACATCGCCTGCATGGCGGACGAGTGCCCGACCCAGATGGCCCTCGTCGCGGGCGGTCTCGGCTGCGCCATCGTCCCCCGCCTGGGCCGTGACTTCGTCCCGCCGGGCGCGCGGGTGGTGCCGATCAGGTCCCGCCCCACCCGCAGGATCTACGCGCTCTGGCGGACCGACGCCGCGCGCCGCCCGGCGATCCGCGCGGCGGTCGAGGCGCTGAAGGCCGTCTCCGTCGACTTCCAGTACTCCGCGTCCACCGCGTCCACCGCGTCGGCGGCCTCGGCGCCCGAGTCCCCGGCGGCGGCACCGATGTCACCGGCCTCCCCGGTGGTGCCCTGACGGATCCCCGCGGACCCTCGCGGACCCGCCGGGTCCGCGAGGCGGCACGGGGGTGGGCGCGAACGGGCCCGTGGGGCGGCTCGGGCATGTCCCCTTCCGCCCGGATGGGACCACCTGCCCTGTCACCGGCCCGTACCTGTCGCTAGGCTGGCGGGACCATGGCTGAGACCACCGTCGTCCACCTCCTGCGCCACGGTGAGGTGCACAACCCCGACAACGTCCTGTACGGCAGGCTCCCCGACTATCACCTGTCCGACAACGGCCGGCAGATGGCCGAGACGGTCGCCAAGACGGTCGCCGGACGTGACGTCACCGCGCTGTTCTCCTCCCCCCTGGAGCGCGCGCAGGAGACCGCGGTCCCGCTCGCCGAGACCTTCCGGCTGGACGTCACGATCGACGAGCGGCTCATCGAGGCCGAGAACATCTTCGAGGGCCTCGCCCTGGGCCGGGGAGACGGCCTCTTCCGCAACCCGCGCTTCTACCGCTACCTGTGGAACCCGCTCCGGCCCTCCTGGGGGGAGCGCTACACCCACCTGGTCCGGCGGATGAGCGCCGCGATCGTCGCCGCCCGCAAGGCCGCCCGCGGCCATGAGGCGATCATGGTCAGCCACCAGCTCCCGATCTGGACGATCCGGCTCGCGGCCGAGGGCAGGCGGCTGCCGCACGATCCGCGCCGCAGGCAGTGCGGGCTCGCCAGCCTGACCACCTTCTCCTTCGAGGGGGACCGGCTGATCAGCGTCGGATACAGCGAGCCTGCGGCGGCCCTCGTCAAACGCCCCACTGTGCCGGGCGCCTGACCCCGCCGGTAGAGTTGTCGCTCTACCGGTTGTAGTACAGGGAGCCTCCGTCACCCATGCGCGCCATATCCTTCGCCGCCGCCGCGCTGCTCGTCGCCGTGGCCGGATGCGCCGGAAACCAGGGATCGCAACCCCAGACCGGTGACACCCGCTTCGTGGCGGGCGACGGCAAGATCACCATGTTCGAGGCCGCCGACCGCAAGGCCGCCCCACGGGTCGAGGGGGAGACCCTCGACGGGGGCACCGCCTCGCTGGCCGCGCACCGGGGCAAGGTCGTGGTCATCAACTTCTGGGCCTCCTGGTGCGCGCCCTGCCGGGCCGAGGCGCCGGTGCTCAAGGAGGTCTCCGCCGCCAAGAAGGCGGACGGCGTGACGTTCCTCGGCATCGACTTCAAGGACCGCAAGGCCGACGCCCTCGCCTTCGAACGCGGCCACAAGCCCGGCTACCCGAGCATCTTCGACCAGCCCGGCAAGGTGGCGCTCTCCTTCCAGGGCACGGTCCCGCCCGCGGCCATCCCGTCCACGCTGATCATCGACCGTCAGGGCCGGATCGCCGCCCGCGCCCTCGGCGCGGTCACCTACACCGACCTCCTGGAGGCCGTCACCAAGGTCGGCGATGAACGATAACCGCTCGCGCCTCCCCGTGACGGCGGACGGGCCCGCCGTTACCACCCGGCCCGCCGTCGGCGTCCGGACCGCCGGGACCACCCCGTCGGCGGGACACGGTCTCGCAGGTCTCACACCGGGAGCCCGCCATGGGCGTTGACCTCGCCGGTACGGTCGCCGGCGGCTCGCTGGCGCTGGCGCTGCCGATAGCGGTCGCGGCCGGGCTGGTCTCGTTCCTGTCGCCGTGCGTGCTGCCGCTGGTCCCGGGCTACCTGTCGTACGTGACCGGCATGAGCGCCGACCCCAGGCGGGGGCGCATGGTGGCCGGGATCGTGCTGTTCGTGCTGGGGTTCGCCACGGTGTTCGTGGCCGGGGGCGCCCTGTTCGGCGGGCTGGGCGCGGCGCTGTTCGGCAACGCCGGGATCATCACCCGGGTGCTCGGCGGGCTCACGATCGTGCTCGGCCTGGCCTTCATGGGGGCGATCCCCGGACTGCAGCGCGACGTCCGCATCCACCGGCTCCCGGCCGCGGGGCTGGCCGGGGCTCCCCTGCTCGGCCTGGTCTTCGGCCTCGGCTGGACCCCCTGCATCGGCCCCACCCTCGCCGTCGTGCTCACCCTCGGCCTGAACGAGGGCAGCGCCGGCCGCGGCGCCGTGCTCGCCTTCGCGTACGCGCTCGGTCTCGGCCTGCCGTTCGTGGCGGCGGGACTGGCGTACAGCAGGGCCCTGCGCACGTTCAAGGCGGTGCGGCGGCACTCGCAGCTGATCACGCGTGTGGGCGGCGTCATGCTGGTCGTCGTCGGGGTGCTGCTCGTCACCGGGATCTGGGAGCAGCTCGTCGCGGCCATGCAGGGCTGGGTCGGCGGATTCGAGCCGGTGATCTGATGGAACACACGGGTCCGGTGATGGAGGAGGAGCAGACGACGGCGGAGGCCGCGGTGGATCGGGGGCGTCCTGCCGGGCTCGGGGTCGTGGGCTGGGCGCGCTGGTTCTGGCGGACGCTCACCTCCATGCGGACAGCGCTGATCCTGCTCTTCCTGTTCGCCCTGGCCTCCGTGCCCGGCTCGATCTGGCCGCAGCGCGGCGTCTCCGACGCCAAGGTCGCCCAGTACTTCGCCGACGACCCCGCGCTGGCCCGATGGCTGGACCGGTTCTGGCTGTTCGACGTGTTCCAGGCGCCCTGGTTCGCCGCGATCTACCTGCTGCTGTTCGTCTCCCTGATCGGCTGCGTGCTCCCGCGTACCGCGACCCACCTGCGGGAACTGCGCAGGAAGCCGCCCGCGGCGCCGCGCAACCTGAGCAGGCTGCCGCACCACGCCTCCTTCTCCTGTGGCCTGACCGTCGACGAGGCGGCCGCGCGGCTGCGCGCGAAGCGGTTCCGGGTGACCACCGGCCCCGGCTGGGTCGCCGCGGAGAAGGGCTACCTGCGCGAGAGCGGCAACCTGCTGTTCCACGTGGCCCTGCTCGGCCTGCTGCTCGCGGTCGGGGCCGGAGCGCTGTACGGCTACCGCGGGAACGTGCTGGTCGTGGAGGGCGAGGGGTTCGCCAACACGGTCGCGGCCTACGACCGGTACATGCCCGGCCGGCAGGTGAGCGCCGAGTCGCTGGAGCCGTTCTCCTTCACCGTCGAGGACTTCCAGGCGACCTACATCGCCAAGGGAGACAAGGCAGGCCAGGCCCTCGACTACGCGGCCAGGCTCAAGGTCGAGGACGCCCCCGGGGCGGCCGCCCGCGAGCACCTTCTCAAGGTCAACGAGCCGCTGGACGTCAACGGCACGCTGAGCTACCTCATCGACCACGGCTACGCGCCGACCTTCAGGATCACCGACGGCAAGGGGCAGGTCGCCTTCGACGGTCCGGTGGCCTGCCTGGTGGTCCAGCCCGCCACCTTCACCTCCGAATGCGTGATCAAGGTTCCGGACGCGCAGCCCGAGCAACTCGGCGTACTGGTCGCCTTCCTGCCCACGGCCGTGCCGATGGGCTCGGAGTGGGTCTCGGTCTTCCCCGGGGCCGCCAACCCCACCGCCCAGGTGTACGGTGCCTTCGCCGGTGACCTCGGCCTGGAGAGCGGCCGCCCGCAGTCGGTCTACGAGCTCGACCCGGCGAGCCTGAAGAAGATGAAGCCGCTCGTGATGAAGGCCGACCCGTTGCAGGTCGGCGGGAGGCTCGCGCTGCCGGGCGGAGCCGGCTCGATCGAGTTCACCGGGGTCAGGGAGTGGATCGCCCTGCAGGTCGCCCACGACCCGGGCAGGATGCCCGCCCTGGTCTCCGCGGTCCTCGCCGTGGCCGGGCTCGTGCTGACCCTGACCGTCCGCCGCCGCAGGGTGTGGGTACGCGTCCACGAGGCGTCCGGTGGGGCGGGCGGTGACGGGCACCGCGTCGAGGTGGGCGGCCTCACCCGCACCGAGGGCGGTGACTTCGGCGAGGAGTTCGACGAGATCGTCTCCGCCCTGAACACGGAACCCCGGGACGAGGGGTCCCCGGAACCGGCGAACACGGAGCCTGCGACCCCGGAACCCTCCACCCCGGAACCTTCGACCCCAGGACCTTCGAACCCAGGAGTGCAGGATGCCCGCTGAGGTCGATACCGGCCTCGCCACGTTGAGCGACCAGCTCATCCTGGCGACGGTGCTGCTCTACGTCTTCGCAATGATCGCTTACGCCCTGGACCTGGCCTTCGGCCGGCCCGCGGAGGCACCGGCCCGCGCCGCGCGTCCGAGGCTCGCTCCCGTCGCCGCCGGTGTCGGTGCCGCCGGTGCCGCTTCCGGCAGCACCGGCGGCACCGCCGGCACCGATGCCGACCGGGACCCGGCCGCGACGGGGACCGCGCGGGGCGACGGACCGTCCGGCGGGCCCCCCGCCTGGACGAGGTGGGCGGGGCCCGCGGGCGTCGCGCTGAGCTGGCTCGGCTGGGCCGCCAACCTCGCCTCCCTGCTCACCCGGGGCCTGGCCGTGGGCCGCTGGCCCTGGGGCAACATGTACGAGTTCGTGGTCGCCATGTGCTTCGCGGCGATGAGCGCGTTCCTGTTCATGCAGCTCCGCTACCGCGTCCGGTTCCTGGGCGCGTTCGTGGCGGTCGCCGCCGCCCTGGGGCTGGGCTTCGCCGTCCGCTACCTGCACGTGCAGGCCGGTCCGGTGGTGCCCGCGCTGAACTCCTACTGGATCGCGATCCACGTGTCGGCGGCGATCATCGCCAGCGGGCTGTTCATCCTGGCGGGCGTCTCCGGCATCCTCTACCTGGTCAGGAAGGACGGCTCGGTCCGCCTGCCGTCCCGGCCGGACCTGGAGCGGGTCGCACACCGGGCCATCGTGATCGGCTTCCCGATCTGGACCTTCGCCGTCATCGCCGGGGCGCTCTGGGCCGACAAGGCCTGGGGCCGCTACTGGGGCTGGGACCCCAAGGAGATCTGGGCCTTCATCACCTGGATCGCCTACGCGGCCTACCTGCACGCCCGTGCCACCGCGGGCTGGAAGGGGAAGGCGGCCATGATCGTTCAGCTCATCGCCTTCGCGTGCCTGCTGTTCAACCTGGTCGGGGTGAACATCTTCCTGGGGGGCCTGCACTCCTACGCCGAGGTTCCCGGCTGAGTCGTGGCCGTCGAAGGTCCCGGCCACCGGATCCCCGGCCGCCGGGACGTGGTCGCGGGTCAGTCCTCGTCGCGGAGCCTGCGGTCGAGGTCCTTGAGGAAGTCGGGGTCGTCGTCGGGTCCCTTGGGGGCCGCGGGGCGCGGGGGCCTGTTCTGCGACGGCAGCGATCGGGGTGCCCGGGGGCCGGTGGGGCGGCCGAGCAGCAGCCAGAAGACCCCTCCGGCGACCGGCATCAGCACCACGATGACCGCCCAGAGCAGCTTGGGCAGGTTCCTTGACTCCTCGTCCGGCGTGGTGATGACGTCGAACAGGCAGTAGAGCCAGAAGGCGAGTATCGCCAGACCGACAAGCATGGGCATGCCCGAACTGTAAGCCATTGCGAGAACCACTGCGGTCGGCCCGCGGTTACGGGTGACCGGCGGGGGGACCACCCCGTACCGTAGGAGCGTTGCCACTTCCCCAGGGGGTGTGATGGCACATTCGGGCGACAAGGGCCGCCATCGACGGCGGTGGTGGCAGCGGAGTCCGGCTCCGCGTGCGGAGGGCTCCCTCCGCGGGGCTCCGCGTGAGGTCCCCCGCGAGGCCGAGCGCGGGGTCGGTACGGTGACCGCCCCGGTGGTCGACCGCCCGCAGTACACCTGGAAGGACTTCGAGCTCGACGACGAGCGTCCCCGGGCCCAGCCCAACTCCCCCGACACCCCGGACCTGGGGGACGGCCTGCGCCACTGCGGGCGGCTGGAGCGCATCCTGCACCGCCAGTGGGACTCCCGCCACGAGGTGCCCACGCCGGAGGTCGTGCGGGCGGTGGAGAGCCTGGCCAGGCTGCCCGACGCGCTCAAGGACAAGCTGGCCGACGGCCTGGACGGGATCTACGTCGGCGCGGGCGGCGTACCGGACCTGGACGACATGGGCTACCTGCGCGGGGCCCCGCTCCCGTCGGGCCGGGCGACCTGGGACGTCTGCGCCGGGGCGTACGGCGACCGGAAGATCGTGGTGGGGGACCGGCCCTCGCCCACCCCCGACGTGATGATGCACGAGGTCGGGCACGCCCTGGACGACGTGGACGCCCCGCACGGCGACTGGGTCTCCGACTCCCCGGAGTTCGCCGTCCTCTACGACAGGTGCGTCCCCAAGCTGGCCTCGGGGTTCCACCTGCAGTCCGGCGATCTGGGACGCAAGGAGTTCTTCGCGGACGCCTTCGCCGCGATCGTCTCCCGGCAGCGTCCCGCGCTGGTCGACATGCTCGGCGGTGACACGCGGATGGCGCTCGACGTCATGTTGTTCTTCAACCGGCGCTACGGAATCTAGGTGATCTGGGATGTACGTCGTCAGGCTCGCTGACGGGACCCTGCGCGTGCCGCAGACCCTGGCCAGCGAAGACGGGCGTCTGATCGGCAACGCCTACGTGGAGGTGTCCCCGGGCGATCCCGACTACGAGCGCTGGCTGGCCGAGTCGCTCACCGAGGAGGAATGGGCCGATCGCCGCAGGCGCTGGCTGAAGGAGAACGACGAGCTCGAACGGGAGTTCCTGGCCTTCAAGGCCGAGCAGGAGACCTGGACGGGCCGTGACCCGCAGGAGCCGGGCCGGATCACTCCGGGCGGCTCCGGGGGCGGGACGCGGTGATGGGGGAGGTCACCGTCGAGGTCGATCGATGCCGTCGGGGGTCGTCGTTCAGCGTTGTTCGTCGTCCAGCGTTGTCGGGGGTCCCGGTCGTGTCGCGTGACGTCTAGGACGACTCCACGGTGACCCTGCGGCTTCCGGGTAAGGCGCGCAGGATCACCGATGGTGTGACGTCCTAAGTCGTCAAACGCGCGGGGACTCGCCTGCCGGCCGTTCGGCCGTCAAGACGTCCTCTCCACGCAGAAGGGCGTGCACTTCCGACTCGCGGAAACGCCGGTGCCCTCCGGGGGTACGGATGCTGCTGATGCGGCCTGCCGCGGCCCAGCGTGTAACCGTCTTTGGGTCGACCCGAAAGAGGGCGGCAACCTCTCCGGGCGTCAGCAGACGCTCGCTGCTACTCTCCACAATCTCTCCCCCTCGCATCCCGCTTCCTGCCAGCGGGCGGACAGGTAACCAGTGTGCCGAGCGAAGCCTGATTTATCCGTGGTTTTCAACAAAGATCACGGGTTGTTATCGACTGCCTGCCCGATTGTTATATGATAGAGCCTTTTTGAGACGCTCGTGGGTGTTTCTTTACGAAACTGATCTCTTGTGAAGACTAGCAGCGCTCGCAGTCGATGCGAAGAGCGTCCGCATGGTCACCCCGCGATCGTGCCTGGAGGAACGGCGTGACGTAACCTCGATGCCGTGCATCCCGTCATCGTTTACACCGCGTCCCGGGCCGGCCTGCTGATCGTGAGCCTGGGAGTGCTCTATATCCTCGGCCTGCGCCAGCCCCTGGTCCTGCTGATCGCCGCATTCCTGGTCAGTGGGGTGGCCAGTTACGTCCTGCTCTCGAAGCAGAGGGACGCGGTGAGCGAGCGAATCGCTAAGAATCGGGAGTGATCGGCAACGGGAACATGCCGACTCGGGCATGGTACTCGTGACCAAGCCGGGTTGTGTCACTACCAACGAGTAATCCGTCCCGATGGGCCAGGAATGCCTTGACTCCGATTCCTGGATCGCGGGTGGGGTTCCATGTCAGGGCCCTGCCGGTACGCGGATGGATCGCCCCGATCCCCGGCCGCGCCACCGCGCCGGGGCCCGCCGAGTCGCGTCCGCGGGGATTGTTCAGCCAGCGCTGGTGCCCGCCGACGTAGACGGCGGCCCCGGTCGCGGCCACCGCGTAGAGCGAGTCCCCGCCGGTGTGGTTCACCCAGGCCGGCTCCACCCGGCCGGTCGCGTCCGTCCGGAAGCTCGCCGCGGTGTCGCACATCCGGTCCGGGCCCATCGGCCCGCCGGTGGTCACGACGGCGAGGTGGCCGCCACCGGGGGCGAAGTCCAGGCCCCGCAGGTAGCCGGGGAAGTCCGACCGGCACCTGCCCCGGTAGGCGTCGGTCCGCCAGGGCGCGACCGCCGCCGGTGAGGCGGTCACGTCTACCAGGCCGAGCTGGGAGCGCGGCAGAGCGCCCAGGGTGCCGAAGTCACCGGCCACCGCCAGCCGGGTACGGCTCAGGGCCAGCGCGTGGACCCGGACGCGCCCGCCCCTGGGCGCGGCCGGTTCGACGGTGAACGCCGGGTCGGCCGCACCGGTCACCGCGTCCAGCCTGGCCAGCGCGGTGCGCGGGACGTCGCCGACCGCGGTGAAGTCGCCGCCGGCGTACAGGGCGCGGCCGGACCTGACCAGGGCGGTGACCGTGCCGCCCCGCACCCGGGCGCCGAAGCGGGCCACGGCCGAGCCGTCGGAGAGCCGCAGCAGGGCCAGGCCCCGCGTCCATCTCCCTCCGGCCGAGGTGAAACGGCCGCCCGCGTAGACGGTGCCGTGCACGCCCGGGGCCAGCGCCCGTACCGGGTGGTCGGGCTGCGGCGCGAAGCCGGGCAGCACCCGGCCGGTGGCCAGGTCGTAGGCGAACAGGTTGCGGCGCCGCAGCACCCGGGAGCCGCCCGCCTCGCGCACCGCGCCGAACGCGCCGCCGACCACCACGGTGCCGTCCACCAGTGCGAGGGCGTTGACGATCCCGTCGAGCACGTGCGGGGTGGTGTCCACCGGATCGGCCGAGACGACCCGGGGGTGCCCGACGCCGCCGGCGTACCGGCCGGGGATCGCCGACGCGGCCGGGACGGAGGCCGTCGGGACGGCCGAGGCGGCCGGGACGGTCGGGACGGTCGGGATCAGGGTGGTGACCAGGGTGGCGACCGGGATGAGGACACTGCTGGCAAACATTTGACAATTTTTAGCACGCGAAGGGTGACCGGACCGCTACTTTCCGTGGATCGTCCGCGCGGGCCTAGTCTTGGTCCATGACGCGCGCTTCTCTGGACAAGCAGCCGCACGAGGTCGCCGCGATGTTCGATCGCACGGCCCGGCGGTACGACCTGGTCAACGACGTGATCTCCCTGGGCCAGGTCCGGCTCTGGCGCAAGGCGACCGCCGCGGCCGTCGACGCGGGCCCCGGTGAGCTCGTCCTCGACCTGGGAGCGGGCACCGGCACCTCCACCGACGCCTTCACCGCCCTGGGCGCCCGCGCGATCGCCTCCGACTTCTCGCTCGGCATGCTGAGCACCGGGGTCCGGCGCCGGGGCGGCTCGGGGATCTCCGGCGGCGGCGTCCGGGGGGTCAGCTTCATCGCCGGGGACGCGCTCCGGCTGCCCTTCGCCGACGAGGTCTTCGACGCGGTGACGATCTCCACGGCCCTGCGCAACGTGCACGACACCGCCGGGGCGCTCCGCGAGATGTACCGGGTTGCCAGGCCGGGCGCGCGCCTGGTCATCCTGGAGTTCTCGCACCCGACGCCCAGGTCGTTCGACCTCGTATACTCGCGGTACCTGATGAAACTGATGCCGCAGGTCGCGAAGGTCCTGGGTTCCAACGACGACTCCTACGAGTATCTGGCGGAGTCGATCCGGGCCTGGCCGGACCAGGCGGGGCTGGCGAGGATCATCCAGGGAGCGGGCTGGGAGCGGGTGGCCTGGCGCAACCTGAGCCTCGGCATCGTGGCTCTTCACCGGGCGTACAAGCCCGGGCCCGAGACCGCGTAGAAGGTTGCCGATCCGTAGCCGCACCCGCCTGACACTTTGCTCCGCAAAGGCGTTAGACTTCGGCGCGACAAGTTTGTGAAGACCTTCACAAAGGAACGAAAGGCCCCTCACCCCGAGGCCCCCACAGCGTGTAGGACAGGACAGGTCCCGTGACCGT
Source organism: Streptosporangium sp. NPDC050855 (assembly GCF_044456585.1). Classification (NCBI taxonomy): domain Bacteria; kingdom Bacillati; phylum Actinomycetota; class Actinomycetes; order Streptosporangiales; family Streptosporangiaceae; genus Streptosporangium; species Streptosporangium sp. NPDC050855. Next base: position 276,935 of record NZ_JBITFY010000001.1, read on the forward strand.
GCCAGCCGTCGTACAGCGAAAGATCGCTGAGGCTGACGCCGACGTCATCGTCGTCGGCGCCGGGCCTGCCGGTTCGACGACCGCTTTCCATCTCGCCCAGGCCGGACTCGACGTCCTGCTGCTGGAGAAGACCACCTTCCCCCGCGAGAAGGTCTGCGGCGACGGCCTGACCCCCCGGGCCGTCAAGCAGCTCATCGCCATGGGGATCGACATCGACGCCCCCGGCTGGGTCCGCAACAAGGGCCTGCGCGTGGTCGGCGGCGGCATGCGCTTCGAGCTGGACTGGCCCGAGCTGGCCAGCTACCCCGACTTCGGCCTGGTCCGCACCCGCCAGGACTTCGACGAGATCCTGGCCGGCAACGCGGTCAAGGCGGGCGTCCGGCTGGTCCAGGGGGTCAACGTCACCGCCCCGATCCTGGACGAGCGCAGCGGGCACGTCGTCGGCGTGGTGGCCAAGCGGGAGGGCGAGGAGGTCTCCTACCGCTCCCGGCTGGTGGTCGCCGCCGACGGCAACTCCACCCGGATCTCCCTGGCGATGGGGCTGCACAAGCGCGAGGACCGCCCGATGGGCGTCGCGGTGCGCACCTACTTCGAGAGCCCCCGCCACGACGACGACTACCTGGAGACCTGGCTGGAGCTCTGGGACGGCGACACCCTGCTGCCGGGCTACGGCTGGATCTTCGGCGTCGGTGACGGCACCTCCAACGTCGGCCTGGGCCTGCTGAACACCAGCGAGTCCTTCAAGGGCATGGACTACCGCGACCTGCTCAAGCGCTGGGTGAAGGGCATGCCCCCCGAGTGGGGCTACGTCGAGGAGAACATGACGTCCCCGATCAGGGGCGCCGCGCTGCCGATGGCCTTCAACCGCCAGCCGCACTACACGCGGGGCCTGGTGCTGGTGGGCGACGCGGGCGGGATGATCAACCCGTTCAACGGCGAGGGCATCGCGTACGCGATGGAGAGCGGGCACATCGCCGCGGAGTCGATCGTCCAGGCGCTCGGCAGGGTGACCCCCGCCCAGCGCGAGCGGGTGCTGCGGGCATATCCTCGGACGCTGAAGGACGCCTACGGCGGCTACTTCACCCTCGGCCGCGGGTTCGTGGAGCTCATCGGGCACCGCGGCGTGATGAACTTCGCCACCCGTCACGCGCTGCCGCACCCCCGCCTGATGCGCTTCGCGCTCAAACTCCTTGCTAATCTCACCGACCGGCGGGGTGACGCGTCCGACCGCATCATCAACGCCCTGTCCAAGGCGGCGCCACCGGCATGATCATCAATCGGCGTGCCCGACGGCACCTGCGACCCGGGGCGATGATCGCCCTGCCTAGACTTCCGGAACACACCGACATGCAGAGCTACGCGCCGGCGCGCGTGGAGATGGGAGAGGAGGCGTAGCGATGGAGTTGTACGCACCCATCCTGGTGCTCGCCGTGCTCGCGGCGGGATTCGCGATCTTCTCGGTGACGATCGCGCCCTTCACCGGTCCCAAGCGCTGGAACCGCGCGAAACTCGACGCCTACGAATGCGGCATCGAGCCGACGCCCCAGCCCGTGGGCGGAGGACGTTTCCCGCTCAAGTACATGATCACCGCGATGCTGTTCATCGTGTTCGACATCGAGATCATCTTCCTCTACCCGTGGGCGGTCGCCTTCGACCAGCTCGGCATCTTCGGGTTGGTCGAGATGCTCCTGTTCATCGTCACCGTGCTCGTGGCCTACGCGTACGTGTGGCGCCGCAAGGGTCTGGACTGGGACTAGATATGGGTCTTGAAGAGAAACTTCCGAGCGGATTCATGCTCAGCACGGTCGAGCAGGTGGCCGGCTGGGCGCGCAAGAACTCCGTCTGGCCGGCGACCTTCGGTCTCGCCTGCTGCGCCATCGAGCTGATGTCCACCGGCGGACCCAAGCACGACCTGGCGCGCTTCGGCATGGAGCGCGCCTCGGCGTCTCCGCGCCAGGCCGACCTGATGATCGTCGCGGGCCGGCTGTCGCAGAAGATGGCCCCGGTGCTGCGCCAGATCTACGACCAGATGGCCGAGCCCAAGTGGGTCATCGCCATGGGCGTCTGCGCCTCCAGCGGCGGCATGTTCAACAACTACGCGATCGTGCAGGGCGTCGACCACGTCGTGCCGGTGGACATCTACCTGCCCGGCTGCCCGCCGCGGCCCGAGATGCTGATCGACGCGATCGTCAAGCTGCACGACAAGATCCAGAACACCAAGTTCGGCGCGCACCGCGCCAAGCAGATCGACGATCTCGAACTGCAGGCCCTGCGGACGCTGCCGCTCATCGACCAGGGAACCGTCAAATGACGACCGAACCCACCGGCAACCTCCCCGAGGTCCCCGAGGTGCCCGAGCAGCCGGTGACCCGCCTGGGCATGTTCGGCGCCAAGGGCAGCGGTGACACCTCGGGCTACGGCCGTCTCGTCGTGCGGCGCAAGCCCGAGCTGTCCAGCGTCCGCCCGTACGGCGGCTACTACGACACGATCGCCGACGAGCTGGAGCGCGCCCTGGGCGCCTCCTTCGGCGAGGCCGTCGAGCGCGTCGTCGTCGACCGCGGCGAGCTGACCTTCCACGTCAGGCGCGAGCGCCTGCCGGAGGTCATGCGGGTGCTCCGCGACGACCCGGCGCTGCGCTTCGAGCTCTCGCTCGGCGTCTCCGGCGTGCACTATCCCGACCTCGAGGGTCAGGAGCTGCGCGCGGTCTACCACCTGTGCTCGATCACGCACAACCGCCGGATGCGCGTCGAGGTCTCCTGCTCCGACGCCGACCCGCACATTCCCTCCACGGTCTCGATCTACCCGACGAACGACTGGCACGAGCGGGAGACCTGGGACTTCTTCGGCATCATCTTCGACGGCCACCCGGCGCTGACCCGGATCATGATGCCCGACGACTGGGACGGCCACCCCCAGCGCAAGGACTACCCGCTCGGCGGCATCCCGGTCGAGTACCGCGGCGCCGAGATCCCCGCGCCGGACCAGAGGAGGTCTTACACATGAGCGCCCCCTACGAGGAGGCCACCGAGGCCACCGAGGGCAGGGTCTACACCGTCTCCGGCAACGACTGGACGGAACTGGTCGAGACCCTCAGCGGCCAGCAGGACCAGCAGCTCGTCATCAACATGGGCCCCCAGCACCCGTCCACGCACGGCGTGCTCCGGCTGGTGCTGAACCTGGACGGCGAGACGGTCACCGAGGCCCGCACGGTCATCGGCTACCTGCACACCGGCATCGAGAAGAACCTCGAGTACCGGACGTGGACCCAGGGACCGACGTTCGTCACCCGGATGGACTACCTCTCGCCGATCTTCAACGAGACGGCGTACTGCATGGCCGTGGAGAAGCTGCTCGGCATCACCGACCGCGTCCCCGAGCGGGCCCAGGCCATCCGCGTGATGATGATGGAGCTCACCCGCATCTCCTCGCACATGGTGGCCATCGGCACCTTCGGCATGGAGCTGGGCGCGACCACCCCGTTCCTGTTCGGGACCCGCGAGCGCGAGCTGGTGCTCGACGTGATGGAGTACATCACCGGCCTGCGGATGAACATGGCCTACGTCCGGCCGGGCGGCGTCTCCGTCGACCTGCCGGCCGGCTCCGTCGACAAGGTCGCCGAGCTGCTCAAGATCATGCCGCAGCGCATCAGGGACATGCGCAAGATGCTCGACGCCAACCCGGTCTACCTGGCCCGCACCCGGGACGTCGCCTACCTCGACCTCACCGGCTGCATGGCGCTGGGCATCACCGGGCCGATGCTGCGGGCCGCGGGCCTGCCCTGGGACCTGCGCAAGTCGCAGCCCTACTGCGGCTACGAGACCTACGAGTTCGACGTGCCGACCGAGAAGAGCGCCGACGTCTACGGCCGCTACCTGGTCCGGGTGGCCGAGATGGAGGAGTCGCTCAAGATCATCGAGCAGGCCCTCGACCGCATCTCCGGCCCGCTCAAGAACGGCCGGGTCATGATCGACGACAAGAAGATCGGCTGGCCCGCGCAGCTCGCGCTCGGCCCCGACGGCCTGGGCAACTCGCCCGACCACATCGCGCACATCATGAGCGGATCCATGGAGGCGCTCATCCACCACTTCAAGCTGGTGACCGAGGGCTTCAGGGTCCCGGCCGGACAGGTCTACTGCCCGGTCGAGTCGCCCCGCGGCGAGCTCGGCGCCCACGTGGTCAGCGACGGGGGCACCCGCCCCTACCGCGTCCACTTCCGCGATCCGTCCTTCACGAACCTGCAGGCCGTGCCCGCGACGTGCGAGGGCGGAATGATCGCCGACGTCATCTCGGCGGTGGCCTCGATCGACCCCGTGATGGGAGGTGTCGACCGATGAGCGCGACCACGCGCCCGGCCGACGAGCCGGACAACAGCTCGCCCGGGGACGCCGGCGCGTCCACCGGCACCGGCCTGACGGGCGAGACCGCCCTGAGCACGAGCACCGGCACGGGCGGCGAGCCCTCCAACGCGGGCGCCCCCGGCACGGGCCGCCAGGAGAGCGCGGCCCAGGCCGGGACGTACGGCCCCGAGGTCCGCGAGCGCCTGGAGCGCGACGCCAAGGAGATCATCGGCCGCTACCCCAGGCCGCGGTCGGCCCTGCTGCCCCTGCTGCACCTGGTGCAGTCCCAGGACGGCTACGTCTCCGACGCCGGCCACGAGTTCTGCGCCGAGATCCTCGGCCTGAGCAAGGCCGAGGTGGTCGGCGTGTCCACCTTCTACACCATGTACAAGCGCAAGCCGATGGGCCAGTACCACGTGGGCGTGTGCATCAACACGCTCTGCGCGGTCATGGGCGGCGACCAGATCTGGGACGAGCTGACCGAGCACACCGGCGTCGGCCACGACGAGACCACCCCCGACGGCAAGGTCTCGCTGGAGCGGCTGGAGTGCAACGCCGCCTGCGACTTCGCCCCGGTCATGATGGTCAACTGGGAGTTCTTCGACAACCAGACCCCCGCCTCGGCCAAGCAGCTCGTCGACGACCTGCGGGACGGCAAGGAGATCGCGCCGACCCGCGGCCCGAAGAGGCTCTGCACGTTCAAGGAGGCCTCGCGGGTGCTCGCGGGCCTGCCCGACGGCCTGGCCGGTGACGGCCCCTCGGCGGGAGACTCCTCGCTGGAGGGGCTCAGGATCGCCAAGGCCAACGGATGGAAGGCTCCCGAGGCGTGAACGGGCGCAACGAACGAGCCGGCATGCACGGCACGACCCCGTCGCCCGGCGACGGGCTGCCAGGCGAGGAGACGAAGTGACCACTCTCACCCCGGTTCTCACCGCGAACTGGGACCAGCCGAACTCCTTCACCCTGGAGGGCTACGGCGATTACTCGGCGGCCGAGAAGGCGCTGGGCATGGACCCGGACGCCGTGATCCAGGCGGTCAAGGACTCCGGCCTGCGCGGTCGCGGGGGCGCGGGCTTCCCCACCGGCATGAAGTGGGGCTTCATCCCCCAGGGGGACGGCAAGCCGCACTACCTGGTGGTCAACGCCGACGAGTCCGAGCCCGGCACGTGCAAGGACATCCCGCTGATGATGGCCAACCCGCACGCGCTGGTCGAGGGCGTCATCATCACCGCGTACGCGATCCGCGCCAACCACGCGTTCATCTACGTGCGCGGCGAGGTGGTGCACGTCGTGCGCCGCCTGCAGGCGGCCGTGGCCGAGGCGTACGCCAAGGGCTTCCTCGGCCGTGACCTGTTCGGCTCCGGGTTCGACCTGGAGCTCGTGGTGCACAGCGGGGCCGGCGCCTACATCTGCGGCGAGGAGACGGCGCTGCTCGACTCGCTGGAGGGCTACCGGGGCCAGCCCAGGCTCAAGCCGCCCTTCCCGGCCGTGGCGGGCCTGTACGCCTCGCCCACCGTGGTCAACAACGTCGAGTCGGTGGCCAGCGTCCCCTCGATCATCGCCAACGGCGCCGACTGGTTCGCCGGGATGGGCACGGAGAAGTCCAAGGGCTTCGGCATCTTCTCGCTGAGCGGCCACGTCACCCGCCCCGGCCAGTACGAGGCCCCGCTCGGCATCACGCTGCGCGAGCTGCTGGAGATGTCCGGCGGCATCCGCGAGGGCCACACGCTCAAGTTCTGGACCCCCGGAGGGTCGAGCACCCCGATCTTCACCGCCGAGCACCTGGACGTCCCGCTGGACTTCGAGTCCGTCGGCGCCAAGGGCTCGATGCTCGGCACCCGGGCGCTGCAGATCTTCGACGAGACCACCTGCGTGGTGCGCGCCGTACTGCGCTGGACCGAGTTCTACGCGCACGAGTCCTGCGGCAAGTGCACCCCCTGCCGGGAGGGCACCTTCTGGCTCAAGCAGGTGCTCAAGCGGCTGGAGAAGGGCCAGGGCACCGAGGAGGACCTGACCACGATCACCGACATCGCCGACAACATCCTGGGCCGGTCCTTCTGCGCCCTGGGCGACGGTGCCACCAGCCCCATCCACTCGTCGGTCAAGCACTTCCGCGACGAGTACCTCAGGCACTTCGAGATCGGCGGCTGCCCGTTCGATCACGCCCCCTCCACCGTGTGGGCGGCGAAGTGAACGCGCTCAGGCAGCCAACCGGCAAGCACAGCACCGTCTCGGTCGCCAGGCCGACGGAGGAGACGCCATGACCGTCGAAGCCACCACCCCGGCGCAGGCGCCGGTGGACCTGGTCACCGTCACCATCGACGGCTTCCAGGTGAGCGTCCCCAAGGGCACGCTGATCATCCGGGCGGCCGAGCTGCTCGGCATCCAGATCCCCCGGTTCTGCGACCACCCGCTGCTGGAGCCGGCCGCCAACTGCCGCCAGTGCCTGGTGGACATCCCCGACGCCGGCAACGGCCGCGGCTTCCCCAAGCCGCAGCCGTCCTGCGCGATCGAGGTCGCCCAGGGCATGGTCGTGCAGACCCAGCTCACCTCTCCCGTCGCGGAGAAGGCCCAGCGCGGCGTCATGGAGATGCTGCTGCTGAACCACCCGCTGGACTGCCCGGTCTGCGACAAGGGCGGCGAGTGCCCGCTGCAGAACCAGGCCATGTCCAACGGCCAGGGCGAGAGCCGCTTCGCGGAGAAGAAGCGGACGTTCGAGAAGCCGGTGCCGCTCTCCACGGAGGTGCTGCTCGACCGCGAGCGCTGCGTCCAGTGCGCGCGCTGCATCCGCTTCTCCGACGAGATCGCCGGTGACCCGTTCATCGACTTCTTCGAGCGCGGGGCCAAGGAGCAGGTCGGCGCCGCGGACGGCGAGCCGTTCGAGTCCTACTTCTCCGGCAACACCGTGCAGATCTGCCCGGTGGGCGCGCTGACCAGCGCCGCCTACCGCTTCCAGGCCCGCCCGTTCGACCTGGTCTCCACCCCCACCGCCTGCGAGCACTGCGCCAGCGGCTGCTCGCTGCGCACCGACCACCGGCGCGGCAAGGTCACCCGCCGCCTGGCCGGGGACGACCCCGAGGTCAACGAGGAGTGGAACTGCGACAAGGGCCGCTGGGCCTTCACCTACGCCACCCAGCCCGACCGGCTGCGCACGCCCCTGATCCGTGACGAGCAGGGCCGCCTGGTCCCGGCCTCCTGGCCGGAGGCGTTCGCCGTCGCGGCCAAGGGCCTGGCCGCGGCCCGCGGGCGCGCGGGCGTGCTCGTCGGCGGCCGGGTCACCGTCGAGGAGGCGTACGGGTACGCCAAGTTCGCCCGGCTCGCGCTCGGCACCAACGACATCGACTTCCGCGCCCGCCCGCACTCGGCCGAGGAGACGCTGTTCCTGGCGCACGCCGTGGCCGGCAAGGGCATCGAGGTCCGCTACGCCGACCTGGAGAACGCCCCGGCGGTGCTGCTGGCCGGGTTCGAGCCCGACGAGGAGTCGCCGATCGTCTTCCTGCGGCTGCGCAAGGCGTGGCGCAAGAAGGGCCTGAAGGTCTTCTCGGTAGCGCCGTTCGCCGGCCCCGGGCTGGCCAAGATGGGCGGCACGCTGATCCCGGCCGTCCCGGGCACCGAGGCCGCCGTGCTGGACGATCTGGCCGCCGCCGACCCGGCCGCGGCCGCGGCGGTCCGCCTGCCGGGCGCGGTCATCCTGGTCGGCGAGCGGCTCGCCACCGCGCCGGGCGCGCTGTCGGCGGTGCTGAGGCTCGCCTCCTCCACCGGGGCCCGGCTGGCCTGGGTGCCGCGCCGCGCCGGTGAGCGCGGCGCCCTGGAGGCCGGTGCGCTGCCGAACCTGCTGCCGATCGGCCGCCCGGTCGGCGACGACGGCGCCCGCGCCGAGATCGCCCGCGCCTGGGACGTCGCCTCCCTGCCCGAGGCCGAGGGCCGCGACACCACGGGCATGCTGGCCGCCGCCCTCGACGGCGAGCTGGACGCCCTGGTGGTGGCCGGGGTCGACCCCTACGACCTGGCCGCGCCGCACGCCGCCCTGCTGGCCATGGAGAACACCCCGTTCATCGTGAGCCTGGAGCAGCGCGCCAGCGCGGTCACCGACCGCGCCGACGTGGTGTTCCCGGTCGCCGTGGTCGCCGAGAAGTCCGGCACCTTCGTCGACTGGGAGGGACGCGGGCGCACCTTCACCGAGGCGCTCACCGTCCCCGGCGTCATGAGCGACCTGCGGGTCGTCTCCGCCATCGCCGACGCCATGGACGTCCACCTGGGCCTGCCCGACGCCGCCGCGGCCCGCCGCGAGCTGGCCTCGATCGGCGCCTGGCGCGGCCCCCGCGCCGCCGCCCCCGACGCCGTCGGCCGCCCGGCCGTCCGTCCGGAGGCCGGGCAGGCCGTCCTGGCGAGCTGGCACCTGCTGCTCGACGACGGCCGCCTGCAGGCCGGCGAGCCGTACCTGGCCGGTACCGCCCGCCCGGCCGTGGCGCTGGTCTCCCCGGCCACCGCGGCCGAGACCGGCCTGACCGACGGCGGCCAGGTCACGGTCGGCACCGAGCGCGGCTCGCTGACCCTGCCGGTGCGGTTCGCGGCCCTGCCCGACCGGGTGGTCTGGCTGCCGGCCAACTCCGCCGGCCGCTCGATCACCCGCGACCTGCGCGCGGTCCCCGGCGACGTCGTCACGATCGCCGCCTCCCGGACCGGCACCGCGGACGACCGGTCGGTCGCCCCGGCCGCGGCGAGCCCGGCCACGCCCGCCGCGGTGAGCACCGTCGCGGGTACCGTCACCGACGGTGCCACGGGGGTCATCACGGGCACCGTCGTGGGCGCCGGAGCCGGTCCCGACGAGCGTGCCCCCGGCACGAGGGCCGGCGAGGCACGTGCCGCCGGCGAAGCCAACGAGGAGCGGTAATGAATGCCCGGACTCTTCTAGCGGCCGATCCGACCCTCGCCGACTTCGGCAAGGACCCGCTCTGGATCAGCATCATCAAGGCCGTCGTCATCTTCATCGTCCTGATGCTGGGCGTGCTGTTCGGCGTCTGGTTCGAGCGCAAGCTCATCTCGCGCATGCAGAACCGGTACGGCCCCAACCGCGCGGGCAAGTTCGGGCTGCTCCAGTCGGTGGCCGACGGCCTCAAGATGGGGCTCAAGGAAGACCTGATGCCCCGGACCGTCGACAAGGTGATCTACTTCATCGCCCCGGTCGTGCTCGCGGTCCCGGCCTTCCTGGCCTTCTCCGTCATCCCGATGGGCCCGAAGGTCTCGATGTTCGGCGTCCAGACGCCGCTGCAGCTCACCGACCTCCCGGTCGCGGTGCTGCTGGTGCTGGCGATGGCCTCCATCGGCGTCTACGGCGTCGTGCTGGCCGGCTGGGGCTCGCGCTCGCCGTACTCGGTCCTGGGCGGCCTGCGGGCCAGCGCCCAGGTGGTCTCGTACGAGATCGCGATGGGACTGTCGTTCGTCGGCGTGTTCCTGTTCGCCGGGACGCTGTCCACCTCCGAGATCGTCGCGGCGCAGGCCAGCGGCGGGACGCTCACGCTGGGCGGGCTGCAGCTGCCGATGCCCTCGTGGTACATGATCCTGCTGATCCCGTCCTTCCTGATCTACATCGTCACCATGCTGGGCGAGACCAACCGGGTCCCCTTCGACCTGCCCGAAGGCGAGGGCGAGCTGGTCGGCGGCTTCCAGACCGAGTACTCCAACTCGCTGAAGTTCGCGGTCATCATGCTCGCCGAGTACGTCAACGTCTTCGTGGTCTCCGCGGTCTCCATCACCCTGTTCATGGGCGGCTGGCGGGCCCCGTGGCCGATCTCCATGTGGGACGGGGCCAACGCCGGCTGGTGGCCGCTGCTGTGGTTCTTCCTCAAGATGGTGCTGGTCTTCTCCTTCTTCGTCTGGTGCCGCGCCTCGCTGCCGCGCGTCAGGTACGACCAGCTCATGGCGCTCGGCTGGAAGATCCTCATCCCGATCAACCTGGCGTGGATCCTGCTCGTGGCCACCGTCAGGGCCCTGCAGCTGCCCGAGGTCAACCGGGCGCTGGTGCTCATCCTGGCCGCGCTGGTCATGGTCGCCTGCCTGGGGATCTGGTGGCGCTTCGACAGCGTGCTGCAGAAGCGCAAGGAGGCCAAGGCCGCCCAGGTCGAGGCCGAGTTCGAGCAACTCCAAGCCGAGCCCGCCGCGGGTGGCTTCCCGGTTCCGCCGCTCGACCTGCCGCACTACCACGGTGTAGCGCGCAAGGAGGTTCCCAGTGGGAGCAACTGATTGGCTGAACCCCATCAAGGGGTTCGGCGTGACCTTCCACACGATGTTCAAGAAGGTCGAGACGGTCAACTATCCCGAGGAGCACAAGCCCACGGCTCCGCGCTTCCACGGCCGGCACCAGCTCAACCGCTGGCCCGACGGCCTGGAGAAGTGCGTCGGCTGCGAGCTGTGCGCCTGGGCCTGCCCGGCCGACGCGATCTTCGTCGAGGGCGCCGACAACACCGACGAGGAGCGGTTCTCGCCCGGTGAGCGCTACGGACGCACCTACCAGATCAACTACCTGCGGTGCATCCTGTGCGGCCTGTGCATCGAGGCGTGCCCGACACGGGCGCTGACGATGACCAACGAGTACGAGCTCGCCGACACCAGCCGTGAGAGCCTCATCTACACCAAGGAGATGCTGCTCGCGCCGCTCGGTCCCGGCATGGAGATCCCGCCGCACCCCATGCGTCTCGGCGAGACCGAAGAGGACTACTACCGGCTGGGACGCAACAATGGGTGAGACCGTCACGTTCTGGGTCCTGGCCGTCGTCTCGGTGGCGGCGGCCCTCGGCCTCGTCTTCAGCCGCAAGGCGGTCTACTCGGCGCTCATGCTGGGCGTCGTCATGCTCTCGCTGGCCGTGCTGTACGCCATCCAGGACGCCCCCTTCCTCGCCGCGGTGCAGATCATCGTCTACACCGGCGCGGTCATGATGCTCTTCCTGTTCGTGCTGATGCTGGTCGGCGTCGACTCCGCCGACTCGCTGGTGGAGACGATCAAGGGACAGCGGCTCTGGGCGGCCGTGGCGGGCCTGTCGTTCGCCGCCCTGCTCGCCCTGGGCGTCGGCAACGCGGCCTTCTCCGCGCCGGTCGGCATGGACCAGGCGGTCCAGGCGGCGGGCGGCAACGTGCCCTCGCTGGCCCAGCTGATCTTCACCAGGCACGTGTTCGCCTTCGAGGTCACCTCGGCGCTGCTGATCACCGCCGCGCTCGGCGCGATGGTGCTGGCGCACCGCGAGCGGATCCGGCCCAAGGCCACCCAGCGCGACCTGTCCCGTGCCCGCTTCAGCGGCCCGCAGCCCTCGCCGCTGCCCGGCCCCGGCACCTACGCGCTGCACAACGCGATCGACATGCCCGCCCTGCTGCCCGACGGCACGGTCGCGGCCAAGTCCATCAATCGGGTGCTGGCCCGGCACGAGATGGAGGACGGCTTCGCGCCGACCGACCCGGCCAAGGCGGCGCTCATCAAGCAGGTCCTGGAGAAGGACGCGGACACCGACCGCGCGCCCGGCCCGGACACCGCGCCCGTCCAGGTGAAGGACCCGGCGCTCCCGCAGGAGGACGGCAAGTGACCACTCACTACCTGGTGCTCTCCGCGCTGCTGTTCGCGATCGGCGCCGTCGGCGTGCTGGTGCGGCGCAACGCGATCGTGGTGTTCATGTGCGTCGAGCTCATGCTCAACGCCTGCAACCTCGCGTTCGTCACCTTCGCCAGGCAGCACGGCAACCTGGACGGCCAGCTCATCGCGTTCTTCGTGATGGTGGTGGCCGCGGCCGAGGTCGTCGTCGGCCTCGCCATCATCGTGATGATCTTCCGAACCCGCAGGTCGGCGTCTGTGGACGACGCCAACCTGCTGAAGTACTAAGAGGTGGCCGTGGAACCCGCTGAGATCATCCAGCATTCCGGGGGCGCGATCGGGGTCTCCTGGCTCATGATCGCGCTCCCGTTGCTCGGCGCCGCGGTCCTGTTGCTGCTCGGGCGCCGCTCCGACCGCTGGGGGCACCTCCTCGGCGTCGCGATGTCCCTGGGCGCCTTCGCGGTGGCCGTCGCCGTCTTCCTCCAGCTGCTCGGCCTCAACCCCGAGCAGCGCCGCCAGGGCGTCCCGCTGTACGAGTTCATCCCCGGCATCGCCGACATGGGGCTGCTGATCGACCCGCTGTCGATCAGCTTCGCGCTGCTGATCACCGGTGTGGGATCGCTGATCCACATCTACTCGATCGGTTACATGTCGCACGACCACGACCGGCGCAGGTTCTTCGCGTACCTGAACCTGTTCGTCGCGGCGATGCTGCTGCTGGTGCTGGCCGACAACTACATCGCCCTGTTCATCGGCTGGGAGGGCGTGGGCCTGGCCTCGTACCTGCTGATCGGGTTCTGGTACGTCAGGCCGCGCGCGGCCACCGCCGCCAAGAAGGCGTTCGTCGTCAACCGCGTCGGTGACTTCGGCCTCCTGATCGCGATCTTCACGATCTTCACGGTGTTCGGCACGGTCGACTTCCAGTCGCTCACCAAGGTGGCCGTCGGCGGGGCGATGCAGGCCGGCGCGGTCTCGCAGACCACGGTCACCGCGATCGGCCTGCTGCTGCTGCTCGGCGCCTGCGGCAAGTCGGCCCAGCTGCCGCTGCAGTCCTGGCTGCTGGACGCGATGGAGGGCCCGACCCCGGTCTCGGCCCTCATCCACGCCGCGACCATGGTCACCGCGGGCGTCTACCTCGTGGTCCGCTCCGGCGCGTTCTTCGAGAACGCCCCGACCGCGCAGCTCGTCGTGACGATCGTCGGTGTGGCCACGCTGCTCGCCGGTGCGATCATCGGTTGCGCCAAGGACGACATCAAGAAGGGCCTGGCCGGCTCGACGATGTCGCAGATCGGCTACATGATGCTCGCCGCGGGCCTCGGCCCGGTGGGCTACGCGTTCGCCATCGCGCACCTGATCACGCACGGCTTCTTCAAGGCCAACATGTTCCTCGGCGCGGGCTCGGTCATGCACGGCATGAACGACGAGGTCGACATGCGCAGGTACGGCGGGCTGTTCCCGGTGATGAAGGTCACCGCGATCACGTTCATCATCGGCTACCTCGCGATCATCGGCTTCCCGCTGCTGTCCGGTTACTTCACCAAGGACGGCATCATCGAGACGGCCATGCACCACAACGCGATCCTGGGCTGGCTCGCGGTGCTGGGCGCCGGCATCACCGGCTTCTACATGTCGCGGATGGTCTTCATGACCTTCTTCGGCAAGCGGCGCTGGGCCGACGACGCCCACCCGCACGAGTCGCCCGCCGTGATGACGATCCCGCTGGTCGTGCTCTCCATCGGCTCGATCTTCCTGGGCGCCTTCCTGATCCTGGGCAACCGGTTCATGCTGTTCATCGCCCCGGCCGTCGGCCGTCCCAAGGACCTGCCCGCGTTCCACGCCCTCAGCGTCCCCGGCCTGGCCACGCTCGCGCTGGTCGCCGTCGGTGCCGCGTTCGCCTGGTTCCGCTACGGCGCCGCCGAGGTGCCCGCGCTCGCCCCGCGCGGCTCGTTCCTCACCACGTTCGCCCGTCGTGACCTCTACGGCGACACGCTGAACGAGGCGCTGTTCATGCGCCCGGGCCAGTGGCTCACCCGGATCGCGGTGTTCTTCGACAACCGCGGCATCGACGGTGTGGTCAACGGCCTGGCGGCGGGGATCGGCGGCTCCTCCGGCCGGCTGCGCCGCATCCAGACCGGCTACGTACGGTCCTACGCGTTGTCCATCCTCTTCGGTGCCGCCGTGGTCGTTGGCGCGCTGCTCTACGTAGGGAACATGTGATGCCCTGGCTCTCGACCCTGATGGCCGTGCCCGTTCTGGGCGCGGTGGGTGTCTCCCTTGTCAAGAGTGACAAGCTCGCCAAGCAGCTGGCCATGGTGGTCTCGCTGGTCGTGCTGGCGCTGACCGTCGTCGTCGCCGTGCAGTTCAACCCCACCTCGCAGACCCGCTTCCAGTTCGCCGAGGTCTACGACTGGATCCCGCGCTTCGGCGTGCACTACGGCGTCGGCGTGGACGGCATCGCGCTGGTGCTGATCGCGCTCTCGGCGGTGCTGGTGCCGATCGTGATCCTCGCCTCCTGGCACGACGCCGACGGCACGGTCGTGACGGTGCCGGGCGAGGAGCCCAGGACCGTGACGCCGAAGCGGTCGGTGAAGACCTACTTCGCGCTGCTGCTGGTGCTGGAAGCGATGATGATCGGTGTCTTCGCGGCCACCGACGTCTTCCTGTTCTACGTCTTCTTCGAAGCCATGCTGATCCCGATGTACTTCATGATCGGGTCGTACGGCGGGGCGCAGCGGTCCTACGCGGCCGTGAAGTTCCTGCTCTACTCGCTCTTCGGCGGGCTGCTCATGCTGGTCGCGGTGATCGCCCTCTACGTGGTCGCCGCCAAGGGCACCTTCATGTTCCCCGAGCTCATCGGGGCCGTGCAGGACCCGACCACGCAGAAGTGGCTCTTCGCGGGCTTCTTCATCGCCTTCGCCGTCAAGGCGCCGCTGTGGCCGTTCCACACCTGGCTGCCCGACGCGGCCGCGCAGGCCCCGGCCGGCGCCGCGGTGCTGCTGGTGGGCGTGCTGGACAAGGTCGGCACGTACGGCATGCTCCGCTTCTGCCTGGAGCTGTTCCCCGGGGCGTCGAAGTTCTTCACCCCGCTGGTGATCGTGCTCTCGGTCGTCGGCATCGTCTACGGCGCGATCGTGGCCATCGGCCAGACCGACATGAAGCGCCTGATCGCCTACACCTCGATCTCGCACTTCGGCTTCATCGCGCTGGGCGTGTTCGCGATGACCAGGGACGGCGGCAGCGGTGCCACCCTCTACATGGTCAACCACGGCTTCTCCACGGGCGCGCTGTTCCTGATCGCGGGCTTCCTGATCTACCGCCGGGGCTCCAGCAGGATCGCCGACTACGGGGGCGTGCAGAAGGTCGCCCCGGTGCTCGCCGGCACCTTCCTGATCGCCGGCCTGTCCGGGCTCTCGCTGCCCGGCCTGTCGACGTTCGTCAGCGAGTTCATGGTCCTGCTCGGCACCTACGAGCGGTACGCGATCCCGGCGATCATCGGGACGACCGGCGTGATCCTGGCGGCCGTCTACATCCTGTGGATGTACCAGCGCACGATGAACGGGCCGACGGCCGAGTCGGTCGCGACCCTGCCCGACCTCGACCGGCGTGAGAAGTGGGTGATGGCGCCGCTGATCGCGGTGATCCTCATCCTGGGCTTCTTCCCCAAGCCGATGCTCGATGTGATCAATCCCGCGGTGGACAAGACGCTCTCCAGCGTCGGCGTCGAACCGTTCACCCCCGCCGTGGCGGAGAAGGGGGCCGGTCAGTGAACGGCACCATCCAAGCCCCGACGATCGAATACGCGCTGCTCTCACCGATGCTGCTCGTGTTCGGCGCGGCGATCGTCGGTGTGCTCGTCGAGGCGTTCGCGCCCCGGTACCTGCGCAAGTCGATCCACGTGCCGCTCACCCTGCTCGCCCTGTTCGGCGCGTTCGTGACGACCGTGCTGGCCGCCCGCGGCGGCCTGCCGGACGCCCCGGCGGCCATGGGCGCGGTCGCGGTGGACGGGCCCTCCCTGTTCATCTGGGGCGTCATCCTCATCCTGGCCCTGGTCAGCACCCTCCTGATCAACGAGGAGGACCAGTTCGTCGCGCAGGCGGCGGCCGTGCCGGGAAGCCCGGACGAGGAGGAGGCGATCCTCGGCGGGTACGCCCAGACCGAGGTCTACCCGCTGCTGCTGTTCTCGGTGGGCGGCATGCTGCTGTTCGCCGCCGCCAACGACCTGCTGGTCATGTTCGTCGGCCTGGAGGTCCTGTCCCTGCCGCTGTACCTGCTGTGCGGCCTGGCCCGCCGTCGCCGCCTGCTCTCGCAGGAGGCCTCGGTCAAGTACTTCCTGCTGGGCGCCTTCTCGTCGGCCTTCTTCCTGTACGGGACGGCCCTGGTCTACGGCTACGCCGGTTCGGTGGACCTCGCCGCCGTCAACACCGCGCTCGGCAGGGTCAGCGGCCAGGAGACGCTGCTGCTGATCGGCACCGCGATGCTCGGCATCGGCCTGTTCTTCAAGATCGGCGCCGCGCCCTTCCAGGCGTGGAAGCCCGACGTGTACCAGGGCGCGCCCACCGCGGTGACCGCCCTGATGGCCTCCACCGTGCTGGTGGCCGCCTTCGGCGCGCTGCTGCGGGTCTTCTGGGTCGCCCTGGGCGGCCTCCAGTGGAACTGGCAGCCGATCATGTGGGGTGTCGCGATCCTCACGATGGTCGTCGGCGCGATCCTCGCGATCACCCAGACCGAGATCAAGCGGATGCTGGCGTACTCCTCGATCGCGCACGCGGGCTTCCTGCTCACCGGTGTCGTCGCGATCGGCGCCGCCGAGCAGAACGCCCAGGCCCTGTCGGCCATCCTGTTCTACCTGGCCGCGTACGGCTTCACCACGGTGGGCGCCTTCGCGGTCGTCACCATGGTCCGCGACGCGGGCGGCGAGGCGGGGCACCTGTCGCGCTGGGCCGGTCTGGGCAAGCGGTCCCCGGTCCTGGCCGGCATCTTCGCGTTCTTCCTGCTGGCCTTCGCGGGCATCCCGCTCACGAGCGGCTTCTTCGGCAAGTACGCGGTGTTCTCGGCCGCGGTCGCCGGGGACGCGCTGCCGCTGGTCGTCGTGGGCGTGGTCACCTCGGCCGTCGCCGCGTTCTTCTACGTCCGCGTGATCGTGCTGATGTTCTTCAACGAGCCCTCCGCCGACGGGCCGTCCATCGCGGCGCCCACGGTGGGGACCTCGGCTGTGGTGGCCCTGGCGGCAGCGGCTACGGTAGTGCTCGGGGTCTTCCCGCAGCCGGTGCTCGATCTCGCGGATCAGGCTGCGTCCGCGCTGTTCATTCGCTAGAGGAGTAATGGTCCATGGCTGCGCCACCGGTTGTTGATCTTCCGTTCGTCGACGAGCGGCTGGCGCAGGATGTCGCGACAGGGCTGGCGGAGGTCGAGAAGCTGCTGCGGTCCTCGGTGCAGAGCGACGACGCCTTCGTCACGGAGGCGTCCAAGCACCTCATCGAGGCGGGCGGCAAGCGGTTCCGCGCCATGCTGGTCCTGCTCGCCGCCCAGTTCGGTTCGCCCGGCGCCCCGGGCGTGGTGCCCGGGGCGGTGGTGATCGAGCTGACCCACCTGGCGACGCTCTACCACGACGACGTGATGGACGAGGCCCGGGTCCGCCGGGGGTCCCCGTCGGCGAACGCCCGCTGGGACAACACCGTGGCGATCCTGACCGGTGACTACCTGTTCGCCCAGGCATCGGAGATCCTCGCCGACCTCGGCGCCGACATCATCAGGATCCAGGCCCAGACCTTCTCCCGCCTGGTACGCGGCCAGATCCGCGAGACCATCGGCCCCCGTCCCGGTGAGGACCCGGTGGCCCACTACATCGGGGTGCTGGCCGACAAGACCGGCTCGCTGATCGCCACCTCCGGCCGGTTCGGGGCCCTGCTCAGCGGGGCCTCGCCCGACGTGGTCGAGCGCGTCACCCGGGCGTGCGAGGCCATCGGGGTCGCCTGGCAGCTCAGCGACGACCTGCTGGACGTCGCCGCCGAGTCGGTCGAGTCGGGCAAGACTCCCGGCACCGACCTGCGCGAGGGCATCCGGACCCTCCCCGTGCTCTACGTGCTGGCCTCCGACGGCCCCGAGAGCGCCCGCCTGCGTGAGCTGCTGGCCGGGCCGGTGGCCGAGGGGGACGTCGAGGAGACCCTGCGCCTGCTCCGCGCCGACCCCGCCATGGAGCGGGCCCGCGCAGAGCTGCTCGCCTGGACCGACCGGGCCCGGCAGGACCTGGCGGCCCTTCCCGACATCCCGGCGCGCGCCGCCTACCTGGCCCTGTGCGACTACGTGGTGGAGCGTTCGGGCTGACACGTCGTCCCTGTGGGCCGGGCGGTGGTCCGGCCCACAGGGGAGTCGCCGGATCGCTACATGCCTGTGCAAGCAAATGTTGCACGTGCATGTAGACTCCTGTTGGATAGGAAATCCAGGAGGAATCACCATGTCGTGGGACCATTTCGCCCTCTTGCACGCCCGGGTGGAGGCGGAGCTGGCCAAGGCGCTCCAGCGAGGGCACGGCCTCGGCCTCTCGGAGTACCGTGCCCTGGGACGGCTCGCCACCGCCCCCAGGGGCTGCATGCGCATGCAGGAGCTCGCCGAGGCCGTGGGCCTCAACCAGAGCTCGGTGACACGCCTGGTCGCGCGCCTCGAAGAGGCAGGGATGACCCGGCGCGACCTCTGCTCGGACGACCGCCGGGGCGTCTACTCGCTGATCACCGACGAGGGACGCGCCCGCCTGGCCGACGCGACGCCCACCTACGAGCGCTCGCTGTCCTCGGCACTGGAGCAGGCCGGCATCGACCCCGTCCTCACCCCCCTGGTCCACGCCGTACGCGGCTCCTGAGGGCGTCGCCTTCGGGGGCCGGGTCTCTCTCGCGGGGCCGGGCCTTTTGGGGCGGGGGCTTATGGAGGAGAGGGCTTCCGGGAGCGGAGCCTCCCGAGGACGAAGGCCCGTGAGGGCGAGACGCGTCCGAGGGCGGTGTACCGCCCCGGGACGCCGGTCAGGTGCCCGCGGTCACCGGTGTGGCGATCGCCGCCTGACGGGCCCGTCCGGCCGCGCGGAGGCTGTCCCAGGTGAAGACCGACAGTGCCAGCCAGATGATGACGAACCCCACCCAGCGGCTGGGCGGCATCACCTCACGCGCCACCAGAACCCCGCACAGGAACTGCAGGATCGGGGCGATGTACTGCAGCAGGCCGATCGTGGTGAGCGGCACCCGGATCGCGGCGGCGGTGAAGCACAGCAGCGGAACGGCGGTGACCACCCCCGCCCCGGCCAGCAGCAGCGCATGCCCCGCCCCCCACTGCCCGAACGAGCTCGTCCCCTGCTGCCCCAGATAGGCCAGGTAGCCCAGCGCGGGCAGCAGCAGCACCAGCGTCTCGACCGTCATGCTCTCCGCGGACCCCACCCCGGCGATCTTCTTGATCAGCCCGTAGGTGCCGAAGCTGGCGGCCAGCACCAGCGCTATCCAGGGGAGACGCCCGTAGTCGATGGTCAGGACGACCACCGCCACCGTGCCCAGCCCCACCGCGACCCACTGCCACGGCCGCAGCCGCTCCTTCAGCAGGAAGACACCGAAGACCACGCTGACCAGCGGGTTGATGAAGTACCCCAGGGCGCTCTCGACCACGTGCCCGGTGTTGACGGCGTAGATGTAGACGCCCCAGTTGAGCGTGATGACCGCCGCGGCCAGCGCGAGCAGGCCGAGCTTCGCCGGGGTGCGCAGCAGCTCGCGGAACCAGGACCAGTGACGGCGTACCGCCAGGATGACCACGACCGCCACCAGGGACCAGGCGATACGGTGGGCCAGGATCTCCAGGGCGCCCGACGGTTTCAGCAGGGGCCAGTAGAGCGGGAACAGGCCCCACATGGTGTAGGCGGCGACACCGTACAGAACTCCCCGACGTGCTTCAGGCATGACCCCCATCTTCGCTGCTTACATGATTTAACGCAATTTAGTAGTGCTTTTCCGGTTGTTAAGCGTTCCTTACGGGAACATCGGCGGGCCTCCGCCGGTTGCCACCTGGTGAGAACGCGTCAGAGGAGGTCTCACGATGGGCTGGCTGTTCGGCAACAAGACCACGATGGTGTCCCCGGAGAACGCGCTCCCGGGCCGCCCCGCACCGATCACGGTGCCCGGCCGCCACGCGGTCCTCGATGCCCCGCTCGCCCCGCCGTACCCCGAGGGAAGCGAGATCGCCGACTTCGGACTCGGCTGTTTCTGGGGCGCCGAGCGCATCTTCTGGCAGACCCCGGGCGTCATCACCACCTCGGTCGGCTACGGGGGCGGCCACACGCCGAACCCGACCTACGAGGAGGTCTGCACCGGCCGGACCGGCCACACCGAGCTCGTCCGCGTCGTCTTCGACCCCACCAGGGTGTCGTACGAGGAGCTGCTCCGCGTCTTCTGGGAGGCGCACGACCCCACCCAGGGCATGCGCCAGGGCAACGACGTCGGCACGCAGTACCGCTCGGCGATCTACTTCCACTCGCCCGAGCAGGAGAAGTCGGCCCTGACCTCGCGTGACGCCTACCAGAAGGTGCTCACCGACTCCGGCTACGACCCCATCACCACGGAGATCGCCCCGGCCGGGGAGTACTTCTTCGCGGAGGAGTATCACCAGCAGTATCTTTTTAAGGTCCCGAACGGCTACTGCGGGATCGGCGGGACCGGGGTCTCCTGCCCGATCGGGCTGACCTCCGGCGAGGCGTAGACCTGCGGATTCAGCCAGATCCTGGCCCTTGATCGCCCGGCGTGTCCGGTGACGATCTTGGGTCAGTGTCGTTTGTCGATCTTCAGTTGATGATTGACGGATCAGTGTCGCCTGACGCTTTCCACCAGGCCTGGATCCTGTGGTCGATGTGGCCGCTTGCTCGTAGCCGGTCGACCTCCTTGACGCTGGTTCGAGGGTGCTGCGACAGCTCCTCGCCGTCGAACAGCACCCGAGATCGAGTCTTTTCAAGAACGACGGTGACGGCCTTGCCGCGATGGACCTGGCCGACCTGGACCTTGCAGCCGGCGACCATGAGGGTGCCGTTGCCGGCCACCACCCGCTCCACCGTCGGGACGCGGCCGACGGCGGCGTTGGGCTGTGGGCCAGACGGGCGCCGCCGCCCCGGTCGTCGCCGAGGCCGTTGTCATCCGGCGTCCTGGCGCGGGTCGGTCCACGCCTCTGTGACGCGGCCGCCTGGCAGTGCGATATCCAGCTGCCTGCACCACGATCGCGTCGGCGTCCATCCCCCGGCCGGAGTGAAGTTCACGCGCAACAGGCGGGCTGAGCCGGGAACCGGCCCACCCAGGTAGCGAGTTCCATGCGCGGCCGTCTTGCCGTCTGGATCGAAGGCACCACCATTATCGTCGCGGTAAAGGGTGCCAAGGTCATCCTCCGCAGACAGGGTCCAATACCAGAAGAACGGTCCTTTGAGATCCATCTCGTGTTGCCGCAGTCCCGGAACGAACTCGTAGTGCAGCACACCGTCGGCGCCTGATATTTCCAGTCCACGAGCGACCACGTGGTGGCTTTCCAGCAGTTCTCCAAGATCGATGTCAAAGACGATGTCGAGACGTCTCGACCCGCTCATCTTGGCGAAGTAGGCGTCGGTAGCCGTACGCGGCGGAATCCTGATCACGACCCTCAGCATCGGACACGATCGAGAAGCCTGCCACTCGATATTCGTTCTGTGAAGACGCCGCTGACGGGGCGGCTGCCCTTCCTCGCGGATCAGAAGGTCGAGGTTTCGATCACCTCCGGCCGCATGCATGCGAGAAGGCCCCTGAAAAGGCATCACGCCATCAGGGGATTTCTTGGTCGTTCGAGTTTCTTTTTTACAGTTCGCTGCGGCCTGCTCGCGCACTGTCCGATTCTCTGATCAGCCAGTCCGATGCCGTCGCGCCTACTTCGCGGCTGGTGGACACGGACTTGAGCGGAGGGCCGTTCAGGATGCGATGGCGGCGGCTTGGCAGTTGATCACCTTTGAGACGGGCAGGCCGAAGACGATCCGTATGCAGAGATCCCGCAGGGCCGCCTCCAGCGATCGCGGGTCCTGCCCGTAGTCGGCCTCGGTCTGGGTGGTGAGGCGCTGCTCGAGGTAGGCGCGCAGTTCCCGCTCGCCGCTCGGAATGCGGCCCGTACGACGAGTTGCTCACCCCAGCGCAGCAGGACCGGAGGGGGCCCATCGGAGGGCGGTGCCGAGGCGGAGACGGTGAGGGTGATTACCCGGTTTCGTCGCATTCCTCCAGGATCTGCTCCTTCGATGGACGGCCGTGTTCGGTCAAAAGCAGAGTGTGATGAAAGCGCGGCTCATAGCATCAATGCTATGAGCTGGGGTACCGTAGAGCTGGAACCGGAAGTTCAAAAATGGCTTGAAGGTCTCCCTGTGGCATCGTTCGCGAGGGCGGCCTTCTATGTCGATCTGCTCGCGGCGGAAGGGCCTCTGCTGGGAGAGCCCTATACGAAGCAACTGGACGGCAAGCTACGTGAGCTCCGGTTTCATTGTGACGAGCTCGCCGTGCGCATCACCTACTGGATCGCACCTCATCGCCGGATCGTGCTCTTGACCGTGTTTCGCAAGACCCGGACGCGTGATGACCGTGAGGTCGAGCGGGCCCGGCGAGCCATGCGGCGCTGTGTCGAACTGGCGCACACCGTCGACGAGGGAGAAGAAACAGCATGAGCGAGCAGGGGAACTGGCGAGAACTCAGAGATCGTCGAATGACCGAGCCGGGGGCGGCTGAGGCTTACGAGGCCACACGTCTCGCCTACGAGCTGGGAAGGACGGTCCGAGGGATGCGTAAGGGGCGAGGCTGGAGTCAGAACGACCTGGCTCGTGCGGCGGGCATGACACAGTCGGCCGTGGCGCGGTTCGAGGCGGGGGGGACCGTCCCCACGTTGCCGGTTCTGGAGCGTCTGGCGCGTGCCCTGGACGCGGATGTCGAGGTTCGCCTGACGCCACGCGCTCCCGCCGCTTGAGCAGAGACCCAATGTCGACGGGAAAGCCGTCGTCATACCGCCGTCACCTCGCGGGTTACTGCGGTGCTGGTGGGACCGGGGTCTCGTGCCCGGTCGGTCTGACCTCGGGCGAGGCGTAGACCTGCGGATTCAGCCAGATCCTGGCCCTTGATCGCCCGGCGTGTCCGGTGACGATCTTGGGCCAGAGCCGTTTTCGGCGACAAGTGTCGCTACTGGTGAAGGGCGTACCGCCTGGGCCGACCCGCCGTGCGTGGGCGGTCACCGGTCGTGGCCGGCATCGCCCACGTGCCGACACCGCCATGGAAACGATCGTGGACGCGACAAGAACATCACCGACCACGGTAAGCCGTGCGAAAGGCACCTATCCGGCAGAGTCCTGCGGGCCGACTCGATTCATCACATCCGGAGCGTGAACAGGCCGACAATGAGCCCATGGATCTCCAGCACGCGGTGACGCACTACAGGCGCCTGATCAAAGAGGCCGGGTGGCTGGAGGAGGGGATGGCGTGGACCGTCATCCTGCCCGTCTCGGGAGACTTTCCGTGCGGGAAACCGCGACACGCCTGACCGGCGACAGCCGTACAGAAATCAGCGAACTCGAACCGGGCTTTTCCGGTGTCGTCTCCTTCGGCCGGTCAGGAGCGGCGATGATGATCTTCGAGGCGGACGGTTTCAGTCATGCCGGATATCTCCCGTCCTGTAGCGGCTCAGCGAGAACGCCCGCGTATGGCACGTGTCCTGGAACCTCACCGGCAGACGCATGCTCAGGTACGCCGCCCATGGGAAGGTGTTGGCCCAGATGCTCGATTTCGACCCTGACGAACTCCATGGCATCGACCCCGGTTCTTTACGGGAAGAGGCGGCGATCCTCCGCGGTATCGGCCGGTACAGGCCGCCGAACAGGTACAAGACCAGGGTGATGGCCATGGTGGAACACCACACCGGAGCGCGCCTCGACAGGCGATGGCTCGACCGGCCTCAGCCCGCGCTGTCCATCGGCTGGCCGCCCGCCGAAGACATCCAGCCCACCTGATGCACCCATCGAGGATCGCGTAACGGAAGCAGGTATCCACTCCGTCCGGCCGGATCGGGGAACGCGCCCGAGACCGTCATCGGCACCGGAGGCGGCGACGCGGTACGACCTTCCGCTCTTCCGGTGGAACGATCATCCCGCTGGGCTGGACGAGCCTGTTGTCAGGAAGATCTGTGACGTATCGTCACACTGTCGATCAACTCGGCACGCGCGGCACAGGGCGTGAATGTGACGCTTACCGATCGGGAGGAACCTGAGATGGCGGGTTCTTCGTCGGCCTAGGGTGCTCCACCATTTTGGATCAGGGGGACGAGAGATGGGAGGGGCGTCGGCCGAAGATCTGGCTGAACTGCTTACCGAACTGAAGCAGCGCAGCGGCCGCAGCTACGAGGCACTGGCACGCCGTACCGGCATGAGCCGATCCACGGTGCACCGTTACTGCCGCGGCGAGATCGTGCCGGACACCTACGGGACGGTGGAGCGCATCGCCAAGGCGTGTGGTGCGAGCAAGGCCGAGCTGGACGAGCTGTACCGGCGCTGGAGGCGCGCGATCGCCTCTCTGGAACAGAGGGCGGCGGAGGCACCCGAGTCCGTGACGTCGCGTCCTTCCGCGGATCCCGATGAGATCGGGGCCGCCGAGAACGCGCCGGCCCCGAACCGGCAGGTCACGGAACAAGACCGACGAGGCCGGGGGACGGCCGAGGAAACGCCCAAGCCACGAAGCCGGGAGGCGGCCGGGGAGACTCCGGACTCACGGGGCCGGGAGGCGGCCGAGGAAACGCCCGGGCCACAGGGCCGGGAAGTGGCCGGCGGAACCCCGGACCCACGGGGCCGGGAGGCGGCCCAGGAGACTCCGGAGCCGCCGGCGAGCGGCGTGACCTCGCGGCGAAGGCCCATCGCTGTGCGGTACAGGACGTTCCTCGGCATGGGACTGGTGATCCTGTGCGTGTTCGTCCTGACCGCGGGCTCGTCGCCCGCGCGGCAGCCGCCCCGGCAGGCGCAATGGGTGAGCGGTCCCTCGTGGACCCTGCCCGAGACGTCGGTGCCGCGCACGCTCTTCGGCGTCACCATCAACACCGGGACCGGGGCCATGCCGACGTTCCGGGTCGGCGCGGTGCGCCTGTGGGACAGCGGGACACGCTGGGCGGAGATCCAGCCTGAGCGGGGCACGTTCGACTGGGCGGTGCTCGACCGGCACGTCGACGGCGCGGAGAAGGCCGGGCTCCCCGTGCTGTTCGTCATGGGAGGCACTCCCGCGTGGGCCAGTCCCGCGGGTCCTCTGTCTCCGTATCCGGACGGCACGCGAGCGGCGCCGCCCGACGACCTGGACGACTGGGACGCGTTCCTGCGCGCCGTGGCGAAGCGCTACGCGGGACGCATCCAGGCCTACGAACTGTGGGTGCTGGGCAACGACCGGCGATTCTACGCGGGCAGCATGGAGACCCTGGTGGAGATGACGCGCCGGGCCGGCCGGATCATTCGAGCGGCGGACCCCGAAGCGACCCTGGTATGTCCCGGCATGGGGCAGTTGTGGACCGCAGAAGGCCGTCGGATGTTTCAGCGGTTCACCGCGCTCGGTGGGTACGGCCACTGCGACGTCGCCGGGATCAAGCTTCACCAGCGCACCCCGTCCGACCCGCCGGAGAGCATGCTGGAGCTCGTGACCACCGTCGACCGGGCGTTCCACCGGGCCGGTATCCATCCCCGGCTGTGGAACACCGGCACCACCTACTCGATCCGGCTGCAGGGGCCGCTGGACGAGACCAGGGCCAGGAACCACGCCGTGCGCTTCTTCCTCACCGGTCTGTACGCGCGCAACCTCAACCTCGAACGCATGTACTTCTACAACTGGGGCGGCACCAAGATCCCGATCGTCCTGCAGGCGGTGGGAGGGGTCCCCACCGGCGCCGCGCTGGCGGTGGAACAACTGCAGCGGTGGCTGGTCCACGCCCGCAGCCGTTCGTGCGGCCACGGGACGGCCATCAACCTGCCGGAGAACGTCTGGCAGTGCGAGGTCACCGTCGCCAAGCCCGGGGATCACCACGAGGCTTCGATCCGCTGGACGATCGGCGGAACGGCCGAGACCACGGCCGGCCCGCGCGTCCGCGCGGTGCGCCGGTTGGACGGCACCACGGAGACCGTCCGGCCGGGAGACGTGATCACGATCACCGAGGAGCCGATCCTCATCGAATCCCGGTCCTAGGAACAGCCGCCGTCCGTGCCCTCGTACCGGTTCCGGCCGTGCCGGCGGGCGTCGATGCCCGCGCCTGCGGGCGAGCACGTCCGTCGTGCCGCGTGCGGGTGGGATGCCGGAGGGATGACGGCCACGGCGTGCCGGTGGAACATCCCATTTCTCTGGGTTCATGCAGGTGGGATGGGGTCCTTCGTCCCAGTGTCCCAGGAGCGTGCCAGGGCGTTGCCGGTGGTGGTGGGGGCTGTCACTGTTTCTCACGTCACGGGGGACGGGCGCCGACGCGGTTCGCGAGCGAGCAGGACGCATTGCGCGTCGGCGCCCGACGTGATCGTCGTACCCCAACCCTCGATTTAAGGACCACACATGGCACCGGTAAAGCACCGCTTGGTCCGCTACCTCGCCGTCTCGTTCGCGCTGGCCGTGTCGGCCGTCACCTTCCAACCTCCGATCGCGGCGAACGCCGACGACGTGCCCGGCGTCCAGGCGCCGCGGACACCGGGCCCCGATGACAGGCCTGTCAATCTTCAGCCGAAGCCGCTGGACGCGACCCCGCTGCGGCCCGCCCCGGACGCCGGCACCACGCTGCGGACCCCGGATGCGGCGGACGCCGCGGCCGTGGAGTGCTGCGGTCTCGTCATCCGGTACAACAGCATCCAGAACCTCGTCGTCGCCGCGAACATCAACGCCGGCAACGTCGGCAAGGGGGGCAACTGCAACATCTGGAACTGGAACGGAGGCAACGTCTGGAGCCCGGTGAATCCCGGACGCAACTGTGACACGCGGAGCATGAACGGCCACACCTACAGCTGGAACATCTGGGCCGACACCGACGCGTTCACGCTCCAGTACGAGGACTACTGGCTGAACTTCCACGGGTCGTGGCGCAGGATCGGCGCCAACGTCTACACCAAGATCAGCAGCATCGAGACGGCGAAGTGCTACCGCGAGTCGGACGGCGTCAACTGCTACGTCGTCTACTGACGCCGGGCCACCGGGACCGGACGCGCCGCCGCCGCTCACGGGGTCCGTCACCGGGCGGCGGCAGGTACGGATGACGCACGGCCCCTGACCACACGCACTCCGGTCAGGGGCCGTGCCTCGTTCGAGAGCCCGGCGGCCGGCCGTTCGGCAAGGGCGTCGTCATGGGGCAAGCTGATGACGTGAGTGTCCATGTGTCTTCGGACGACGTCGGACTCCCGCGGGCGCAGTCAGGCCCCAACCCGCAGCACCTGCTGACGACCCTGCTCGGCGAGTACCTCGACTCCTCGGACGCCGACCTCCCGTCGACGGCGGTGGTCGCGATGCTCGGGGAGTTCGGCATCAGCGAGTCCAGCGCGCGGGCCGCGTTGTCCCGGTTGACCAAGCGCGGCCTGATCGCCGTGCGGGGAACCGGGCGGCCGCCCGTGTACCACCTCACGCCTCAGGCGATCGCCAGGCATCGCTCCCGGATGGACCACTTCCTGAGCTTCGGCGCACATGCGCCGCGGTGGACCGGCGACTGGGTGACCGTCTCCTTCTCGATCCCGTCTTCTCACGTCCGGCAGCACCGGCAGCACCGGCCGCACCGGCCGCACCGGCGTCGTGCGCCCGGCGCCGTGACCCCGCGGCCGGGTCGCGGTCATGGCGAGGCCGGTGCCGCCGCGCCGGACGTCAGGGCCGCCTGCACGATGCGGATCGCCTCACCCGTGTCGATGCCGACGCTGGCGATCACGGCCGCGTAGTCGGCGGCGGCCCGGAGGGCCCGCTCCCGGCCCTCCTCGCCCGCGGCCGACACGAACGAGCCCGCCCGTCCACGTGTCTCGATCAGTCCCGCCTCCTCCAGCTCCCGGTAGGCCCGGCCGACCGTGTTGACGGCCAGGCCGAGGTCTGCCGCGAGGTGGCGGATGGTCGGCAGCCTGGAGCCCACGGCCAGCGTGCGGTCCTGGATCTGCCGGGCGAGCTGGGCCCGCAGCTGCTCGAACGGCGGTACCGGCGAGGCCGCATCGATGACGATCATCGGACGCTCATGACCCGCCGGGCCACCGTCGCGCACGACGGCGTCCTGGCATGGAGCGCGATGCACGCGGCCAGGCTCAGGATCATGTAGGCGACCGCGGCGGCGCCCCACCAGCCGGGCGCGGTGCCGAACAGCACCACCGGCAGCGTCCACTGCACGCTCGGCGTGGTGAGCTCGCGGGCGTCCTCGACGCGCATGATGACGTCGGCGGTCAGCGACTCCTCGTCCTCCGCCACGACCGGCCGCCTGAGCAGGTGGCGCAGCTGCATGGCGGTGATGGCCGTCGCGCCGAGCAGCCCGATCAGCACGACGACGGCCAGCCGCCGCACGGTGGGGTCGGGAACGGTCAGGGTGCTCGCGGCCAGCACCATCGCGCCGGCGAACGTGGCGACCGTGAAAACGGCGTACGGCCGGCCGAGCACGGTCCGCCAGCCGGGCTGGATCGAATGGGCGGCCCTGCGGGCCAGCGTCGCGCCCGCCCGCCGGTCGACGCGTCGCACCCACCGGTCGAGCGACCACTGTGCCAGCAGCAGCCCGGCCACCGACGCGGTCAGGGCCAGCAGCGGTAGCGGGTGATCCGGCGGGAAGCCTCCGAAAGCGGAAGTGGCGACGAAGGCGCTCACGATGATCAGCACGGCCAGGATGACGTAGGTGGCCAGGCGGGCGCGTTCCCGGACCGCCAGCCGGCCGGCCAGCAGCGGGGTCGGGCGGGCGTCGGCCAGGTCGTGCCCGGCCAGCCACGCGCTCGCCGATCGCAGATCGACCGTACGCGCAGGCGAACCGGCGTCCGGTGACGGGTCATGGATCATGACACCTCCTTTGTCGCAAGCTTTGTATCAGCATGTTGCGTCATACCTTGCGACAAAGTCAATGCCCCGCGGGCTCTCGTCGTCCCGGTGGGTACGAGCCCGGCTCGGCGGTGTCCGTGGGCCATCGCGTGGACGGCGGCCGGTTCCGTCACCCCTTCGGGCGTCTTCCCGGTGGCGGCGGCTCCGAGGACGCGAGTCCTTGATCACTCAGCGCGGCCGGTGTATCGACGACGAGAACCGTCACGGCGAGGAGGACGCGGCCCGTGCCGGTCGCGCGGTGGGGACCGTGAACGGTGCCAGCAGACCCGGTACCGCCTCCTCGGCGAAGGTCAGTCCCTGTCCGACGCCGACGTCCTTGATCCGGTGGGTGCCCGCGGACGTCGCCGCGGTGAGGGTCATCAGGCCCCGGCGGCGTTGTGCCGGAGACCTGCCGACCGTCCAGCCGATGACCGCGTCCGTGCGCAGCGCCGTCGTCCTGCGGGCGATCGCGCCGTGGCGGGTCAGCAGGTAGCCGCCGGACATACCGTGGCCGAGGCCGCGGTAGGCGTCGGCCGCCAGCAGCAACGTGACGGGCAGGCAGGCCGGGGCGAGCAGCCACAACCCGTCCGGGAGCCGGCTCGCCCACGTCCCGAGCCAGGCCAGCGGCACGGCCGGCAGCGCCACCGCCCAGACGGCGCGTGACAGGCGCAGGCGCAGCGCGGCCCGCGGGTGACGGCGCAGCCGGGTCGCCAGCACGGGGGCGCCGAGCACCCGCGCGGCCACCCGCAGCGCCGCCTGCCGGGGCGCGGGCGGCAGCAGCGCCGCGGAGGTCCGCTCCTCGCTGTCGTCGGGGTTGACGCCGGCCACCAGCGCGCTCAGGCGGGCGCCGCCTCCCCAGCGCAGCGGCAGCGGCTCGGCCAGCCGTACGCCGCGCAGCCGGCCGTCCTGGAGCGACAGCGACCGGGTGCCGAGCAGACCCCGCCGGATCCGGTAGGTGCCGTCGGTCCCGCGCGTCAGCCGGAAACGCCACCACACCTCCACATGGAGCAGCAGCGCTCCGGCGAATCCGATGGCGAGCACGGCCGCGAGGACCGTCCCGGCCACGACCGGCCAGGAGAACCGGGACGCCGTGCTCCACGCCTCCCGCAGGAGACCCACCTCGGCGGGTTGGAGGCCGAGGATCTCCAGCGCGCGGAAGAGCGCGCCGAACGGCGCCAGGCCGATGAGCGGTGTCCAGCCGCTCAGCAGGGCGTAACCGACCCAGGCGGGACGCGCCGTCACCGTCTCGCTGTCCGCGGGCGTCCCGCCCTCCGGGCCGAGCAGCAGGCGCAGCCGCTCGGCCCGGGCCCGGGAGACGGCGTCCAGGCGCAGGTCCGCCTCCTGCTCGCCGACGCCGACGCGCACGACGGCCACGCCGAACAGGCGGTGCACCGGCTGCGCCGTCACGTCGACGGTCCGTACGCGGTCGCGCGGGATCGAGCGGTCCCGGCGGAACACCAGCCCGGATCGGTGCTCGAGTCGCTCCCCGGTGATCCTGTACCGCGTGGTGGCGTGGCGCAGCACCCCCAGGGAGGCGATCCCGGCGAGGACGAGCAGCAGGACGGCGAGCGGGATGACGGTCCGCGGCGTGGCCCCCAGCGTGACGACGGCCACCGTGGCGGGGATCGAGGGGCCGGCCAGCCAGCTCAGGCCGACCGCGACCGTCCGCGCGTCGAGCCGCTCCCAGGCGTCCTCGCCGCCGCTCATGTCGCGTCCCCGGGCACGGCCTGCGCTCTCGCGGTGAGGTGCTCGACGAGGTCGGCGGCCAGGTGCCGGTCCAGCCCCTGGATCCTGATCGATCCCGCGGCCGAGGCCGTGGTGACCTTCACCGCGGACAGGCCGAAGACCTGCTGCAACGGGCCGCGTACGGTGTCGACGGTCTGGATGCGCGACATCGGCGCCACCCGCCACCTGTGCCACAGCCAGCCGGAGGAGGCGTAGACCGCCTCGTCGGTGACCTCCCAGCGGTGGATCCGGTAGCGCCGGCGCGGCATGCAGAGCGCGTAGCCCAGGCCGGGGACCGCGACGAGCAGCGCCGCCGCCAGCAGCCACGGCCGGGCGGGCGGGATCAGCGCGGCCAGCAGGGCCGGCACGAGCACCGGCGGGAGCACCCAGGCCAGTGCCTGCGTCGTCCACCAGCGGATCGCCCGGGGCTCGACGGGGTGGCGGGGAGGCCGCAGGTTCACCTCCATCGGTCCTCCTTGCGGGTGGCGCGGTCGAACAGGCCGGCCAGCTCGCGGGCGTAGGTGTCGAAGTCGAGGTCGTCGTAGGCGGCCATCAGCAGGAGCACGCCGTCGACCGCCTGCTTGACGGTCACGGCCATCACCCGGGTGGAGAACTCGCCGAACTCTCCGGTGGCCTGGCCGAACCGCAGGATCTGCTCGACGTCGCCCATCTCGTTCTCGTTGTCGCGTACGCCGAGCCGCTGCCTGCCGTCCTGGGTGCGCAGGTTCGTCCAGATGTCCAGCAGGGCCAGCATGTGCCGCTGGTGGGTGCGGTAGAACTCCACGCTCGCCTCGATGTAGACCCTGAGCATGTCCGCGGCCGTGGTCTGCGCCTCGACGAGGGGACGGACGGCGGCGTCCCCGGCGGTCATCGCGTCGTCGACGATCTGCTGGACCAGCTCGTCCTTGCTGTCGAAGTGGTAGGAGATGACGCCCTTGCTGATGCCGGCGTGCTCGGCGATCCGGGCCAGCGACGCCTGCGCGTAGCCGATCTCGGCGATCACGTCGATCGCGGACCGGACGATCTGGGCACGGCGTGCCGTCTCGATGAACGAACGATCCTGGCCACTCGCCTTGTTTTCTGACCGCATGGCCAAAAAATAGCACAGTCGTCTGGCATTTTGTCGGCCGAGAGAACCCTCTTCGCCCGGTACGTCCTCACCCTGGCCGGGCGGACGCCCCGGAGGACCCGTCCCGGGTTCCCCGCGAAGCGATGTCGCCGGTGGTCCCTCCCGGGTGGCCGTCGCGCTGCGGGGCCTCGGCCCCGCGCGTGTCAGCGCCTGGACGTCCCGTCTGCGACGCCATCGCGTACGGGAGCGGCGACACCGTCGGTGAGGGCGTCCAGTACGGCCTGCGAGGCGGGGTCGGCGGCGCGGTAGATGACGAGCCGCCGGTCCGGGTCCCCCAGCGGGTTCAGCACCTCGTAGTCGACGGAGAGCGGGCCGGCCGTGGGGTGCAGCAACCGCTTGCGGCCCCGGCCGTTCACCTTGACGTCGCGGCTCGCCCACAGCCGCGCGAACTCCTCGCTCCCCGACCTCAGTTCCGTGATCAGTTCGTCCAGGAACGCCTCGCCGGGACGCGCGGCCCATGCCGCGCGCAGGTCGGCGATGCACTCGCGGACGACCAGCTCCCGGTCCCGCCAGAAGTCGCGGTACTCCGGGCGGAGGATGCACAACCGGAGCGTGTTGTGCTGATCGGCCGGCAGGCGGTCGAAGTCCAGCATCAGCCTGGTCATCTCGCGGTTCGCGGCGAGGATGTCGAACCGGTGGTCGACCAGCATGCACGGCAGCGGCGACAGGTCGTGGACCAGCCGGGCCAGCGGGCTCGGCGCCCGGCCGGGCGCGGGCGGCCGGCTCACCGGCCGCTGCCGGGCCAGGTCGAACAGGTAGACCCGCTCGTCGTCGTTCAGCCGCAGCGCCCGCGCGAGGGCGTCGAGCACCTCGGCCGAGGGGCGCAGCCCCCGTCCCTGCTCCAGGCGTACCACGTAGTCGACGCTGACCCCGGCCAGCTCGGCGACCTCCTCCCGGCGCAGGCCGGGGGTACGGCGCGGGCGCCCGTGCGGGGAACGCGCCAGGTCGTGGGGGGTCAGTCGCTCACGGCGGGTCCGCAGGAACACCGCCAGCTCGTGGGCCAGGTCCATTCCGCTGCTCACCCCCTCGATCGTAGCCACGGTCCGCCTGGGACGGTCAGTCCCAGGAAAAGCCCTCGCTGGTCCCCCTCCTCCGGCGGCCGCACGATGAGCAGGCGGCTCGCTCACGGCGGCGGTGCGAGCCCCGAACGAGATCGTCACGCCGCAGCACCGTGCCTGGAGACCATTGTGACCGGAACTGTTTCGCTTGACCGCTACCGCCTGCTGGGCCGCTCCGGCCTGCGGGTCTCACCGCTGGCGCTCGGGGCCATGACCTTCGGGCAGGACTGGGGATGGGGCGCCGACAAGGACGAGTCGCGCCGGATCTTCGACGCGTACGTGGACCGGGGCGGGAACTTCGTCGACACCGCCAACCAGTACACCAACGGGACGTCCGAGCAGCTGCTCGGCGAGTTCATGCACGGCCGTCGTGAGCGCGTGGTGGCCGCCACGAAGTACACGGCCGCCACGCGCCCGGGGGACCCGAACTCGGGAGGCAACCACCGCAAGAGCATGGTCGCCTCGGTCGAGTCGAGCCTGCGGCGGCTGAACACCGACTACATCGACCTCCTCTACCTGCACGCCTGGGACTTCACGACCCCGGTCGAGGAGGTCCTGCGGGCCATGGACGACCTGGTCCGCGCCGGAAAGGTGCTCTACCTGGGCATCTCCGACACCCCCGCGTGGCAGGTCTCCCGGATGCAGGCGATCGCGGACCTGCGCGGCTGGTCACCGCTGGTCGCCCTGCAGATCGAGTACAGCCTGGTCGAGCGGACGGTGGAGCGCGAGCTCATCCCGATGGCGCGGGAGATGGGGCTCGGCGTGATCCCCTGGTCGCCGCTGGCGAGCGGTGTGCTGACCGGCAAGTACACCCGGGCCGACCTGGACCACGGCGTCTCCGCCGATCCGGAGGGGACGCGCAAGAACGTCGCCGCGGCCAACGGCTCGCTGACCGAGCGGGCGCTGGACATCGCCGACGTGGTGAAGGAGGTCGCGGCCGGCAAGGGCACCGCCCCGGCGCGGGTCGCGCTCGCCTGGACGCTGCTCGACCCGGCGGTCACCGCTCCCATCGTCGGCGCGAGGACCCTCGCGCAGCTCGAGGACAACCTGGCCGCCCTGGAGGTGACCTTCACCGAGGACGAACTGGCCGCCCTCGACCGGGCCGGCGCCGTCGAACAGGGTTTCCCGCACGACTTCCTGAACCGTCCGATGACCCGTCAGGTGATGTCCGGCGGGGCGGTGATCGAGCCCAGGCGGGGATAAGGCGTCCGGGCGGGGGTACGGGGGCTCGTCATCGGTGGTGCCGGACGGGACGACGGCGGTCGTCTACGCTCTGCGCAGATCCACCGAGGGGAGAGGGGGCCTCCATGGCGGAGGAGTTGTCGAGGCTGACCGGTCTGCTGTACGAGATGGGGCTGCTCAAGCGGTACAGGCGCACGGGCTGGCTGGTGGCGGGGGTGCGGGACCCCGAGAGCGTCGCCGACCACTCCTTCCGTACGGCGATCATCGCGAGTGTGATCGCGGCGCTGGAAGGCGGAGACCCCGAGCGTGCGGCGTTCATGAGCCTGTTCCACGACACGCAGGAGAGCCGCATCACCGACATCCACCACCTCGGCAGGCTGTACCTGAAGGCGGCCCCGAACGAGGAGGTCACCGCCGACCAGGTGCGCGGCGTTCCGGCGGTGGTGGCGGAGATGGTGAGTGGCGCGGTCGGGGAGTACGAGGAGAAGACCAGCCTGGAGGCCGTCTGCGCCCGCGACGCCGACAAGCTGGAGTGCCTCATCCAGGCCGTCGAGTACCGCGAGCAGGGGTACCGGAACATCCAGCCGTGGATCGACAGCTCGCTCGCCGCGCTGAAGACGGCCTCCGCCAGGCGGCTCGCGGACGAGGCGCTCGCCACGGGCTCGCTGGAATGGGTGAAACGCGTCCTGGACGGAGACTGAGCCCCCCGGCCCCCGGGCCTCGTCGAGGTGCGTCGTCCCCCGTCGCGTTCCCCCGTCGCGTTCCTCCGGCCGTGCGGGGGTGCCGACGGGCGGGGCACCGGCCGTCGGCCCTTCGCGGACGCGGTGTCAGTGGTCGGGGGAGTGGACCCAGCCCGTCCGGTGGTGTTTTCTCACCAGCGACCAGGTCCGGTCGTCGCAGGCACCGGCGCGTCGCCGGAAGTCATGGTCGCCGATGAAGTACGGGGCGTCGAGATCGAGCCAGCTGTCCTTTCGCGCCCGCCGGTCCCAGTGGGCGGTGGGGATGCTGACACAGTTCATCCGATGGGATTTGTCCTGGCTCGTAATCTTCAGGACCTCCACGCCATTCGAATGGGTGCGAATCACCAGGCACGGCCTGACCTTCCCGCCCGAGCCGTCCGCGAACGGCACACCGGCCCACCAGATGTCGCCGGGACGCGGACGTGAATTCCAGTCCGGGTGCGGTGGCGCCTCGTGCACCTCGGGCTGGGGCCGGGGGGCGAGGAGCTGGCGAATGACGCGGACAAAGACATATATTCCTGCGATCAGCAGCCCGAGGATCAGTAAATCGCCGGCTTCTCCAAGGACGTCGAGCATGGCTCACAACCTACTCGACCTACATTGAACTCCACCCTTGCTTGGACATTTTCGGATTCGAGTATGAGGTGGGGAAAGCACGGGAAGGCCACCGGCGCGATGAGCGCCACCCGGTACGCCTAGATCGCCTCGGTGAAGCGGGCGAGCAGATCCCGCAGGGTGTCGCGTTCCTCTGGGGTGAAGGCGTCGGCGATCCTGCGCTCGATGACCACGGCCGCCGCGTCCGCGGTGCGCAGCGCCTCGCGTCCCGCGTCGGTGAGATGGGTCTCCAGCATCGTGCGGTGCCACTGGTGCGGGCCGCGTTCGATCAGGCCGGCCCCCAGCAGGTTCTTCAGCACGACGGTCATCGCCTGCGGGGTGACGAGGCACTCCCTGGCCAGGGCGGCCGCGGAGATGCCCGGGTTGTCGGCCAGCACGAGCAGGGCGGCGTACTGCGGCACGGTCAGGCCCGCGGTCCTCACCGCCGCGTGCTTGGCCGCCATGAGCCGCTGTTCGGCGCGTTTCACCGGCAGGCCGAGCCGCTCCTGGGCGGGCATGTCCATGAGCGGAGCTTACAAGCCGTCACGTGTGGCAAGCTTCTTATGACTATCAAAGCTTTGATAGCGTGCCGCCATGACCGTGATTCCCGAGAGCCACCTCGACCTGCTGACCCGCCCCCTGTACGCGCACCTGGCGACCCTGATGCCCGACGGCACCCCGCAGGTGACACCGGTGTGGACCGTCTGGGACGGCGAGTTCCTGCGCCTCACCACCACGACGGACCGTCAGAAAGGCCGCAACGCGAGCGTCCGCCCTCGGGTGGCGCTCTCCGTCAACGATCCCGAGCAGCCGTACCGGTACCTGGAGGTCCGCGGCATCGTCGAGCGGATCGACCCCGACCCCGAGGGTGCCTTCTTCGACGTGCTGGCCAGGCGCTACGGGCTGGAGTACGAGGCGCCGGTCGCCGACGCCGGGCGCAGGGTGGTCCTGGTCGTGCGGCCCACCCGTACCACCAGCCAGTGACGCGTTCTGGGCGCGGGCCGGGTCCCGGGCCGGTGAGATGATCACGGCGCTTCCGGCGGCGCCGGGGCCGGGCCGGGTGCGGGATCGCGGTCCGTCTCCGGCGGCACCGGATGCCGGGCACGGAGACGTGCCGTCGAGACGGCATCGTGATCTTTGATTGGGAGAATCTCCTTCCCCTCCGGATGGTGAAGGAAACCACATGAAACGGATCACCGCGGGCGTCGTCGCGGGCCTCGTCCTGCTCGCGCCGCTGCCCGCCCGTGCCGCCGCCGTCGTCGCCGATCCGGTCAAGGCGCTCCGTGCCCAGGTCGTGCCCGGCCGGGGCGTCACCGTCTCCCTGGTCACCCGCACGTCGCCCGACGGCAGGCGGTTCGCCACCACCCGGACCGACCGGATCGTGGGGTTCCGCAAGGGGGGAGTGGTGGAGACGGACGACACCACCACGTTCTACTCGGCGATCAGCTCCGAGGGCCTGAAGGAGGACACCCTCTTCCCGTCGCTGCTCGTGCGGGTCAAGGACGCGACCTACGCCTCCGGGGGCGAGCTGATCGGCAGGCTGCCGCTGAACAAGAACTGGGTACGTCTCCGGGAGCCCCGCCCCGTCGCCGCCGACGGCGCGATCGACCTGTTCACCCCCGGCACGCTGCGGGCGCTGCTCGCCACCGCCTCCTCCAGGGGCCCCCGTTCCGCCCGGGGCACGATCCTCGCCTCCGCGATTCCGGGCCGGCCCTTCGAGGGATGGACGGGACGCGGCGAGAAGGTCGCCTGGGCGCTCTGGTTCGATGCCGAGGGCAGGGTCACCCGTCTGGCCTCCGCGACCTCCCGGCACGCGAACGGCGGCGACCGGCCGAGCCTCACTTCCGACCAGCGCTTCACCGGCTGGGGCGCCAGGGTGACCGTCCAGCCGCCGCCCGAGGACGCGGTCATCGAGGCCGAGGAGCTTCCCGAGCCCGGCTCCCCGGAGGAGACGCCGGAGACGATCGAGATCCTTCCGTAGGGAGCCCGGACCCGGGGGATGCGCGCGGGCCGTGAACGGCGGACGGCCCCGTCCTCCGCCGGTGTGCCACGAGGCCCCGTACGGTGCCCCCGCGCGGTGTCCCGGTGAGGGTCACGACCCCTGGCGGTCGTTCTTCGCCATCTGCTCGGACCGGGCCTCCGCGTGCATCTCCCAGGGGGCCTGCGGCAGGACGTGCCCGGTCTCCAGGAGGGACTTGAGGTTGGCCATCACGGCCGGCCATCCGAGGGAGATCTGGTCGTAGTCGTCCCGGGTGGCCAGGTTCTCGTGGGTGACGGTGAGCCGGACGATCTCGCCGTAGGGCTCGATCTCGAACGTGACCTGGGACGGCTCGCCGAAGGTGATCACCAGCCGCTTGGGCGGCACGGTCTCCACGACCGTGCCGGTGACGTCGGCGACCCCCGACCCGTCGGTGCGCACGTGCTGCCAGGTGGAGCCGGCCTGCCAGTCCGAGACGTTGCTGTGGCCCCAGTACTCGGCGGTGAGGTCGGCGTCGGTCAGGGCGTGCCAGACCTTCTCCGGGGTGCTCTGGATGTAGGTGACGTACACGAAGGTGGGCGTGCCGGTGGTCAGCGTGTCGCTCATGTCGTGCTCCTCTGCTCGTCGCTTCAGGGCGCTCAGCGCCCGGAGGCGTGGACGCTCGAACTTGTCGATCCACCGTTCCTGGATCTCGTGGAGGGGGACGGGGTTGAGGTAGTGCAGCTTCTCTCGCCCCCGCCGGACCGTGCTGACCAGGTTGGCGGCCTCGAGCAGGGCCACGTGCTGGGTCACCGACTGGCGTGCCATGTCGAGGTGCTCGCACAGCTCGCTCAGCGTCTGCCCGTTGTGCTCGTGAAGCCTGTCCAGGAGGTATCGCCGCGTCTGGTCCGCCAGCGCCTTGAAGACCTTGTCCGTATCCGCAGCCACACGGAGAATTATGCAGGCATTTGCCTGCATAATGTCAAGCGACCACCGGTGACCGCGGCGATTCCTCCCCGGACGGGTGACCGATCAGCCGCGGACGGCGCACAGGAGACGGTTGTCGCCGCGCTGCCACAGGCAGCCGATCTCGGTGAAACCGGCGTCGCGCAGGGCGTCGACGTGCGAGGAGAGCAGGGGGGACTCCGAACCGTGGTGGTCGGCCCCCGCGGTGGCGCGGGCGGAGTTGAGCTCGGCGAACGCGGGGTCGGCGGCGACCGCGTCCCACCACTGGCGCCAGTCCTCCGGACGCCCGTCGGCGAACAGGCGCTCGGTGGCCCGCTCGTGCACGGCGCGTTCGAGGCGGGCGATGACGGGGGCGGTGTCGTCGGTCTCCATGTGGTCGCCGTTGAGCAGGAGCCCGCCCGGCCGCAGCACGGTCGCCAGTTCGGCGTACATCTTCGGGAGGTCGGACGCGGAGATCCAGTGCAGGGCGGTGGTGCTCACCGCGGCGTCGGCCGGCCGGTCCAGGCCCAGGGAGCCCGCCCACCCGGGGGTGCGCAGGTCGAGGGAGACGAACCTGAGGTGCGGGTAGGCGGCCCGGCCGAGGCCGATCAGCAGCGGGTCGGCGTCGACCGGGACCACCGTCGCCCCGGGCAGCCGCTCCAGCAGACGCGCCGACAGCGAGCCCGGCCCGCAGCCGAGGTCGACGACCAGCGGATCGGGACGGTCCAGCGCCTCGACGGCGTCGATCAGCGCGGTGAACCGCTCCTCCCGGTCGGGCAGGTAGCCCTCCTGCTGACGGTCCCAGCGTGCGATCCATTCGCGTGCGGCATCGTGGGTGAGCACCATCGTCTCCTTGTGACTGTCGTATAAGCTTTCGACAGTCACAAACTAAAACGCGAACAGGTAACTGGTCAAGTGGATTTCAACAGTCACACCGATGCGATCGTCCGGATGGCGGTGGGTCTGGTCAACGAGCTGACCCCCGGGGAGAGGCGGGGCCGCCCCTTCCAGGCGCCGCGCGATCTCGTCGGCGCCGCCACCGAGGGCCTGCGGACCGGTTATCCGGGCCAGCGGGAGGTCACCGAGGAGGAGGCCGGCGAGCTCGCCGGGACCGCGGCCCGGCTGCGCGCGGTCTTCGAGGCCGTGACCGCGGGGGACGTCGACACGGCGGCCCTGCGGGTCAACGCCCTCCTGGACGACACCCGCGCCCGTCCGCTGCTCGAGCGGCACGACGGGGAGCCGTGGCACCTGCACTTCCACGGCCGCGGCGGCACCGTCGCCGGTGACCTGGCGGCGAGCTGCGCCACCGGGCTCGCGATCGTGCTGGGCGGTGACTTCCGCGACCGCCTCGGCGTGTGCACGGCGCCGCACTGCGACCGGGTGTACGTGGACGTGTCGCGCAACGGCACCCGCCGCTTCTGCGGCACGGCCTGCCAGAACCGCGTCAAGACCGCGGCCTTCCGCGCCAGGGGCAGGACGACGTGAGGACGCGTCCGGGGACGTGAGGACGCGCCCGGGCGGGGGTGCGTCCGGACGTCCCCGCGCCCCGGTGTCCGGGCGTCCGGACGTCTCCGTGTCCGGACGTCTGGCGCCCCGGTGTCCGGGCGGGGGTTCAGGTGCTCCTCAGGAGGGAGCGCACCAGCTCGACGACCCCCGCGGGGGCGGTCTCGGGCCTCCCGGCGTCGAACGGCGGCCGGGGCGCGTACTCCAGGCCGAGCTGGATGGCCATGGCCGTCTCCTCGTCCGCCAGCAGGGACGCGAGGTGGAGGGCCATGTCGATACCGGCCAGCACCCCGCCCGAGGTGATGATCTTTCCTTCCGTGACGAAGCGTTCGTCGACCGGCAGCGCTCCGAACCCCGCGAGCAGGTCGCGGGCCACCCAGTGGGTGGTCGCCCTGACCCCCTCCAGCAGGCCCGCCGCGCCGAGCGTGAGCGAGCCCACGCACACCGACGTGGTCCACGTGGTGGTCGGATGGGCCGTCCTCACGTACCGGATCAGCTCCTGGTCGGCCGTGCTGCGCATCACGTCCGCGGTGCCCGGCACCACCAGGACGTCGGGGGCGGGCAGGTCGGCGAAGGAGGCGGTGGCCGTCAGCGTGACCCCCTGGTCGGCGACGACGCCCGGCCGCTCGGCCACGAAGGTGACCGTGGCGCCGGGGATGTGGCGCAGGACGAAGTACGGCCCCAGGGCGTCCGCGGCGTCATAGCCCGCGTACAGGGGGATGGCGATCTGCATGTCGGTTCTCCGTGGCGTGGAAACGGCGCCGGTACTCTCCCGGCGAGATCGTGAGGTGGCGCCGGAAGACCCGGTAGAGGGTCTCCGGTGTGCCCAGGCCGACCCGGACGGCGATCCGGTCGAGCGGCTCGTCGCCGCTCTCCAGCAGCCGTCTGGCCGCCGCGGTCCGCGCGTGTTCGACGTACCGGGCGGGCGTCATGCCGACCTCGGCGGCGAACACGCGTGAGAAGTGGCGGACACTCGTGTTCACGTGTTCCGCGAGGACCTGTACCGACAGATCGGCGTCCAGGTTCTCCTCGATCCACCCCTGCAGGTCGCGCAGCGGCTCGCGCTTCGGCGTCCGCGTGCTCAGCGGCGTGCTGAACTGGCTCTGCCCGCCGGGCCGTTGCAGGTACACGACCAGCCAGCGGGAGATCTCCCTGGCCAGGTCGTGCCCGTGGTCGTGGGCGACGAGGGCGAGGGCGAGATCGATCCCCGAGGTGACCCCCGCCGACGTCCACACGTCGCCGTCGCGTACGTAGATGCGGTCGGCGTCCACCCGCACGTCCGGATGGTCGCGGGCGAGCATGTCCCCCACGGCCCAGTGGGTGGTCGCCCGCCGTCCCTCCAGCAGACCGGCCTCGGCCAGCAGCAACGTGCCCGAGCAGATGGACCCGACGCGGTCCGACTCCCCGGCGAGCCTGCGGAGCTCCGGGATCAGCGCCGCGGTGCCGTCCAGGCCCGCGGGGGTGGGAAGGCCGCCGACCACCAGCAGCGTGCCGATCGGCCCCCGGACGTCCCGCAGCGGCGTCCCGGCGTGGACGGTGACGCCGGACAGGGAGCGCACGGCTCCGGCCTGGGCGGCCGTGGTCTCCACCCGGTAGGCGGCACCCGGGTCCAGCAGCCCGGCCGCGGAGAACACGTCGGCCGGGCCCGCGAGATCGAGCAGCTGGAAGCCGTCGAAGACGACGATGACGACGCGGTGTGGCATGCCGTCATCCTTGGCCACCGGCGGTGACGGCCGCAAGGACACATGTCTTGCAGATCCGGCCATCGCGACGCGGGCGGGGAATCGGCGGACGACCAGGCCGAGGCCGTGGCGTCCGGTGCTGAACGGGGGACGGCGTTGCGGGCGGACGCCGCGCGCAACCGCGCGCGGGTGCTGGAGGTCGCCCGCCGGCAGCTCGCCGCGGCCGGCGCCTCGCTCGACGGACGGACCGGCCTGGTCATCGGACCCGGCGCGCGGCCCGTCCCGGGTCCGGGACCGCCGGAGCACGGGCTCACCGGAGTCCGGGCTCGCTCGTCCCGGGGGAGGCGACGGTGAGAACTATCTTGCCGGTGGTGCGGCCGGTCTCGCCGCGCGCGTGCGCCTCGGCGGCCTGCTCCAGCGGGAGCACCGTGTCGATCTCGGCGCGCAGCCTGCCCGCCTCGGCCAGCGCGGCGATCGCCCTCAGCGCGGCGTGATCGGGCTCCACGAGCATGGACTCGGCGCGGACGCCCGCCGCCTCGGCCTGGGCGCCGAACCCCTCGGCCAGGCCGGACAGGACGAGCGACACGATGACGCCTCCCTGGCGCATGGTGCGCAGCGAGCGGGGGCCGTAGTCGCCGCCCATCGTGTCGAGCACCACGTCGACGTCCCTGACCGTCTCGGCGAAGTCCACCTGCCGGTAGTCGACGAGCTCGTCGGCCCCCAGCCCGCGCAGCAGGTCGTGCTTGGCGGCGCTCGCCGTGCCGATGACGTGGGCTCCCCGCGCCTTGGCGATCTGCACCGCGAGGTGGCCCACCCCACCGGCCGCGGCGTGGACGAGCACCCGGTGACCGGCCCGCACCGCCGCGACGTCCACCAGCGCCTGCCACGCGGTCAGCGCGGCCAGCGGGAGCGCCGCCGCCCGGACGTGGTCGATCCCGCGCGGCCTGCGGACGAACGTCCGGGCGGGGGCGGTCACGTACTCGGCGAACGCGCCGTGGCCGTACGGGTAGCGCAGCATGCCGAAGACCTCGTCGCCCGGCTTGTACACGGCCGTCCCCAGGCCGACGGCCTCCACGACACCGGAGACGTCCCAGCCGAGGACGAACGGCGGCCGTCCCAGCAGGCCGCCCGTGGCGCGGTGCTTCCAGTCGGTGGGGTTGAGCCCTGCCGCGTGCACCCGTACCAGCACCTCGGTCGGGCCCGGCACGGGCCGCTCGCACTCCACCACCTTCAGCACCTCGGGTCCGCCCAGGACGTCCTGGCTGACGGCGCGCATCGTCGATCCGGTCATGGGACAAGCATGCCAGCGGCCCGGCGGCGGCCCGCGGACGGGACGACCGGCGCGCTTACAGGGACCGCCGGGTCCGGCCGGACCCGGCGGGCAGGAACTCCGTCATGTCGCCGAGGAGGCCGGTGAACGTGGGCAGGGCCCGGTCCGTCCGCCGGATGCGCAGGGCCTCCTCGGCCACCCGGTGCCAGCGCGGCGGGAAGGTCTCCAGCGCGTGGCGGCACGCGCCCTCCTCGGAGGTGATGTCGCCCGTGGCCAGGGTGAAGTGCAGGCGCGTCACGCCGGTGACGATCCAGACGGTGCCGTAGCCACCCAGGGCGGCCTGTCCCCAGACGCTGAAGGGCCTCGACGCGCGGTCGCAGAGCCGGCGCCAGTACCGGTCGAGGTCGTCGTCGGCCCAGACGGCGAGGGCCCGCGGGTCGTGCCAGAGATCCAGTCCGGCGGGTTCGGGACCGCGCAGGGTCGTGCCGTGACCGGACAGGGTCCGCCAGGTGACGGGGCCGGCGGGAGCCGTGCCGTCGGTGCCGGGGTGGAACCGGCCCTCGTACAGGCCTTCGACAAGACCGGGGGCTTCGTCGTCGGCCGCCCGGAGGTAGGTGGTGAC
The DNA here is from genome assembly GCF_044456585.1 of Streptosporangium sp. NPDC050855. Lineage (NCBI taxonomy): Bacteria > Bacillati > Actinomycetota > Actinomycetes > Streptosporangiales > Streptosporangiaceae > Streptosporangium > Streptosporangium sp. NPDC050855. Next base: position 320,291 of record NZ_JBITFY010000001.1, read on the forward strand.
GACCTCTTCGGCGAGGGCGGGCAGTGTCATGCGGCCGGAGTCTGCCGGACGCCCCCGGCCCCCGTCCATGGCGGCTTCGTCCCGGTTTCCGCCCACGGGACGGAAACCATCGGATCGGCAGGAACCAGGAGAAAATATTCTTGTTCGGTGTTTCACGGCCCCTAAGATCCGATCATGCGTTTTCCCCTCCTTGTGGCGATTTCTGTAAGTTTTTTGCTTGTGTTGTCAGGCGCGGCTCACGGCGCCGTCCCGGATCCGGCCCCCGGCGCCCGCTACCCCATCCGCGATTCGGTCCTGACCAAGAACAAGCTGTACCGCAGCGGTGCTCTCGAGCCGAGCGAGTGCCCGGAGCGGGAGGTGAAGCCGAACCACGCCGCCTCGGCCAAGCGGTACCTGACCTCGGTGCTGAACTGCCTCAACACCTCCTGGGGCGCCCACCTCCAGCAGGCGGGCCTGCCGTTCGCCAAGGCCCGGATCGCGTTCGGCGTCAAGCCCCGGCGATTCTGCGGGCACGTCTGGAGCAAGAGCGCCGCGGCGCAGTACTGCGGCCGGGAGCGGCGCTTCCTCGTCAAGCTGGACGACACCCTCCTCGAGGACCCCTCCGATCTGGTCCTGTTCCTGTTGGCCGCCCACGAGTACGGGCACCACATCCAGACCCTCACCGGGATGGAACGCGCCTTCGACTACCACCCGTACAAGGGGAAGCGCGAGCTGGGGGAGCAGATCCGCCGGAACGAGCTGCAGGCCGAGTGCCTGGCAGGCGTCTTCATCGGCAGCGTCTGGGACTCCCTGGACCGGACCGAGGAGGACTGGGAGTACCTGCTGGAACTCACCCGCAGGAACGGGGACGAGAGGTACGGCACCAACCACGGCAAGGGCCGTACCATCGCCACCTGGCTCGACAGGGGTTTCCGCGCCGCGTCACCGGCGGCCTGCAACACCTGGACGGTCCCGCCGTCCAGGGTGCGCTGATCCGGGAAGCCGAGCCAGGGGGTTCGGGGCGCGCTGATCAGGATGCGTCGATTCGTGCCGGGTAGACGGCTCCGTCCGGTGCGAAACTCGGTTGTGAGTCACCTTTTTTCGGCTTTTCCGTGATGGAATTTCCCACCGGGAGGAATCGCGGGGTGAAGGGCCGCACCGGGCGGACGCCTTCCGGGTAGCGCCATAGGACCGTCGCGCCGAAGTCGTCGGCGGACGCCGCGAGCGGGCCGGGGGCCGCCTGGACGACGGGCCGTGAGCGGGTCGCCTCCGGCCGCACGGTCTTGGCGGACCCGCCCGGGGTGACCGGCGTCCGCCCGGGACGACGGGCGGAGAGCGGGAGCAGGGGGAGGACGACGGCCGCCACGACGGCGTCGATCAGCGCGTCGAGCGGCATCCGCCCGCCTCCTCCCGCAGGTCGGGTACGCGGTGGCGCGGGAAGACTTCGCGGTCCGTCGTCGGAGCGGGACGGCCGGGACGGCCGGGATCGGTGGATCGTTTCACGCCCCGTTGGATGCACGCCGGAAGGGTTTCGTTCTCGGCTCCGGGAACTCGTCTCCCGGGACCTGCCTCCGGACCCGACCTACCGGGCCCCGACTCCGGGAATCCGTCCCCCGGGACCCGTCCGGGGAGCCCGTCAGCCGTCCTCGGCGGGGAAGGCGAAGAGCCGGACGAACATCGGCCGCGCGTCCGGGGAGGCGTCCTCGGCCCGGGGGCTGTGCTTTTTCAGCACCTTCATGTAGGCCTCGAAGAACTCCTCGAACTCCTGCGCGGTCATCCGGGCGATACCGCGTGACGCCTTGACCCAGTGGGGCTCGCGCTCGTAGATCTCGGGAAGGCGCTGGAAGAGCGCGAGATCCTCCTCCAGGCCGATCCGGTGGAACTCCGCGAGCACGGGACGGTCCTCGGGGGCGAGCCGGTCGGGGGTGGGCAGCCGCATGTCCCTGGGCTCCTCGGTCCTGCGCCACCAGCGTTCCCTGCCCGCCGAGTGCCCGGGGACCTCTTCGACGAAGCCGTACTTCTCCAGCTGCCGCAGGTGGTAGCTGGTGGTGCCGGTCTTGGCGCCGAGCAGGTCGGCGAGGGTCGTCGAGGTCGCCGAGCCGTGCAGGGAGAGGTGGCGCAGCATGAGCCGGCGCATGGGATGCGCGAGCGCCTTGAGCCGGGCCGGGTCGTCGAGAAGGAACGAGTCCTCATCCTTCATGATGAGCAGCCTAGTCCTGCAGAAGGGTCTCTGCAGGAAAGGGTTTGCAGAGACTTCTCTGCAGAGTACGTTCGGCATATGACACCTCATCTCCTCGTCGTGACCGCGGCCCTGTTCCTGTCGGCCCTCTCGCCTCCGGCGGGCCCTTCGCCCGCGGAGCCCTCACCTGCCGGGACGCCCTCCTCGGTGTCGTCGTCCGCCGGGCCTCCGCTCGTCGTTCCCGCCGACCTGAGGGCGGTGCCGGTGAGTTTCGGCGGCTCGGAGGGGCTGCCGCTGCACGGCACGGTCCTGTCACCGATCGCGGCGAGACCCGGCCGGCCGGGCGTCGTCCTGGTGCACGGGGCGGGTACGGGCACGCCCCGCACGAAGCTGCTGACCGAGGCCGTCGAGTTCGCCCGCCAGGGGCTGTCCGTGCTGATCTACGACAAGCGCTCCAAGGGCTACTCGCTCTTCGAGCGGTCCTACGCGCGGCTCGCCGGCGACGCGCTCGGCGCGGTGACCGCACTGCGTTCCCAGCCGGGCGTCGATCCGGCCAAGGTCGGCCTCTGGGGGCTCAGCGAGGGGGGCTGGGTCGCCCCGCTCGCGGCCTCCCGTTCGCGGGACGTCGCCTTCGTGATCGTCGTGGGGGCGAACAGCGGCCCGCCGCTGCGCCAGCAGACCTGGGCCGTGGCGGCCGGGCTGCGCAAGGCCGGGGTCTCCGGTTCGCTCGTCGACCGGGCCGAGCCGCACATGTACCGGATGATCGCGGACGGCGGCCTGTTCCCCGAGCCCTACTACGACCCGAGGCCGGTCATCGCCGCGCTACGCCGGCCGGTGCTCGGCATCTGGGGCGTCCACGACCTGCTCACCCCGCCCGAGGAGAGCCCGCGAGGGTTCGCCGAGGCGCTGGAGAAGGGCGGCAACCGGCACTACACGTTCCGGTTCTTCGCCGACGCCGACCACGCCGCCCACCGCACCCCCGACGGGGGCGTCACCCGGCTGCCGGAGCTGGCACCCGGCTACGCGGCCCTGGTCGGTACCTGGGTGCACGGCGTCACCGCGGGCGAGCCGCCCGGGACGCGCTGGTCGGGACCCGATCCGGTGCAGGACGCCCCGACGGTGCCGATGGATCCTCCGGCCGGCTGGGAGTCGTCGAACGTCCAGCTGGCGGCCCTGACGCTGCTCGTGGTCGCGTTCGCCGCCTATCCGGTGGTCGCCCTGGTGCGCCGCCTGCGCGGCCGCTCGCGGACGCCGGTGACCCGGGCCGCCCGGCTCCTGAGCGCCGGAGGGCTCACGGCGGTGCTGGGATCGTTCTGCTACCTGACCTACCTGCTGATGACGGGAGGCAAGCTGGCCACCACCGGTCCGGTGCTGGCGGGGCGCCCGCTCGTCTGGCTGGCGCTGCAGGCCCTGGCGGTGGCCTCGGTGGTCGCGGTGGTCCTCACCGCGCTGGCCTGGCGTCGCAACGCCGCCTCCGTCCCCGCGGGGGAACGGGTACGGCTCGGCCTCCTGCTCTGCGGCGGGCTGGTGTTCGTCCCCTGGTCCCTCTACTGGGGACTGCTCCTTCCCTGACGACCTGCGACGACACAGGACGGCGCAGGATGCGGGGGACGACGGGGCCGGGACGGGTCGTGGCACGCCCGGGAAGCCCGGCGGGCAGGGCGGCCGAAAACCCTTTCCCGGCGTCGTGGGCCCGTTGGTATGGTGCCGGAAGTGGGAGACGATCAGGCACGCCCCGCGGGGATCGCGGGGACCGCGTCCACCGGCGGGCTCCTGGAGATCGCCTGTGACGAGTCCGGCTCGGAGGGCGAGAAGCTCATCGGCGGGAACACCGACGTCTTCGCGCACGCCGGGGTGGGGCTGAGCGTCGCCTCGGCCGCGGAGTGCGTCCAGGAGACGCGGAACAGGATCCGGTCCCCCGCGGTGGAGTACAAGGCGAACCACCTGCTCCGCGAGAAGCACCGGGCCGTCCTCGAATGGCTGCTCGGGCCGTCGGGGCCGATTCACGGCAACGCGCACGTCCACCTGGTCGACAAGGAGTTCCTCCTCGTCGGCAGGCTCGTCGAGCTGCTGGCCGGGGAGATCACCGGGCAGGCCGCCCGGCCCGTGGACGGGGGCCCGTACCGGGACCCGCGCGCCGGGCAGGCGGCCCTGGTCCTGTACCGCGACGGCCGGGAGGTGTTCGGCCGGCGGCGATGGGACGCCTTCCTGGAGTCGTTCAACGACCTCGTGCGGGCCAGGACGCCCGCCGAGGCGTTCTTCCGGGCGGCGGACGCCCTGCGGTCCACCGCCGCGCCGGAGTCGGTGGCGGGGATCGTGGCGTCGCTGGCGCGGGCCGGGCCGCACGCGGACCTCCTGCGGGGGCGGCCCGCGGGCGACGCGGCGATGCCGGTGCTGGACCCGCTGATCCCGGCCATCGTCCAGGCCGTCCTGCACTGGGGGCGGGACGGGGCGTCCGTCTCGATCGTCCACGACCGGCACAACGCGCTGACGCCGGAGCGGGTCGCGCGGCTCACGGAGCTCACGGAGCTCACGGAGCTGGCGCGGTCGGCAGAGCTCGCGGGGCTCGCGGAGCTCGCGGGGACGCCCGGGGGTCCGGCCGTTCCCGGCCGTTCCGGGGCGGTGCGGCCGGCCGGTCTCAGGCTCGTCGACTCCATGTCGGACCCGCGGGTCCAGGTGGCCGACTTCCTGGCCGGCGTGGCGCGCAGGGTGGCGTCGGACGAGCTCAACGGCCGGGGCGACACCGGCCTGGTGACGCTGCTGCGGCCGTACGTGACCCCGTCGTCGATCTGGGGGGACCCCGGCAGCCGGCTGCTGCCCGCGCGGGACCGCGAGGAGACCGGCCGGGCTCGCGCGGGGCGGCCGTGACCTCGCCGGGGAGGCCGGCCGGGTTCGCGCGGGGCGGTGGTGACCTCGCCGGGGAGGCCGGCCGGGTCGTGACCTGTCCGGGGAAGGTCAGGCGGGTTCGCGCAGGGCGGCCGTGACCTCGTCGGGGGTGAGCCTGCGGGAGGCGACGTAGTACAGCACGGCTCCGGCCGGGAGCAGGGTCTGCCAGCCGGGGTTGACCAGCAGGGTGTCGCCGTCGCGCGCGGCGAGCAGGGTGGCGCCGTACCGCCGGCCCAGGGCGATCTGGCAGCGCTCGACCGGGACCGTGCCCAGGGCGCCGGGCAGCCGCAGCGAGTAGGTGTCGGCCCCGCCGTGGGTCATCAGCTGCGTGTAGACCTCGGTGATGCCGGGGTCCTTCAGCTCTTCGGTGATCATGTGAGGGCTGTGCCACTGGACGCACCGCACCCGCTCGTCGACGTAGCGCATCTGCCGGATCCTGCCCAGGTCGCGCAGGGCCACGACCAGGTGGGCCCCGTCGGCGACGTGGGCGGCGGTGATCGCGATCGCCAGGGCCTCGTTGTCGTCGCGGGCGTCGACCAGGACGCTGTGGGCCCGGTGCACCCCGGCCCGGCGCAGCACGCCGTCGTCGGTCGGATCTCCCCGTACGAACGTGATGTCGCGGTCGGGCATCGGATGGGCGGGCACGTCGTTCCCGGCGCAGAGCACGATGCGGGTCGAGCCGTCGGCGGTCAGCTCCTCCACCATCTGCTCGGTCCGTCCGGGCGTGTAGCCGAGCAGCACGATGTGGCCGGAGGAGTCCGCCGTGAGGGAGCCCTGCATCCTTCGTCCCTTCGCTCGTTCCAAGGTCGCCGACAGGCGGGTGAAGACCGTCGTCAGTGTCGCGATGCCGCCGATGATGACGTAGACGCCCACGACGTGCCCGAGGGCCGACTCCGGGTACAGGTCGCCGTACCCGACGGTCGCGGCGGTGACGACGAAGTACCACCAGTAGTTGGCCGGTTCGACGATCGGGCTGCCCGGGGGCTCCGCGAGCGCCATCAGGGGCCAGCTGGTCACGAACACCAGGCTGAAGACGAGGACCGGGGTCCACCACGTTCCGAGCAGCCTGAACCTGACCAGCAGGCGGGCTAAGAAGATCGGCACGCTTCCTCCGTCGGGAAAGCTCGGGTGCCGTCACCTTAACCGGACAAAACCCTTGAAGGGTGATTGGACCCGTGGATAGGTCCCGGATCGAGACATCGCAGGTGGGAGGGGGTATTCTCGCTCGTGGGGGCCGGTGGGTCCCGATGCCGCGGGAGCGCTGGCCGTTCCTGTCGTCCGGCTCTGTCGATCGGCTCGCGCGGGCCGGTGACCGTGGTGCGGCGGGGGCGACGAGCGTCCCCTCACGCGGTCCCGCGCGGGCCGATGGGCGATGCCGCGGTGCGGCCGGAGGCGGCCACCGTCTCAGGAGGCCTTGCGCAGGCCGGCGAACTGCAGCGCGGTGAGGCCGGCGACCGCCACCGCCTGCGCGATCACCAGGGCGGTGCCGAGGCCGGTCAGCGGGAACCAGCCGGCCACGAGCGACTCCACGCTGGCGGCCACCCAGGCGACGTTGACGGCCATCGTGACGCCCACGGCGACCCTGCTCACCGCGGGCCGGGAGGCGATCAGGAACAGGACCGCCGCGAAGGCGACCAGGAAGGCCCCGGCCGGGTAGAGGAAGGCGGCGGGCAGACCGAACAGCTCGCCGAAGACCGCCGCGGCGGCGACGTAGAGGACGCCGTTGGCGCCCGAGGCGATCGCGTCCGCCTTGAGGGCGAGACGCAGCAGCCCGGCGTCGGTGACGGTCCTGGGGGTGCGGGTGATACCTGCGGTGGCCATCTGGAGGTCCCTTCGTGGTGCGAAAGTGCTGATGACCATGAAATTACGCGGGTCCGCCCTCGCCCGAATCAGTCATCGTGACGGTAGGTTCCTGACCGTGCTGTACGGACGGGCGGGTGAACAGGAGCGGATCGAACGGCTCCTGGCCGAGGCCGGGACGGGCCGGAGCGGCGTCCTGGTCGTCCGGGGCCAGGCCGGCATCGGCAAGTCGGCGCTCCTGGACCACGCCGCCGCGCGGGCGCGGGACATGCGGGTGCTGCGCGGCGTCGGCATCGAGTCCGAGGCCGAGCTGCCCTTCGCCGCGCTCCACCTCCTCCTGCGCGGCGGGCTCGACCGCGTGCACGCGCTGCCCGCCGCCCAGGCCGCCGCGCTCCGCGGTGCCCTCGGCCTGGACGACACCGCCCCGGAGAACCGGTTCCTGGTCGGGCTGGCCACGCTGAGCCTGCTCTCCGAGCTGGCCGGGGACGGCGCGCTGCTCTGCCTGGTCGACGACGCGCAGTGGTTCGACCGGGCGTCCCTGGACGCGCTGGTCTTCGCCGCCCGGCGCCTCGACACCGAGGGCGTCGTCATGATCTTCGCCGCCCGCCCGGAGTTCCAGGCCGCGGGCCTGCCCGAGCTGACGCTGGGCGGGCTGGACGGCGAGGCCGCCGCGGCCCTGCTGCCGCCGGGGCTCCCGCCGCAGGTGCGCGAGCGCCTGATCGAGGAGTCCGGCGGCAACCCGCTGGCGCTCATCGAGCTTCCCGCCGCGCTCACCGCCGAGCAGCGGGCGGGGCGGCTCTCACCGGTGGGGGCGATGCCGGTCGCCGACCGGGTCAGGGAGGCGTTCCAGGCGCAGATGGCCGCGCTCGGCGAGGAGGCGCGCACCGCGCTGCTGATCGCGGCGGCGGACGGCTCGGGCGAGCTCGGGACGGTGGTGGGCGCGGGCGCCTCCCTGGACGGCCTGGAGTCGGCCGAGCGGAGCCGGCTGGTCGAGATCACCGGGACGACCGTCGGGTTCCGCCACCCGCTGATCAGGGCGGCCGCCTACCAGAGCGCGCCGGTGACCCGGCGTCTGGCCGCGCACCGGGCCCTGGCCGGAGCCCTGGCCGGATCGGCCTCCGGTGGCGCGGCCGACCGCCGGGCCTGGCACCTGGCCGCCGCCGCGCTCGGCCCCGACGAGGCGGTGGCGCGGGAGCTGGAGGAGGCCGCGGAACGGGCGCGTACCCGGGGCGGCGGCGCCGCGGTCGCCGCCGCCTACGAGCGGGCCGCCGAGCTCACCGCCGATCCGGTACGGCGGTCGGCGCGGCTGGCCGCCGCCGCGCTGGCGGCCAGCGACGCCGGGCTGATGAGCCGTGCCGCCGCGCTCGCCGACCGCGCCGCGCCCGACGTGGACGACCCCGGGGTGATCACCGCGTTGATCCAGGTGCGCACCCATCGCGAGTTCGAGTCGGGTACGCCGCTCGCGGCGGGCCGGATCATCATGGACGGGGTCCCCCGGGTGGCGGCCCGCTCCCGGGAGCAGGCCACCTGGTTGCTGGTGGAGGCCGTCCGCTGCGCCTGGTTCGCCGGTGACGCGCGGTCCGCCGAGGAGGCGGCCGCGAGCCTGCGCGCGCTCCCCGCGGTCGAGTCGTCGCTGGTCGACGGGGCGCTCGGGCTGGCCCGGCTGCTGGGCGGTGACGCCGGGGGCGGGATCGAGCTCATGGGCCGGGCGGTCGACGACCACGCCGCAGAGGGACTGGGGGTGCCGGGGCTGACGTTCATCGCCTCCCTGTGCCTCCCGCTGGACCGTCCCGGCCGTCACGAGGAGATCGCCGGGCGGATCGTGGCGGACTGCCAGCGGAGCGGGATGATCGGCTGGCTCCCCATGGCGCTCCACGACCAGGGACTCGCCCAGGGGTGGCTCGGCCGCTACGGCGAGGCCAGGGCGACGTTGAACGCGGGGCTGCGGCTGGCCGCGGACCTGGGACACGAGCACCGCCTCACCCATCTGACCTGCTCCCTGGCCTGGGTGCTCGCCCACCAGGGCGAGACGGAGGACTGCCGCGCCCTCGCCACGCGGGGCGTCGCCAGGGCCGAGCGGCAGGGGCTGGCGCTCGCGGCGGTCGTCGGACGCTGGGCGCTCGGCGTGCTCGACCTCGGCCTGGGCGATCCGGAGGCCGCCCTGAGGCGGCTGGAGGAGATCCCCCCGTCGCCCGTCGCCGCCCCGGCCGCCGACCAGGTCGAGGCGGCCGTCCGCGCCGGCCGGCCGGAACGGGCTCGGGAACCGCTGGCCCGGTACCTGGCCTGGGCGCGGCACGTCCACCGGCCGTCGTCGGACGCGGTCGCCCTGCGCTGCCGCGCCCTCGTCGAGGACGACGAGGCGCACTTCGCGGCGGCCGTGCGCCTGCACGAGCGGGACGACCGGCCGTACGAGCGGGCCAGGACGCAGCTGGCCTACGGCGAGTGGCTGCGGCGGGCGCGGCGGCGCGCGGACGCCCGGGCGCGCCTGCGCGAGGCCCTGGAGACCTTCGACCGGCTCGGCGCGGAGCCCTGGGCCGAGCGTGCCCGCACCGAGCTGCGCGCGACCGGGGACGTGCCGGCCGCGCCGCGCAGGGCGGGCGACCCGCTCAGCGTGCTCACCCCCCAGGAGCGCCACATCGTACGGCTGGCGGCGGAGGGGGCCTCCAACCGGGACATCGCCGCCCGGCTCTTCCTCAGCCCCCGGACCGTCGGCTACCACCTCTACAAGGCGTTCCCCAAGCTGGGCATCACCTCCCGGGGGCAGCTGGCCGGCCTCACCCGGCCCGTGGACGGGCCCGGCGCGGACGGGGACACCGGGCGCTGATCCGGGGCCGGGGGCTCGCAGGCCCCGGCGGGACGGGCCGGTGGCCGGGCGCGCCGGTCAGGTCGCGAAGATCTGCGACTCGTCGGCGAACGCCTTGAACTCCAGGGCGTTGCCGGCCGGGTCGAGCAGGAACATCGTCCACTGCTCGCCGGGCCGTCCCTCGAAGCGCAGGTAGGGCTCGATGACGAACGCGGTGCCCGCGGCCCGGAGCCGGTCGGCCAGTTCGTGGAACCGCGGGACGTCCAGGATCAGGCCGAAGTGCGGGACCGGCACGTCGTGGCCGTCGACCTCGTTGTGCGCCCGCCGCGCCGGGGACGGGGCGAGGTGGGTGACGAACTGGTGGCCGCGCAGGTTCCAGTCGATCCAGGTGTCGGACTCGCGTCCCCGCTCGCAGCCCAGCACCTCGCCGTAGAACCGGCCCGCGGCCCGAAGGTCGTCGACGGGCACGGCCAGGTGGAACCGGGGGATCGATGCGTCGGCCGTGGTCATCGGTGCTCCTGCCTTCCGAAGGACCGCTCGCGCGTCGGACGCGGGCGCTGCCCACATGGTAGACAGCCCCGCTCCCGGGGAGCGGCCGCCGTCCCGGGGCGCGAAAAAGGCCGTGGGCCTTCCGGGTGACGGAAGGCCCACGGCGGGGGGTGGACGCCTGATCAGCGAGGAGAGCGCTGTTACCACCGCTGATCAGGCGGGCTCGGGGTCTCTCAGGGGTAAGAGGCGATCTTGGACGGGATGGTCTCGACGCCCTGGGCGGGGCCGCCGACGCCGTTGATGACGTGGTTGATCCGGCCGTTGCCGCCGAGGGAGACGGTGAGCAGGCTGTGGAACTTCACGCCCGGCTTCACCGGGGTCTCGAAGGCGTTCTCCACCTCGATCGTCGGGTCGACGTTGAAGTAGACGTAGCTGCCCATGCCCCAGCCCTCGTGGACGTCGACCGCCGGGCCGACCTTGTAGGCCGCCCATCCCTTGGTGCTGCCGTTCATGTAGGCGGCCTGGTTCGGCGGGTCGTAGGCCTTCTCGTTCTGGAAGAAGATCGTCCGGCCGCGCTCGCCGTACCACTCGACGTCGTACTTGCGGTAGTGCTCGACGAACAGGCCGGTGGCCAGGACGTCGTCACCGTTGACGATCAGGCCGGTCTCGGCGGTGTTGACGTCCCAGCCGATGCCCTCGCCGTGGTCGCCGCGCCAGAGCCAGGTGTGGTCGATGATCACGTCATCGCTGTTGATCACGACGCTGGTGGTGGCGTTGCCGGCGAAGGCGCCGCCGATGCGGACGAAGACGTCCTGCAGCGTGGTCGGGTTGGCGGCGTGGTCCGCGCTGGAGCCCTGCGGGCCGACCTCGATCAGCACGTCGGACTTCTGCGGGCCCGCGTCGACCAGGAAGCCGGCGAGCTTCACGCCGTCCACGTCGGCCACCTTGACCGCGCTGACCCCGTTGCGCGGGATGAGCGTCGCCAGGCCGAGTCCCAGGACCACGGTGTTCGCCCGGTTCACGGCGATCGGCTGGTCGATGTTGTAGATGCCGGGGGTGAGCAGCAGGTGCAGGCCCTGGGCGAGCGCGGCGTTGATCCGCGCGGCCGTGTCGGAGGGCTTGGCCACGTAGAACTGCGACAGCGGGATCGAGGTGCCGGGGGTGGACCCGTTCGCCCAGCTCACGCCGCGCGCGTTCGTCCGCTTGGCCGGGACGAACACCCGGTACTCGTTGCCGGAGACGTACAGGTAGGGCTTCTCGCGGCTGATCGGGGTGGTGTCCAGCGTGGTGTAGGACTTGCCGAGGAAGTCGGTGGCGGGTGCGCCCTCGACCCCGGAGAAGACCATGTTCCACACGCCGTTGACCCAGCCGCCCACGGAGCTGTCGCGGGTGTACCACTGCTGCTGGGAGTACGGGCCGACCGCGCCGTCGATCTTGCTGTCGGCGATGTAGCCGCCGCTGGCCCAGCCGTAGCCGGTGGGGGCCAGGTTCAGCGCGCCCTTGATGTGCATGCGGCGGAACGGGGCGGCCTGGGAGACGGCCCACTGGTTGGTGCCGCCGGGGGGCTGCACCGACAGGTTCTCGGTCGAGCGCCAGAAGTTCTGGGTCGCGTTGCCGCCGAACCAGCCCGCGTCCACGGTCACGCCGTTGAGGGTGACGTCGTCGGGGTTCTGGCCCAGGCCCACGATCGAGGTGTAGAAGCCGACCTTGGCGTTCACCGGGTAGGAGCCGGGCTTGAACAGGAAGGCGTGCCGCCCGGTGCCGAACTGCGCCGACTCCTGCTGCTGGAACACGCTGTCCAGCCGGCTCTGGATGGTCGCGGCGGGCGTCGACGGGTCGAAGACGTGGACGTTCGGGCCCAGGTCCCCGCCGCCGGGGATGACCGGGTCGTCACCCGAGGTGGTGTGCACGGCGAACTCCCACAGTGAGTAGCCGTAGCCGGTGGCCCGCGCGGTGCCGAGCATCCGCACGTAGCGACCGGAACCGCTGACGTCGTACGACTGCGTGCCGCCGGTCGCGCCGGTGACCGACTTCAGGTCGGTCCAGTTGGTGCCGTCGGCCGAGGACTGGAGCTTGAAGGCGGACGCGTACGCGGCCTCCCAGCGCAGGTCGATCCTGCAGATGGTCCGGGTGGAGCCGAGGTCCACCCGGACCCACTGCGGGTCGGCGGCCGCGCTGGCCCACCGGGTGCCGGTGTTGCCGTCGAAGGCGGCGCTCGCCGGGGTGCCGGCGTTCTCCGTGGAGGAGGCGGTGGCGGCCTTGTTCAGGGCGGCGTTGGCGGTCCCGCAGCCGGGCACCGGGTCCGAGGTGCCGCTGTAGACCTGGAACTCCCACAGCGAGTAGCCGTAGCCGGTGGCCCGCGCGGTGCCGAGCATCCGCACGTAGCGGCCGGTGCCGCTGACGTCCCAGGTGTCGATGCCGCCGTCGCCGCCGGTGACGGTCTTCAGGTCCGTCCAGGAGGTCCCGTTCGGGGAGACCTGGATCTTGTAACCGCTCGCGTAGGCGGCCTCCCAGTTCAGCACGACCCTGCTGACGGAGGTCGAGGCGCCGAGGTCGATCTGGAGCCACTGGGAGTCGGTGGCCGCGCTGGACCAGCGGGTCGCGGTGTTGCCGTCGACCGCGAGGGCCGGGGCGGTGCCGCCGTTCTCGGTCGACGAGGCCGTCGCGGTCTTGCCCTGCGACACCAGCGTGTCGGCGAATGCGGGAAGGGGCGGGGCGGCGATCAGGGCCGCCAGGACCGCCGATGCGGTCCATAAGGCGGCAGGTCGGAACAGACCTCTCATGCGTGTCTCCACAGTGGATCCGGGGGGTGAAAAATCCAACGGCAGATGAGGCGCGACTTACGTGAGGCAGTAAATCAACGCTTATTTCTACACTTAATTTAACTTGTCGGAAACAGCGGGTCAATAGATGACGCCCGTCCGTCCTCCTCCCCGAGGTCCCGGCCGTGCGGGGCCCGCTCGGGGACCCGCACCGACGGGAACCGGCCGCGCGGGACCGGCCTGCCCGGGACCCGCCCGACCGCGGAGTCACCTGCCCGGGACCCGCCCCTGTCGAGGGGGCGGTCACGGACGACCCGAGCCCCGGGCGACCGCCCGCGTCCTCCCCCAGCGGCCGGTAATAAGTGCGTCATGTGCCGGAAGACCTTTTGAAGCCAATAATCTGGTCCCATGCCAGAACGGGGTGAGGACCAGCAGGAGACCCGTCAGGGGACGGGGTCGCAGATCACACGCCTGCTCGCCGTCGGAGCCGCGGCGGGTGTGCTGGTCGCGGGGATCGCGTTGCCGGCCGTGGGCGGTGCGGGCCTGGGGATCGTGTCGGCCGTCGAGGAGGTCAACCTCAAGCCCGAGGAGCTCGTCGAGCCTCCGCCCGCGGAGGTCACGATCGTCCAGGACGCCAGGGGCAAGGAGATCGCGCGGTTCTACGAGGAGTACCGCGAGGCCGTCAGGCTCGACCAGGTGGCCGAGGTCATGAAGACGGCGATCATCTCGATCGAGGACGACCGGTTCTACCAGCACGGCGCCATCGACCTGGAGGGCACGATCCGCGCGCTCGCCAAGAACCTGTCGTCGGGCGGGGTGAGCCAGGGCGGGTCGAGCATCACCCAGCAGTACGTCAAGCAGGTGCTGCTCAACGCCGCCGACACCGAGGAGGAGCAGAACAAGGCGCTGGAGGCCAGCTACGCGCGCAAGCTCAACGAGCTGCGCCACGCCATGGCGGTGGAGGAGAAGTACACCAAGGACCAGATCCTGGAGAAGTACCTGAACATCGCCTACTTCGGTGCGAGCGCCTACGGCGTCGAGGCCGCGGCCGAGCGCTTCTTCGGCGTCAAGGCCGCCGACCTGACCCTGCCGCAGGCGGCGACGCTGGCGGGCGCCGTGCAGGACCCCAACGCCACCGACCCCAACCTGGGCAGGAAGCACCGCGAGCGGCTGCTGAACCGGCGCAACATCGTGCTGAACCGGATGGCGGAGCTCGGCAAGATCACCAAGGCCGAGGCGGAGAAGGCCAAGGCCGCCAAGCTCGGCTACAAGGACACGAAGCTCCCCGGCGGATGCGAGTCCAGCAGGTACGCGTACTTCTGCATCTACGTCCGCAACGAGATCCTGAGCAACCCCGACTTCGGCAAGACGGCCAAGGCCCGCCTGGGGTTCCTCAACCGCGGCGGCCTGACGATCAGGACCACGCTCGACCCGTCCATGCAGGCGGCGGCGGACAGGGCGATCAGGAAGTGGGTGCACGCCTCCGACCACCAGGTCGCGTCCGAGGCCCTGGTCCAGCCGGGCACCGGGGCGATCAAGGCCATGGCGGCGAGCCGGAAGTACGGGCGGAGCAAGGCCAGGAACGAGATGTCGTACAACGTGGTCGCGGACGCCGCGCACGGCGGCGGCGTCGGCTTCCAGGCGGGCTCGACCTTCAAGACCTTCACCCTGATCGCCGCCCTGAAGAAGGGCATGAAGGTGAACGACGGCTTCAGCGTCGGCGCCGGGTACACCGCGCCGAGCTACTCGGCGTTCAGGAACTGCGCGGGCGAGGCCGTCGGCGACCCGCGTCACACCGTCACCAACGACGAGGGCTCGCCGGGCTGGAGGACGCTGCAGACCGGCACCTGGGGTTCGGTGAACACCTTCTTCATGACGCTGGAGCAGCGGGTCGGGCTCTGCGAGACGGTCAAGGTGGCCAAGTCGCTGGGCATCCACCGGTCCGACGGGCTGAAGCTCCAGGAGTACGAGACGTTCACGCTCGGCACCAACGAGATGGACCCGGTGACGGTGGCGAACGCCTACGCCGCGATCGCCGCCCGCGGCCAGTACTGCGCGCCGATGGCGATCTCCCGGATCACCGACCGCTACGGCAAGACCACCACCTACAAGCCCAAGTGCCGCCGGGCGCTCGACCCCGAGGTCGCCGACGCCGCGGCCGACGTGCTGTCGGGGGTGTTCACCAAGGGCACGATGCGGGGCGTCGGCGGCATCGGGCGTGACGCGGCCGGCAAGACCGGGACCACCGACGGCTACGCCAGCGCCTGGTTCGCCGGGTTCACCCCGGACCTGGCCGGTGCGGTCAGCGTGGGCGACCCGCGCGGCTCGCAGAAGTACAAGCTGACCGGCGTCACCATCGGCGGGCGGTACTACGGCTCGGTGGCCGGGGCCAGCATCCCGGGGCCGATCTGGAGGGACACGATGCTGGCGGCGCTGCGGAAGGTCGACCCGAGCTCGTTCACGCCGATCAACGCGGAGCGGTTCGGCGGCTGCGGTCAGAGCTGCCAGCCGGCCCCGCCGCCCTCGGACGACGACGCCACCGTGGACGGCACCGACGACGGGGGAACCGACGGCGGGACGGAGATCCTGGCCGACCCGGACGACTGACGCGCCTTCGGGTCCCGTACGACCGGCAGGGGATCCGGATGATCGGCGCGGTGCCCGGCCGGGACGGTGCGGCGTGACGCCGGGAGCGGTGCCGGGCCGGGACGGTGGGGCGTGACGCCGGGAGCGGTGCCGGGCCGGGACGGTGGGGCGTGACGCCGGAGACGGTGCCGGTGGCCGGGGGTCACCGCCCCCGGCCACCGGCACCGTCTCCCGCGCTCCTGCCGTCCTTCGGCCTCGCCGGTCGTTCCGGTCCGTCAGTCGTTCCGGTCCCGTTTGGCGGGAGTCCGCTGGTCCGCCTCGTCGGCGAGCTGGTCCTCGACGATGGCGCACCAGCGGTGCCACCGTGCCAGTTCGAGATGCTGGTCGACATCGCCCACACCCGCGTCGGCCATGAGCTGGTGGCTGCTGGCCGCGGCCTCGTGGGCGTTGACCAGCGCGTGGTGACCGTGGTTGGCGAGAGATTCGCTGACCGCCAGATTCACGGCGATCTCTCCCATTGTCCTGGGTCGGCCCGAAAGTCCATCGCCGACCCCCTTCCCAATGAAGTCGTGGCTCTCCGGATCGTGGCTCATAGCTGCTGAGTGCCCCACAGGTCCTAGATCTATCTGGGACCCCCGATCCGATGTGGACGATTTCCGGGCACGGGCCCGCTGCGGAGGGTGACGGGAGGCTCAAGGCCGGGATGCGATTCGCTTACGGGCGTGTTGCAGTTGGCCGGAGAGTGTCTTCTCCCCAAGATCTTTAAAATAGCCTCGGCACAACCGGCGTAAGGATCGTGGAGGATGACGACGCGGCTTGATCTCTCAGTTCGCAGGCACCAGGACGCTTCGGTCATCGCGCTCGACGGTGAGCTGGACAAGTTGTCCAGCCCCCGGCTTCACGACGTGCTGGCGGAGCAGCTGGACGGCGGGGCGTGTCACCTGGTCCTCGATGTCAGCGGCCTGAGCTTCTGTGACTCCACCGGCCTGTGGACGATGCTGGCCTTCCAGCGCCGTGCCGGCGCGGCCGGAGGGTCCCTGCGGCTGGCCGGTGTGTACGGGGTCCTGGAACGGATCCTCACCGTGACCGGCCTGGCGGCGGCGTTCTCCCGCGACCCCGACGTCTCCGCGTCGCTGAGGGCCGTCTCCCCGGCCGATGGGAACGGGGTGAACAACTAGGGCAGACTTGTCGCCCGTGGACCCGCTCCCGGACCTGGGGCGGGTCCGGCCGACGGCCGGCCCGGCCGCGCGGCCCGCCGCGGAGGGGAAGAGCAGGTGAGCCGTGTCCGGTGAGGTGCCCGGGGTGAACGTCCCGGATGGACGGGGACGTACCGGACTGGACAGGGCGGGGCTGGACCTGACCGGCAACCCGCGGGTGCGGGTGCGGAAGGTGGAGCTGCTCTCCTCCAGCTGGTACGTGCTGCGCAGGACGACGTTCGACTACCTGCGCCGGGACGGCGGCTGGAGCACCGAGCAGCGGGAGACCTACGACCGCGGCAACGGCGCGACGGTCCTGCTCCACGACACCGAGCGGGAGACCGTCCTGCTGATCAGGCAGTTCCGCTACCCGATCTACGCGAACGGCCACCCCGACGGCATGCTGATCGAGACGGCGGCCGGGCTGCTCGACGACGACGACCCCGAGACCGCGATCCGCCGGGAGGCCCAGGAGGAGACCGGCTACGAGATCGGGGAGGTGGAGCACGTCTTCGACGTCTACATGAGCCCCGGGTCGGTGACCGAGCGCATCCACTTCTTCGCCGCGCCGTACCGGGCGGACCGGAAGGTCTCCGACGGCGGCGGGCTGGCCGACGACGGCGAGGACATCGAGCTGCTGGAACTGCCCTTCCGCAAGGCGCTGGACATGATCGCCTCGGGGGAGATCGCCGACGCCAAGGCGATCATGCTGCTGCAGTGGGCGGCGCTGTCCGGTCCGTTCTCCGGCCGAGATAGGTGAGCGGGCCGGGGTCGGGGACCGGGATCTCGTGGAAGCCGAGACGGTCGTAGAAGGCCCTGGCCGCGGTGTTCGTGCTCACCATGCCGAGGTGGACGGCCGGCACCCCCTTTCCGTGCAGGGCGTCGAGGAGGGCGTGCATCAGGGCGCGGCCCCCTCCCCTGCGCTGGTGGGACGGGAGCAGGTCGATGTGCAGGTGCGCCGGGTAGGCGGCCAGCTCGGGAAGGACCATGCGCTCCGGCCGGTGCAACAGATCGATCATCACCTCGCTCGGCGAGGAGGGCGGCCCGTCCAGCTCGGGGAAGCGCTCTCTCACCCGGGGCAGCCACCTGTCCCGGAACGCGCGGGCGAACGCGACGGTGTCCGCGGTGCCGATCACGTAGCCGGCCGCGCGACCGCCGTCGTCCAGCACGAAGGCCAGATCGGGTTCGAGGAACACGTACGGAGCTGCGAAGATGCTCGGCATCAGGTCGAGGTCGGGGTAGATGTGCCGGGAGTCACCGCCCTCGTGGGCGGTCCGCACGCAGATGTCGTAGAGCGCGGCACGGTCATCGGGGCGGTACGGCCGGACAGTCGTCATGGGCCCATCCTGTCGTCGTGAAACCGCTCTCACAAGATCCGTCTCCGGGTGATCAAGTCTCCGGGGCGAACCGGCGGCCTCCGGAGGTCCGGATCCGGCGCCCTTCCCCGGTGGGACCGGTGCCCTTGACGGCCGAGACCGGCGTCCCTTCAGGGACGGACCCGCTGTCCCTTCACGGGCGGGCCGCCGGGCAATACCCTGCACGGCATGGTTGAGGTGGAGCTGCGCGGGTGGCGACCCGACGACGTGCCGGTCGTGCTCGACGCGTTCCGCTCCCCGGACATGGCCGACCAGGCGGCCCGGCCCGTCGACACCGCGCGGGCGGCGCTGGAGTGGATCGGCATCTGGGGGTTCCGCGACGACGCGCAGGCGTTCGCCGTGGTCTGCGGCGGGGAGGTCGTGGGGAACGTGGCGGTGAGCAACATCGACGCGCACGACACCGGCTGGGTCTCCTACTGGACGCTCCCGCGCGCCCGGGGACGAGGTGTGGCGATGGCGGCCACCATGAGGCTGGCCGAGTGGGCGTTCCTGGAGCGCGGGCTGTTCCGCCTGGAGCTGGGACACCGCATCGGCAACGTCGCGTCCTGCGCGGTGGCCACCAGGGCCGGATTCCTGCCCGAGGGGGTCGAACGGGCCAAGCTGCGCCACGAGGGCGTCCGCTACGACGTGGAGCGGCACGCCCGGCTGGCCACCGACCGGCCGGCCCCGCCCGGCCTCGAACCCGGCGAAAGGAACGGGCGCGGACGGCTCACAGGGCCCTGAGGGCGGCGAGCAGGTGGCGGAGCACCTGCTCGTGCGGCATCCCGGACGGAGCGGACGGGGAGGGCGGGGGCGGCACGACGATCAGCCCGCTCTCGCGCAGGTCGCCCAGGAGCACCCTGAGCACCCCGACGGCCAGCCCGGTCCGCCCGGCCAGCTCCACGACCGGCAGCGGTGCCCGGCAGGCGTCCAGGATCGACACGTACTCGGCGGGCAGGCCCCGGCGCGGGGCGCCGGTCGCCACCACCGGGGTCAGCAGGTCGAAGGGGGCTCCCGAGGCCCTGGTCCGGCCCCGGGTCATCGTGTAGGGGCGGACGACCGGACCGGCCTCCCGGTCGAACCGGCGCTCGCCCGTCACGGCCCGCCGTCCTGCCCGGCGCGCCGCCATCCGTCCCGGAACGAGGTGAGCACGCCGCCCGGCACCCTCTCCTCTCCGTCCCTTCCGTCCCTGCTCTCCCTACCGTCCCTGGCGTTCCGGCTCTCCCGGCCGCCGGTCCGTGCCGCGCCGCTCACCGCGGGGTCCGGTCCCCCGAGGGGGTCGCCGGGCACGCTCCGCCCCGCTCGTCCGGACGGGCCGCCCTCCGCCGCGGACCGTCTCTCCTCCTCGCCGGGCCGGGGGAGGCGCAGGGCGGCCGGGTCGACCACCAGCTCCTGGGGGAGCAGCACGATCGCCGTGGTGCCCCCGAAGGGGGAGGGGCGCAGCAGGACCCGGATGCCGTGCCGGGCGGCGAGCCGCGCCACGACGAACAGGCCGAGCCGCTCGCTGTCGGCCAGGTCGAACTCGGGGGGATCGGCCAGCAGCGCGTTGAGCCGGTCCGTCTCCTCGGGGGAGATGCCCAGTCCCCGGTCCTCCACCTCGATCGCGTAGCCCCTGGCGACCGTCTCGCCGTGCACCCGTACTCGGGTGTGCGGGGGAGAGAACAGGGCGGCGTTCTCCACCAGCTCGGCGAGCAGGTGGATCACGTCGGTGACCACCGGGCCGGTCACGCACGGCCCGTACGGGACGTCGATCGTCACGCGCGGGTAGTCCTCGATCTCCTCGGACGCCGCGCGGACCACGTCGTGGACCGTGACGGGCTCCCGCCAGCCGCGCCCGGGGGTGGCCCCGGACAGGATGATCAGCCCCTCGGAGTGGCGGCGCATCCGGGTGGTCAGGTGGTCGAGGCCGAACAGGTCCTCCAGGGTCTCCGGGTCACCGGCCCGCCGCTCCATCGCCTCCAGCATGGCCAGCTGCCGGTAGAGCAGGGACTGGCTGCGCCTGGCCAGGTTCACGAACACCTCGTTGACGCCCCTGCGCAGCCGGGCCTGGTCGGCGGCGGCCTCGACCGCGGTGCGCTGGACCGAGGAGAACGCCTCGGCCACCCCGGCGACCTCGGCGGTGCTGCCGACGTCGATCGCGGGCACCTCGGAGCAGACGTCCTCGCCCCGGCGGAGCCGCCGGACCACGTCCGGCAGCCGCTCCTCGGCCAGCTCCAGGGCGGCCCGCTGGAGCCCGGCGAGCTCGCGGGTCAGCCGCCTGCCGAACCGTACCGAGACGAAGACGGACAGGGCCACGGCCACCAGGCCGAGCCCGCCGGCCAGGCCGATCCGGATCAGGACCTGCCGGGCGAGCGGCACGGAACGCTCGCCGATGCGCGCGCCCACGTCCCCGGCGCGCCTGTCGAAGGCGTCGGAGAGCGCGGTGGCGGCCGTCGCCCAGGAGGGGGACGGCATGGCGTGGGCGACCACGGCGTCCTCGATCCGCTCGAACGAGGCGTAGGCGGCGGAGTCGTGCAGGGAGGCGTACAGGGCCCGGAACTCGGGGTCGAACTGTTCCAGCCCCAGCGAGTACAGCAGCCTCCGGCCGGTGACCAGCTCGCCGAACCTGGTGTGCTCGGCCGGGGTCATGGCCCCCTCGACCGCGGCCCCGGCCAGCAGCGCGGCCTGCCGGCTGAGCATCTCGCGGCTCCGCCCGACCGTGACCAGGGCCCGCGCCTGGTCGGTCAGCTCCATGTCACCGGATATCCGGATCTTCTCGTAGGCGTCGAACGCGACCGCGATGATCTCGCCGTAGGCGTCCAGGACCCGAAGCCGGGTCTCGGCCCGGGTGTCGACCGTGCCGCGGGTGCCGGCGAGCCGGTCCAGCGCGGCGCGGAACCGGTCCAGGCGTTCCCGGGTGCCGGGGGCGAGGTCCGGCCCGGCCCTGGTGATGGTCCGTTCCAGCTCGGAGCGGGCTCGGTCCGTCCGTACCCGCTGGGCCTGCAGTCCGGCACGCGAGGCGTCCACGTCCCCCAGCACGGAGAGCGAGAGCAGGCGCTCGTGCTGGAGCGCGGTGGTCATCGCCCTTACGGGCAGAACGACGTTCTGGTAACCGTCGCGGATCGCGAGGAGTTCCCGGCCACCCTGTAGGGTCAAACCGGCCGCGAACGCCCAGATCAATACAAGGGATACGATTGGTACAAGAAGCAGGGTAAAAATCTTTACCCCGATCGTGTACTTTCGGCCAGCCATAATCCCTCGCACCATTGCACTGCGCGGTTAACGGTGGCGAAACACTAGCAACATGGATCACTTACCAACAGCCATGCACATGATTCCCTTTGGCAGGATTTATCGCATCTTGTCAGCGCGGAACCATCGACCCTTCGGGTACGTCTCTTCATGAGGAGGGAGGCACCGATGCAAGAGATCGCGGATCTGATCGGAGCCGAGGCCGAGCGGGCGGAACCGGCGGCGCTGACGCGCGGCGGGGAACTGGCGGGGGCGGGAGCGGTCCAGCTGGTCCGGTTCAGCCCGGCGCTGGTGACCGCCGAGGTCGACGACGGCGCCGCGTGCGTCGAGTTCCGCGTCGTCGACGGCGTCCTGCGCCGGCACTGCAGCTGCCGCGAGGGGCGCGCCGGCGCCTTCTGCGCGCACTGCGTGGCGACGGCTCAGTCGGTCAGGATGAGAACCGACAGGAAGGACTCCCCGGGGGCGTCGTCGGCCACGGCGTCGGCGAGGACGGTCCGGACGGCCTCGTAGGCGGGCCGGTCCGCCGCCCGCAGCGCCGACGGCTCCGTCCAGACCAGCAGGTGCTCGCCCGGCGGCAGCCAGGACAGGTCGGTCAGCACGTCGTAGAGCGCGTCCAGGTTGTGCCCGAAATGGTCGGGCAGGTCGAGGGCCTCGGCGATCGCGTCCATGGCCTCGGCGGAGGTCGTGATCTTCGCGCCGTCGAGCCGGTGCACCGTGAGGGTGCCCTCCATGGTGCCGATCGCCGTGCCCGGGGCGGCCCCGGCCGCGCCGGACGGAAAGGTCTCGGCCGCGGTGTCCGGCGTGCCGCCCTGGGCGCCACCCGACGAGCCGTTCGACGTGACGTCGGGCGCGGTGCCGCCGACGCCGTCCGAAGGCGCGGTCCTTCCGGCGCCGTCCGAAACGGTATGGGCCGCGCCGTCCAGCGGTGCGCCGCCGAACACGACGCTCACCTCGCTCACCGGCCCGTGCCGGAACGTTCCCCTGGGCATCCCGATCACCCGATCCCGTCGCCGGCCCACCGGGGGCCGTTCCCGTGCACCCCGGCACTCGTCCTGTTCCCGCTGTTCGTGCTGTTCCGGGGATGTCTCACCTGGCCGAAGTACCCGCCCCCGCCGCCCGGAAAACCGGGGAACGCACCGGCCGGGGATGGTGCTCCAGAATTCTTGTCTGGTTGTCAGACAATATGCCTACAATCGACCCATGAGAATCGCCGTGATCGGAGCCGCCGTGCTCTGGGGCACCGCGGGCACCGCGGGCGTCCTCGTGGCCGGGGTCGACCCCGTCTCCCTGGCCGCGGCCCGCCTGGTGATCGGCGGCCTGGTGCTCGCGGCCGTCACCCTCCCGGCCCTGCGGCCGACGCTCGCCCCCGGCCGCGGCGCCCCGGGCGGCTCCCCGCGGGACCCCTCCCCGGACGGCCCCCCGCGGGCCCGCCCCGCCCGGTCCCTGCGGTTCCCGGCCCGTCCGGGCCCGCTGGTGGCGGCGGCGCTGGCCGTGGCCGCGTACCAGCTCTGCTTCTTCGCCGCGGTCGGCAGGACCGGGGTGGCCGTGGGCACCGTGGTCGCCATCGGCAGCGGCCCGGTCTTCACCGGCCTGCTGTCCTGGCTCCTCGACGGGGTGCGGCCCGGGCGCCGCTGGGCCGGGGCGACCGCGGTGGCGATCACCGGCTGCGCCGTGCTCACCGGTGGCGGGGGCCAGGTGCGCGCCGACGGTGTCCTGCTCGCCCTCCTCGGCGGCCTGCTGTACGCGTTCTACGCGGTCACCGCGGCACGCGCGATCGGTGCGGGAGCGCCCTCGGACGCGGTGATGGGACTGATGTTCGGCGGTGCCGCGCTCGTCATGGTCCCGGTCCTGCTGTGGACCGGCACCGGCTGGCTCGCCGAGCCGCGCGGCCTGCTCACCGCCCTCTACCTGGGCTGCGCCACCACCGCGCTGGCCTACCTGCTCTACGGCAGGGGCCTGCGCACCACGCCGGTCGCCACCGCCGCCACCCTGGCGCTGGCCGAGCCCGCGGTGGCCGCCCTGCTCGGCGTGGTGGTGCTCGGCGAGAGGCTCACCCCCGTGTCGGCCGCAGGGCTGGTCCTGCTCGGGGTCAGCCTCGTCGCGGTCGCCCTGCCGGACGGGGACGGGGACGGGGACGCGGCCGGAAGCGGCGGCCGGAGGGCAATAGGGTCGTCGGCGTGACCCTGCCGCTGCATCCCGTCTCCGCCGTCGGCGCGCTCGCCGACGCCCTGCGCCGGCGGGTGCTGTCCGGCGAGATCGCCCCCGGCACGCCCCTGCCCGAACAGGAGCTCTCGGCCCTGTACGGGGTGGCCCGCCCGACCGTCAGGGAGGCGCTGGCCGTGCTCGTGCACGAGGGGCTGCTGCGGCGCGAGCGGCACCGCAGCGCCCACGTGGCCGAGGTGAGCGTGGCCGACCTGGACGACCTGATGTTCGTCCGGCGCCCGCTGGAGGACCTGGTGGCCACGACGCTGGCCGGCAGGCGGGTGGCGGAGGCGGACGAGGCGCTGGCCCGGATGGCGGCCCTGCCCGCCGACGCCCCCTGGTCGGAGGCGGTGGCCGGGCACATGGCGCTGCACCAGGCGCTGGTGGTCGCGGTGGGCAGCCCGCGGCTGGAACGGCTCTACGGCATGCTCGCCGCCGAGACCCGGCTGGGCCTGGTGCGGTTGCGCGAGGTCTACTCCGACCGGCACGTGCTGGTCGCCGAGCACCGGGACCTGCTGGACGCGATCGCCCGCGGACCACGGGAGGCCGCGAGAAGGGCGGTCGCCGTCCATCTCGACCATCACTGGGGCGATCGATAGGCATCGATGTGCATGGCTCTATTGCACGCGGAGCCCGGGAGTCGTCACAATCGCGCCCATGCACGGCAACTCAGTGCCGGACTCCTACGTGTACGTCACCGAAGAAGGCGTGACCCGTCACTACGCGGACGGCAGCGTCGACGCCCTCGCGTGGGAGGACGTCGTCGAGGTGCGCGTGACGGAGGAGCCGGACTCCGACATCCTGTACATCCTTCTCGACCGGCAGGGCCAGGGATGCGTGGTGCCCGGCTCGGCGACCGACGCGACCTTCCTCGCCCGCCTGCGCTACCTCCCGGACTTCGATCTGGAGCGGCTCGGCGCGGCCGTGGAGTCCGCGCGCGACGATTACGTCGTGGTCTGGCGCAGCCCCGAGCCGCCGTCGGCCCTTCCGGATTTTGAATACGACTAATTTAGAATTAGTTACATTATCCAATGGCGAAACGTACATGTTTGGATCGTTCCGTCAAGGCATTGCTTATGCTGCTCCTCGGCCGATAGTGGACAGTTACCGCTATTCCCCCGCCCAATAGTGATCACTAGTATTTCCCTGGTATCGAGGCCTCCGGCCTGTCGGGAATGTGTTGACCACTGAAATGTGATGCGCGGTGATTCACGCCGCCGCGTCCGGGCGTCGTGGGCGAGGTGGCATGAGAGCGGAGATCGAGGAGCTCGCCCTCGGACTGCCCCGGGGGCCGGCGCGGACCGCCTCCAGCATCTGGACGCACTCCTACGTCCGCATCCTGCTCGCCGGGGACGTCGCGTGCTCGGTGATCGCCTGCGAGACGGTGCTGGGCGTCCGGCTCTGGCTCGGCGCGTACATCCCCGAGGCAGAGGCGCTGCTCGGGCTGGGACTCGCCCTGGTCTGGCCGCTGGCGCTGGTGGCGGGGGGCGCCTACCGCGGGCGTACGCACGGGGAGGGCAGCGACGAGTTCCGCGCCGTCTTCAACGGCGCGGCGGGCCTGACCGCGGCCGTCGCGATCGGTGCCTACGTCACCCAGACCCCGATCGCCCGCAGCTTCGTCATGGCGATGTTCCCGCTGGCCTGCGTCCTCACCGTCGCCTTCCGCTACCGGATGCGCAAGCGGCTGCACCGCAGGCGCGCCCGCGGCGACTACATGCGCCAGGTGGTCGCGGTCGGCCACCGCGAGTCCGTGCTCGACCTGGTCATCCAGCTGCGCAGGCAGCCGCACCACGGCATGACGGTCGTCGCCGCGTGCCTGCCCACCGGCCCCGACCCGCTGACGTCCGGCCTGGTGGAGATCGACGGGATCCCGGTCCTGGGCGGCTTCTCCGACGTCGCCACGGTGGTGGCCAGGGTGGACGCCGACGCCGTCGCCGTGCTGGCCTGCCCGGAGCTGGACGGCGCCGCGCTGCGCAGGCTGGCCTGGGGCCTGGAGGACGCCCGCACCGACCTGTTCGTGGCCCCGGCGCTCATGGACGTGGCCGGCCCGCGCATCAGCATCAGCCCGGTGGCGGGGATGCCGCTGCTGCACGTCGAGCACCCCGACTTCCGCGGGGTCCGCCGCCTGGCCAAGAGCCTCTTCGACCGGACCGGCGCGCTGATGGTCCTGCTGGTCCTGGGCGTGCCCATGCTGGTGATCGCCGCGCTGATCCGCGCGACGAGTCCGGGCCCCTCCCTCTTCCGGCAGGTCAGGGTGGGAAAGGGCGGCGTGGAGTTCCGGGTGGTGAAGTTCCGCACCATGGTCACCGACGCGGAACGGCTCAGGCTCGACCTGGAGCGCGAGAACGAGGTCGACGCCGTGCTGTTCAAAATCAGGAACGATCCAAGGGTCACCCCGGTGGGCGCCTTCCTGCGCCGTTACTCCATCGACGAGCTGCCGCAGCTGCTCAACGTGCTGCGCGGCGAGATGTCGCTCGTCGGCCCGCGCCCGCCGCTGCCCGGCGAGGTCAGGCAGTACGGCGAGGACGTGCGCCGCCGCCTGGTCGTCAGGCCCGGCATGACCGGCCTGTGGCAGGTGAGCGGGCGCTCGGACCTGACCTGGGAGGAGTCGGTCCGGCTGGACCTGCGCTACGTGGAGAACTGGTCGCTCTTCCTGGACCTGCAGATCCTGTGGAAGACCTGGAGCGCCGTCACCGGCGGAGAAGGGGCCTACTAGTGAGAGCGCTCGTGCTCGCCGGCGGGTCGGGCACCCGGCTCCGGCCGATCACCCACACCTCGGCCAAGCAGCTCGTGCCCGTGGCGAACAAGCCGGTGCTGTTCTACGGCCTGGAGGCCATCGCCGCGGCGGGCATCCGCGAGACCGGGGTCGTGGTGGGCGACACGTACGCCGAGATCGAGGCGGCCGTCGGCGACGGGAGCGCGTTCGGCCTGGAGGTGACCTACATCCGTCAGGCCGCGCCGCTGGGCCTGGCCCACGCGGTGCTCGTCGCCCGCGACTACCTCGGCGACGAGGACTTCGTCATGTACCTGGGGGACAACTTCATCGTCGGCGGCGTCAGCGACCTGGTCGAGCGGTTCGCCCGCGAGCGGCCCGCCGCCCACATCATGCTCACCCGGGTCGGCGACCCCCGGCAGTTCGGCATCGCCGAGCTGGACGCGGCCGGCCGGGTGGTGGGCCTGGAGGAGAAACCGGCCGTGCCCAGGAGCGACCTCGCGCTGGTCGGCGTCTACCTGTTCACCGCCGCGATCCACGAGGCCGTGGCCGAGCTCAAGCCCTCCTGGCGCGGGGAGCTGGAGATCACCGACGCCCTGCACTGGCTGATCACCGCGGGCCGCAGGGTCGAGTCCACGATCATCTCCGGCTACTGGAAGGACACCGGGAACGTCACCGACATGCTGGAGGTCAACCGGCTGGTGCTGGAGTCCCTGGAGCCCAGGGTGGACGGCCGGGTGGACGGCGCCAGCGAGCTGATCGGCCGGGTGGTCGTCGAGGCGGGCGCGCAGGTGGAGCGCTCCCGCATCGTCGGGCCCGCGGTCATCGGCTCCGGGGCGCGCGTCCTGGACAGCTACGTCGGCCCCTTCACCTCGATCGGGGCGGGCTGCACGGTCAGCGGCAGCGAGATCGAGTACTCCATCGTCCTGCCCCGGTCGTCGATCGCGGGCGTCTCGCGGATCGAGGCCTCCCTCATCGGCCACGACGTCGAGGTCACCCCCGCGCCCGCCGTCCCCCGCGCCCACCGCCTGGTGCTGGGTGATCACAGCAAGGTCCAGATCAGCTCGTGACGACATCCGGCGGGACACGCGGGGCGACCCGTCCGCGACCACGCGGAGCCCCGCGGGGCCGTGCCCCGGGACGAGAGGCATGTCCATGACACCCTGCAGGCTGTGCGGCTCGACGAGCCTGGCGAGCGTCGTCGACCTCGGCGCCACGCCGCCGTGCGAGCGTTTCCTCACCGAGGCGCAGCTGGAGGAGCCCGAGGTCACCTACCCGCTGCACCTGCGGGTCTGCACCGGCTGCCGGCTGGCGCAGATCCCGCCGCTGATCACCCCCGAGGAGACCTTCACCGAGTACGCCTACTTCTCCTCGTACTCGACCTCGTGGGTGGAGCACGCGCGGACCTTCGTGCACGGGGCGGTGGAACGGCTCGGGCTGGGGTCCGGCTCGTTCGTGGTGGAGGTGGCCAGCAACGACGGCTACCTGCTGAGGCACGTCGCCGATCTGGGCATCCGCTGCCTGGGCGTCGAGCCCTCCGAGAACGTCGGCCGGGCGGCGCGGCAGGCCGGGGTGCCCACCTGGACGGCGTTCCTCGACCCCGCGACGGGCGCCTCGGTGCGGGCCGGGCACGGCCCGGCCGACCTGGTGGTGGCCAACAACGTCTACGCCCACGTACCGGACGTGATCGGGTTCACCCGGGGGCTGCGCGCGCTCGTCGCCGACGACGGCTGGGTCTCGATCGAGGTGCAGTACCTGCCGACGCTGATGGCGGGCAACCAGTACGACACGATCTACCACGAGCACTTCCAGTACTACACGGTCGACTCGGCGCGCGCCGCCCTGGCCTCCGGCGGGCTCCGCCTGGTGGACGTCGAGCGGCTGCCCACCCACGGCGGGTCGATCCGGCTGTGGGCCAGGCCCGAGGAGGCCACCCGGGAGCAGGGGGAGCCCGGGGAGCGGGTGGCCGCGCTGCTCGCCGAGGAGAAGGCCGCGGGCCTGCACGAGCTGTCCGGGTACGCCGAGTTCGGCGCGCGGGTCGCCCGGGTGCGGCGCGACCTGCTGGCCTTCCTGCTGGAGGCGGCCCGGCAGGGGAGGACGGTGGCCGGCTACGGCGCGCCCGGCAAGGGCAACACCCTGCTCAACCACTGCGGGATCCGGCCCGACCTGCTGCCCTTCACCGTGGACCGCAACCCGTACAAGCACGGCAGGTTCACCCCGGGGACGCGCATCCCGATCCTGCCGCCCGAGCGCCTGGCCGAGGAACGGCCCGACTACGTGCTGGTCCTGCCGTGGAACCTGCGCGAGGAGCTCGTCGGCCAGCTGTCCTACGTGCACGACTGGGGTGGCCGGCTGGTCCTCCCCATTCCCGAACTGGAGATCGTCGAGGTGAACCCGTGAAGGTCGTCCTCTTCTGCGGCGGATACGGCAGCAGGATGCGCACCGGCACCGCCGGCGACGTGCCCAAGCCCATGCAGCTCGTCGGGCCCAGGCCGCTCATCTGGCATGTGATGCGCTACTACGCGCACTTCGGGCACACCGAGTTCATCCTCTGCCTGGGCTACGGCGCCCACCACATCAAGGAGTTCTTCCTGGACTACCAGGAGACGACGTCCAACGACTTCGTGCTCCGCGGCGGCCGGGTCGAGCTGCTGTCCACCGACATCTCCGAGTGGTCGATCTCGTTCGTGCAGACCGGGATCACCTCGCCGATCGGCGAGCGGCTGCGCCGGGTCCGCGACCACCTGGACGGCGAGGAGATGTTCCTGGCCAACTACGCCGACGTGCTCACCGACGCCCCGCTGCCAGAGATCGTCGACCGGTTCGACGCGTCCGGCGCGGCCGCGTCGATGATGGTGGTGCCGCCCTCGGACACCTTCCACTGCATCGAGCTGGGGGAGCGCGGCACGGTCGGCGGCATCACGCCGGTCAGCGAGATGCCGCTCTGGGTCAACGGCGGCTACTTCGTGCTCCGCCAGGAGATCTTCGAGCACATCCCGGAGGGCGGCGACCTGGTCGGCGACGGCTGCGCCGAGCTGGCCAAGCGGGGCAGGCTGCTGGCCTACCCGCACCGCGGCTACTGGCGGCCGACCGACACGGTCAGGGAGCGGGTCGCCCTGGACGAGGCGTACTCGCGCGGCGACCGCCCCTGGGCGCTGTGGGAACGCGGGCCCGCGGCGGTGACGGTCCCGTGATCGGTTTCCGGCCGGCCGCGACGGGCCGGATCGCGCTGCTGGCCGCGCACTGCGACGACCTCGCCATCGGGGCGGGCGGCACCCTGCTCACCCTGTGCTCCGCGCGTCCCGGCCTGACCGTGGAGGCCCTGGTGCTGTCCGGCGGCGGGACCGCGCGCGAGGACGAGGAACGCGCGGCGCTGGCCGACTTCTGCCCCGGGGCCGACCTGCGGCCGACCGTGCTCAAGCTGCCCGACGGGCGGCTGCCCGCGTACTGGGAGGAGGCGAAGGCGGCGGTGGAGGAGCTGCGCACGCGCGTCGACCCGGACCTGGTGTTCGCGCCGCACCGCGGCGACGCCCACCAGGACCACCGGGGCCTGGCCGAGCTGGTGCCCACCGCCTTCCGCGACCACCAGGTGCTCGGCTACGAGATCGTCAAGTGGGACGGCGACCTCGGCCGCCCCAGCGCCTACCAGCCGCTCGCGCCCGAGGTCGCCGAGGCCAAGGCGGACCTGCTGGAGCGGCACTACCCCTCCCAGCACGGCCGCCCCTGGTACGACCGCGAGGTGTTCCTCGGGCTGGCCCGCCTGCGCGGCGTCGAGTGCCGCGCCCGCCACGCCGAGGCGTTCCACGTCGGCAAACTGACCTTCGACCTGGCTGGAGGGTGAACCCGATGCGCGTGCTGCTGACCGGGCACCAGGGGTACCTGGGGAGCGTGATGGCCCCGGTGCTCACCGCCCGCGGGCACGAGGTGACCGGGCTGGACTCCGGCCTGTTCGCCGGGTGCGTGCTGGGCCCCGCGCCCGGCGACCCGCCCGGGCACCCCGTCGACCTGCGGGACGTCACCGCCGACATGCTGGCCGGGACGGACGCGGTGGTGCACCTGGCCGCGCTGTCCAACGACCCGCTGGGCGCGCTGGCGCCCGAGCTGACCTACGACATCAACCACCGCGCCGCGGTGCGCCTGGCCAGGCTGGCCCGCGACGCGGGCGTGCGCCGGTTCCTGTACGCCTCCACCTGCTCGGTCTACGGCGCCTCCGGTGAGGACCTGGTCGACGAGGACGCGCCGCTGCGGCCGGTGACCCCGTACGCCGACTCCAAGGTCCGGGTCGAGGACGACCTGCTGGCGCTGGCCGACGACGACTTCAGCCCGGTGTTCCTGCGCAACGCCACCGCCTTCGGGTTCTCGCCCCGGCTGCGCGCGGACATCGTGCTGAACAACCTCGTCGGGCACGCGCTGCTGTCCGGGCAGGTGAAGGTGCTCTCCGACGGCACGCCGTGGCGTCCCCTGGTGCACGCCGCCGACATCGCGGACGCCTTCGCCCTGGCGCTGACCGCACCGCGCGAGGCCGTGCACGCCAGGGCGTTCAACGTCGGTGACGAGGAGAACAACCTGACCGTCGCCCGGATCGCGGACGAGGTCGCCGAGGCGGTGCCCGGCGCGGAGGTCGTGATCACCGGTGAGACCGGGGCCGACCCGCGCTCCTACCGGGTCGACTTCTCCCGCGTGCGGGCCGCGCTGCCCGGCTACCGGACCCGCTGGACGGTCAGGGCGGGCGCGGCCGAGCTGGCCGACGCCTACCGGCGGTACGGCCTGACCTCGGACGACTTCCACCGCCGCTTCACCCGGCTGGCGCATCTGGCGGCCAGGCGCGAGGCCGGGACCGTCGACGGCGCGCTGCGCCCACGCCGGGCGACGGCGGGGCGACCGGCGTGAGCGGGGCGGACGGTGCGGGCGACGCTGGTGGCGCTGGTGGCGCTGGTGGCGCTGCCGGTGTGACCGGGACGACCGGCGTGACCGGGGCGACCGGCGTGGCCGGGGCGGGCGGCGCGGGTGGCGCGGGTGGCGCGGGTGGCGCCGATGAGGGGCGCGAGATGCACGCCCTGGTGGAGCGGCTCTACCCGATCTGCCGGAGCATCACCGGCGACGGCGTGCGCCGCACCCTGGAGATCGTCGGGGAGTCCCTGCCGCTGCGGGTCAGCGAGGTGCCGACGGGCACCGAGGTCCTGGACTGGACCGTGCCCGAGGAGTGGAACATCCGCGACGCCTACGTCAAGGACCCCTCCGGCACCAGGGTCGTCGACTTCGCCGCGTCGAACCTGCACGTGGTCGGCTACAGCGTCCCGGTGTCGGCCGTCATGACCCTGGACGAGCTGCGCGGCCACCTGCACACGCTGCCCGAGCAGCCCGGCCTGGTCCCGTACCGGACGAGCTACTACGCGCGGACCTGGGGCTTCTGCCTGGCCCACGACACGCTGGAGGGCCTGCCCGGCGGACCGTACGAGGTCATGATCGACTCCACGCTCGCCGACGGCCACCTGACCTACGGCGAGCACGTGGTGCCCGGCCGGGTCGCCGAGGAGGTGCTCGTCTCCTGCCACGTGTGCCACCCCTCGCTGGCCAACGACAACCTGGCGGGGATCGCCGTGGCCGTCCGGCTCGCGCGCCGGCTCGCCGGGAGCGACCCGTGGTACACCTATCGCTTCCTGTTCGCGCCGGGCACCATCGGCGCGATCACCTGGCTGGCGCGCAACCGCGAGCGCGTCGGGCGCGTCCGGCACGGCCTGGTGCTGGCCTGCGCGGGGGACCGCGGCCCGCTGACGTACAAGCGCAGCAGGCGGGGGGACGCCGTGATCGACCGTGCCGTGCGGCACGTCCTGCGCACCTCCGGGCGCGAGCACCGGGTCGTGGACTTCTCCCCGTACGGCTACGACGAGCGGCAGTTCTGCTCGCCCGGCTTCGACCTGCCGGTCGGCTCGCTCACCCGAACCCCCTACGCCGGATACCCGGAATATCACACCTCGGGGGACGATCCGGGCTTCGTCTCGCCCGAGGCCATGGCGGACACCCTGGAGACCTGCTGGGAGGTCACCCGGGTGCTGGAGGGCGACCGCCGCCACCTCAACCTCAGCCCGTACGGCGAGCCGCAGCTCGGCAGGCGCGGCCTGTACGGGTCGCTGGGCGGGCGGAGCGACACACAGGCGGCCCAGATGGCGATGCTGTGGGTGCTGAACCTCTCCGACGGGGAGCACGGCCTGCTGGACATCGCCGAACGCGCGGATCTTCCCTTCGGCACGGTGGCGGAGGCGGCACGCGCCCTGCGCGGGTCGGGACTTCTCAAGGAGTGTTCGGAATGACGGGGTCACGGGTCGTGACGGGTGCACCGGCGGCCGGGGTCCTCGGGCTCCGGGTCGGCGAGACGGTGGAGGTGCTCGGCGAGGCCGAGATCATGGCCACCCTGGACGAGCGGGGGGAGCTGGACGGGCTTCCCTTCATGCCGGAGATGCTGGCCTGGTGCGGGCGGCGGCTCACCGTGCACAAGGTGGCGCACAAGCTCTGCGACACGATCGGCGGCAGCGGCATGCGCCGGATGGAGCGGGCCGTCCACCTGACCGGGGCCCGCTGCGACGGCGCGGCGCACGGCGGCTGCCAGACGGCCTGCCAGTTCTACTGGAAGGAGGCGTGGCTCAGGCGGATCTCCCCGGCCGACCCCGGCTCCCCGGACGGTTCCGGCTCCCCGGACGGCCGGGTCCCGTCGCGTGCCGAGGGCTCCCCGAACGGTTCCGGTGGTCCCGGTGGTCCGGGCCCGGGACGCGACCTCGCCGCGGGCCGCGCGCTGCTGCCGATCCTGCAGGCCGCCACCCGCAAGGAGCCCGGCCCGGACGGCGAGGAGCGATTCTCCTGCCAGGCCACCGAGCTGCTGCGCGCCGCGCCCACCTGCCTGCCGCTCAAGGACGTCGGGCAGTACGTCGCCGACGTGCGCACCGGGAACGTGGGCGTGCCGTGGATGCTGCGCTCGCTCCTGGTCGGCCTGTTCAACCGCTACCAGCAGGCCGCCAAGCGCCTCCTGCCGAGGTGGCTGTGGATCAGGGGCGGGATGCGCTGGGGGTTCGTCAGGGGCGAGGCCGGGGCGAAGACCCCGACGCGGACCCTGGACCTGCGGCCGGGCGAACTGGTCCGGGTCAGGTCCAAGGCGGAGATCCTGAAAACGCTCAACGGCGACCTGCTCAACCGCGGCATGGGGTTCGAGGAGGAGATGTCGCGCTACTGCGGGCACGTGGCGCGCGTCAGCGCCCGGGTCGAGCGGTGCCTGGACGAGAAGACCGGCCGGATGCTGCGGATGAAGAACCCCTGCATCGTCCTGGAGGGCGTCGTCTGCGCGGGCGCGTACAACGTCAGCTGCCCGCGCGAGTTCGTGCCGTTCTGGCGGGAGATCTGGCTCGAACGCGTCGAGGAACTCGGCTGACACCCACGAGGCGGCGGAAGGCACGGATGGACCAGCGGCAGGCACGGGACACCGGCGCGCACGACACGGGCGCGCACGGTCCCTCCGGCACGCCCGACCCCACCGCCGACGAGGCGCCCGATGCCAACACCGAGGAGACGCACGCCCCCACCGCCGACGAGCAGGTGGGGGCGATCGGCGCCAAGGCCGGGCGCGGGCTGCGCTGGAGCCTGCTGGGCAACGTGGGCACCAAGGCGACCACCTTCGTCATGGGCCTGGTGCTCGCCCGGCTCCTCGCGCCCGAGGACTTCGGCCTCTACGCCATCGCGCTCGCCGCGACCACCTTCGTCATGCACGTCAACGACGTCGGCATCATCGCGGCCACCGTGCAGTGGCGCGGCAGGGTCGAGGACATGGCGCCGACGGCGACGGTCATGGCGGTGGCGTTCAGCACCGGGATATACGGGATCTTCTGGGTGATCGCCCCGTACTTCGCCGAGCTGGCGGGCAGCGCGGAGGCCACGCCCGTGGTCCGGCTGCTCACCGCGGTCATCCTCATCGACGGCGTCACCGCGGTGCGGGCGGGCTCGCTGATGCGCGGGTTCGGGCACGACCGGCTGACCAGGGCCAACATCGCGGGCTCACTGGTCAACGCCGCGGTGGCGATCACCCTGGCCGCGAACGGCGCGGGCGCGTACAGCTTCGCCGCCGGGCAGGTCGCGGCCAACACCGTCACCGGCGTCCTGGTGCTCGCCTGGGCCGGGCTGCCGTTCCGGCTCGGCTTCGACCGGGAGGTCGCGGCCAGGCTGCTGCGCTTCGGCGCGCCGCTGGCCCTGGGGCTCGGCATCGAGGCGGTGCTGATGAACGCCGACTACGTCATCGTCGGGGCCGTGCTCGGCCCGGTCGCGCTCGGCTTCTACCTGCTGGCGTTCAACGTCTCCAGCTGGGTGCCCAGCGTGATCGGGACCGCGCTGCGCTACGTCACCGTGCCCAGCTTCTCCCGGCTGGCCGAGCAGCGGCCGGAGGCGCTCTCGCTGGGCGTGCAGCGGTCGGTGCCCCTGCTGGTCGCCTCCGTGCTGCCGGTCGCGGTGGTGACGGCCACGCTGGCACCGGAGATCGTGGCGTTCCTGTACGGCGCCACGTGGGCGCCCGCGGCCGGTGTCCTGGCGGTGCTCGCGGTGCTGATGGTCGTGCGGATGCTCACGTCCCTGGCCTTCGACGTCCTCACCTCGGCGGGCGCGACCCGGGCGACGGTGTGGATGAACCTGGTCTGGGCCGCGGCGCTGGTGCCCGCACTGTGGGCGGGGACGCACTGGTACGGGGTCCGTGGCGCCGCGATCGGGCACGCGCTGGCCGGGGTGCTGGTGGCCCTGCCGATGGCGGCGCTGGTGCTGGGCCACGCGGGGGTGCGCCTGGCCCCGGTGCCGCCCACCCTGGTGCGCCCGCTGCTGGGCTCCGCGCTCTCGGCCGCGGTCACGGTGGCGCTCGCCGGCGCGATCGCGGGGGTCGCGGGCGGGACGGACGGCGGCCCCGTGCTGCTGCGGCTCTGCCTGGCCGGGGGCGGCGGGCTGCTCGTCTACGTCCTGGTCGTCGTCCCCGCGGACCGGCTGCGCGCGCTCGGGCCGCTCCTGCGGCCCGGACGGCCACGACGGCTCGGACGAACAGGGCGTATCGGATGAACGGGGTGAGCGGGCCGACCGGAGACACCCCGAGAACCCCGGCGATCCCGGAGACCCGGGCGGCTCGGACGAACGGATGGAGAGGAAGGGACCGGATGCCGAACTCCGACACGCTGGTGTCCATCGTGCTGCCCGTACGCAACGGGGCGGATCGGATCGAGGGCGCGGTCCGCTCGGTGCTCGCCCAGGACCACGAGAACCTCCAGCTGGTGATCTCCGACAACGCCTCCACCGACGGCACCGAGGAGATCTGCCGCGACCTGGCCGCGGGCGACCGCAGGATCCGCTACCGCAGGCACCCGGAGAACGTGGGCCTGTTCGACAACTTCGTCGGCACGGTCGCGCTGACCGAGGGGGCGTACTTCCGCTGGGTGGGCGACGACGACCGGCTGGAACCCGCGTGCGTCTCCCGGTCCCTGCGGGCGTTCGCGGAGGACGACCGGCTCGTGCTGGTCACCACGCAGGTCGCCTACACCGGCCCCGACGGGACGGTCGCCACCGCCCCCCTGGACCGGCCGGGGCTGGGCTCGGACGACCCGGTCGAGCGGTTCACCACGATGCTGCGACTGCTCAACGAGAGCCACCTGCTCGTCGATCCGCTCTACGGTCTGCTCCGGCGCGACCCGACGGCCGGGATCCGCCGCAGGAACATGCTGCGCGAGGACGAGGTGTTCGCGGCGAAGCTGGCGCTGGCCGGGCCGTGGGGGCACGTCCCGGAGGTGCTGGCCCACCGCAACTGGAAGCACGACCCGCTGCCCGCCATCGCCCGCCGCCTGGACGTGCCGCCCTGGCGGGCCCGCTGCTCCACCGTCCTGCAGTGCGCCGAGCTGCTGCGCTGGCTGCGGGAGAGCGACCTCGGCCCGCGGCGCCGCCGTCGCGCCCGCGCGGCCGTACTGGCCATGTACGCGCGCCGCCACCGGCTCACCGCGGCCCGCCGGGGACGCAGGCTCGCCTCGGTCGCGTCCGGCCTTCTCGGCGCCGGGCGGTGACGGACGTCCCCGATCCGCGCGTGTCCCGGCCGACCGGCCGTCCCAGTGACCTCAGTGAGGAGAACCACCGTGACCACCGTTTTCTCCAACAGCGGGGTGGACGACGACACCCGCAGGGAACTGCTCTACGACGGGCAGGTCTTCGTCCACTCGGCGACGCCCGCCACCGGCCTGCTGGCCGCCTTCGCCCGCGAGCTGGTCGCCGAGGCGTTCGGCGGGCGGGACCCGGAGACCGCCCAGTTCGACATGCCGGTCGAGGAGTTCGCCGAGCTGCTCGCGTCGCTCAAGCCGCGCTTCATCCACCACCCCCGGTGCAAGGAACTGCTGCCGGAGATCCTGCGGGAGCTGGGCTGCGACCTGGAGCGGACCTACTTCGACGTGCCCAGGCTGCGCACCTCCACCTCCCACGACTACCTGACCTCGGGCATCTCCTACGCCTTCCACCCGCACCGCGACTGCTGGTACTCGGCCCCGTTCAACCAGGTCAACTGGTGGATCCCGGTCTACGAGGTGGTCCCGGAGAACGTGATGGCCTTCCATCCCCAGTACTTCGGCACCCCGGTGCGCAACGGCAGCGCGCGCTACGACTACGCCGAGTGGAAACGGACCAGCAGGCTCACCGCCGCCCGGCACGTGCGCGGCGACACCAGGGAACAGCCCCGGCCCGAGGAGGAGGTGACGCTCGAACCGCAGGTCCGGGTGGTGCCGGAACCCGGCGGCGTGCTGGTCTTCTCCGGCGCGCAGCTGCACTCCACGGTGCCCAACACCTCGGGCAGGACCCGCTTCAGCATCGACTTCCGCACCGTGCACATCGACGACGTGCGCGCCCGCAGGGGCGCGCGCAACGTGGACGCGGCGTGCACCGGCACCACCCTGCGCGACTTCGTACGCTGCGCCGACCTCGCCTCGATGCCGGAGGAGCTCGCCCTGGAGTACGAGGCGGAGGCCCTGGCCAGGTCCTGACCGGTCTCGGCCGGACCGGGAGCCGGACCGGGAGCCGGGCCGGGAGCCGAGCCGGGAGCGCGTCCCGATCGGGTTCCGAGCGGGTCCCGGGCGCGGCCGGGTGCGGCCGGGTGCGGGTCCCGGCCGCCACCCCGGTGCGATCCCCGTGACGCCACAGCGACGCCACAGTGACAAGGAGTTCGTGTGCCACCACCGATACCCACCCCGTCCCGGCCGTCCGGGCCGTCCGGGCCGTCCGGGCCGTCCTGGACGTCCGGGCCGTCCTGGACGTCCGGGCCGTCCTGGACGTCCGGGCCGTCCTGGACGTCCGGGCCGTCCTGGACGTCCGGGAGAGCGGGGACGTAGTGGAGTTCTGGAAGACCCTCCTCGCCCTCTCCAGACGGAGGCGGGTCGGGTTCCCGCTGCTCGGCCTGGCGCTTCTCGCCGCCGCGGTCACCTTCGCGCTGGTGCCCGTACGCCACGTGTCGAGCGCGTCCATGGTGCTGACCACGCCTCCGGCCGGAGGGACGCTGGACCCGGTCAAGCCGCAGGGGCGCAGCAACCCGCTGCTGCAGTTCAGCGACGGCCTGCGGACCACGGCCGGGATCCTCATCCTGGCCATGAACACCAAGGCGGTCATGGCGGAGCTGGGCGTGACCGAGGACGGCCCCACCGAGGTCGTGATCAACGACGGCCGCAACGACCCCAGCATGATGGGCATCCTGACGAACGGCCCCTTCGTGTACGTGAAGGTCGAGAGCGGTTCCGCCGACACCGTCAGGGTCGTCATGTCCCAGGCGCAGGTGCGCCTGCGGAGCGAGCTGACCCGCAGGCAGGAGGTGCTCGGCGCCCCGGCGTCCACCTTCATCGGGCTCGTCGACGTGGTCCCGCCCGGCCCGCCGGAGACGAACCGGAGCGGCCCCGCGCGGGCGGCGGGCGGCGCGGCGTTCCTGGTCGTGCTCCTCGGTCTCGGCACCGCGTACACCGTGGAGCGCCGCAGGGTGTTCCGGCAGCGCTCGGGCGACGGCCGCGCCGGGGTGCCGCACCCGGCCGCGGGCAGGGCACCGGCGGACCCCGGCGACGCGGCGGGCACCGGCGGCCCGGAGGGTCCGGCCGGACCGGCGGGCGCGCAGGGGACACAGGGGACACGGGGTCAGGGCGGGACGGCGGAACGCGGCGACGGGGACGCCGACGGCCGGGGCGACCGGGAACCGCCCGCCGTCCTGCACCCGGAGCACCCGGAGCACTCGGCGCACCCGGCCGGCCGGGGCGCCGACGACCCGGAGAACGGTGGCCGCGGCGACCGGGAACCGGCCGTCGTCCATCCGGCGCAACCGGCGGGCCGGGGGACGGACGGCGCGGAGAGCGCCAGGGCCATGAGACGGCGCAGGCGCAGGGCGGCGGCGCGACGGGCGGACGGCACCAGGAGCGCGCGGCGCAGACGCTAGACGACCCGGCCACCGGACGGGGAGCCACGGTTCCCGGCCCGGCGGCCCCCATCGGACAAAAGGAAGGAGAGCGCGTGGACTTCTGGGGAACGGTGCTCATCGTGACGCGGCGCTGGTACGTCGCGCTGCCGGCCTTCCTGCTCTCCCTGGCCGCCGCGATCGGCGTCTACGCGACGATCCCGACGCCCTACGTCTCGAACGCGGTGCTCGTGCTGACCATCCCGCCCACCGGCGGGAGCCTGCCGAGCGACCCTGCCCGCCCCAACGGCCTGACCAACCCCCTGCTCAACTTCGACCAGGGCCTGAGCATGTCCGCCTCCATGCTCATCCAGGTCATCGCCACCCCCGAGACGGCACGGGCGCTCGGCGTGGTGCCCGACGGCGAGACCACCTTCACGGTCACCAACGGCGGCACCAACCCCGAGGCGATGGACGGCGGGCCGTTCGTCTACATCGAGGGCAGGAGCACGACCCCGGCCGGGGCGCGGGACATCGTGACGCGCGTCAGGGACCGCGCGAGGATCGAACTGGCCTCCCGGCAGAGACAGCTCGACGCGCCACCGGCGACCTACATCGCGATGAGCGAGATGGTGGCGCCGACCGAGCCGCTTCCCCAGCGCGGAGGCAAGTCCCGCGGGGCCGCCGCGGCACTGCTGCTGGGAGTGCTCGCGAGCCTTGCGTCGGTGTTCTCCCTGGAGAGCTTCCTGGACGCCCGCGCGCGCAGGCGGGGGAGCCGGGGGCCGGCACCGTCCGCACCCGGGCCCGCGGGCCGCCCGGCCGTCCGCGCCGCGCGGGTGAGGGCCCCGTGACCGTGTCCCCCGTCGTGTCCCCTGTCGCGTCCCTCGACCGTCCCGGCCTGCGCGCGGCCGACGGGGCCACCCTCGCGGCCACGTTCGCGGTGGTCCTGATGCTCTCGCCCGCACGGCTGGTCTTCCGGGGGCTGCCGTTCTCGCTCACCCCGGCCGACGCGCTGGGCCTGTTCGCCGCGCTGTGGTGGTTCTGCGCGCACCTCACCGTCACCCTCGGCGCCGCCAAGGGCCCCAGCCTCGTGCGCACCGCGCTGTTCGCGTACGGCGCCGCGATGCTGCTCACCTACGGGTACGCCGGCACCGCCTACCTGCCGCCCGACGAGCTCGACATGGCCGACCACGCCATCGTCCTCGTCGTGGCGACGGTGGGCATCGGGCTGGCCGCGTGCGACGGCGTCCGCGACAGGGAGCGGCTGGACTTCGTCCTGAAGTCCCTGGTGGTCGCCGGGGCGGCCGTCGGGGTCGTCGCGGCGCTGCAGTTCGTGTTCGAGTTCGACCTCACCAAGTACCTGGACTTCCCCGGGTTCCGGTTCACCGCCGAGCTGCCCGCGATCCTGGAGAGGAACACGCTGCGCCGGGTGGCGGCAACCACCGGGCATCCCATCGAGCTCGGCGTGGTCTGCGCGATGATCATGCCTCTCGCGCTGCACTACGCGTTCGGCGCCCGCGACCGGGGCGTCCCCGCCCTGCGGTGGTGGCTGTGCTGCGCGCTGATCGGCGCCGGGCTGATGTTCTCGGTGTCGCGGTCGGCGGTGCTCGGGATCGCCGTGGTCGCCGCGGTGCTGATGGCCGGATGGCCGGCGCGGCGGAGGCTCTGGGCGATGATCGGCGGCGCCGGTTTCCTGGTGGTGACGAAGGTGGCCGTCCCCGGCCTGCTCAGCGTCTTCCTCGGCCTGTTCACCAGCCTGTCGAGCGATTCGAGCATCCGGTACCGGACCCACGACTACGCGGTGGCGGCCACCGAGATCGGGAACCACTTCTGGGTCGGCCGCGGGCTGGGCACCTGGTACGCGCCGAAGCACCTGATCTTCGACAACCAGTACATCCTGTCGCTGGTGGAGACCGGCGTGATCGGCCTGGTCGCGTTCTCCGCGATCTTCCTGGCCGGGATCCGGGCGGCGCTGCGCGCCCGCCACCTCAGCTCCGACCCCGGGGTACGGGACCTGGGCCTGAGCCTGGCGGCCTGCCTGGTCGTGCCCCTCGTCGGGGCCGCCACGTTCGACCTGCGCTCGTTCGCCACCGTGGCCGGGCTGTCGTTCCTGATCATCGGTGTCACCGGCGCGCTGCTGCGCACCACCCGTCGGGCGCGCGCCCCCGCGTCCGTACCGGTGCCCGTACCCACCGGGCGTGCCGGTGACGACTCCGGAGAGCCGGGAGAGCCGGGAGAGGAGGTCAACCGGCCGGACGGCCGAGCAGATCCGCCCAGGAGCCCGCCGCCAGATCGCGTTCGCTGATCGCGGTGACCGGCAGCGGCCAGTGGATGCCGAGATCGGGGTCGTCGTAGCGGACGGCGAGGTCCTCGGCCGGGTCGTGCTCCCGGTCGATCCGGTAGCAGACGTCCGCCTGATCGGTCAGCGCCTGATAGCCGTGCAACAAGCCAGGAGGAACGTAGAGATGAACGAACGCCTCATCGTCGAGGACGACCGACATCCGGCGGCCGAAGGTGGCCGAGTCCGGCCGGGCGTCGACGAGCACGTCGTGCACGGCGCCACGGGCGCACCGGACGAGCTTGGCCTCCCCCCGGCCTCCCCTGCCGTGCAGGGCCCGGATCGTCCCCCGGCGGGACCGCGACTGGCTGTCCTGGATGAAGGCGGCGGGCCGCAACCCGTGGGCTGCGGCGAGCGCGGCGTCGAAGGTGCGGGTGAACAGCCCGCGGTCGTCCCGGTGCGGGGTGGGGACGAACAACAGGACATCGTCGATCTCGGCGCGTTCGACTCTCATGGGCCCATCCTTCCGGTTCCCGGTGCCGCGGACCATGGGCGAGCGGCCTCCGGAACCCGGCAGAACGGCTCCTCGCGGCACGGGTCCGGACAGAACGGTTCCGCGCACGGCGGCTCTCGCTCGGGCGGTGCCCTGGAGAACGGGCCGGCATGGAAGGGGTTCCGCCAGAACGGCTCCTCCCGGCACGACTCCCCGGAGAACGGTTCACAGCCGACCGGGTCCCGCCGGAACGGCTCCGCGTGGAAGGAACCTGGCCGAAACGGCTCCGCGTGCACCGGGTCCCGGCAGAACGGATCCTCGACGGCCGGGCCGTCCGTTCCGACGCCTTCCCCCGTACCCGCGTCCCCGCCCGTCCCCCCGTGCGCACGCGTCCGGATCGGTGCCGTAGAGGTCATGGCCCTCACCGAGGCGGAGCTGCTGGACCGGGTGGCCGACGGATGGCGGAGCGGGCGGGGCGGCGCCATCGTCACCGCGAACGTCGACATCGTCCGCGCCGCCACCCGCGATCCCGCGCTGGCCGCCCTGGTCGGCCGTTCCGAGATCGTGGTCGCCGACGGCATGCCGGTGGTCTGGGCGGCGAGGCTCGCGGGCCTGCCCCTTCCCGGGCGGGTCACCGGGGCCTCGCTCGTCCACTCCCTGACCGGCCGGGCCGCCCGCGAGAACCGCTCGGTCTACCTGCTCGGCGGGGAACCCGGCGTACCCGAGGCCGCGGCGCGAGCCCTGGCCGCGCGCCGTCCCGGCCTGCGGGTGGCGGGCACCTGCTCGCCCCCCTTCGGATTCGACGGGAGTCCCGGGGCGGTGCGCGAGGTGGTCGCCCGCGTACGTGCCGCGGAGCCGGACCTGGTCCTGGTCGGGCTTGGGTTCCCCAGGCAGGAAAGGATCATCGAGGCCCTCCGGGCGGAGTCACCGCGCGCCTGGTACCTCGGCTGCGGGGCCGGCATCCCGATGGCGGCCGGGCGGTTCCGACGGGCACCGGTACCGCTCCAGCGGATGGGGGCGGAGTGGCTGTACCGGCTCGCGCTGGAACCGCGCCGCCTGGCCCGCCGCTACCTGCGCGACGACGCGCCGTTCGCCCTCACCCTCCTCGCGGCCGCCCTGCGCGACCGCCTGACCTCCCGGAGCCGTCGATGACCCCCGAACACCCCGACGGCACCGGCACGGCCGTTCCCGACCGGCCCCCGCTCGCCATAGTGATCGTCACCTACGCGAGCGGCCGGGTCGTCGAGGGGTGCCTGCGCTCGCTGGAGGCGGCACTGGCCGGTGCCGGACCGGCGCGGGTCATCGTGGTGGACAACGCCTCGCCCGACGACACCGTCGAACGGGTACGCGGGGCCGCGCCCTGGGCGGAGGTGGTCGAGACCGGCCGCAACGGCGGTTTCGCCGCCGGCGTGAACGCGGGCGTCGCCGCGGCGGACGGCTGCGACGTGTTCGTGCTCAACCCCGACATCCGGCTCGCGCCCGGTTCGGTGCTCCCGCTCCGGCGGGCGCTGGCCGTACCGGGGACCGGGATCGCGGCCCCCCGCCTCACCTCCGAGATCGGGGAGCTCCACCTCTCCCTGCGCAGGCGCCCCACCGTGACGAGGGCACTGGGGGAGGCACTGCTCGGCGGGCACCGGGCCGGGCGGATCCCGGCACTGGGCGAGCTGGTCGTCGATCCGGCCGCCTACGACGGGCCGCGGACGGCCGACTGGGTGACCGGCGCGGCCTGGCTGGTCTCCCGCGCCTGCCTGGACGCCCTCGGCCCCCTGGACGAGCGCTACTTCCTGTACTCCGAGGAGACCGAGTACATGCTCAGGGCGGGACGGGCCGGGTTCGCGATCCGCTACGAGCCCGAATCCCGCGCCGTGCACCTCGGCGGGGAGCAGTCCGTCTCCAGCCGGCTGTGGGCGATCTCGGCGGCCAACCGGGTCCGGATGCACCGGGAGCTGCACGGCCGGCCGCGCGGGCTGCTGATGCGGCTGGCCGTCGGGCTCAACGAGCTGATCCGGGGGGTCGCCCGGGGCCGCGGGGGAGGGCGGCGGCACCGGGCCGCGCTGCGGGAACTGGTCGTGATGCGCGAGTGGCCGCGCCTGCCCGCCGAACCGAGCTCCGCGGGCTCCGCGGGCTCCGCGGGCTCCCGTGCCCTTCGAGCCGCCCGGCCCTTCCTGACCTCCCGGACCGCCCGTTCCCCCCGCCTCCCCCGGACGGCTCCGGAGAGCCCGTCCCCCCGGACGGCTCCGGAGAGCCTTGAGGCCGGTGACGCGCCGGGTTACATCTGCTTCTCGGCGCAGGACTGGTGGTACCACAACCGGGCGCACTCGGACTTCCAGCTCATGCGCTCGATCGCCGCCCGCCGCAAGGTCCTGGTGGTCAACAGCATCGGGATGCGCATGCCGCTGCCCGGCAGGTCCACCCAGGTGCTGCGGCGCGTCGGGCGCAAGCTGCGCAGCGTCGCGATGCTCGTCCGGCGGCCGTCGCCGGAGCTGCCCGGCTTCCACGTGATGTCCCCGCTGCCCCTGCCCTTCTACGGGTCCCCGGCCGCCCGGCGGGTGAACGCCCTGCTGGTCCGTACCCAGGTGCGGGTCGTGGCGTGGGCGCTGGGACTGCACCGGCCGGTGATCGTGGTGACCATCCCCACGGCGTGGGACGTGGTACGGCCGATGCGCAGGCGGGCGCTGGTCTTCAACCGCTCCGACCGGCACTCCTCGTTCCCCGAGTCCGACCGGAAGACCATCGAGACGCTGGAGCGGGGCCTGCTGGAGGGCGCCGACCACGTGCTCTACGCGAGCCGCGCGCTGATGCGCGAGGAGATCGGAATCACCGGCGACCGGGCGTACTTCCTGGACCACGGGGTGGACGTCGACCACTTCCGCAG
Source organism: Streptosporangium sp. NPDC050855 (assembly GCF_044456585.1). NCBI lineage: Bacteria > Bacillati > Actinomycetota > Actinomycetes > Streptosporangiales > Streptosporangiaceae > Streptosporangium > Streptosporangium sp. NPDC050855. The sequence goes on from NZ_JBITFY010000001.1 coordinate 364,533, forward strand.
GCACCCGGAGAGCGAGTGGCCCGCGGACCTGCGTGCCGTCCCCGGGCCGCGCGTGGGGTTCTTCGGCGCGCTGGACGACTACCTGGTCGACGTCGGCCTGCTCGAACGGCTCGCCGTCGAGCTGCCCGACGTCTCGCTGGTCCTGATCGGCGACGCGACCGTCCCGATGGAACGGCTGACCCGGCATCCGAACGTGCACTGGCTGGGGTTCAGGCCGTACGAGCGGATCCCCGCCTACGGGTCGGGATTCGACGTCGCGATCATGCCGTGGCTGGACACCCCGTGGATCAGGAACTCCAATCCGATCAAGCTCAAGGAGTACCTCGCGCTCGGCCTCCCGGTGGTCAGCACCCCCTTCGAGGAACTCGCCGGGTACGCCGGCCGGGTGAGGATCGCCACCGGCGCGGACCTCTTCGTGGAGGCCGTACGCGCGTCACTGCGCGAGGGGGGCCCGCTACCGGCCGAGGCCCTGCGCGACTCCGTGCTCGGCGCGTCCTGGTCCTCCCGCGCCGGGCGGCTGACGGCCCTCGTCGAACCGCCCACCGGCCCGCCCGTCCGGCCGCCCGCCGAGCCGACGGCCGGACCCCCCGCCGAGCCGACGACCGCGTCGGCACATGAACCCGCGACCGGACCGGTGGCAGAACCGATGACCGAACCCACGACCGAACCCGCGACCGAACCGATGACCGAACCGGTGCCTGAGCCGCTCGCCGGACCGGCGCCGGGCAGGGTCGCCTCATGAGCCCCCGAGAGCCGGGACGGACGCCGGGACGCGGACAGGCGACCCTACGCGGGACCGGACGGTCGCTCCCGGTCCTGGCTGGGGCGGGAGCGGTGACGCTGGCGATGCTCGGCTCCTGCGCGGTCGACGCACCGGCCGGCGGGGTCCGTCCCCCGCCCACCGGTGCCACGGGCACCTCTCCCGGGGGCGCGTCCCCCACGGACGCCCTCCCGCCGGACACCTCCCCCTCACCCGGCGCCCCCTCACCCGGCACCCTCCCGACCGGTACCCCTCCGACCGACGTTCTCCCGACCGGCGGCGGGTCGAAGGGCGGCACGTCGGCCGCCGGGCACGCCTGGTCTGCCGCGGGCCCTCCCGCGACGGCCGCGCGGGTGCCCTGGGAGGGCGGCCCCGCCTACTACGGGCGGTTCGCCGCTCCGGCCGCGGCGGGCTGGACGAGGCCGTCGTTCTTCCCGGTGGGCGTCTGGTTCGAGTCGGTGATCACCCAGGCCGACGTGGACAGGGACAGGGCGGCCGGGATCAACACCTACGTGGAGCTGACCGGCACCTCGAACATGGCGCTGGTACGCAAGAACGGCATGTCGGCGCTGACGAACGTCCCCCTGCCCGGCTACGGGAAGGAGACGGTGGGCTGGCTGCTCGACGACGAGGTCGACATGTGGGCGAAGGCCGGGGACGCGCCGTGGACGGGCAAGCACCCCGGCGAGGGGCCACTGTGCATCCCCGAGAACAAGGGGTGCGGCTTCACCGTGCTGCGCACGCAGAAGAACCGGTTCCCCCGGGGGGACGGGAGGATGCACTACGCCAACTTCGGCAAGGGCGTGATGATGTGGGAGAGGGACGCGGACGCCGCCACGTTCGTCAACTACTTCACCGACGTCGTCTCGTCGGACGTCTACTGGTACACCAGCGCGAGCGTCTGCCTGGACGGCAAGAACTTCCTGTCCCTGCCGGAGTCCCGGTGCCGCCGGGCCGCCAACTACGGCGCCGTCATCGACCGTCAGCGCGAGCTGGACGCGCTGGACGGACGCCTGCAGCCGATCTACGGCTTCGTCGAGGTCGGCTGGCCCGCCGAGAACGACACCCGGGCGATCGAGCCGCAGCAGGTGACGGGAGCGGTGATGAGCTCACTGATCCACGAGGCCCGGGGCATCGTCTACTTCAACCACAACTTCGGCGGGCCGTGCCACTCCCAGCACGTCCTGCGCGAGAAGTGCGGGCAGAAGGTCAGGCCCGCGGTGGCCGAGATCAACCGCAGGATCGCGAAGCTGGCGCCCGTGCTGAACACCCAGTCCTACCGGCACCGCTTCGGCCCCGGCCTCGACACCATGCTGAAACACCACCGGGGCTCGTCCTACGTCTTCGCGATGCCCCGCGCCGCCACCGCCCCCGGCAGGCGCACGTTCACCCTGCCTCGGGGGATGCGGGCCTCACGGGCGGAGGTCCTCTTCGAGAACCGGTCCGTACGGATCGACCGCAAGGGCAGGTTCACCGACTCCTTCGCGGCCGAGCACTCCCACCACGTCTACCGGATCACCCCTTAGCGTGCCCCGCCTGAAACCCGTCACGAGGAGAGAAGGACACCGACCGCACCGTCTCCGCGGCCTTGACCTCGATGCCGATGATCTGGCCGGAGTTGTCTTCGAGCACCGCGTCCACCCCCGGCGGCCCCGATGGATCAGCGGCTCTCGGTGGCCACGCGCAGGCTCAGGGCCACGAGGACCGTGCCGCTGACCGCGTCCAGCCGGCGCCGGATCACCGGGCGGCGGAACCACGCGCCGGCCCGCCCGACCGCGGCCGCCAGCGCCAGGTACAGGACGATCTCGATGGCCACCTGGAGCGCGGCGAGCAGCGCGGTCGTGGCGAACAGCGGCCGGTCGGCCGGTACGAACTGCGGATAGAACGCGATCATGAAGGCGGCGGCCTTCGGGTTGGCCAGCATCACCAGCGCCCCCTCACCGAACGCCTTCCACCAGGCCGGCGCCGACCCGGACGCCGGCTTCCCGGTCTCGACCTCCTCGGCCGCCCCGGTCGCTCCCCGGCTGCTCCACGCCGAGCGCCAGGCCCTGATCCCGAGGTAGAGCAGGAAGCCCGCCCCCACCACGCGCAGGACGAGGAAGGCCACCTCCGAGGCGGCCACCAGGGCGGCGAGCCCGGCTGCGGCGAGCAGCGCCCACAGGTACAGGCCGGCCTCCAGGCCCAGCACCGTGGGCACCGCGCCGGAGAAGCCGCGCAGGGCCGCGCGGCGCAGGATCAGCGCCATCGCCGGACCCGGCGAGGCGGAGATCAGCACCACGGCGAGGACGAAGGCGGGGATGGAGGAGAGGAGGTCCATGAACTTCATCATGGTGACGCACCTGCCACCTGTTCAACGCGTTTTGCGCGGGCGGGTTCACCGGCTCCTTCGGGGTCGGGCACTCGCCCACGAGTGCCCGGTGATCCTCCATGTGGGCACAGATCGGCCCTGGTCGGCCCTTCGGGGCGAGGCGCCGGCCGTGCTTTGCAAGTCACTTCCAACCACGGTTGCGGTGGGTCACAAGTCATGACGGTCGCTTCCAGGCACGGTTGCGGTGGATCGCAAGTCGTGCTCGCCATCATCGCTTCACAGGGCCGCTGAGCGCGGCCCTGTGAAGCCGGAAAGGAGGTGAACGACATGCTGAGAATCGATGACCTTCCCGCCGGCGTCTCCCCGCTCGAGGGCGAGGAACTGGAGGTGGTCGCGGGCATGGAGCCCAACTGGAGCGTCTATGTGTGCACCGCCAGCAAGGGCGGCGACTGCTGGAAGGAATAAGCCGACCCCGATGACCGAGGTTCGGTGAACAACGGGGAGCCCTCGTCGGGCTCCCCGTTGTTGCGACTGCAAGGGACCAGACGAACCGTGTTATTGATCATCAGCAGCCACCGTGACGACTCGGTGCACGCCGTGCTGCCCAAACTGCAGGAGCGCGGCGTGCCGCTGCTGTGGTGGGACGAGGCCGACTATCCCGGGGCCTCCACCCTCACCACCAGCTGTCTCGACGGCCGCTGGTGCCAGACGCTGACCTACCGGGGTGAGACGCACGACCTGTCGAAGGTACGCGCCGTGTGGGACCGGCGCCCCGACCGGCCGGCCGCGACCGAGGTGCCGGAGCCGTCACAGCGCGCCTTCGCCGAGCACACGGCCACGGTCGCGATCGCCGGCGCGTACGACCTCATGGTCGACGCCCGGTGGATGCCCGCGCTGCGGCAGCACGCCGCGGCCGTCGACAACAAGCTGCTGCACCTGCACCGGGCCACCGAGCTCGGTCTGACCGTGGCCGACACGGTGGTGACCAACGATCCGGAGGTCCTGGTGCCGGCGTGGAACCGGGCCGGCGGACGGATGATCACCAAGACGCTCCAGTTCCGCCCGTTCGCACGGGACGGGGAGAACGGTCACCTGTACACCGCGATGGTTCCCAGGCGGCGGCTGACCGGGCGTCACCGGCTCCGCCACGGCCCGGCCATGCTGCAGCCGAACGTGCCCAAGGCGTACGAGCTGCGGGTGACCGTGGTGGGCGAGCGGGTGTTCGCCGCCCGCATCGACTCCCAGGCCTCACGGACGACCACCCTGGACTGGCGGCACTATCACGACGTCACGGTGGGCTACGCGGCCTACGACCTGCCGGGCGACATCAGCGACCGCTGTGTCCGCCTGGTGGCCGGGCTGGGCCTGAGCTTCGGCGCGCTGGACTTCATCGTGACCCCGGACGGCCGGTACGTCTTCCTGGAACTCAACGTCAACGGCCAGTGGGCCTTCGTCGAGCTGCGCACCGGCATGCCCATCAGCGACGCCATCGCCGACTGGCTCGCCGCCGCCGCCGCCCGCCCCGATCTGAAGGATTCCGCCGATGCCCGCTGACCAGAGCACCCGTGACCCGGCAGCCGCCCCCACCACGTCCGCCGCTCCCGCCTCCACCCCTGCTGCCGCGGCCCCCGCTCCCGCCGCCTTCGCCGACGACCTCGCCGGGGCGGTCACGCTCCTGCGGGGGCTGCCGACCGCGCGAGACGCGGTGGGCGAGGCGCGGCGGCGCGTGAGCGACTGGGCCGCCGCGCGGCCGTACCTGCGGGCCCAGCTGGCCGTCGACGAGCCGCACGGGACGACCCGGGTCGGGTACGACCTGCTCCTCGACCACCCCGAGGGCGGCACCGTCGCGGTCTCGACCGAGGTGGACGACGGCATCCCCTGGCTGGTGGACCACTCCACCCACTGGGCGGCGGCCAACATCCTCAGCGTCGACGGGACCGGGCTGTCGATCGCGGCGGCGCTGTCCACCATCCGCGCCCTGGGCGTGCGCGACCGGCAGCTCCACGAGCGGCTCGTGGACCACCGCATCCTGCTCAACGAGCTGGAGAAGACGAACCAGACGCCGACCCCGGCCGAGATGCAGGCGGCCTCAGACGAGTTCCGCCGGCGCCGGGGGCTCACCGGCCGGGCGCAGACGCTGGAGTGGCTGGCCGAGGCCGGCATGTCGCCGGAGGTGTTCGAGACCCACGCCCGTACCCAGGCGCTCATCGCCCGCGTCCGCGACCGTTTCGCCGGCGAACCCGCCCGCCGACACCTGGCCGAACACCCGGAGGACTTCGCGGTACGGCGCGCGGTGTGGGCGACCGGGCCCGACGCCGACGGGCTCGGCGCCCTGCTGGAAGGTCCGGTGGAGGACTTCCCCGCCCGGGCCCTGGCCGCACTCCAACGCCCGGCCGGGCCGTCCGGGCACAGGCTGCGGATGCACGCCGCCACCGCGCTCACCCCAAAGCTGCCCGAGCCCCTGCGGACGGTGGCCGCGGGGGCGGCGACCGGACCGGTTCCGCACGAGGGCGAGTATCTGGCCGGGGCCGTCCACGAGGTCCTTCCGCCCGACCCCGGCGCACCGGAGGTGCTCGACGCCGCGCGGGACGCGGCCTTCCAGGCGTGGCTGGACGAGCGGCGGCGCACGGCGGAGATCCGGTGGTTCTGGCTGTGAGCGCGATCGGGCGGACGAGACGGTGAGGGAGACCAGGCGATTCCAGCAGGTCCGCCAGGCCGAGGAGGTGCGGCGGTGAAACGACGCCGCGTGCCGCTGCGGATGCAACTGGCCCGCAGTGACTGCGGCGCCGCGTGCCTGGCCATGGTGCTCAGCGCGCTGGGCCGCCGCACCGGCCTCGCGGAGGTGCGCGAGCACCTGACCGAGGGCGTGGACGGGGTGAGCCTGCGGGAGATGATCCAGGCCGGGGCCCGTTTCGGGCTGCGGCTGCGGGCCTGCCGCGCTCCCATCGACACCACCGGCGCGCTGCCCGCACCGTTCATCGCCGTGTGGGAGAACAACCACTTCGTCGTCGTCGAACAGGCCGGACCGCGCGGCGCCGTCGTGGTCGATCCCGCGCGGGGACGGCGGCGACTGTCGTGGCAGCAGTTCCAGGACGGGTACTGCGGCAAGGTCCTGCTGGCCGACGCCCCCGACGGGCTCACCCCCGGCGCCCGGCCCCGGCCCTGGCGCGTGCTGCGCCCGCTGCTGGCACCCGCGCTGTCCGACCGGAAGCTCATCGCCGCGGTGCTGGTGGCCTCGCTGACGGTGCAACTGCTCGGGCTGGCCGTGCCGCTCTTCACCAAGCTCGTGGTGGACCGGCCGGTGGCGATGGACGTGACGACGCTGGTGGCCGCCGCGCTGTGCGTCGTGCTCGTGTACGGGCTGACGTCCTGGGTGCGCGCCCGGGTGCTGATCCGGCTGCAGACCTCGGTCGCGGCCGAGGGGATGCGCGCGCTCCTCGGCCACACCCTGTCGCTGCCGTACCGCTTCTTCCAGCGTCATTCCAGCGGCGACCTGCTGACCCGGCTCAGCGGGGTGGCCATGCTGCGCGACCTGCTCACCGAGCAGTCGCTGGCCTTCCTGTTCGACCTGGCCACGGCGGTGACGTACCTGACCCTGCTCATCATCGCCTCCCCCGAGCTCGGGCTCGTGGCGATCGTGGCGGCGGTGCTGCAGGCAGGCGTGGTACTGGCCACCGCCCGTCGCGGCATGCATCTGGCCTTCGCCGCCCTGCACACCAACGCCGTCACCCAGGCCACCATGGTCGACAGCCTGGCCGGCGTCGAGGCGATCAAGGCGTCCGGCGGGGAGGCGGCCGCCGTGGCCCGCTGGCGCAACCACCACGAGGAGGAACTGGCCACCGGGGCGGCCCGGGACCGGCACGTGGCCACCGTCCAGACCGTCACCGCCACCCTGCAGCTCGCCCTCCACCTGGGCCTGCTGGTGACCGTGTTCGCCTCGGCCGCCGGGACGCTGGGCGACCGGCTCGCCCTGGTGTCCCTCGCCATCGCCGCGACCGCGCCGCTCGCGTCGCTCCTGGGCATCGTCTACCAGCTGCAACTGGCCGCGGCGCACCTCGGCCGCATCGCCGACCTGATGGGCACGCCACCGGAGCGCACCGGCGGCGTCCGCCCGGAGAACGGGCTGAGCGGCAGCATCACCGTCACCAAGATCAGCGTCGGCTACGACGCCCGCACGCCGGTCCTGCGCGACCTCTCCCTGCGCATCCCGGCGGGCGCGCGGGTCGCCATCGTCGGCGCGTCGGGATCGGGCAAGACCACCCTGGGCCGTACCCTCATCGGCCTGACCGAGCCGACCGCCGGGCAGGTCCGCTTCGACGACACCCCGCTGCAGGAGATCGACCGGCGGTGGCTGCGGCAGCAGGTGGGCGTGGTCACCCAGCAGCCGCACCTGTTCTCGGGCACCATCGCCGCCAACATCGCGGGCTTCACCGACGTCAGCCGGCAGACGGTCGAGCACGCCGCCCGGCTGGCCGAACTCCACGACGAGATCACGCGTCTTCCGCAGGGCTACGACACCCACATCGGCGAGGGCGGCACGCGCCTGTCCGGCGGCCAGCGCCAGCGCCTGGCGCTGGCCCGCGCCCTGGTCCACCGCCCCCGCATCCTGCTGCTGGACGAGCCCACCGCGTCGCTGGACGCGGTCACCGAGGAACGCATCCGCCGCAACCTGCTCAAGCTCGGTCAGACGCAGATCATCATCGCCCACCGGCTGTCCACGATCCGGGACGCCGACCTGATCGTGGTGCTGCACCGCGGCCAGATCAGCGAGGCCGGCACCCACCGTCAGCTCATGGAGCACGGCGGCCACTACGCCCATCTGGTGAGCAACCAGCAGCGGACGCCCGACCCCGCACCGGTCCTCGCCCCCAGCTGAGAGCCGCCCGGTACGGCGACGACAGGTCGCCGCCGGGTGCCGATGCCCTAGGCCTCGGATCCACCGGGAGGGGGAAGGCGCCAGCGGGCCCAGACGGTCTTTCCGGGGCGGTCGGGCAGGGGGGTGACGCCGTGGTCGTGGGCGAGGGCGCCGACGATGGCCAGGCCACGGCCGTGGACGGCCTCGATGTCGAGCGCGAGACGGCGGACGCGCCCGGATCCCCGGTCGGCGACCCGGACCTCTAGCCCGTCCGCCCCTGCGAGCAGGGTGAGCCTGACCACGGGCTCGCCGTGGACGATCGCGTTGGCGAGCAGCTCACCGGTCACCAGGACGACGTCGTCGGCCAGGTGGCGCAGCGCCCAGGCGGTGAGGGTCTCGCGCACCATGGCGCGGACCTTGGCGACGATCGGCAGGTCGTGCGGCAGGTCCCAGCAGACGGCGCGCGGCTCGTCCGGGGAGCGCTGACCGGCCCCCCGCGGCGTGTCCGCGAACCGCGAGGCGTCCGGGGTCTCAGGCATGGTGGTCCCTCCTCGGGGTGAAGGTGTGCGGTGTCCGGCCTCGCGCGTCGGGTCGCGCCCGTTCACGCGGTCGCTCCCTGCCGGTGGGGGACCCTGCCCGAGGGAGTACGGGCGTCCACGCCGGTACGGCACCGAGGAAGGCCGGCGGCCTCGTGCGCGTACGGGGGATGGCCGCGCCAGCGGCAGCCGAGCGGCATCGGCGGCCGGTCCGCGTGCCGACGCACCCGGATCGGCCTGGGGTTTCCTCTGGGGGCGTGCATCAGGTCGGACCTCCACAGTCCGGTCGAGGGGCCTGTCATGGCGTGCCGTGCCGTGGCAGGCCCCGATCTGTTCGTGGGGCGGGGGCATCGCGTCGGGCGCGTGCGTTTTTCCGTCGGACTTACTCAGCGGTGACAGGTACGTGTCCGGAAGAAGCCGAGGTGCGGCCGTCGATCTGTTCTCCACGTGGCTGAGCGGACATTCTCACCCTCTCGACTCGGACATATCCGATGATTTTTCGATGCTCGCGGAGGAGCGCTCACTACGGGCACGGGAAAGCCGTTCCAGTGGCGTCCCCGGTTTCCCGGAACCCTCAACAGAGTGCCCTCTAATGGCTGCTTTGAGTGTTGAAATCTGCGGTACATCGACGAGACGGTTTGTAGAAAAGCTGTGTCGCCTGTGTCGCGGTGTGGAATTCTTCGCTGGACGGAGCCAAAATGTTCATGAATTCCGATCTCGATCCGAGAGTGAGCAATCTGGCTCTCTTCGGTGCGGAACTCCGTAAATATCGAAAAAGGGCAAAAATAACTCAGGACGAGCTGGCCGAGGTGACCCAGTTCAGCAGGAGCCTGCTGAGCTTCGTCGAGAGAGGCGAGCGCACCCCCAGTCGCAACCTGGCACAACGCTGCGACGAGGTCCTGGAGGCGGGCGGAGAGCTCGTCCAGCTCTGGGAGTACATCACCCACGCCGCGAGCCCTCGGTGGTTCCGGGGCTGGCTCGATGTCGAACCGGCCGCGCACACGCTGCACACCTGGGAGCCGCTCGTCATGCCCGGCCTGCTCCAGACCGAGGAATACGCGCGGGCGGTCATCCGCGGAGAGCCCGGCATAACCGACGAGCAGACAGAAAAAGCCGTCACCGCTCGAATGGAGCGTCAGACGATCTTGGGTCGTGACGACCCGCCCCTGTTTCGTGCGGTGATCGACGAGGGCGTTCTGTATCGCCCCATCGGTGGCGGAGACGTCATGCGCCGACAACTCGAACGGCTCGTGCGGGCGATGGAGTCCCCGCGAATCGGCGTCCAGATCGTTCCCATGGAACTGGGAGTGACAACGGGAATCCTCGGCGGTTTCGTGATCGCCCAGCTTCCAGGGAACCCGGATATGGTGTACATCGAATCTGCAACCAATGGATATGTATCAAGTCGTCCCGAAGACGTGGAGGCCATCCACGCCAGATACGACGCCCTGCGCGCGGAGGCGCAACCCCGGCGCGCGTCCATCGAGTTGATCAGAAAGGCCGAGAAGCTGTGGATCTGAGTGATGAGCTGAAGAGTGCGGCCTGGCGCAAGGCCACCAAGAGCGGATCCAATCAGGGCAACTGCCTGGAGGTGGCTCCGTTGTCGGGTGGCCGGGTGGGGTTGCGTGACACCGAGGCTCCCGAGCGGGCGCCGTTCGTGGTGAGCGCGAGCGTCTGGGACGCCTTCATCGACGGCGCCAAGAAGGGCGAGTTCGACTTCTAGTCCGACAGGACGCTCATGCCGGAGCCGATCGGTTGCGAGCCGCGATCGCCGAGTTGTCGGCTCTGCTGGAAGAGCCCGAGCAGGTCGCGTCCACCCCGTCCCCGCCGACCGGCGGACACCGGTCGGCAGGGGCCGGGCGGCCGGTCAGCAGACGCCGGGCAGCGAGCAGACCTTCACCGCCATCTTCCGGGCGTCCTTCAGCTGCCGGCGGAAGTCCGAGGCGTGCACCCCGCTGTACTCCCTGGCCTGCGTGTAGCTCACCAGGGCGCGGCCCTTGCGCACGATGACACCCCGCTGGCCGCCGATGGCCGGGCCCGCGTCCCTGCGGTCGTAGTTCTGGACGATCACCCGGACGGCCTGGTCCCCCACCTTGATCTTCTTCGTCCGGCCCTTGGCGATCACCTGGTCGCCCTGGTCGACCTCGCATCCGCCGATCCGCCTCCGCAGGTCGGCCAGGGCCGTGCGCGCAGCCCGCTCGGAGCGGTAGATCACGACCTGCTCGGCCTGGTAGACCTCCAGCGCCGTGTAGGTGACCGTCCGGGTGCTCACCCGGCCCCGGTCCGTGGAACGGCCCACGTCGCAGGGCGAGAGGTTGAGGCGTTCATGCCGGTCGCTGATCGTCCACTTCTCCTCCCCCGGGTGCTTCACCGGCTTGCGGGCCTGGGACTCGTGGAGCAGGAAGTTCCTCGGCAGTTTCCCGCCTGGCTTCTCCGCTCCCGCGTGCTGCTCCGCGGTGGCGGCCGTCCCGGTGGCCGCCGTGGCAGCGGCGCCGCCGCCCGTCAGGACGAGCGCGGTGAGCGCCCCGGCCGCCATCTTCGCCACGCGATTCATCGTCCGCTCCGTACCCGCCATGGTGACTCCCCCGTGTCCGTGCTCCGGTCTCATGCTCGGTACGACAGGCATTCCGCGCAAAAGGTTCACGCCCATGGAGAAGAGATCCGCGGCCGGGCACAGCGCACCCGTTACCGTTGCCGGATGCACACCATCGAGCTGACCTGTGACGACATGCTCGACTCGGCGGTGCGCGCGGCCTGGGACCGGCTGGCGGCCGAGGGACTTCCCAGCCAGGCCCGGCACCCGCACCCGAGCAACCGCCCCCATCTGACGCTGGCGGTCTGCGAACGGCTGCCGCCCGACGCGCCGGCCGCGTTCGCCGAGGCCTTCGGTGACCTGCCGGTGCCGGTCAGGCTGGGGCCGCTGCTGCTGTTCGCCGGCCGGGCGCGGGTGCTCGCCTGGGGCGTGGTGCCGGAGGCCCGGCTGCTGGCCGTACACGCGGGGGTGTGGCGGGTGCTGGGCGGCTCCTGCGGCGGCAACCCGCTGCACGCGCCGGGACGGTGGCTCCCGCATGTGACGCTCGCCCGCAACCTGGACGCCGCGACCCGGGCGCGGGCGGTCACGGTGCTCGACGGGCTGGCCGAGGCCACCGGGGCGTTCTCCGGCGCGCGCAGCCACGACGGCGCGCTCCGCACGACCGTCCCCTTGGCGGGACAGGGCTGACCGGGCCTGTCACCGCCGCCCCTTCCGGGGGTGCTCGACGAGCAGGCCCGGCAGTGCCGCGGCGCCGCCGCCTTGCCGTCATCCGTACGTTCGCGTCATATCAATGATCCCGGTCGCCGGTCGGCCGTGTTCGGTTCGTCCACGGTGCCTTCGGGATTCCTGCCGGCGGACTCGACGGCCCGATCCGGGGTACGGCGATCCGGACCCGTCGCGGAGGACGAGCGCAGCCGGTCGGTCAGGAACCCCTGGAAGTGCGGGCACGTCATGATGTCGTCGTGCGGGCATTCCAGGCCGCCCTCCAGCATGTCGAGGGCGGCCTGTGCCCGGGCGATCCGTGCCAGCAGCCGCTCACGGTGGCGGGCCATCACCTCGTGGCGGTCCGGTGCGGACCGGGCGGCCAGCATCGTCCGGATGTCCGCGAGCCCGAAGCCCGCCTCCTTCGAGATCAGGATCGCCGCCACCCGGTACAGGTCCGCGTCGGTGTAGCGGCGGCGGTCACCTGCACGAGCCGGTGTCATCAGTCCTTCCGACTCCCAGTGACGCAGCACGTGTGCCGGCAGTCCGAACTGGGCCGCCACTTCGCCGATTGACTTCATGTCGACATTAAGTCGCACACTGATGACCATGTCCACACTGCTTACTCTCCTTGACGCTCTCGACGACCTTCCCCAGGCCCGCGAACTGCGGGAACGCACGTACCAGGCGCTGGGCGACAGCGTCGTCGACGTCGGCTGCGGAAGCGGGCGCGCCGTCGGCGAGCTGGCCGCCCGCGGGGTGAGGGCCATCGGTGCCGACCTGGATCCCGCCATGATCGAGGTCGCCGCCGAACGCTGGCCCGCGGGCGAGTTCCATGTCGCCGACGCCACCGCGCTGCCTCTCGACGACGGCTCGGTCACCGGCTACCGCGCAGACAAGCTCCTGCACGCCCTCGCCGAGCCCGAGCGAGCCGTCGCCGAGGCCCGCCGGGTCCTGGCCGTGAACGGCCGTGCGGTGCTCACCGGCCAGGACTGGGACACGTTCGTGATCGACTCCGACGATCCCGGACTCGTCCGCACGCTCATCCACGCCCGCGCGGACGCCATGCCGAGCCCGCGGGCCGCGCGCCGGTACCGGAACCTCCTGCTGGACAACGGGTTCGTCGACGTCACCGTCGAGGTCCACACGATCGTGTGGACGGGCCCCGAGGGCCTGCCGATACTCGCCAGCCTGGGAGAGGGGGCCTGGCTCGACGAGCAGGCCGCCAGGGCGCGCGACGACCGGCTCTTCCTCGCCGTCCCGGTCTTCCTCGCCTCCGGGACCCGCGCCGGCTGAGCACCGGTCAGGCATCGACGATGATCGTCGGAAGCGTGGCGGATGACACCAGCCCACGCCGGAAGAGCGTCGACGCGGTCCTGTACGTGGTGCGATCCGGCTGCCCGTGATGCCGCCTCCCCGCCGAGGCTGTGGCATGTTCGTCGGATGAATCGTCTTTCCCGTTCCCGGATCCAGCGACGATTACGGTCGCTGGCCTGCCTGGAGGTGCTGAACGTCCCGTTGCAAGCGGTGATCTGGTTCGGCGTGTTCGGGCTGCCGGTCACCGCGGGTAACATCGCGGGCTTCGTGTTGTTCGCGCTCCTCTTGCTGGAGGGGGCGGGGTACTGGTCAGCGAAGTCGCGCCAGATAGCCACACGGAACAGGTTCCTCCCGGGGCGCGGAGCCTTCAAGATCCTCCGTAGAGGTAACGTCGCCGTGCTCGCCGTCGGACTGCTGTTCGTCGTCGGGACGGTGGTGACCGATCCGGGGATCGGCAGCTGGCCCGGACTGGGGTTCGGACTGTTCGCCGTGCTGGAGCATGTGAATTATTTTCACGTCCAGCTCATGTACGACACCGCTGAGGATCTCCGCCACCTGCGCTCACACGGCCTGCGTCACGCTCACCTGGCCCGTGATCTCGCTCTTCACGAGAAACGTGCCGCCTACCGCGTCCGCGGCGACGAACGGTGACTCCGATACCGACGTCCCCGCGCGGACCCTCCGCTCAGGCGCCCTCGCGGGCGAACCAGGCGACGGTCCGGCGCAGGCCCTCCTCCAGGCCGACGACGGGCCGCCAGCCGAGGATCTCGGTGGTGGCGGTCAGGTCGGCGATCCTGGCGCTGTCCAGGGGGCGGTCGCCGAGCGCGCCGTAGCGGGGGCGGGCCTCACCGCCGACGCCGACGCCGCCGACGATCCGGACGAGCAGGTCCACGGTGTCGCGGATGGAGGTGCCCTCTCCCGAGCCGATGTCGAAGGTGCGGCCCGCGGCCTCCGGGGTCGCGCCCGCCGCGAGGAAGGCGTCGACCACGTCGTCGACGTGGACCCAGTCGAGCTCGCGCGTGCCGCTGCCGAGCTCGGGCTCCCGGCCGCGCAGCAGCGACAGCGTCACGTACGGGACCAGCTTGCGGACGTCCTGGGGGCCCGGCCCGTAGACCATGCCGATCCGCAGGGTGCTGACCTGGACGTCCCACAGGTGGTGGAACATCCGCGCGTACCCCCCGGCGGCCCACTTGGAGGCCGCGTACGGCGAGGACGGGGCCCGCTCGCCCTCGTCCGGCCGGAGCTCCTCCAGGGAGCCCGCCAGGACCACCCGGGCCGGGGTGCCGGCGACCGCGGTCAGCAGGTTGACCACGCCGGTGAGGTTGCTGTGCAGCATCGGCAGCACGAGCTTCGGATCCCTGGCCCCGGCGACCTCGCTGGCCAGGTGGAGCACGACGTCCGGGCGGACGGAGCGGACGAGCCCCCCGACCGCGTCCGCGTCGGCGACGTCGGCGACGTGCCAGGTCTCGCCGTGCTCCGAGCCCTCCCGCACCCTGCGGCCGACGGCGTGCACCCGCGCGCCGAGCCCGCCCAGGCGCCTGACCAGATGCGTCCCGATGAAGCCACCGGCCCCCGTCACCAGCACGGGCCTGGCGCGCCAGTACGTCTCCGCCACCGGGTCGGCCATGTGCTTCCTCCTGGTTCGGGGGATTCGGGGGGAGCAAGCGGTAAGGCCCGCTCCGAGGAGCGGGCCTTACCGTGTGATCGTGCGCGTGGTACCGGTCAGCCGATGCGCCAGGTGTCCCCGGCGAGCAGCAGGTCGTTCAGGTCCCCCGGGCCCTTGTCCCCGACGGCCTCCTGGAGCTGGGCGGCCATGAGCTCGTCGTAGGACGGGCGGTCGACGTTGCGGAAGACGCCGATCGGGACGTGCTCGAACGAGGGCTCGTCCAGCCGGGAGAGCGCGAACGCCAGCGACGGGTCGGCGCGGCGGGCGTCGTGGACGAGGATCTCCTCCTCGCTCACCGCCGACCTCGGGACGACCTCGATGCCGCCGTCGGCCGCCCGGCGTACGGCCTTGGAGGCCGAGGCGATGGGCATGCCGTGCTCCAGGCGCAGCGTGATCTCGTCGCGCTGCTCCGGGTCCTTCAGCGGCTCGAAGGCGTTGTCGTTGAAGATGTTGCAGTTCTGGTAGATCTCGACCAGGGAGGTCCCCCGGTGCTCGGCGGCCTCGCGCAGCACCGACTGCAGGTGCTTGCGGTCGGAGTCGATGGTCCGGGCCACGAAGGACGCCTCGGCGCCGATGGCCAGCGAGATCGGGTTGAACGGCTTGTCCAGCGACCCCATCGGGGTCGACTTCGTGATCTTCCCGACCTCGGAGGTCGGGGAGTACTGCCCCTTGGTCAGGCCGTAGATCCTGTTGTTGAACAGCAGGATGTTCAGGTTGACGTTGCGGCGCAGCGCGTGGATCAGGTGGTTGCCGCCGATGGACAGCGCGTCGCCGTCACCGGTGATCACCCACACCGACAGGTCGGGACGGGACGCGGCCAGGCCGGTCGCGATCGCCGGGGCGCGCCCGTGGATCGAGTGGAACCCGTAGGTGTTCATGTAGTACGGGAACCGCGACGAGCAGCCGATGCCCGAGACGAACACCATGTTCTCGCGCTTGAGGCCGAGCTCGGGCACGAACGACTGGACCGCGGCCAGGATGGCGTAGTCACCGCATCCGGGGCACCAGCGGACCTCCTGGTCGGACTTGAAGTCCTTCATCCCGAGCTTGACCTCGGACTTGGGGACCAGCGAAAGTCCGCCGCCGCTTCCGGGGAAGGACACTTCGGTACTACTCACTGTCGATCACGTCCTGAATAACGCCGGCGAGTTCCTCGGCCTTGAAGGGAAGCCCGCGCACCCGGTTGTAGCTGATGATGTCGACCAGGAAGCGAGCGCGGAGCAGGAGCGCGAGCTGGCCGAGGTTGATCTCCGGCAGGAGCACCTTGTCGTAGGCGCGGAGCACCTCGCCGGTGTTGGCGGGCAGCGGGTTGAGGTGGCGCAGGTGGGCCTGGGCGACCTTGCCGCCGGCCTTCCTGATGCGCCGCACCGCCGCCGCGATCGGCCCGTACGTGGAGCCCCAGCCGAGCACCAGCACGCGGGCGTCGCCGTCGGGGTCGTCCACCGCGAGCGGCGGGATGTCGTTCGCGATCCCGTCGATCTTGGCCTGGCGGACCCGGACCATTCGGTCGTGGTTGCCGCCGTCGTAGGAGATGTTGCCGGTGTTCTCGGCCTTCTCGATGCCGCCGATCCGGTGCTCCAGGCCCGCGGTGCCCGGGATCGCCCAGGGACGGGCGAGGGTCTCGGTGTCGCGCTTGAACGGCAGGAAGGTCGTGCCGTCCTCGGCGTTCGGCCCGGAGGCGAACTCGGTGGAGATGTCGGGCAGGTCGGCCGCGTCGGGCACCTTCCACGGCTCGGAGCCGTTGGCCAGGTAGCCGTCGGAGAGCAGCATGACCGGGGTGCGGTACTTCACCGCGATCCTGGCCGCCTCCACCGCGGCGTCGAAGCAGTCCGACGGGGTCGAGGGCGCGACGATCGGCAGCGGCGACTCGCCGTTGCGGCCGAACATGGCCATCAGCAGGTCGGTCTGCTCGGTCTTGGTGGGCATTCCGGTGCTGGGACCGGCCCGCTGCACGTCGACCACGAGGAGCGGCAGCTCGGTCGTCACCGCCAGGCCGACGGTCTCGGCCTTGAGCGCGACACCCGGCCCGGAGGTCGTGGTGACGCCCAGCGCCCCGCCGAAGGCCGCGCCGAGCGCCGCGCCGACGCCCGCGATCTCGTCCTCGGCCTGGAAGGTACGGATGCCGAACCGCTTGTGCCGGGAGAGCTCGTGCAGGATGTCGCTGGCCGGGGTGATCGGGTAGGACCCCAGGAAGAGCGGGAGCCCGGACTGCACCGAGGCGGCGATCAGGCCGTAGGCGAGCGCCTGGTTGCCGGAGATGTTGCGGTAGACGCCCGGAGCGAGCTTGGCGGGCTTGATCTCGTAGGAGACCGAGAACGACTCGGTGGTCTCGCCGTAGTTCCAGCCCGCCTGGAAGGCCGCGATGTTGGCCTTGGCGATGTCGGGCTTCTTGGCGAACTTGGTCTCCAGGAACTGGATCGTCGCCTCGGTGGGCCGGTGGTAGAGCCAGCTCAGCAGCCCGAGGGCGAACATGTTCTTGGAGCGCTCGGCGTCCTTCTTGGACAGCTCGAAGCCCTCCAGCGCCCGGACGGTCAGCGAGGTCAGCGGCACCGGGTGGACCCGCCACTCGGCGAGCGAGTCGTCCTCCAGCGGGCTGGCGTCGTAGCCCACCTTCTGCAGGTTGCGCTTGGTGAACTCGTCGGTGTTGACGATGATGTCGGCGCCGCGCGGCAGGTCGGACAGGTTGGCCTTGAGCGCGGCGGGGTTCATCGCGACCAGGACGTTGGGGGCGTCACCGGGGGTGAGGATGTCGTGGTCGGCGAAGTGAAGCTGGAAACTCGACACGCCCGGCAGGGTGCCTGCGGGGGCGCGGATCTCGGCCGGGAAGTTGGGGAGCGTCGAGAGGTCGTTGCCGAACTCCGCGGTTCCGGCCGTGAAGCGGTCACCGGTCAGCTGCATGCCGTCGCCGGAGTCCCCGGCAAACCGGATGATCACGCGGTCGAGTTGCTGAACCTGCTTGGTCACAGCTCAGTCCTCCTCGACGCGACAGCGCGCCGTTGTTCGTGGCACATTCTTTTTTCCATGCTAGATCCTCGGGGTGACGCGTAGTCTTTTCGCGCTCCACTCGGCGGAGGAAAGTGACCTTTGTCGCATTGTCCTCGGCGGCCTTGAGTCGAAGCCTGGGGGCGTGCGTGCACGGCGCATCGCGGGCGTCCATCGGCCCGCGGAGAGGTCACGATCGCGGACGGCCGGCCCGACACAGCCCGGCCGCGATCCTGCACAGGTCGACGTGCAGGCGGCCGAAGAGGACGGTTGTGGTCACGCCGTCCAATATATGTCCCGTCCCCGAGCGGCTCTCATCGCCTCCGGTTATGGCCTCATAGCCCCAGGGTATGACGCGGGCAGTCGCTCCGGCGCCTCGGGGGCCGCCCCGGAGTCGTAGATCCAGCCCGGCCGCATCGTACGCCCACCGTACAGCTCGGGGACGGTGACGAAGGTGTAGCCCGCCGCGGTGAGCCTGCGAAGGATCTCCGGGGCCGCGTCCACGGTGGGGCCGTGGAAGTCGTGCATCAGGACGATCGACCCCGGGCCGGTGCGTGCCACGACCCGGCCGGCGATCGCCCGGGGGTCGGGGTCGTTGCGGTCCTCGGCGTCGGCGTTCCAGCGGACCACGGCCATGCCCAGCTCGCCGGCGACGGTGGCGACCCGCTGGTCGATCCCGCCGTAGGGCGGGCGCATCAGCGTGGGGGCCTGGCCGACGGCCTGGGCGATCGCGTGCTGCGCGCGGTTGAGCTGCGAGGTGACCATGAGGGTGGTCAGCCCGCTCAGGTCGCGGTGCGACCAGGTGTGGTTGGCCACCAGGTGCCCCTCGTCCCGCATCCGCCGCAGCAGGTCGGGACGGGCCGAGGCGCTGGAGCCGAGGCTGAAGAAGGTGGCCCTGGCGCCGTGCCGGCCGAGGACGTCGAGCAGCCGCCCGGTGTCGGGGCCGGGCCCGTCGCTGTAGGTCAGCGCCACGCACCGGGTCCTGGCGCAGTCCACGCCGCCGGCCTTGGAGCTGCGGGCCGGGGGCTTGTCGGTGCTCGCCGCGAGCATGTCCTGCCACGCGCTGCCGGACGGCCCGGACGCCGACAGGACCGCCCGCCGCGCCCGCAGCCCGGTCGGCGACAGCAGCGGCTCGGAGACGGCCGACGGCACGGCGACCGCCACCCGGCCGGTGTCCCTGGGGCCCGCCTGCCCGTCGTCGAACTCCACGACGAGGTCGCCGCGCGGGTTGAAGACCAGGGAGTCGAACATCCTCGGGTCGGGCCTGAGCGGGTCGAGGCGTACCGGCGTGCCCCGCCGGGCCATCTCGTCCCCGACCGCTCCGGCCAGCGTGGCCAGCGCGGCGTCGTCCCTGATCAGGTCCGCCGATCCCATGACGCGCCGGTCCGCCCGGTCGTACCAGAGGGTGGTACGGGACTCCCGCCAGCCCGCGTCCATGGACCGGCCGATGCGCAGCCGTACCCCCAGGACCTCCTCGGAGGCGGCGGCCAGCATCCAGTCCACGTTAAACTCGGGGGCGGCCGTGGTGTCACCGGGGGTCTTCTGCCAGGTGAAACGGTGAAGCTCGTCGTCGACCACGTCGCGGAGCCGGTCGGTGAGCCGGGGGGCTCCTGCGAAGGCGGGGTAGGCGGCGTGCACCCGCCGGCCTCCGCTCTCGCCGGTGCTCAGCGTCCTGGCGGTCAGGCCATGGACGACGGACGGGTCCACGTAGTTGATCATCGTTGGTTCCGAGGGCAGGGTCCGCGTGATGGGGGAGGCGGTGGCTGCGCCGCAACCGGCGAGCATTGCGACCATCCAGGCGATTCCTCCGATGAATCGCTTTTGTGGCATAAATAGATATTAAACCTACCAATGACCTATTTACCTTTATTTGATATTAAGTGCACGGAGGCTTTAGCCGTTCCGTTCCCCGAACGACCGCCGCTTCCTGCTCCGGTCCGGGACCGGGGCCGCCTCCCGGTCCGCCGCGTGACGGCGGCGGTGGATCCTGCTATAGGTAGGACGAGGGAGCTCCGCCGCGCGGATCCCGGGAGGAGGGGCCATGAGCGGATATTTCGGCTCATATGTAGTGGTCCTCGCGCTGTTCGCGATCGGCCTGCTGATCGTCGCGGGAGCGCTGCTCGTCAACCGGGCGCTCCGTCCCAGCCGCCCCACCCACGAGAAGCTGCTCACCTACGAGTGCGGCGTGGACCCGGTCGGCGACGGCTGGGCGCAGTCCCAGATCCGCTACTACGTCTTCACCTACCTGTACGTGGTCTTCGCGGTGGACGCGGTCTTCCTCTTCCCGTGGGCGACGATCTTCGCCGCGCCGGGATTCGGGGCGGCCACCCTGGCCGAGATGTTCGTCTTCCTGGGCTTCATCGCGCTCGGCATCGTGTACGCCTGGCGCAAGCGCGTGCTCACCTGGACCTGAGTCCCGGCGGGCCGCCGGAGCGCGGGCGCCGACACTGAAGGAGAATGCGTGCCATGGCGGATCTCCCGATGCCCACCGTGGGGCCGGTCTCGCGGCTGGCCCCCAAACCCATGCGCTTCATCCTCAACTGGGGACGGCGCTACTCGCTGTGGGCGTTCAACTTCGGCCTGGCCTGCTGCGCGATCGAGTTCATCGCGACCTCGATGAGCAGGCACGATTTCATCAGGTTCGGGGTGATCCCGTTCGCCAACGGCCCCCGGCAGGCCGACCTGATGATCGTCTCGGGCACGGTGACCGACAAGATGGCGCCCGCGGTCAAGCGGCTCTACGAGCAGATGCCCGACCCCAAGTACGTGATCTCCTTCGGCGCCTGCTCCAACTCCGGCGGCCCCTACTGGGACTCCTACTGCGTGACCAAGGGCGTCGACCAGATCATCCCGGTCGACGTGTACGTGCCCGGCTGCCCTCCCCGGCCCGAGGCCCTGCTCCACGGGATCATGATGCTCCAGGAGAAGATCGCGGCCGAGAACCTGGGGGATCGCTATGCCTGACCTGCCCGACGCCACGTCCGGGACCGGATCGGCGGCGGGGTTCGCGGCCGGCCTGGCGCGGGACGGGCGCGCCCGGGTGTCGGACTCCTTCGGCCAGACCACGGTGGACGTCGAGGCCGGCGACTGGATCGGCGTGCTGACCTCGGCCCGGCAGGCGGGGTTCGAGTTCTTCGACTGGCTGACCGCGGTGGACGAGCCCCCGGAGGAGTTCGCGGTCGTCGCCCACCTGTACGCCCCGGCCTGTCGCTCGCACCTGCTGCTGCGCACCCGCCTGCCGCGGGCCGACCCCCGGCTGCCCACCGCGGTCGGGGTCTTCCGCGGGGCCGACTGGCACGAACGCGAGACCTTCGAGATGTTCGGCGTCGTCTTCGAGGGCCACCCGTACCTCGTGCCGCTGCTGCTGCCCGAGGGCTTCGAGGGGTTCCCGCTCCGCAAGGACTTCGTCCTGGCCGCCCGGGTCGCCAAGGCGTGGCCGGGGGCCAAGGAGCCCGGCGAGTCCGACCACGGCTCGCCGAGCCGCCGCAAGACGCTCCCGCCCGGGGTACCGGCCGGCTGGGGACGCGACCGTGGTGCCTGAGACGCCCCGCCGGAGGTGCCCGTGATCGCCGAGGTGCTCGACGCCGCCGTCCGGCTGCTCGTGATCGTCGCGGCGTTCCTGGTGCTGCCGCTGGTCGCCGGGCAGATGGAGCACAAGGTCATGGCGCACATGCAGGCGCGTCTGGGCCCCATGTACGCCGGGGGCTTCCACGGCTGGGCCCAGCTCGTCGCCGACGGGGTCAAGTTCATGCAGAAGGAGGAGATCGTCCCGGCCGCCGCCGACCGCCGGGTCTTCGCCCTGGCGCCCGGGGTCGCGCTGGTCCCCTACCTGCTGGTGATGGTCGTGATCCCGGTCGGTCCCGGCCTGGTCGGGGTGGACCTGGACGCCGGGCTGTTCTTCGTCCTGGCCGTGATGGGGGTCGGCGTGCTCGGCTCGGTCATGGCCGGGTGGTCGTCGGGCAACAAGTACTCGGTCCTGGGCGGGATCCGCTCGGCGGCCCAGCTCATGTCGTACGAGCTGCCGCTGGTGCTGGCCGCCTCCAGCGTGGCGATGGCCGCGGGCACGCTCTCCCTGCCGGGCATCGTGCAGGCCTGGCAGTGGTGGTGGCTGCCCTGGCAGGCGATCGGCGCCGTGGTCTTCTTCGTCGCCGGGCTCGCCGAGCTGCGCCGCCCGCCGTTCGACATGCCGATCGCCGACTCCGAGCTCGTCATGGGCCCGATGACCGAGTACACCGGCATGAGGTTCGCGCTGTTCATGCTGGCCGAGTACGCCGGGATCATCGTGGTGTCCGCGCTGACCACCGTGCTGTTCCTGGGCGGCTGGCAGGGCCCCTTCCTGCCGGGGCCGGTCTGGACGCTGCTCAAGGTCTTCCTGCTGGTCTTCGTGATCATCTGGCTCCGGGTGAGCTACCCGCGCCTGCGCGAGGACCAGCTGCAGCGGCTGGCCTGGGTCGTCCTGGTGCCGCTGGCACTGGCGCAGCTCGCGCTGACGGGGATCGTCAGGGTCGTCGCCGGCTGATCCCGCGTCGTTCCTCGCCGGTCCTCGCGCGATCGGCCCGCCGTACGCGATGATCTGACGTTCGAAGCGCCCACGCTGGGCAGGGAAGTAATACACCCTGTGACGCCACCTGCCAAGGACGGAACGCATGACCCTCGCGCTTGCCGTGGAGAACGACGAACTGGTCGTCGACGTGCCGGAACACCCACCGGTGCGGCTGCCGTTGACCGGCGAGGTCCGGGCGCGCACGATGCTGATCTTCGGCTACCCCGGCAGGGGCAGGACGAGGTACGGCCTGGCGGTGCTGGACGACTCCGGCCTGGTCATGCTGGAGGCCCCGGGTGCCCGCTCCCGGGAGGAGGTGGAGGCGTTCGCCGCGGCCAACGGGCTGGAGTTCGAGTTCCGGACGTTCGACACCCCGCAGCGCGCCAGGGTCGCGCTGGCCCGCAGGTCGCCCCGGTGGCGCGCGGTGACCTGGCGCCGGGCCCCCGCGCCGCTGCCGCGCCTGCGCGTGCCCGGCGCGCGAAGCCTCAGGCCGCCCCTGAGCTCGCCCAAGGTGTGGTGGCGCGAGCAGCTGCTGTACGTGCTCATGTGGGCCGTGCTCGCCTACGGGGTGGCCTTCGTGGCGCTGGTGCTGCTGAACCTGACCGACACCCGCGCCGACGTCACCCGGGGGATGGGCCCGCTCGGCATCGTCGCCCTGGTGCTCGCGGGGCTCACGGTCGTCGGGGCCGTCGTGGTGGTCGGGATCGGACGGCGCAGGACCCGCAGGCAGACCGCGCAGGGGCGGGTCCTGCGGCGGGAGGGACAGCCGCACTGCCGGCTGGTGGTCGTCCACGAGCGGCTGCTGCTGGAGACGGCGCGCAGGACCCGGGAGCTGGAGGCGTCCGAGCTGCTGCTGTACTCGGCCGAGTCCGGGGTGAGCGGCCTGCTGGTCGGCGGAGGGCTCTTCCACCTGCCGGGCCGCTGGGACCCCGAGGAGGTGGAGCGCTTCGCCTCCGGGAACGATCTGCAGCTCCAGGTGCGCGCGCTGACCCACGAGGAGTACCTGACCCTGTCGGCCCAGGCCAGGGACGCGGTGCCCTGACCCCTGTGCACGATCAGTGCACGATGCGCAGCATGATGTCGGAGGCCGTGGGCCGGTTGGCGGGCAGCTTGTCCAGGCAGGCCGCGGCCAGCGGGCGCAGCGACGGCGGCATGGGCGACAGGTCCGGGTGGTGGTTGATCACTCGGTTCAGGATCGCGGGGATGGTGTCCTCCCCGAACGCCGCCCGTCCCGAGGCGGCGAAGAGCATCGTCGCGGCCCAGCTGAACACGTCGGTCTCGGTGCCGATCGCCTCGCCCGCGAGCTGCTCGGGCGACATGTAGGCGGGGGTGCCCATGATCTTTCCCGAGGTCGCGGTGACCTGGTCGAGGGCACGGGCGATCCCGAAGTCGATCACCCGGGGGCCGTCGGCGCCGATCAGCACGTTGGCCGGCTTGAAGTCCCGGTGCACGACCCCGGCCCGGTGGATCGCGGCCAGCGCGCCCGCGGTGGCCAGCGCCAGCCGGGTCAGCCCGTCCTCGTCGCGCGGCCCCCTGTCGCGGACCAGCTGCTCCAGGGAGACGCCCTCCACGTACTCGCTGACGACGTACGCCTGGTCCTCGGTGATGTTCACGTCGAGCACCCGGGCGGTGGAGAACGTCGCCACCCTGCGGGTCGCCTCCACCTCGCGCAGGAAGCGCTCCCGGACCACCCGGTCGCCGCTGACGTGCTCGTGCAGCACCTTGATCGCGACCTTCTGCCCCTGCGGGGTGAGCGCCAGGTAGACCTTCCCCTGCCCGCCCTTGCCCAGCTCGCCGATCAGCCGGTACGGCCCCAGCCACCCGCGCGGGGTCCCGGCCGCCGGGGTCGACGCCGCGGGACCGCGGGGGTCCCGAGCTCCCTGAGCGCCCTGAGCGCCCTGGAGGCTCTGGAGGCCGTGAGGATTCCGGGGGCGGTGGGGGCCGTCGTACGGGCCTGGGCCGTGAGAGCCGTCGTACGGGCTTGAGCCGTGAGGGCCGTCGTACGGGCCTGGGCCCTGGGGGCCGTCGTACGGATTTGGGCCGTGAGGGCCGGAGTCGTACAGGTGGGTGTCGTGCCGGCGATCGTGCGGGCGGGCGCCGTGCGAGGTCTGCGACCCCTGAGGCCCCCCGTACCGAGGGGGCTCCATGTGCGGGCGCGGGGACTGCCACTGCGCGGGAGGGCGCGCGGCCGGGGACACCGGATGCGCGGCCGGGTACGGGGTCCGTACCTGCCCGTGGAGCGGCCGGGCGTCCACCTGCGGGTCCCGGAAAACCGACTCCCTGAGGATCACGGCGTGGATCAGCCCGCCGATCCAGCTTCCGAACAGGCCGATCGCCCCGATGGTGTCCAGCCAGACCGGGATGCGGTCGGAGCTGCCGTAGATGGAGGCGCCGACCATGAAGACGCCGATGCCGACGCCGTAGACGACGGCGGCGAAGACCAGCAGCGGGCTGCGCAGCCTGCGGGCGGCGTGACCGATGATGGCCGGTGTACCGATACCGCAGGTCAGCAGGGGGACCAGTGTCCACAGCACGCTCCACGCCATGGTGGAACGCGCCGGTGGCCGCGGCTGCCATGCCGGCGGCCCGTAGTACGACATGGGCGAACAATACGATTTTTCCGGCATTGCCGCAGAACATTGGGCGCCGGGGCGGCGAGTCAGGGTCGGTTATCGAACACACAGTCTGTGGATAACTTCTGTGGATAACTCGCCGCCATGGGGATTCCCGCGGTCCGGGCCATACCACCGAGGTCTCCGGGCGCCCGCCGCATTCCCGAGCGCCCCACCGTGCGTCATGATGTTGAGTTGTGGCACGGATACCAGGAGTGGGGTTGGCGAAGGGGCTCTCCGTGACCCTTCGCCACATGCTGAACAGGTCGGTGACCCAGCAGTACCCCGAGGTCCGGCCGGAGCTGCCGCCCCGGAGCAGGGGGGTGATCGCGCTGGTCGAGGAGAACTGCACGGTGTGCATGCTCTGCGCCCGCGAGTGCCCCGACTGGTGCATCTACATCGACTCCCACAAGGAGACCCTCCCGGCCCCCGAGGGCGGCCGTCCCCGCGCCCGCAACATGCTCGACCGCTTCGCGATCGACTTCTCCCTGTGCATGTACTGCGGGATCTGCATCGAGGTCTGCCCCTTCGACGCCCTGTTCTGGTCCCCGGAGTTCGAGTACGCCGACGGAGACATCCGTAATCTTCTGCACGAGA
Source organism: Streptosporangium sp. NPDC050855 (assembly GCF_044456585.1). NCBI lineage: Bacteria > Bacillati > Actinomycetota > Actinomycetes > Streptosporangiales > Streptosporangiaceae > Streptosporangium > Streptosporangium sp. NPDC050855. The sequence goes on from NZ_JBITFY010000001.1 coordinate 389,944, forward strand.
AGGACAGGCTGGCGGGCTGGGCGCAGACCGTCCCGCCGCCCCCGGCCCACGAGCCCAACGCCGACCCGCCCAAGGAACTGGCGGCGGCCTCGCGCCCGGTCCGCCCCCGTCCCACACCTGCGGCGCCCCCTCCCGGCGCGCCCTCCGGTACGTCTTCCGGTACGCCCGGATCGGGTTCTTCGGCGCCCGGCTCTTCGGCGTCCGGTTCCGGTACTGCGGTCTCGGAGTCCGGTTCTTCGGCGTCCGGGGCCGCAGCGGCGTCCGGGGCCGGGTCGGCGCCTGGGGCGGCGTCCGAAACCGGCCCGGCGGCGTCGGGTTCCACGGGTTCCCGGGGGTCTGCCGGGTCTGTGAGCTCTGCGGGCTCCCCGGGCACTTCGTCCGCCCCTGCCTCCCCTCGTGCCTCCGGTGCCGAATCCCCGGCCCCGGGCACCTCGGGTTCCGCTCCCTCGGACGCCCCTGCCTCCCCGGCCTCGAACGCCCCCGGCCCTCCGGTCTCGGATGCGCCCGGCCCTGCGGGATCGGCTCCGACTTCTTCGGCGTCCCCGGATTCTTCGACGTCCGCCGCGTCCCCGGGGGCTGCGGCCTCCGACGCCCCCGCCGAACCGCCGTCCGGACCGCCCGCCCGGCCGCCCGGCAGGCCCTCCAGGCCGGCCACCTCGGCGAGCCACGCGAGCGTCCGCGCGATCCGCCCGCCGGGGTCCCTTCCCAAGCCCACCGGTTCGTCCACAGGCGGCTCGTCCGTCGAGAAGTTATCCACAGGTAGGGGTGGCGTGCCCCCGGCGACGGACGCGCCGGAGCAGACTTCTCCTGCGGATCCGAACGGAGAGCCGGAGGAGGAGACGTGACCGAGGTGCCGTCCTATCTGTCACCGAGCGGGCAGGAGATCGTCTTTCTCCTGCTGGGCGCGGTGGCCGTCGGGTCGGCCCTGCTCGTCGTGACCACCCGGCAGCTCGTCCACGCCGCCCTGTGGCTGGTCGTCTGCTTCGGCGCGCTGGCGGGGTGCTACCTGGTCCTGACGGCCGAGTTCGTCGCCTGGGTCCAGGTGCTGATCTACGTCGGTGCCATCGTGGTCCTGTTGCTGTTCGGCATCATGCTCACCCGTGCCCCGATCGGCAGGAGCGCCGACCTCGACAGCCCGAACAGGCCCACCGCCGCGATCGTGGCGATCGCCACCGCGGCCGTGCTGGTCACCGTCGTCGTCGACGGCTTCCGCATGGCCTACGCGCCCCTGGAGCCCGGTGCCGGTTCCGCGCGGGAGCTCGGCTCCAGCATCTTCCGCAACTGGGTGCTCCCGTTCGAGGCGCTCTCGATCCTGCTGCTCGCGGCCCTGATAGGCGCCGTCGTGCTGTCCCGCACCGACATTCGCGGGAGGGACTGACGTGCACATCGTCTACCCCGCCGTCGTCTCGGCGCTGCTGTTCTCGATCGGCGTGTACGGCGTGCTCGCCCGGCGCAACGCGATCCTCGTGCTGATGTCCGTCGAGCTCATGCTCAACGCCGTCAACCTCAACCTGGTCGCCTTCGACGTGTGGTTGCGCGATCGGTTGCACGGCGGGCAGGTCCTCACGCTGTTCGTCATCGTGATCGCCGCCGCCGAGGTCGGCATCGGCCTCGCGATCATCCTGGCGCTCTACCGCAACCGCCAGACCGTCGACCTCGACCGTCTCCGCTCCCTGGCGGAACCCACCGACGCCGACCCCGCCGACGCGAAGTCCACCGGCACCGACCCCGCCGGCACCGATTCCACCGGCACCGGGTCCGATGACGCCAGGCCCACCGGCACCCGGCCCGTCGCTCCCGCAGCCACCGGGCCGCGTGACACGACATGATCACCGTCGCCGCCCTCGTGATCCTGCTGCCCTTCCTCGCGGCCGTCGCCGGGCTGCTCGGCTCCCGCTTCCCTCACCGCCCCCGCGGTGTCACACCCCTCGCACCCGCTACCGCCAGGACCGACACCGCCCAGACCACCGCCACCGCCCAGACCACCGCCACCGCCCAGACCACCGCCACCGCCCAGACCACCGCCACCACCGGGACCGCCACCCGCACCGGAACCGACCCCGGGACCAGCGCCGAGACCGGCATCACCGCCGAATCCACGGCCGAATCCACGGCCGAATCCACGGCCGGCACCACGGCCGAGCTCAGGGCCGGCCTCAAGGCCGACAGCGCCGCCGGCCGCCGGGCCGCCTGGATCGCGGTGGTCCCCACCGCGGTCTCCGCCGTCCTGGCGCTCTGGCCGGCCTACGCCACGTGGACGGCCGGCCGGGGCGGAACAGGGGCGTCCACTCCGGCGGGAGCCGGTGGCCAGGACGCGGCCGGCGGTGCGATCGAGGGGGTCACCGCGACCTTCACCGTCATCGAGACCGGCTCGGTGCCCATCTCGGTGGGGCTGCTCGTCGACGGCCTCGCCGCCTCGATCGCGGTGCTGGTGACCGTCGTCGCGCTGGCCGTCCAGGTGTACTCCGTCGGTTACATGCGCGGCGACCGGCGATACCCGTCGTACAGCGCCTTCATCGGCCTGTTCACCAGCGCCATGCTGCTGGTCGTCTACTCGGCGGACCTGCTCGTCCTCTACGTGGGATGGGAGGTCATGGGCCTGTGCTCCTACCTGCTGGTCGGGCACTGGTGGGAGGAGAGGGCCAACTCGCGGGCGGCGATCAAGGCGTTCCTCGTCACCCGGATCGGAGACGTGGGTTTCCTGTTCGGCATCTTCGTCCTCGGGACGGCGGCCGGAAGCTTCAGGATCGCCGACGTGATCGCCGCCGTCCCCGCGATGTCGTCGGGAACGCTCGTCGCGGCCACCATGCTGCTGCTGGCCGGGGTCGCCGGGAAGAGCGCCCAGGTGCCGTTGCACGTCTGGCTGCCCGACGCGATGGCCGGACCGACACCGATCAGCGCCCTCATCCACGCGGCCACCATGGTCGCCGCCGGGATCTTCGTCGTCGCCCGCCTCTACCCGGTCTTCCTCGGAGCCCCCGCGACCCTGGACGTGCTCGCGGTCATGGCCGCGATCGGCATGCTGGGCGCGGCCCTTGCCGCGCTGGCCCAGGACGACCTCAAACGCGTCCTGGCCTACTCCACCGTCAGCCAGCTCGCCTACATGGCCGGTGCCCTGGCGGCGGGTTCCCGAAGTGCCGCGGTCTTCCATCTGATCACCCACGGAGCCTTCAAGGCCCTGCTCTTCCTCTGCGCGGGGGCCGTCATCCACGCGGTCGCCTCCAACCTGATGAGCACGATGGGGGGCCTTCGCAGGGAGCTTCCCGTCACCTTCGCCGCGATGACGATCGGCCTCGCGGCGCTGATGGGCCTCCCCCCGGCCAGCGGTTTCTTCAGCAAGGACGAGGTGCTGGTGGCCATCGAGCGCTCCCTGTCCGCCGGGCCGCTGAACGATGCCGTGGCCCTGCTGCTGTACGGGTGCGCGCTCGCCACGGTCGCGGTCACCGGCGCCTACGCCACCCGGGTCTGGCTGCGCACCTTCTTCGGACGGCGCGCCCCGGCGAACCCCGTACTCGCCCTCGGTTCCGCCGCGGAGACCGCGTCCGGCACCGTCCACGCCGCCGTGCACCGGACACCGGCCACCATGCGCTGGCCCATCGTCGTCCTGGCGGTCCCGGCCCTGCTCCTCGGCTTCGCCCGGATCGGTGACGTGCACTGGGGGACCGCGGCTCTCAGCCTCGCGGTGGCGCTGCTGGGCGCCGGAGTGGTCTACGCCGTGTGGCGATCGGAACCGGGGAGTGACCCGGCCCGTCTGCTCGGCCCTCTCCGCGTCCCCTGTGAGCGCGCCTTCCATGTCGACGCCGTCTACACGGCCCTCTTCGTCCGGCCCGTCCTGCTTCTTGCCGGTCTGGTCGTCCGTGCCGACGGCCGCGTGGTGGACGGTGCGGTGCGCGGCTCGGGCCGGACGACCCTGGGCGTGGCCGGGCTGGTCCGCCTGGCACAGAACGGCAACGCGCAGCTCTACATCACCGGCCTGCTGGCGGGCGTCCTTCTCTTCGCGGCCGGGGCGGTGATCTTCAAATGATCTCTCTGCTTCCCCGGGGTGTCATGGCCCTCGCCGTGCCGCTCCTCGCCCGTCCGGCGGTGACACGCCGTTGACCTCCATGAGCTGGTTGCCGCTCGCGCTGCTCGCCCTGCCGCTGGCCGGGGCGGTCGCGCTGCTCGTGCCGTCCCGTGCGGACGCCGTGGCCCGGGGGCGGCTGCTCCGTGCGTACGGCCTGGCCGTCTCCGGGGTCACGTTCGCGCTGTCGGTGGTGCTGGTCGCCGCCTTCGACCACGGCGACGCCGCCCGGGTGCAGTTCGCGACCGACCTGGCCTGGATCCCCGGGCTCGACCTCCGGTTCCATCTCGGCGTGGACGGGATCTCGCTCCCGCTGGTGGTGCTGACCACGCTGCTGACCTTCCTCTGCTTCGTCTACCTGTGCCGGGGGCGGGCCGACGGCCCCGGGCAGCTGCTGCGGTCCGGTTCCGGCGGCGACCGGCCGCGGGCGATGGTGTTCACCCTTCTCGTCCTCGAGGTCGGCATGGTCGGCACGTTCCTCGCGCTCGACCTGCTGTTGTTCTTCGTCTTCTTCGAGGTCGTCCTCATCCCGATGTACTTCCTGATCGCCGTCTGGGGCGGCCGGGCCCGCCGGGCGGCGGCGATCAAGTTCATCCTCTACACCCTGCTCGGCTCGGTGGTCCTGCTGCTCGGCCTGCTGCTCATCTGGTCGCAGACCGGCACCCTGGACATGACGGCCCTGGCCGAGGCGCGGGGGATCGGCATGTCCCGCCCGGTGCAGACCATCGCCTTCCTGGCGGTCGGCATCGGGTTCGCGGTCAAGACACCGATGTGGCCGTTGCACACCTGGCTGCCCGACGCCCACACCGAGGCGCCGACCGTCGGCTCGGTGCTCCTGGCGGGCGTACTGCTCAAGATGGGCACGTACGGCTTCGCCCGCATCGCGATCCCGGTCCTGCCCGACGGCGCCGCCGCGACGGCCCCCTGGCTGGGCGCCTTCGCGGTGGCCGGAATCGTCTACGGCTCCCTGGCGTGCCTGGCGCAGCGCGACCTGAAGAGGATGATCGCCTACTCCTCGGTCGGTCACATGGGCTTCGTGCTGCTGGGGTTCGCCACGCTCACCCCGGTCGGGATCAACGGGGCGTTGTTCGGCAACATCGCCCACGGCCTGATCACCGCCCTGCTGTTCTTCGTGGCGGGAGCGATCAAGGAACGCCACGGCACCTCCGACATGCCCGCGCTCGGCGGCGGCATGCTGACGCGCCTTCCCCGGGTGGGGTCCCTGCTCACCTTCGCCTGCGTCGCCTCGCTCGGGCTGCCGGGGCTGGCCGGCTTCTGGGGGGAGATGCTGGCCCTGCTCGGCGCCTTCCAGCCCGCCGCGGGCCTGTCCCGCCCCCTGTACCTGGTCTTCATGGCCCTAGGAGGTCTCGGCACCGTGCTGACCGCCGCCTACTTCCTGCTCATGCTCTCCCGCGTCACCCACGGCAGGGGCACCGAGACGGTCCACGTCCCGATCCTCACCGCCGCCGCCACGGGCGGCCTTCCCGCCACAGGCCCGACCACGGTTCCGGCCGCGAGCCCGACCACGGGCTCCGTCGCGGGTTCCGCCGCGGAGGAGGACACGTCCAGCGCCGGAGAACGCGCGGTCACGTCGGCACACGGCACGACAGGCCGCCCGCCCGCCTCCACCGGCAGGGCGCGCATGCCCGACGTCATGGGTCACGAGCTGGCCGCCTGGGTGCCGCTGGTCGTGCTGATCCTGTTGTTCGGGCTCTGGCCCAAGGCGCTCCTCGCCCTCACCGACCCGGTGGTCCGCACCCTGGTGGGGGCACCGTGATCCAGCCCATCGACTACTACGCGGTCGCGCCGCCGCTGATCCTCGCCCTCACCGCCGGGCTCGTACTGCTGCTGGACGCCTTCCTGCCCCGCAGGCCGCACGTCCGGCGGGCACTCGGCGCGGTCACGCTGGCCGGGGTGATCGCGGCCCTGGCGACGGTGATCTCGCAGGCCGTACGAGCCGGCGATCCGCTGAGGACCTTCTGCGTGCCCGAAGGGCTGCTCGGCTCCCCCCGCGCGGCGATCGGAGGTCTCGTCCGCCTGGGCGGCACGCCCGCGACGGCCACCGCGGCGCCGTGCTCCTTCGTGGTCGACGACTTCACGCTGATCTTCGCCGGGCTCGCGCTGGCCGCGGGGGTCGTCGTGGTGCTGCTGTCGGCGGCCGAGCTGTCCCGTGCCGACATTCCCGTCGGGGAGTGGTACTTCCTGCTGCTCTGCACGCTGGCGGGCGCCGTCGCCCTGCCCGCCTCCCGCGACCTGATCATGCTGGTGGTCGCGCTGGAACTGGTCTCGCTGCCGGTGTTCGCGCTCACCGCGCTCAGGCGCTATGACGGCCGCAGCTCCGAGGCGGCGGTGAAGCTCTTCCTGGTCTCGGTGGTCTCCACGGCCGTCATGCTCTTCGGCGTCTCCCTGCTGTACGGGACGACCGGCACCGTCTACCTCGGCCGGATCGCCCAGGCACTGCGACAGGTCGGGCCCGCTCCCGGAATCCGGCCGGGTCTCGTGGATCCGGGCGGTGTCACCGCAGGCTCCTCGCTCCAGATCGACCAGGCGCCGCCCGCCGTGGTGACCGTGGCCGTGGTGCTCGTCCTCGCCGGGTTCGCCTTCAAGATCGCCGCGGTGCCGTTCCACGCCTGGGCGGGTGACGTCTACCAGGGCGCGCCCGTACCCGTCGCGGCCCTCCTGTCGGTCATCTCCAAGGCGGCGGGGTTCGCCGGGCTGATCCTCATCCTGATCGTCGCCCTGGGCGGTCAGGGCTCCACCTGGGTCCCGCTGGTGGCGATCATCGCCGCGCTGACCATGACCGTGGGGAACCTGCTGGCGCTGCGCCAGCGCGACGCGGTCCGTCTGCTCGCCTGGTCGTCCGTCGCCCAGTCCGGCTACATCCTCGCCCCCCTCGGGGTCAGGAACGGCCAGGCGATGAACGCCTCGATCGCCTACCTGCTCTTCTACGCGGCGATGAACCTCGGCGCCTTCGCCGTGGTCACGCTGGTGTCCAGAGGACCCGGGGGAGGAAGGCTCGACGACTACCGGGGGCTGGTGTTCCGCAGCCCGGCGGCCGGGCTGGCGCTGGCCTTCTTCCTGATCTGCCTGGCGGGCCTGCCCCCGGGGCTCGCGGGGCTCTTCGCCAAGATCGTGGTGTTCCGGGAGGTGCTCGGCGCGGGCGGTGGCTGGCTGGCCGCGGTGATGGCGGTCAACACGGTCGTGGGCCTCTACTACTACGTCACCTGGGTCGTGCGGATCCTCACCCCGGCCCCGGTCCCGGCCCTTTCTCCGGTGGTCCCGGCCGGTGAGGGGGCGGCAGCGGGCGAGCCCGGTGTGAGCGGGCCCGGAGCGGATGAGACACCTTCCACCGGGCGCGGGGCCGGGTGGTTGCCCGCCGCCGTGGCCGTCACGCTGGCCGCCGTCGTCGCGATCGTCTTCTCGGCCGCCCCCCAGCTGGTCCTCGACCTCGTCCCCGCGGCGCTCATCGCCGCAGGCTGAACCGACCGGGAACGTTCGACCTGGGCAGAGACGTTGTCACAGGTGAGTCGGCATCGACCGGGAGGGGGATGAAGTGCACCACAACGGTCTGCGTACCGCGGCCCTCCTCGGCGCGCTGTCCGCGGTGATCATCGCGGTGGGGGCGTGGTTCGGGGGCGGCGCCGGCGTGCAGATCGCGGTCGTGACCGCACTGGCGGTCAACGCCGTCGCGTACTTCTTCTCCGACCGCATGGCGCTGTCCGCCATGCGCGCCCGGCCCGTGAGCGAGGTCGAGCAACCGGTCCTCTACCGGATCGTGCGGGAGCTCTCCACCGAGGCCCGCCAGCCCATGCCCCGGCTGTACGTCTCGCCGACCATGCAGCCCAACGCCTTCGCGACGGGACGAAATCCCCGTAACGCCGCGGTCTGCGTGACCTACGGGATCACCCGGCTGCTCGACGAGCGCGAGCTGCGCGGGGTCATCGGCCACGAGCTCTCCCACGTCTACAACCGCGACATCCTGATCTCCTCGGTGGCCGGCGCGCTCGCCACGATGATCACCTACCTCGGTTACGTCGGGCTCTTCTTCGGCGGGGACGACGACGAGGGGCCCGGTTTCGTCGGTGCCCTCCTCATGCTCGTGCTCGGCCCGGTCGCGGCGGGGATGATCCAGACGGCCATCTCGCGTTCCCGCGAGTTCCAGGCGGACGAGTCCGGAGCCAGGCTGACCGGTGACCCGCTGGCCCTGGCCTCGGCACTGAGGAAGATCGAGATGGGCACCCGCCGGTTGCCCCTCCCGGAGAACGGCCGCATCGTCTCCGCCTCACACCTGATGATCGCCAACCCCTTCCGCGGCACCGGGATCAGCAGGATCTTCTCCACCCACCCGCCCACCGCCGAGCGCGTCGCCCGCCTGGAGCGGATGGCCGGCTACCGCCGCTGACCCCGTCCGGAAAAACGGCTCCCTGCGGCCCGGGACGGATCACGGGCTCAACCCGGCGACGATCGGATGGTGGACCGACCCGGGCACGACGAAGCCACCGGCCCGTTCCGTCCCGCCCGTCTCCCGATCGACCCGATACCAGGTGTAACGGCTACCACCCCCCTTCCTCGCCCGGCGCGAAACGACCGTCTGCAGCTCCAGCTCACCCATGACGTTCCAGCGCAGCCGGGTCGCGGTCCTGCCGTACGGGACGGTGACGGGGGTGCTCGTGAGAGGGACGCCGGACGTCACGCTCCACAGATCGATCCCGGCGTCACGTTCCGTGAAGTGGGCGACGGTCTCGCCTCCCGGCCCGAGCGCGCCTCCCAGGGGCGCGCGTCCCCGCTCGGCGAAAGGCGACATCGAGTACACCCGCGCCTGGAACGTGTCGTCCACCAGCAGCACGAATTCCGCGTCGGGACTGAAACTCCACGGTCGCAGCCCCGACGGCACCGTGGGGCCGGCCCCGCTGCGGGTGTCCAGGATCCGGTGCTCCCCTCCGGCGCTCAGCACCACGTACCGCCCGCGCGGGGAGAGTTCGATCCGCGTCGCACGCATGGCGGTCGACCAGGTCACGCCCGGCACCGCGCGTACCGCGTCCGAGGCCACCTTCCGCACCACCAGCGCCCCGCCGTCGAGCTGGAAGTAGGCGACATGTCCCCCGTTGGGGGACAGGGCCAGTGGAGCACGCCGTCCCCGCGAAGAGAACACCCGGGCGTCGGTGAGGTCGACGACGTCGTCCCCCCGGCCCCAGAGCCTCCACGGGGCGCAGAGGCAGCCGTCGAGCCCCGCGTACCGGGCCGGAGACCGCACGTCCACGGCGCGTGCCGGAAGGGGAACCGCCATCGCCATGACGAGCACACCGGCACAGACGCCCAAACGGCGGAACGATCTCATGGAGAACCCCCGAGTCCCCGGACAACGGGGGCGTCCGCTACGTACCGGCCACTGTACGCCCCGGCCGAGGTCCGGCCGGTGATGCCGTCGCGGATGTCGTCATCCGGTCCGGCGACGGAACCGAACCTCCCTGCCGGCAGGCCGGAGATCCCTTCGCGGAACGGCCCCTGCCGGTCAGGGTGGACGCTCGGTCACGGGCCCTCCCATGACGGGAGCGGTGGACGGCGCGCCGGCCACACGTCCCGGACGGCCTCGCCGCATCGGCGGCCGTCCGGCACCGCGGACGCCGGGTGTCCCGACGGCCGGTGGCCGCGCCGATTCGAGCAGGTGAGCGGCCGGGGCATGGGAGACCTCCTGCCCCGGCCGTGTGCCCTGAACGTGCCCTGGGCGTGCCCTGATCGACGACGGGAATCATGGAATCCCGGTCCAGGGCGCCGATCGCTCGCCCGGCTAGCGGTAGTTCGAGAACTGAAGGGCGATCTCCAGGTCCTTACCCTTGAGTAGGGCGATGACCTCCTGGAGCTCGTCCCTCTTCTTCGAGCTCACGCGCAGCTCGTCACCCTGGATCTGCGCCTTGACGCCCTTGGGCCCCTCGTCACGAATGATCTTCGAGATCTTCTTGGCGTGCTCCTGGTCGATGCCCTCCTTGAGGGTCACCACGAGGCGGTACTCCTTGCCCGAGAGCTTGGGCTCGTCCGCGTCCAGGATCTTGAGCGAGAGCCCCCGCTTGATCAGTTTTTCCTTGAAGACATCGAGGACCGCGTTGGCGCGCTCCTCGCTGTTGGCCTTGATCTCGATCGCCTTCTGTCCCCCCGACCAGGCGATGGTGGCCCCGGTACCCTTGAAGTCGAACCGGTGGCCCACCTCCTTGAGCGTCTGGTTCAGCGCGTTGTCGGCCTCCTGGTGGTCGATCTTGCTGACGATGTCGAACGATGAATCCGCCAAAGTACAATCCCCTCTGACCCGGTAGAACTATCAGCCACGGCCCGGCTCCCAGGTGCCGCGGACCTCGAATCGCGGCGACGTCCGCGAGCCGGTTCGGTAGACGCGTACGTAACGGATCAGCCTAGCCAGCATCTCTCACCGATGCCGAGGCGGTGGCGTGTCCCATCCCGGCCCCGTCGCATTCCCGCCACCCCGGCCGACCCCCCAACTCGACCCCCATCCTGTACGCGTCCCGTTTCCCGGCTTTCACGGGCGTCATCACGACCCGCACCCGCCACACCGGCCCGTCACCGTGCCGACCCCCGCTTCCTTCCCGCCGCATCCTCCTCGCGTCGGCACCGGACCGTCTCCCACGCGTCCCTCTGACCCCACCCGTAGCCGTCAGGAACAGCCGATACGCCCTAAAGGCCCAGGTGGGGGCGGGTAGGGGGCGGCACGCGCCGCCGATGTCACGTCACCAGCCGAAGTCCGCTATTCTTCTTCCTGTCGCCGCCGCAAGCGGAGGACGCGGCAGGTTGCCCGAGTGGTCAAAGGGAGCGGTCTGTAAAACCGTCGGCTCAGCCTACGCAGGTTCAAGTCCTGCACCTGCCACCAGCAGAAACAGCAGCTCAGAGGCCCTCCGGGGCCTCTTTTGCGTTTCCGGGCCATGCAGCCGGATGCCACCCTGAGCGGCCCTGTGTCGGTGGTCGCGCAATATACGCGCAATGATCCTGAGGCCGTTTCCCCGGGCCGTGCCGGGCTCTCGGAGCGGTTCAGGGATGAGGGGCGGCCGGTGAAGCCGAAGGAGACGGCTTTTAAATCAATGGATCCTCCCAGTGGCCGGCCCTCATCCTGACCCCTATGGAAGAACCAGAGCGCAGGATCCGGGCGGTCCACACCGCCTCAACGGTCACCGTCTACCAGGCCTACGCTCCGGAGATCGGCCTCCCCGCCGCTCGCCGTGGACGCTTCCCCGCCGCCTGGAAGCGAGACCGGATGACGTGGGTCAAACCATCGTTCCTGTGGATGATGTACCGCTGCGGTTGGGGCACCAAGGAGGGACAGGAGACCGTCCTGGCCATCGAGATCGTCCGCGAGGGGTTCGAATGGGCCCTGCGCCACGCGTGCCTGTCGCACTATGAGCGTGGACTTCATTCCGACCGGGACACCTGGAAGCGGCAGCTGAAGCATGCGCCGGCCCGAGTGCAGTGGGATCCCGAACGCGATCTCCGCCTACAGCCGCTGCCCTACCGCTCACTGCAGCTCGGCCTCTCGGATGAGGGCGCCCGCCGGTACGCGGACGAGTGGACGGTCGCCATCACCGACGTGACTCCGCTTGCTCGCGAGATCCACGCACTCATGCGCAACGACGAGCCGGACACCGCGGTCCGTCTCCTGCCCGAGGAACGTCCTTACCCTGCCGGGGACGAGCTTCTGGCCCACCTACGTCCGTGATCCGCTCATGACTCCTGAAGGCTGTCTCTCGACTCGGTGGACGGACTGACGTCGGACCTGGTGTGCAGATGCTGTCGGCGGAGCTTCGTGAGCTCATCGAGGTGTTCACCGGGCTGAGCCCGGCTCAGTTCCGGCCTGAATTGATAAATACCTACCCCGGCAGGGCCTACTTGGCCGGAGGGTCGTTCTCAGCGGTTGCCGCCTGGACCGCGAACTCCTTGTAGGTCCTGGGACGGATGGGCGGGAGCGATCGCCGCCGTACGGGTCTGAGGTGGGAGAAGTCGAATCCGTCGGGCCACACGGTGGTCTCGTCGAACACCACGTGTTTCAGTGAGGCGCCCGTCAGAACGGCTCCGGTCAGTGTGGCTCCTCGGAGGTCGCTGTAGTCCAGGCGGGCGCCGCGCAGGTTGGCGTTCCGTAGCTCGGCCCTGGTCAGGTCGGTGCCCCGGAGGTCGGCGCACTCGGCGATGGCCCGGGTCAGGACGGCATCGCGCAGGTCGGCCTGGTAGAGGACCGCGTCGACAAGGATCGCCCCCGCCAGCCGCACTCCGGTGAGATCCGCACGGGTCAGGTCGGCGCCGACAAGGGAGGCTTCGGCCAAGTCGCTGAAATGAAGGTCCACGTCGTGAAGCCTGGCGGAGGCGAGGTTGGTCTTGGGCAAGACCGTGCGGTCAAGGCGGAGCACCTGGTTCCGGACCGGGTCCCGGCGGCCGAGGACGGTCAGTGCCGCGTGGATGTCAGGGGCGCGGAGGGAAAGGTTGACAGCGCTGCCTGGTGCTGTGGTGGCGTGACGTGCGTGCTGGATGTCTCGTTGGGGATCGCGGGCTCGGTTGCCGATGAACGCGGAGAGGATCTCCCCGATGACCTGGCGGTCGGTCGTGGAGGAGCGGGAGATACGTTCCAGGGCGTAGATGCCGCCGAGGCGGACGTCCACGCTCGGGTCGCCCAGATGCGCGATGGCGGAGGCGAAGGACTCGGTGGCTTGCCCGTGGCGGCTGAGCTGTAGCTGGTGCCAGGTGAGGTAGGCGCCGATCAGGAGCACCAGGCCTCCGACGCCCTGAAGCAGGGCCGTGCGGATGTTGTTCACAGCAGCGGCGTAGTCGGCCGGCGGCTTTGCCGTACCCAGGTCCCATGCGAGCAGGTAGCGGGGGAGGAAGACGGCGCCGGCCAAGGCGGCGAGCCCCAGAAGCGCGGCAAGGATGAAGGGACCCGAGATCCGGGACAGCACGGAGGGGCGGACACCTGCGATCTTGTCCGTCCGCACGGGGTGACCGGGGAGAGGGGAGATGTGATCTTCGAAGCGCTTCATGGACTCACCAGAGATCGGCTTCCGGGGCCTCCAGCGTGACTAAAGGTCGTCTCGTCGACAAGCTGCACGGCAGCGCCGACGTTACGAGACAGCCTTCAGGCAGGCTCCAGCCGCACCACCGTGTGCTGCGTGGCCGGCACAAACGAATCGAAACAACCTCGGAATGCCAAAGGGTCCCGGAGGGTGTTCCGGGACCCCGGTCGTGCGGCGTGCGTCTCATGCGGTCAGCGCGTCACTGATCCGCTTGTCGGCGATCTCTTTCTGCCCGTCGTGGCACTTGGCGTAGACCCTCAGCAGGACGCCCACACCGTGGCCCGCCCGCTCGCCAACGCCTTGACCGCTTTCCGCTTGAGCTCTTCGTGGTACCTCTTGCTCGTCTGTTCTCTTCAGTCGCTTTCCTGGACGTCGAGGACGGCCTTTCCGGGGACCTGCCGGTTCAGCAGCTGTCCGATGGCTTCTTCGTAGGAGTGCCAGCCGCCCCGCCAGCCGACGGGGATCTCCAACCGGCCCTGCGCGGCGAGGCGGACGAGGTACCGCAGGTCGCCGCCGAGCGGTACGGAGATGTTGAACGTCTCGATGCGCCCGCGATCGTGGCCTGTCCGGGCCTGCTCGAAGTCGATCGTGGTCGGTTCCTTGGACGCCATGCCCACCGCCGCGACGACACCGCCGGACGAGAGCCGCTGGTACGCCTCCGCCAGTTGCCGGCCGCCGACGTTGTCCACCACGCCGTCGACCCGTCCCTTCATGGTCTGCGGGCCGATGACGACCTCCGTCGCGCCGAGGGCGAGCAGGCCCTTGCCGCGTCCGGGCGAACCGACGGACGCGACGACCTCCGCCCCGGCCAGGTTCGCGAGCTGCACGGCGTACCTGCCGACGCCGCCGGACGCCCCGGTGACCAGCACGCGTCGGCCCAGGAGGGGGCCGAGCCGCCGGACGGCCTGCAGTGCGGTGACGCCGGCGACCGGCAGCGCCGCCGTGGATCCGAGGTCCACCCCGTCCGGAACGACCGCGAGCTCGTCGGTGTCGACCGCGCGGAACTCCGCCCACGCGCCTGCCCAGCCGAAGGTGACCACGCGTGCTCCGCTCGCCGGGCCTGAGCCGTCGGCGGCCGGAGTGACCACGATGCCCGCCGCGTCCCATCCGGGGATCGTGCCGTCCGGAAGTTCCGGCGTCCGGAAGGCGACCTCCCCGAAGTTGAAGGAGAACGCGACGACCCGGACGAGCGCCTGTGACGGGCCGGGTTCCGGGACCGGCGCGCCGTCCATGCGCAGCATGTGCTCGTCGGCCCGGTGGTGAACGAGTGCTCTCATCCGCTGTCCGATCTGTGTGTGCGCCGAGCCGGCCGTGCGCATCTCAGCCGCGCCACTGGTCGGCGTGCTCGGCGATGAACTCCCCGATCGTGCGTGGCGCGCGTCCCGTGACCTTCTCGACGGTGTCGCTGACCCTGGCGAACGTCCCGTCGTGCACCCGGCCGAACATGTCGCCCACGACCTCGGCGAGCCACGGGGCGGCTCCGGCGACGGCCGCCGACAGCGGCGGGACCGTGGCTGTGACCTGGACGCCGATCGCGGCTGAGATGTTCGCCGCGATGTCGGCGGTGGTGACCGCCTCCGGGCCGGTCACGGTGTAGGCCTTGGCGTGGTGGGTGGCAGGGTCCGCGATCGCCTGTACGGCGACGGCGGCGATGTCGCGGGTGTCGACCCAGGCGATCGGCGAGCCGCCGGTGGGCAGGCTGATCACCCGCTCGTGGCGGATCGCGTCGAGGAAGTAGCGTGGATCGGTCAGCACCTGCTGGAACCACGACGGGCGGAGGATCGTCCAGCGGTTCGCGTTGCCGGTGACGGCGTCTTCGACCTGCCGCACCCAGCCGCCGGCCGCGACACGCTCCGCGCCCTGCTCGGAGACGAGGACGATGTGGGCGGCCGGTGCGGCGGCGATGAGTCGCGTGACCAGCTCGGCGGAGTCCTGGACGTCCGGGCGTCCAAGGTGGATCGCGTCCACCCCGTCCACCGCCTTCGGCCAGGTCGACCGGTCCCGCCAGTCGAAGGGGACCGTTGTCGGCTCCTGTGAGTTCCGCGAGGACCCTCCGCGGACCACGGTGTCATCGCGTTCGGCGAGTTGCGCCACCACTTCGCGGCCGGTCTTCCCGCGCGCTCCGGTGACAAGGACGGTTCTGGTCATGCTCATCGGTCCTTTGACCTATTCGGCGTTCGCCAGCGTCGGGTAGTCGGTGTAGCCGGTGTGGTCGCCGCCGTAGAACGTCGCCTGGTCCGGGGTGTTGAACGGACCGCCGGTCTTGATGCGCACATCGAGGTCGGGGTTGGCCAGCCACAGGACGCCCAGGGAGACCGCGTCCGCGATACCGGCCTCCATCGCCTGCTGCGCCGCGTCGACGGTGGCCGGGAAGACCTCCATGGTCTCGTGCGGGTTGAGGATGAGCGTGCCCGGCCATGCGGCCCGAAGCTGCTTGGTCAGGTCGCGTGTGCCCATCTCGACGACGTGGACGTAGGCGATGTCGAGCACCGCGAGCTCGTTGAGCAGCGCGGTGTAGACCGGAAGCGGGTCCGCTTCGACCATGGCGTTGTACGGGCTGCCCGGCGAGACTCGGATGCCGACGCGGCCGGCGCCGGCCACCTCGGCGACCGCGCGCACGACCTCGACGGCGAAACGGATGCGGCCGGCGACGGAGCCGCCGTACTCGTCGGTGCGCAGGTTGGTGTTGTCGGCGAGGAACTGGTGCACCAGGAAGCCGTTCCCGGCGTGCACCTCCACCCCGTCGAAGCCGGCCTCCAGGGCGTTGCGGGCGGCCTGCGCGAACTCCTCGACGGCGTCGGCGATGTCCGCGGTGGTCATCTCCCGCGGCGTCGGGTGGTCCACCGGGCCTTCGAGGCTGATCATCTGTTCACCGGAGACCACCGGGGACGGCGCGATGGGCAGCTCGCCGTTCGGGTACAACGACGGGTGCCCGATCCGGCCGCAGTGGGTGAGCTGCGCCACGATGCGGCCGCCCTTCGCGTGCACGGCCTCGGTGACCGTGCGCCAGGCCGCCACCTGTTCGGCACCGTGCAGGCCGGGGGTCAGGATGTAGCCCTGGCCCAGCACGCTCGGCTGGATGCTCTCGGAGATGATCAGACCGGCGCCGGCCCGCTGGGCGTAGTACTCGGCGGTCAGCGGGGTGGGGACGCCCTCCGGGGTCGCCCTGTTCCGCGTCATCGGGGCCATCACCAGGCGGGACGGCAGCCGCAGTGTGCCCACCGCCACCGGGTCGAACAGAGTGTTCATGACTTCTCCTCGCTGAGGAACGCGGATGTGGCCGGACGAGAATTACTTGATCGGCTCATGGATATCGTGGCACGATTCCTTGAGTCAATCAAGCAATCTCGGATCCTTGAGCGACTCAAATTCCTGGCCTACAATCGCTCCATGGCAGTGCCCTCCGTACCCGCGAGCGCCGCGACCGACGTCGAACAGGCGATGTTCGACTTCGTCGACGCCTACAACCAGGCGTGGGAGGCCGCGGCGAACGAGCACGGGCTCAGCACCGCCCACGCCTGCGTGCTCGGACGCGTCGAGACCCGCCGCAGCATGGGGGAACTCGCCGAGGAACTGCGCTGCGACGCCTCCAACATCACCCAGATCGTCGTCCGCCTCGAGGCACGCGAGCTGGTGCGCCGTGAGCCCAACCCGGAGGACAGGCGCTCCCGGCAGATCGTGCGCACGCCGGACGGCGACGACCTCTACGAGGCGTTCGAGGAGTCCTTCGAGTTCCCGAGGGCGGCCGCGGCGAACCTCACCGCCGCGGAACGCGCGCAGTTGACGGCGCTGCTGAGGAAGGCGATGCGGGGATGACGTGCCAGGGGAAGGCGACCGGCGACACCTGATCGGTGGACGGGTGGGGGAACGCGGCTCTCGCCCTGAGCGCGGCGGTTCCCATCCCCCTGGTCCAGCTCCCGTACCAGTCGGGCGATGGCCTGGCTGAACGGTTCGACTCGATCCACCAGGCGGACGATCATCTCATCGACCGTCAGCCCCGGCTCGCGGCACACGATCTTCCAGGCGTACGCGATGGGGCGTGGCGGATCCGCCGACCGGCTGCCGCGTAGCGTGACCTCTGAGGAGCCGGGCGAGCGCATCTCTGTTCACGGGAGCAGGGTACGCACGGTGCCCAGGCTCACATGAGGGCCGCGCGTGGGAGTCGCCCTGGAACTGTCCGGCCGGGTGACCGCGAGGAACCCCGGCGCGACCGGCGTGGCGAGCGGCTGCGGACGATCCTGCGGGTCGTCCGAGAGCCTACGGATGCGATGGTCCAAGCCCGTAGCGGACGTAGCGGTCACCGGGAGGGGTGAACTCCATGCCGTTCTCGTCGAGCGCGTTGTAGATCGTCACCTGACCGTTCGGGAAGCCGAACCCCACGGACACGATCCGGCCCTCACCCAGGCGCTCGTCCCTCCACATCAGCAGTTCCACCGCCGAGCAAGGCCGTCCGACCAGTGCGGCGAGGTCACCCGGTGCATCGTCACGCCATGCCAGGTGGAAGCCGGACCAGTCCGGTGCGCGCGCCGGATCGATGGTGTTCCAGGTGATGGAGAGCTCGTCGAACTTCCAGTGGTTGATCTCGACCTGTTCGCCCTCGAAGTCCAGGAGGATCGGGCAGTCGGCGAACCAGGCGTCCTCGTCGAGATCCCATACCACCAGGGCCCGGGTCAGCCGCCGGCCGACGAGACGACCCAGCCTCGCCCCGTGAGCGGTGGTGATCGCCGAACGTCCGCTCAACCATTCCGGCCGATATCCGGGAACTCCGAAGTCGAACATCCCGCGATTGTGCCCGAGCATCGGTGCCCGGCAGAACGGCACCCGTAGCCGTCAGGCTCGTGCGACCTCACATCCGCGATCTCAGCACGTCGACCTCGCAGCCTGGTGAGGACGGGTCGAAGCCGTGCTCGACCAGCCAGCGGATCGCCAGCAGGCTTCGCAACGACCACCACGCGCGGATCACGTCGAGGTCGACGTCGGTGCCGTAACCGGCGAGGACGTCGCCGAGGTGCTCCTCGTGCCCGAGCGTCAAGGTGGCGAGATCGAACAGGGCATCGCCCTGGCTCGCCTCGGACCAGTCGATCACGCCGGTGAGCTCGTCACCGTCGACGAACACGTGGGTGATCTGCAGGTCGCCGTGCGTGAACACCGGTGCCCACGGCCGGAGCGCGGCCTCGGCGACGCGGCGGTTGCGCGTGACCAGGTCGGCGGGAAGGACGCCGTTCGTGACGAGCCACTCGCATTCACCGTCGAGGTCCGATGCGATCTCGTCGAGGCTCCGACCGGGCCATGGCGGCAGCGGCGCGTCGTGCAGCATTCGTGCGGCGGCACCCGCCGCGGCCCACGCCGCCGGCGACGCGCTCGACGGCTCGCCGAGGCGGCCGAGCGCCGTCCCCGGGAGGGCGGCGAGCGCGAGCACGGGCGGTTTCCGCCACAGGACCTCCGGAGTGGGGATCGGCGCCATGGCCATCGCCTCGACCTCCACGTCGGTACGCGTCCGATCAGCGTCGATCTTCAGGAACACGTCACCGACGCGCAGGGTCGCGCGCTCCTGATGGGCGACGACGACCTCGACCTCTTCCACGCCCGCCATTATCACGAGGATGATCATCGGTGTCGCCGGGTTCGTCACGTGCGACTCCGCGGCCGACCACGTCCCGTCGCCCGTCGCGACCGAGTTCGCCGGGCTGTTCCCGTCCGGCTATCGGCTCCACCGGTGACCGTGCCAGCCTCTACGCCATGCTCATCAGATTCGGGACGAGGGACGACGCCGAGCACATCGCGGTGCTGCACGCCGAAAGCTGGCTGACCGCCTACGCGGGGATCATGCCCGACGACTATCTGAACGGACCGCTGCTCGACGAGCGCAGGAGCGTGTGGAACGCGCGCCTCACCGCCGCTCCGGAACACGATCACCCCCCGTGCCTGCTGGTGGCCGTCGAGGACACCGTCCTCGCGGGGTTCGTCTACCTCGGCCTCCAGGCCGACGGCCGCGTCCTGCTCGACAACCTGCACGTCCGGCCCGCGAGCAGGGGTTCCGGAATCGGTCACCGGCTCATGCGTCACGCCTTCGCCTGGGCCGCGACGCGGCATCCGGGCAGGGTCCTGTACCTGGGCGTGCTGCGGGGCAACACCTCCGCGATCGCCTTCTACCGGCGTCTCGGCGGCCGGCCCACCAGGGAGTTCGTCCAGCGCTTCCCCGCGGGGTTCGACCTGCCCGCCGTCGAGTACACCTGGGATCCGGACGCGGTCCGCTCGCTCGCCGGCCACCGTTCCGCCGGTGATCGCCAGGCCTCCGGCGGGGGTCCTCCGAACCCGGAATGATCCCGATCACCGGACGCGGGCCCTCGGAGCCGGCGCTTCCGCGGACGCCGGGACCGGTCTCCGATCCGGACGTACCGCGCGGACGCCGGGGCCGGTTTCCTGCCCGGACGCACCTCGCGGACGTCAGGACCGGCCTCCTGCCCGGACGTATCGCGCGGACATCGGGGCCGGTTTCCTGCCCGGACGTACCGGAGCGGACTTCTCATGGAAAAACAGAAGGGCTACAACCATTCATCCCATGAGACGCGTTAGCAACGGGGGAGGGGGAGATCACATTGAATGATCACGACGAGTTCCGCGAGTTCGTGCTCGCCCGCCAGCAGGCGCTGATGCGCGTCGCCTACCTGCTCATGGGAGACGCCCACCTCGCGGAGGACCTCCTGCAGAGCGTCCTGATCAAGGTGGTGGGGAAGTGGCCCAAGCTGTCCCGGGACGGCAACCCCGAGGCGTACACGCGCAAGGCGCTGGTCAACCAGTCCATCTCCTGGTGGCGCCGGCCACGTCTCGAGTCACCGAGCGCGGACCCGCCGGAACGCGGGGCCTCCCATGACGAGGCCACGCTCGACCGGATCGTGCTCCGCCAGGCGCTGGCCAAGCTGACGCCCAAGCAGCGTGCCGTGATCGTGCTGCGCTTCTGGGAGGACCTCACCGAGACGCAGACGGCCGAGACGCTCGGCTGCTCGGTGGGCACCGTCAAGAGCCAGGTCCATCACGCGCTGGCCCGCCTGCGCACGCTCGCGCCCGAACTGGCGTACCTGCTGTCCGATCCCGAGGTCAGGGAGGTGGCCCGATGACGAGGCTGCACGATGCGCTGGACGACATCGCCCGCGAGGCTCCCCTGGTGGACCTGGCCGATCGGGTCATCACCGGTCACCGGAGCAGGCGTCGTACCGGCCTGGCGGCGGTCGCCGCGGCGGTCGTGGCGCTCGGCATGGCGACCGCGGTCGTGACGCCGCCGGGGGAGCGGGGGAACGGGACGGTGGCGTCGCGCGGGACGGACACGCTGCCCGACCTCCCGGACGGCAGGGTGGGGCCGCTCAGCCACGCGTACCTGACGGAGTGCGAGGTGAGGCAGGGGGAGGGGGGCCTCGACTGCGACGCCGCCGAGTGGCGGGTGGTCACCCGCTCCGGCACGACCTACCGGGTGCCGCAGGCGCTCGCCGTCACCGCCGACCGCCGGCGTGTTCCCACCGCGATCAGCCGGGACGGGCGCATGTTCGCCTACTACAGCCGCCGGGCCCAGGCGCACGTGGTCCGCGACCTGGTGAGCGGTTCCGAGGTCGTCTCCCCGGTCACGGTGAAGGAAGGGCGGATCGGCGTGGGCTCCATGCTCGTGGTCTCCGACGACGGCCGTTACGTGATCTTCGATCCGCGGGAGGGGACCAAGAAGCCCGGGTTGCTGATCGACGTGCGGACCGGCAGGACGGTGTCGATACCGGGCGTGTACGAGCCGGTCGGCGTCAAGGACGGCGTCGCCGCGCTGGTGCGGTACAGAAAGACCGACCTGTGGCAGATGCCCGTCACCGGCGGGGGCACGCCGGTGCGCTTCGACGGCGCGTTCATCATGTTCAGCGAGCTCGCCCCGGACGGCCGCACGGTGGCCGCCTTCGAGCACGCCGACCTCATGAAGCGCACGCTCACCCTTCTCGACACCGGGACCGGGCGGACCCTGCGCAAGGTCGCCATCCGCGGCCTGCCGGAGGACGGCAGCGTCACCGACACCGCCCTGTGGCGGAACGAATCCGAGATCACGATCGTGTACGGGAAAGGCGAGATCAGTACCTATGCGGTCGACGTCAGGACCGGCCAGGCCCGGCGGCTGGTCCGTTACCGGGCCACGTTCCCGTCCGTGATACTGCCGGGAGTGGCGGGTATCCCGTAGCGCCGCGGGCCGGGACTCCCGGCCGGGGGACGACCGGTCGTCCCCCGGCCCTGATATTTGACTGATCGGTCTCGTATGGCTAGGGTCCGTGGTGTGGCAAGGACCAAGGAGTTCGATCCGGACGCGGCCCTGCAGAAGGCGCTGGAGCTGTTCTGGGAGCGGGGGTACGAGGCGACGTCCATGGCCGACCTGGTGGAGCACCTGGGCATCGCCCGGGCGAGCATCTACGCCACCTTCGGCGGCAAGCACGACCTCTACGTGAAGGCGTTCGAGAGGTACCTGCAGACCAGGGACCCCCGGGTCGTCGAGGTGCTCTCCCAGCCGGGGCCCGCGCTCCCGGCCGTGCGGGCACTGGTCGAGGCGTACGCCGAGGAGTCCCTGTGCGACGAGCGCAGGCGCGGCTGCATGGTCGTCAACGCGGCCGTGGAGGTCATGTCGCGCGATCCGCAGACGGCCCGCCGGGTCGAGGCGAGCTGGGACAACCTGGAGACCGCGCTGACCTCGGCGCTGACCCGGGCGCGCGCGCAGGGCGAGATCCCGCAGGACAGGGATCCACGTGCCCTGGCCCGGTTCCTGCTGGTCATGATGCAGGGCATGCGCGTCCTGGGCCGTGCCCACCCCGACCCCGCCAGGCTGCGCGACGCCACCGCGCAGGCGCTGGCCGTCCTGGACTGAGGAAGTGATCACCGTGACGCGAGGCGCTTCCGCATGCCCCGAAACTGGAACGATCGATCTAGAAAAACGTGCCTCACGGACGGCGTTCGCGCTGCTCGGAGCCGTGCAGGTCACGCTCATCGCGACGATCACGGTCATCACCGTGGCGCTGCCCGCCGTCCAGCGGGATCTGCGGGGGGACGACACCGACCTGGTGCTGGTCACCTCCGCCTACGGCCTGTCGTTCGGAGGGCTGCTGCTGCTCGGCGGGCGGCTGGCGGACCTCCTCGGCCCCAGGAGGGTGTTCGTCACCGGCATGGCCGTCTTCGGCCTCGCCTCGGTCGCGGCAGGTCTCGCCCCCGGGACGGGCGTGCTGGTGATCGCCCGGTTCGCCCAGGGGGCCGGTGCGGCGCTTGCGGCACCGGCGGCGATGGCGCTGCTGGGCGTCGTGTTCCCCGATCCGCGCCGCCGGATGCGGGCGACGGCGGTGTGGGGCGTGCTGAGCAGCGCCGGTGCGACCGCGGGGATCGTGCTCTCCGGCGTGGTGACCACCTGGGTGCCGTGGCGGTGGGTGTTCCTGGTGCCGGTCGTGGTGGCGGCCGTCGCGGCGACCGTCACGCCGAGGCTCCTGCCCGTCGACCCCCCGCCGCGCAGGAGCCGGATCGACTGGCCGGGCGCGGTGCTGGCGACCGCCGGGCTGGCCGCGCTGATCCACGGGGCCGAGCGCCCGGGCTGGACGGTCCTCGCGGGTGTCGTGCTGCTCGTGCTCTTCGTCCTGGTCGAGCGGCGCTCGGCGGCACCGCTGATGCCGCTGCCGTTCCTGCGCGGGCGTGCCCTGCCGCTGGTCGCCGTGATGCTCTGCGCCGGGGCGATGGCGAGCGGGTTCTTCCTGCTCTCCCTGTACCTGCAGCAGGTCCGCGGCCTGTCGCCGCTGTGGACGTCGGTCGCGTTCCTGCTGTCCGCCCCGGCCGTCCTCGTGTCCGCTCCCCTGGCCGGGCGGCTCGTCCCCCGCCTGGGGATCCGCCGCGTCCTGGCGGTCGGCCTGGCCGTCGCGGGCGCCGGTCTGCTGCTGCTCAGCCTTCTCGACGCGCCCTACGCCGGCCTGGTCGTCTTCCCCTGCGGGGCGGGGATGACGTTCTCCGCCGCCGCGCTCGCCGTCATGCGTGACGCGCGGGACGGCGAGGGCGGCCTGGCAGGGGGGCTGCTGAACACCGCGATGGAGATCGGCCCGCCCCTCGGCCTCGCGGTGCTGGTCTTCCTCGCGGGCGCTCACTCACACCACCCGTCGAGCGGCTACGCCTTCGCCCTGCGAAGCGCCGCCGCCGCTCTCGTCGTCACCGCTCTGTTCTCGGCGCTCCCGCGCCGTACCAGGTAACCGAAGGAGAAGATCATGACAGCACGTTTCACCGGCAAGGTGGTCCTCGTCACCGGAGGGGGCTCGGGCATCGGCCGGGCCGCCGCGCTCGCCTTCGCCCGGGAGGGCGCGACCGTGGTGGTCGCCGGGCGCGGCGCCGCGGCGCTCGAGGAGACCGTGAAGCTGATCGAGCACGAGGGGGGCCGGGCCGACGCGGTGACCGCCGACGTCTCCTCCTCCGCGGACGTCGCCCGGCTCGTCGCGACCACGGTGGAGCGCCACGGCGGCCTGCACGTCGCGTTCAACAACGCGGGGGTCGTCGAGGGCGGCATGCTCGCGGACATGGACGAGGACGCCTGGGACCGCCTGCTGGCCGTGAACCTGACCGGCGTCTTCCTCAGCATGAAGCACGAGATCGCCCACATGCTCGGCAACGGCGGCGGCGTGATCGTCAACACCTCCTCCAACCTGGGCGCCCACATGCGGCTGCCGTTCCTCGGCGCCTACGCGGCGTCCAAGGCGGCCGTGAGCGCGCTGAGCCGGACGGCCGCGAAGGAGTACATCGGGCAGGGCATCCGCGTCAACGTGCTCAGCCCGGGGCCGATCGACACCTCCATGTCCCTGTGGCCCGGCGAGACCGAGGCCGACCGGGCCGAGCGGCTCAAGGGCGCGCTGCCGATCGGCAGGGTCGGGTCGCTCGACGAGGCGGCCTCCGCCGTGCTCTGGCTCGCGGCGCCCGAGTCGGGATTCGCGGTCGGCCACGACCTGGTCCTCGACGGGGGCGCCACCGCCTGAGGGAGCGGCCGTCGCCCGCCGGCCCGGGACCGCGATCCCCGGCCCGGGACCGAGACCGTGATCTCCGGCCGGACGGGCGGCGACCGCTCCGCAAGTCCGGCGAGCGCCTCGGGAGCCCCCGCGCCCGTCGCGGGCGCGGGGGTTGCATCCTGTACCGGGGTACGGGCCTACCGTCGAGGGCAGGGCCGCTCGCGACGGACGGGCGGCGTGGCGCAGGGAGGGCTCATGGAGTGGGTGCCGGCCGTATGCACGCTCCCGACCGGAGAGCGACCGTCGCGGATCGCGGAGTTCGACGAGCTGTTCGCCTCCGCGCTGCTCGGGCTGGAACGCGTGGGGGCGACGCACCTGCGGCTCACGCTGGACGGCGGAGCGCGGGTGCGGGAGACCGTACGGGACCTGATGGCCCGGGAGACGGGCTGCTGCTCGTTCTTCACCTTCACCCTGGTGCCGGACGACGCCGGGTCGACCGTGGACGTGGAGGTCCCCGCGGCGTACGCGGGGGTGCTCGACGGGCTGGTGGCCCGGGCGATCGCCTCGGCTCCCCGGGACGTGTCGTGAACGGGGGCCCGCTGCGTACCGGAGAGGTGGCCGAGGCGGCGGGGGTCAACGCGCAGACGCTGCGCTACTACCACCGGCGGGGTCTGCTGCGAGAGCCGCCGCGCAGCAACGGGGGGCACCGGCTCTACCCGCCGCGGACCGTGACGGTCCTGCGGATGATCAAGGCGGCGCAGCGGCTGGGCTTCACCCTGGAGGAGGTGGCCGACCTGGTCGAGGCGACCGCGCACCGCCGGGGCGGGCCGGACGGCGGCCTGCGGGCACGCGTGGAGGCCAAGCTCGGCGAGGTGGAACGGAGGATCGAGGACCTGCTGACCGTCCGCGAGACGCTGATCCGGGCGGTGGACGCCGGGTGCGACGACCTGGAGGCGTGCGCGGCGAACTCGTGCTGCCCCCTGCCGTTCCCCGACCCGGCGGACGGGGGTCACCGGGCGGATCCCGGTGGGTCCTGACCGGCGGGGACGGCTTCCGAGGGTGATCCCGGAGGGTCCTGACCGGCAAAGACGCCTTCCCGGGGGATCCCGGGGAGCCTTGACCGGCGGAGACGCCTTCCGGAGTCGGATCCTGGAGGGGCCTGACGGCGGGGACGCCTTCCGGGGGGCGGGTGCCGTGTCCCGCGGGCCGGGACGGCGGGGCGGGGTGCGCGGGCGGTCGCGTGTCACCGGCCGCCGAGATGTGTGAAATGATCTTCATGGCGTTCTTCCGGTCGTGCCGGGCCTCTCGAGCGGTTCCCGCATGGGGGGCGACCGGGGACGCCGAAGGGTCCCGGATGTTCCTCCGGGGCCCTTCTCGCGTGGTCCGGCGGACGGCCGTGGCCCGCGCCTCGTGCCTGTGCCTCGCGCTTCCGGGACGGGGCCGCCCCGGGCCCGTTCGTGCCGTACGCGACGCCCTCAGGAACCCTCGGGGTCCCCGGCCTCTCCGGTGTCCATGGCGGCGAGCCGGGCGGCGCGGGTGGTGAGGTGGTCCCGCTCGGGGATGCTCGTCGTGCGGCTCGCCGCGACGCGGTACTCCTCGACGGCCGCGTGCCGGTCACCGGCCATCTCCAGCAGGTGGGCCCGCGCGGTGTGGAGGCGGTGGTGGCCGGCCAGGCGGCCGTCGGCCTCCAGCGCCCCGAGCATGCCGAGGCCGGCCCGGGCGCCGTGCGCCATGGCGGCGGCGACGGCGCGGTTCAGGGAGACCATCGGGTTGTCGGACATGCGCTCCAGCAGGCCGTACAGCGCGAAAATCTGCGGCCAGTCGGTCTCCTCGGCCGTGGCGGCCTCGTCGTGGAGCGCGGCTATCGCCGCCTGGAGCTGGTACGGGCCGACCGCGCCCCCGGCGAGGGCCGCGGTGACGAGCGCGACGCCCTCGGCGACGGCCGCGCCGTCCCACAGGCCGCGGTCCTGCTCGGCCAGCGGGGTCGGGGCGCCGTCCGGTCCGGTACGCGCGGGACGCCGGGCGTCGGTGAGCAGCATCAGCGCGAGCAGCCCGGCCACCTCGCGGTCCTCGGGGAGCAGGTCGTGGACCGTCCTGGTCAGCCGGATCGCCTCGCGGGCCAGCTCCACGCGCTGCAGGTCGGGGCCCGCGCTGCTGGCGTACCCCTCGTTGAAGATCAGGTAGAGCACGTGCAGCACCGAGGCGAGCCGTCGTGCCCGTTCCTCGGGCAGGGGCATGCGGAAGGGGACGCCGGAGGCCTTGATGCGCTGCTTGGCGCGGCTGATCCGCTGCGCCATGGTCGCCTCGGGGACCAGGAACGCCCTGGCGATCTCGGCCGTGGTCAGGCCGCCCACGGACCGCAGGGTGAGGGCGATCGCCGAGGCCGGGGTCAGCGCGGGGTGGCAGCACAGGAAGAGCGTGGTGAGCGTGTCGTCGCGGTCCGCCGCGCGTTCGTCGTCCGCGGCCGGTGCCGTCCTGCGGTCCGGGGGCGCCTGCGCGGCCACCCGCTCCTCCCGCAGGCGCCGCGCCTGCTCGTTGCGGACCCGCTCGGTCATCCGGCGGGAGGCGACGTGGACGAGCCAGCCCCGCGGGTTGCCGGGCACCCCCTCCACCGGCCACTGGGCCACGGCGTCCAGGAGCGCCTCCTGGACCGCGTCCTCGGCGGTGGCGAAGTCGCCGAAGCGCCGGGTGAGCACGCCGACGACCTGCGGCACCAGCGGGCGCAGCAGGTCGTCGACGACGGGATCATCCAGCGGTCACAGCTCCTCGGCCGGGCTCGCCGACATCACCTGGCGTACCTCGATCGGCATGTTCAGCGGCCTGCCGCCGGGACCGGGCGCGGCCGAGACGTACGCGGCCAGCTCGATCGCCCGCTCGGGGCTCTCGCAGTCGACCACCCAGTAGCCGACCAGGAACTCCTTGGTCTCCGGGTACGGGCCGTCCGTGATCACGGGGGAGCCGCCCTGGCCGGCCCGCACGATCCTGGCCTGGTCCGGAGCCGCGAGCCCCTGCGCGTCCACCAGTTCCCCGGCGGCGCCGAGCTTCTCACCCGTGGCCCGCATGAACTCGATGTGGGCCATGACGTCCTCCACCGGCCAGGTCTCGATGGGGGGAAAGTCGGCCTGTGCGCCGGAGGACTGCATCAGCAGCATGTACTTCATGGGTTCGCTCCCTGTTCCCGGGCGCCTGTGCCGGCGCTCTCCCCGTGGTAGAAGCCGGTCACCGCTTTCTCGACATTCTTACCGGCGATCCCGGAAGAAATCCGGCCGCGGTCGCGGGCCGGTCGCCGTTCCGGGCTTTGACGCGGTCACGGACGCGGTCACGGACGCAAACACGGACGCGGACACGGTCGTGATCGCGGGGCGGTCAGGGGGGCGGGACGCGGAGCGCCAGGATGGCCATGTCGTCGGTCATGTGCCCTCGGCTGTACTCCAGGGCGGCGTCGCCGATCCGCCGTACGGTCTCGTGCGCGTCCAGGTCCGCGCAGGACGCCAGCAGGGCGATCAGGCGCTCGTCGCCGAACAGGTCCTGCTGCCCGGGCGGGTGGGCCTCGGTGACGCCGTCGCTGTAGAGCAGCAGCGTGTCCCCGGGCCGCAGGTCGAAGCGGACGTTCTCCAGGCCCGTCTCCTCCAGGACGCCCAGCACGACGCCGCGCGTGCGCAGGGCCTCCACCGTGCCGTCCCCCCGCCGCAGGAGGGCGGAGGGGTGCCCGGCGGTGGAGAGCATCCCGGTGAACCCGTCCCCCTCGGGGCGGAAGATCGCGCAGACCGCCGTCAGGAACCGGCCGTCCTTGACCCGCTGGGCCAGCAGGGCGCGGTTCAGCTGCTCCAGCACCTTGCTGGGCGAGACGTGGCGGGGCGCGTCGGCCCGCATCGTGTACCGGGCCAGGGCCGTGATCTGCGCGGCCTCCACGCCGTGCCCGCACACGTCGCCCAGGATCGCGCACCAGCGCGGGCCGCTGGCCATGAACAGGTCGTAGAAGTCGCCGGTCACGTTCACCCCGCCCGCCGCCGGGATGTACGTGGCGGCGGCCTCCAGGCCGGAGACCTCCGGCATCATCGGCGGCAGCAGGCTCTCCTGCAGGGTCCGGGCCAGTTCCTCGGAGACCCTGCCCGCGGCCTGCAGCTCGGCCACGTGCCGTTCGGAGCGGGCCAGCGCGTCCCGGAGCATGATCTCCCCCGACACGGCGCGTGCCAGGGTGGCCAGCGTCTGCGCGTCGATGTCCGTCCAGGTGCGCGGGGTCTCGTCCACCACGCAGAGCCCGCCCAGGACCTCGCCGTCCGGGCCGTGGATGGGGTATCCGGCCCAGGCGCCGATCTCCAGCCGCTTCACCGCCGCCAGGCAGTCCAGGCGGGGGTCGGCGGCGACGTCCCCGGCCAGCAGGGGCTCGTTCGTGGCGATCAGGATGTGGCAGGGGCTGTCCGCCACCGGGCTCTGCCGCTCGGACATGGAGAGCTCGCCCATGCCGATCGCGCTCTTCCAGAACGACCTCCGGTCGTCCACCAGGGTCACGAACGCCCGCCGCGTGCCGGTCACCCGGGCGGCCAGCAGGGCGAGATCGTCGAACGAGGGCTCCGGCTCGGTGTCGAGCAGGCCGGTGGCCTGTACCGCCGACAGGCGCTTGGGGTCGAGCACCGCCTGCGGGATCTCAAAGCCCATGTGCGCAACCGCCTTCTTCCCGGCCCGCCGCCCGCGGACGCGCCGCCGCGACGGAGGGTCCCCGGGACCGGCCCAGGACCGGTGATCGTGTCTCCTGGAACGAAGCGGGCCGCCGCGCGGCCGGTCCGCGCCGCGATGGTCCGGAGGCGGTGCTGCCCTCCCGGCCGCGGATCACACGGTCCCGCGGTAAATCGTACGGTGCCCTGGTCACCCGCTCCCGACCCGCCTCGCGAGTACTTTTCGTACGGTGCCGGAAAGCGGTTGCTACAGACCCATCTCGGAGGTCAGCAGGCGGTGCGCCCGGTCGACGTCCTCGGGGGTGTAGCCGGGAATGCTCCGGTCGAGCCGCTGGAGGAGATCCATCAGGGCCTGCTTCTGCGCCAGGTTCCGGACGGGGAGCCGGTCGAGGTCCACGCTCATCAGCCAGTCGAGCAGCACCACCGCGTCGGCGGTCCGCAGGCTCAGCGGGGTCGTTCCCGAGGCGGCCGTCCCCAGGCCGGGCGTTCCGCTCATGCGAGCAATCTACTCCTACGCAGATATGCGAAATAACCCATTTTGTCGTATGAATTTGTCCTTTCCTCGTGCCCGGGGGATCGCCACGCTCGCCCGCTGCTCGAAAACAGTCGAAAATCCATAAAAACTGATATGTCCGGCTTTTTATCCGCCGGCCTCCCGGGCGATCCGCGATGCCCGGCTCCGGGCGCCGCCCATGCCGCCCATGCCGTCCATGCCGTCCATGCCGTCCGGGCCGCGTGCCGACCGTGACCGGGTCGCGTCCGAGCCGCCTGTCGACCGTGCCGGCGCCGTGCTCGGGCCGCGTCCGGGGGCACGTCCGGGGTGCGTCCCGGGGTGCGCGGAGCCTCACCCGGATCCGGTGCGCCGGGGCCGTCTCACCGGCTGAGCGCGGCCCACAGGGTGCCGAACTCCTCGGGGGTCAGGGCGTTCAGCCCGAAGTCGTCGGGGTAGATCGGGCCCTCGGCCAGGAAACCGTGCTCGTCCTCGATGTGCCTCCACGAGTACGTGCGGGCGATGCCGTCCGAGCCCAGCTCGGCGTGCCTCACCGGCCAGTACTCCCCGCCGTCGTCGAGCACGGTCTCGAACAGCCATACGTGGCCGTCGTCGTCCACGCCGTGCCAGTACAGGTGCGGCCGGTCGCTCTCGTCGAGCGCGCGGATCGTTTCTCTGCGACGGTCCTGCAGCATCGTGCTCCTTGGTGTCCCGCGGTTTCCCGCAAAAGCTGGCGAAAGGGGCATAGCCCGCTTTTTACTGTGTTGCGCGTTCTCGGTCCGCTCCAGGCGGAGATCAACGGTCATGCGGCGGACCTCGGTCCCTCCCGGCGGCGGGCGGTGGTGGCCAGGCTCGTGACGGCCGGCGGGCACGTGGTCCCCGCCGATCGTTTCATCGACGACCTGTGCCACGGGCGGCCCTCGCCCGAGGCGCCGGCCGGGGCGGGGCGCGCGGTGTGGGCGGTGTCACCGGCACGCCGGGGTTTCCGGGGGAGACGGGGTGATCCGAGCGGTCCTCGATTGATTTCGCATCCCGCTGCGGAGCCGTGTATGGTTACACCTGTCCGCAAGCGAGAGCGACACGGACAGGCCCCTTTAGCTCAGTCGGCAGAGCGTCTCCATGGTAAGGAGAAGGTCTACGGTTCGATTCCGTAAAGGGGCTCGACAGCCTAAAAGCCCTGACCTTCCGGTTGGGGCTTTCGGCTTGGTCGGCCCTAAAGGTGCAGGCCAGAAAATACTCAAGGTTCCGACGCGCCGGCGGGCATACTGGGGTGACCCAGAAGGGATCGCCCCGACCTGCACAAGTTCGCAGGCACTCGACGGGTCGGGTATCCTTGCGGGGTCGGTCGATTTCGTCGGCCTCAAGGCGGAGTAGCTCAGCCAGGCAGAGCAAACGGCTCATAATCGTTGTGTCGCCGGTTCAAGTCCGGCCTCCGCTACTACCCACCGGGGTCTCCTCCATCGGAGGAGACTGCCGCGGGTTGTCCAATGTCTCGAACGTAGAAAGGCACTCCCAAGTGGCTGCCACCGACGTTAGGCCCAAGATCACGCTGGCCTGCCAGGAGTGCAAGCACCGCAACTACATCACGCGGAAGAACCGGCGCAACGACCCGGATCGGCTTGAGCTGAAGAAGTACTGCCCGAACTGCAAGACGCACCAGGCGCACCGCGAGACCCGCTAGTCCTCGCGAAGCCCCCCGCCCGGCGTCGGGGGATGAGTGCCCCGTCGGCACGTACATGCTCCACGACAAACCGGCGTCCCGAACGGGGCGCCGGTTTGTCGTGTTCCTCCATGTTCTCCGCCCGGACGTTGGTCCCGATGGAGACCCCCGCCGCCTGCCCGCCGGGCTACGGTTTCCCGGTGGGCCCCGCGGCCCGCATCCTGGATGCTCGTCCTGTCACTGTCAGCTCGACCCACCGGCGCCGGCCGTGCCGTGCCGGTGCCCGCAAAGGAGCACGATGGCTCTGAACCGCGACTTCGTGGGGCGGGCGTCCGCGCCCTCCGCCCCGTACGAGGTCAGCCGCGTGAAGATCAAGGAGTTCGCGGCGGCGATCGGCGACGACAACCCGGTCTACCGGGACCGGGAGGCCGCCCGGGCGGCGGGCCACCCCGACGTGATCGCGCCGCCGACCTTCCCCATCGTGTTCAGCCTGTCCGGGGGGTCGATCCTGACCGATCCCGAGCTCGGCCTGAACCTGGCCATGGTGGTCCACGGCGAGCAGCGCTTCGAGTACCGGCGGCCGATCCGGGCCGGGGACGAGCTGGTGAGCGTCTCCACGGTGACCGACATCCGCGTCGTCGGGCGGAACGAGCTGATCACCGTCAGGAGCGACATCGGCACCGTCGAGGGCGAGGACGTGTGCGTCGCCTACAACACCATCGTCGAGCGCGGAGGGGCGAGCTGAGATGGCCGCTACGGTCAGGTACGACGAGGTCGAGACGGGGCAGCAGATCCCGCCCGTCGACTACCCGGTGCGCCGGGCCAACCTGGTGATGTACGCCGGGGCCTCCGGTGACTTCAATCCCATCCACTGGAACGAGCGCTTCGCCAAGACCGTCGGGCTGCCCGACGTGATCGCGCACGGCATGTTCACCATGGCCCAGGGCGGCCGGTTCGTCACCGACTGGGCGGGCGACCCGGGCGCGGTCGTCGACTACGGGGTGCGGTTCTCCTCCATGGTCGTCGTCCCGGACGACGACCGGGGCGCGGTGATCACGGTGAGCGGGATCATCGAGGAGAAGCTGGAGGACAAGCGCGTGGTGGTCGCGCTGACCGCCAGGTCCAACGATTCGCGGGTGCTGTCCAAGGCCCGCGCGGTGGTCCAGCTCTCCTGACGCCCGCAGGCGGGCCCCGGCGCGGCCGGGGCCCGCCCGGGGTGCCTTCCCGGGACGGCCGAGGGGCGGTCGGCGGCAGTCGGGGGAGGGCCGAATCTTCTCCCGGTCCGGGGGTAGCGTCCCGGCATGAGCGAAGCACCGACCTTCGAAGTGTGGCCCACGGTAGCGTCCCTGCCCCGGGAGGGTGGCCGTACGGCCCAGGCGGCCTCGCCCTCCACGGACGACGCCCCCGCCCCCATCACCCCGGGTGGTCACGACGCCGGGCGGACCACCGCCCCGCCGATCGTCACGGACACCGGCCCCGACGGCGCGGCGCGCACGGGCACCGGTGAGGCCGGCGACGCCGGTGGCACCGGTGAGCGGCGGGTGGACGCCGACGACGCCGGCGGGCGGGAAAAGGACGCCGATCCCGGCCGGGTCGCCGGGGCGGCCGACCCTGGCCGCGACCCCGGCGGGCTCGGGGAGCTGGACGCCAACCGGATCGCCGAGACCGAGGCCGCCCCCGGGCCGACGGCCGACGACTCCCAGCTGCTCGGCCGCTCCGAGGACCACGACGGCCATCCCGAGCGGATGGTCTCCTCCCAGCTGCTCTGGGACGGCAGCCTCTCGGTCTCCCGGATGGACGAGAGCATCGTCCCCCCGGCCGGGGTCGAGGAGGCGAGCGCGCCGCGCGCGACGGTCACCGTGGCGCTGCTGGTCGACGGCCGCCCCGACGACGTGCGCGAGTGCGTGCGCGCCCTGGTCGCCCGTACCGAGGTCAAGGTCCTCGCCCTCGACCTGGGGGACGTGGACGGCGCCGGGGCGGTCCTGCACGAACTGGCCGGGGAGTTCCCCCGGCGCGTGGACGCCTGGCACGTGGCCGAGCTCCCGCACTGGCGGGGCGGCTCCGCCGGGTGGGGGGAGAGCCGGAACGCGCTGCTGCGCCTGGACGACTCGGACGTGCACGTCGTCATGGACACCTCGGTCATCCTGGACGGCGACGCGGTGACGCCGCTGGTCAAGGCCCTGGAGGACGAGAACGTGACCGCGGCGGGCTGGGAGGGCGTGACCTTCGGCGACGACGGCCGGGGATGGGCGGACGCCGAGGCCGGCGAGGTCCGGGGGCTGCACGGCCACCTGCTGGCGGTCAGGCGCGACGCCGCGCTGGCCGCGGGCGGATTCCCGGCCGAGGCCCGCTACCACGGCGACGCCGGCCTGGAGTTCTCGCTGGGGCTGCCGGGCACGCTCGTCGCGCTGGGCAAGGACCTGCCGGTGCACCGGGAGCGGGACCACGCCGACGACGGCGTCGATCCCGCCTACCGGGAGAGGGAGACCGCGGGGACGCGGGAGCGGGTGCTGGCGCTGCTGCGCTCGCCGTAGGCTGGTCACGGACGTCGGCCGGGGTGGGGAGCGCATGACGGAGCGGGTGACGGGTGTACGGCTGGCGCCGTACACCACGCTGGGGCTGGGCGGGCCGGCGGGGAGGTTCGTGCGGGCCGGGTCGGCCGAGGAGATCGTCGAGCTGGTGGCGGCGGCGGACCGGGCGGGCGAGCCGGTGCTGGTGCTCGGCGGCGGAAGCAACCTGGTCGTCTCGGACGACGGCTTCGACGGCCTGGTCGTGCGGGTCGACTCCCGGGGGGTCCACCATGAGGGGGACCTGGTCACCGTGCAGGCCGGCGAGGACTGGGACGTCCTGGTCGAGCGGGCCGTGGCCGAGGGCCGTACCGGGCTGGAGTGCCTGTCCGGCATCCCGGGGCTGGTCGGGTCCACGCCGATCCAGAACGTCGGCGCCTACGGCCAGGACGTCTCCCAGACGATCACCCGGGTCCGGGTCTACGACCGCCGGGCCGGCGAGGTGCGGGAGCTGACCGCCGCCGAGTGCGGGTTCGCCTACCGGCACAGCGCGTTCAAGGAGGACCTCGGGCGCCACGTCGTGCTCGCGGTGACCTACCGGCTGGCCCGGGAGGCGCTCTCGGGCCCGATCGCCTACCGCGAGCTGGCCTCGCGGCTGGGCGTCGCCCTGGGCGACCGGGTGCCGCCCGCCGAGGCCCGCGCCGCCGTGCTGGAGCTGCGCCGGGGCAAGGGGATGGTGCTGGATCCCGGGGACCCGGACACCCGCAGCGCCGGGTCGTTCTTCACCAACCCCGTGCTGACCGCGTCGCAGGCCGCCGAGCTGGAGCTGCGGGCGCCGGGCTTCCCGCGCTGGGACATGCCGGAGGGGGCCGTCAAGGTCCCGGCCGCGTGGCTGATCGAGAACGCGGGGTTCCCCAAGGGGTACCGCCGTGGTCCGGCCCGCATCTCCACCAAGCACACCCTTGCGCTGACAAATCCAGAGATGTCGGCATCGACCGAGGAGCTGCTCGGTCTCGCGCGGGAGGTCCGGGACGGCGTCCTGGAGAAGTTCGGCGTCACCCTCGTCAACGAGCCCGTGATGGTCGGCACCCGCCTCTGACCACCGCCCCGCGAGGACCCGCGAGGGTCTGGTGAGGGAGCGGGCAGGGGCCGGGTGGGGGGCCGGGGCACCGTAATGGGCATCCGATTTCGGCTGCTATGGTCTGATGGAAAGACCCGAAGGGGAGTAGTCCCAATCGCGTGATCGACATGCTGGCGTCTCGGACGCCCGGTCGCGCGGGCCCCGGATCCGGCCGTTCGGCGCGGTTCCGTGGCGGACGAGACCTTCGGCCTGGCAGGCACTCATCGATGCCGCCGGGCCGGAGCCGTGCCCGAGACTCCCCGGGTACTTCCCTTCCGCCCGGCTGCGCGCGCGGGAAGGGCACCCTCGTTGGAAGCGTTCTGGATCAGCCTCGTCGTGATCTTCGTAGCCGAGCTGGGCGACAAGAGCCAGCTCATGGCCATGACCTTCGCCACCCGGTTCAGGGCGTGGCCGGTCCTGGCCGGCATCACCATCGCCACCACCGTGGTGCACCTGGTCAGCGTCGGCGTGGGCGGGCTGGCCGGTGACCTTCTCCCCACCACCGCGATCACGGTCATCGCCGGGCTCGCCTTCCTCGGCTTCGCCCTGTGGACGCTGCGCGGGGACGAGCTGACCGACGACGAGGCGGCCAAGGCCCAGCGCACGGTCCGGTCGGCGATCATCGCCGTGACCGTCGCCTTCTTCCTCGCCGAGCTGGGGGACAAGACCATGCTGGCGACCATCACGCTCGCCACCCGCCACGGCTGGTTCGGTACCTGGATCGGCTCCACGGTCGGCATGGTCGCCGCCGACGCCCTGGCCATCCTGGTCGGCCGCATGCTCGGCAGACACCTGCCCGAGCGCATCATCCGGTACGGCGCCGCCGCCGCGTTCGCCGTCTTCGGCGTCATCCTGCTGGCCGAGGCGCTGCTCGCCTGAGCGGCCCGTCCTCTCCCGGGCGGCCCGTCCCCGTCCGGGCGCCGCCCGGACGGTCAGCCGATCAGGGTGAGGCGGTGGGCCGCGGCGGCGGCCTCGCCCCGGGTGGAGACGCCCAGCTTGCCGAGGATGTTGGAGACGTGGACGCTCACGGTCTTGGCCGAGATGAACAGCTCGGCGGCGACCTCGCGGTTCGACCGTCCCAGGGCGACCAGCCGGAGCACCTCCAGCTCACGCGGGGTCAGCACGGACTCCCCGGCCCCCGGCCGGTCGCCGAGAAAGATCCCGATCCGGCGGGCGAGCACCTCCAGCTCGGTGACCAGCGGCCCGGCCAGGAGCGACACGGCGATCGGGTGGGCCGTGCGCAGCCGGTCCGCGGCACCGTCGCGGTCACCGGCGCCCGCCGCCGCCCGCGCGGCCCGCAGCAGCGATCTCGCGCGCTGGAAGGGACGGCCCAGCCGTTCCCAGGCGGCGGCGGCCGCGTCGTGGTCACGGGCGACACCGAGCCGGTAGGCCTCGGCGACCGGGCTGTCCACGGTCACCGCGCCCGCCGCGCTCTCGACGTGGGCCCGCAGCGCCGCCGCCCGTTCGGGGGCGAGCGGCTCGACCGCCTCGCAGACCCCGCCGAGCAGGGCCAGCACCTGCCAGCCCAGCATGGGCTTGCTCGTGATCTGCGCCTCCCGGGAGACCCGCTCGGCGACCTCCAGCGCGGCCAGCGGCTGCCCGTCGAGCATGTGCAGGCCGACCAGGAGCCGGGCGTTGCCCGTCAGCTCCTGCATGAACTCCTCGGGGGCGACCCCGAAGGCCCCCACCTCGTCCAGAACGGACCTCAGCACCTCGGCCTCGCCCCGGGCGGCCGCCACGTCCCCGCGTACCCTCCGCAGGTGGTGGCGGGTGCGCAGGGAGGGGTCCATGCCCAGGGTCTGCTCGACCAGGTCGACGGCCTCGTCGAACCTGCCCAGCGCCTCCAGCGCCTCGGCCCTGTTGTTGGCGATGAACGTGCCCTCGACCCGGTAGCGCCCGTACTTCTTCGCCAGCCGCTCCCCTTCGAGGGCCAGCTCGATCGCCTCGGCGGAACGGCCCATGTTGTTCAGCGCGTCCACGTTGTTGGCCAGGGCGCGCAGGATGATGCCGCCTCCCAGCTCGCCGATGGCCTGGGCGGTCTCGTTGAGCTCGATCGAGGCCCCCAGCCGTCCGGCGATGGAGTCGCTCAGCGCCAGGTTGAGCAGCAGCTCCGCCTCCAGGGGCCCCTTTCCGTGCTCGCGCGCGATCCGCAGCGCCTCCTCGGTCAGGGAGGTCCCCTCGGCCAGTTCGCCGCTGAGCGTCAGGTACAGGCCCAGCTTGGACAGCACCTGGGCCCGTTCCAGCCCCGGTTCGGGGACCAGCCGCTCGGCGTAGCGCAGGTCGTCGAGCACCCCGGGCTTGCGCTTGGACAGCTTGAACTGCGAGCGCCGCACGAGCAGCCCGGCCACCCGCGCGGGTTCGGCCCGCTCGTCGAGCTCGTTCAGCGCGGCCATGACGAACTTGGTGCCCCGGTCGGCCTCGCCGCACGCGCTCGCGGCCTCGGCGGCGTGCTCCAGCACCGTGGTGTGGTCCACGCCGATGCGCTCGGCGGCGTCGGGGACCTTGCTCCAGAGCGTGAGGACCCGCTCCAGCAACTGCATCATCTCGTTGTAGGCGAAGCTCCTGGCGGCCTTGCCCGCGGCCTCCCAGGCGGAGATCAGGGCCCACAGGTCGTCGCGGGCGGCGTACCAGTGGTGGGCGATCTCGATGGCGGCCCTGCCGTGCGGGACCAGCGTGCGGTCGCGGCCGATCTCCTCGGCGAAACGGGCGTGCAGCCGTACGTACTCGCCGGGCAGGAGGTCGTCGTGCACGGCCTCGCGGATCAGCGCGTGCCGGAAGACGTAGGCGTTGCCGTCGGCGACCTGCAGCACGTTGGCCGCGATCGCGGTGCGCAGGGCGTCGTCCAGGTCGACGTCGGACAGGCCGCTGACCGCGGCGAGCAGGGCGTGCCCCACCCGGATGCCACCGGCCGCGGCGACGCGCAGCACCCGCTGCGTCTCCTCGGGGAGCCGCTCGACGGAGCCGATGATCAGATCGTGCAGGGACTCGGGGAAGGTGCAGTCGCCGCCGCACTCCATCAGCGCCTCGACGAAGAGCGGGATGCCCTCGCTGCGCTGGAAGACCCTGTCGACCTGGACGAACTCGGGCGTGGTGCCGAGGATTCCGGCCATCTGGGCCGCGACCTCGGCCCGGGTGAGCCGGGGCAGGTCCATCCGCACGACGTCGTCCAGCCGTCCGAGCTCGGTGAGCACCGGCCGCAGCGGGTGCTGGCGGTGCAGCTCGTCGGACCGGTAGGTGAGGACCATCAGCACCGGCGCGGTGCGCAGGTTCCTGCTGAGGAAGGCGATCAGGTCGCGGCTGGAGTTGTCGGCCCAGTGGACGTCCTCGATGAGGAGGATCACCGGGCGGCGCTCGGCGAGCCGTTCCAGCAGGGTGAGGATCTGTTCGAAGAGCCGCGCGCGGGCGGTCTCGCTCTCGGTGTCGCCGCTCGGCTCGCCGAACTCGGGCAGCAGCCGGGCCAGGTCGCGCCCGCCGCCCTCGGGGAGCAGGCTCGCGATCTCCTCGGCGCCGTGCTCCCGGACCAGCTGGCGGATCACCGCGGTGAACGGCGCGTAGGCCAGGCCCTCGGTCGACAGCTCCACGCAGCCCCCGTTGAGCACGTGGGCGCCGTCGGCCGAGGCCCGCTCCGCGAAACATCCGAGCAGACGCGACTTCCCGACACCGGCCTCCCCGCCGAGCAGCACGGTCGTCGCCCTGCTCTTGCGGGCCTGCCCGAACGCTTCGGCCAAGTCCGCGAGTTCTGTTTCGCGCCCCACGAAAACAGGACTCACAGCCCGACCAACCATGTCTGTCAGCATGTCATGCCTTACTCGGGCCAAGCCTTCTATTTATCCTTGGGCGAAATGCCGTCCCAGGACGACGGGGCCGGTTCGGGCGCGGTTCCGGACAGGGATGAGGCCCGGCCGGGCGGCGGGGGGCGACCGGGCTCCCTGGCCGGGCTCACGACGAGATGATCTTTCCGAAGAGGCCGCGGCGGCGCTTGGCGGAGGTGTCGCCGGTGGACTCCCGGTGGACCTGGACCTCGCGGGCGCGGCGGTAGTCGGCCGCCTCCGCGCGGAGCCTGGACGTCCTCTCGGAGATGAGCTGGAGGTGAAGTTCGGGACCCATGAGGGTTCCTTCCTGTTCGAGTGCCTGTCGGCGCTTTCCTGACACACTCCAGATTCGTCCTAAGGCCCCCCGGCCCACATCGGGAGGATGTCCTATCTCCGGGTGCGGGCCGGCCGAAAACCTCCCTAGGGCGGGTACGCACCGCCTTAGCCGCCCGCCTCGCCTCGGCCCGCCGCCCGCCCCCTGGCCGGGTCGGGCGAATGTTGACGAAAACGGGTGAGGGTGCTGGGCAGGGTCCAGTTTGGAAGTAATCACCCCAGTAGGCATGCTGGAGAGGTGTCAACTATGACGACCTCGCTCAACGACGTGGCCACGTCCAACGTCACGCTGCGAAGCTTCCTGAACGGCCTGCCGGGTGTCGACCGCGTGGGCGCCGACCAGCGCGCCGCGATGCTCGGCACCCGATCCATCAAGACGACCGCCAAGGCCCGGGTCATCGACCTCGCCATCGGCATGGTGGACCTGACGACCCTCGAGGGAGCCGACACCCCGGGCAAGGTCCGCGCGATGTGCGCCAAGGCGGTCCGCCCCGACCCGTCCGACCCCTCGGTGCCCCGGGTGGCCGCGGTGTGCGTCTATCCCGACCTGGTCGCCGAGGCCGCCGCGGCGGTGAAGGGCTCCGGCGTCAAGGTGGCCAGCGTCGCGACCGCGTTCCCCAGCGGGCGCTCCTCGCTCGACGTCAAGATCGCCGACACCAGGTTCGCGGTGGCCGCCGGGGCCGACGAGATCGACATGGTCATCGACCGGGGGGCGTTCCTGGCCGGGGACTACGTCAAGGTCTTCGAGGAGATCGCCGCGATCAAGGCGGCGTGCGGCACCGCGCACCTGAAGGTGATCCTGGAGACCGGTGAGCTGGCCACGTACGACAACGTGCGCCGCGCGTCCTGGCTGGCCATGCTGGCCGGGGGCGACTTCATCAAGACCTCCACGGGAAAGGTGCAGCCCGCCGCCACCCTCCCGGTGACGCTGGTCATGCTGGAGGCGGTCCGCGACTTCCTGGCCGCGACCGGCCGCCACGTCGGGGTGAAGCCCGCCGGAGGCATCAAGACCACCAAGGACGCGATCAAGATGCTCGTCCTGGTCAACGAGACCGTCGGAGACGACTGGCTCACCCCCGACCGGTTCCGGCTCGGTGCCTCCAGCGTCCTCAACGACCTGCTGATGCAGCGTCAGAAGATGGCCACCGGCAGGTACGCGGGTCCCGACTACTTCACCCTCGACTAGGGGCGTTCACATGTTCGAGTACGCACCGGCGCCCGAGTCGCGTGACGTCGTCCAGATCAAGCCGTCCTACGGCCTGTTCATCGGCGGCGAGTGGGTCGACTCCCAGGGCACCGAACGCAACAAGACCGTCAACCCCGCCTCCGAGGAGGTCCTGGCCGAGATCGCCTGGGCCGACGAGGCCGACGTCGACCGGGCGGTGGAGGCCGCCCGCAAGGCGTTCGGCGTCTGGTCGGCGCTGCCCGGCTCGGAGCGGGCCAAGTACCTCTTCCGGATCGCCCGGATCATCCAGGAACGCTCGCGCGAGCTGGCCGTGCTGGAGACCCTGGACAACGGCAAGCCGATCCGCGAGTCCCGCGACGTGGACCTGCCCCTGGTGGCGGCCCACTTCTTCTACTACGCCGGCTGGGCCGACAAGCTCGGTCACGCCGGGTACGGCCCCGCCCCCCGCCCGCTCGGGGTGGCCGGGCAGGTCATCCCGTGGAACTTCCCGCTGCTGATGCTCGCCTGGAAGATCGCCCCGGCGCTGGCCTGCGGCAACACGGTCGTCCTCAAGCCCGCCGAGACGACCCCGCTCAGCGCGCTGCTGTTCGCGGAGATCTGTACTCAGGCGGACCTGCCGCCCGGTGTGGTCAACATCGTGACCGGCGCCGGTGAGACCGGCGCGGCCCTGGTGAACCATCCGGGGGTCGACAAGGTCGCCTTCACCGGTTCCACCGAGGTCGGCCGCCGCATCGCCAGGTCGGTCGCGGGCTCCGGGAAGAAGGTCACCCTGGAGCTCGGCGGCAAGGCCGCGAACATCGTGTTCGAGGACGCCGCGATCGACCAGGCCGTCGAGGGGATCGTCAACGGGATCTTCTTCAACCAGGGTCACGTCTGCTGCGCGGGCTCCCGGCTGCTGGTGCAGGAGTCCATCGCGACCGAGCTGCTGGACGCGCTGAAGCGCCGGCTCGGCACGCTCCGGCTGGGCGACCCGCTGGACAAGAACACCGACATCGGCGCGATCAACTCCGCGGCCCAGCTCGCGAAGATCCACGAGCTCTCGGACCTGGGGGAGGCTGAGGGCGCCGAGCGCTGGTCCCCGGCCTGCTCGCTGCCGGAGCGGGGCTTCTGGTTCCCGCCGACCATCTTCACCGGCGTCGCCCAGTCGCACCGGATCGCCCGCGAGGAGGTGTTCGGCCCGGTGCTGTCGGTGCTGACCTTCCGTACCCCGGCCGAGGCGGTGGAGAAGGCCAACAACACCCCCTTCGGCCTGTCCGCGGGCGTGTGGACGGAGAAGGGCTCGCGCATCCTGTGGATGGCGGACAGGCTCCGCGCCGGCGTGGTGTGGGCCAACACCTTCAACAAGTTCGACCCGACCTCGCCGTTCGGCGGCTACAAGGAGTCCGGGTACGGGCGCGAGGGCGGCCGGCACGGGCTGGAGGCGTACCTCGATGTGTGAGCGGCACGCCGCCGGGCGGCGTTCGCGCCGGGCCCAGAGCACCCGGGGCCACGATTACGCCCGCGCCGGACGGCCGGTGCTGCGGGGCTGGTTCGCGCACCGGTGCGGCGTGAGCCGCTGCGGTCAGATCTTCGTGCCGGCCCGGCTGGCGCAGCAGGAGAGCTCGTGGAGAGGGCTGGGAAATGAGTAAGGCGGACAGGCCGGGCCGGTCGCGGGCGTCCGACGCCTCCGGCGGGCAGGCCGGGGGACGGGCCGGGAAGCGGTCCGAGACGCGGGCCGGGGACCAGGCCGGCACGCGGGCCGAGGACCAGGTCGAGTCACAGGCCGACACGCGGGTCGAGGCACAGGCCGGGGACCGGGTCCGGGAGCTTTCCGGCGAGCGGCCCGCAGGCGTGGGCGGGACCGCGGACGGGCAGGCGGGCGACGGTGGCGGCACCGTCCGCACGCCGGACCGGCTCGCCGTGCGCAAGACGTACAAGTTGTACATCGGCGGGGCGTTCCCGCGGTCGGAGAGCGGAAGGTCCTACCCCGTGACCTCCTCCAGCGGTGACTTCCTCGCCAACGCCTCCAGGGCCTCCCGCAAGGACGCCCGTGACGCGGTGTCGGCCGCCCGCAAGGCCTTCGGCGGCTGGTCGGGGGCGACGGCGTACAACCGCGGGCAGATCCTCTACCGCGTCGCCGAGATGCTGGAGGGCCGCAGGGCCCAGTTCGCCGCCGAGCTGGCCGACGCCGGTACGAGCGGGGCGGGGGCGGTCGTGGACGCGGCCGTCGACCGGCTGGTCTGGTACGCCGGCTGGTCCGACAAGATCGCCGCCGTGGCCGGGTCCTCCAACCCGGTCGCCGGGCCCTACTTCAACATCTCCTCGCCGGAGCCGACCGGGGTGGTCGCGGTGGTCGCCCCGGACGATCCGCTGCTCGGGCTCGTCTCGGTGCTGGCACCGGTGATCGTCACGGGCAACACCTGCGTGGTGATCGCGAGCGAGCGCGCCCCGCTGCCCTCGATCACGCTGGCCGAGGTGCTGGCCACCTCGGACCTGCCCGGCGGGGTGGTGAACGTCCTCACCGGCTCGGTGGCGGAGATCGCCCCCTGGCTGGCCGCGCACATGGACGTCAACGCCCTCGACCTCACCGGCGTCACCGACGAGGCGCTGGCGGTCGCGTGCGAGGAGGCGGCGGCGGAGAACCTCAAGCGGGTGCTGCGCCCCGGCGTGACCACCGACTGGTACGCCGACCCCGGCACCAGGCGCCTGACGGCCTTCCTGGAGACCAAGACCGTCTGGCACCCCACCGGCGTCTGAACCGCCCCGCGGTCACGGCCGGAGCGGACGACGGTCCGCTCCGGCACGCGACGGCTCGCGGCGGCGCGTGACGGCCCGCTCCGGCCTGCGGCCCTGCGGGGTGGCGCGTGAGGTCCGCTCCGGTGTGCGGCCCTGCGGGGTGGTGCGTGACGGTCCGCTCCGGTGTGCGGCGCTGCGGGGTGGCGCGTGGCGGTCCCCCGCGGCCCTGTGCGGTGGCGTGCGGCGGGGTCAGGGGGGCGGGGCGTGGCGTG
This sequence comes from Streptosporangium sp. NPDC050855, assembly GCF_044456585.1. Lineage (NCBI taxonomy): Bacteria > Bacillati > Actinomycetota > Actinomycetes > Streptosporangiales > Streptosporangiaceae > Streptosporangium > Streptosporangium sp. NPDC050855. The sequence goes on from NZ_JBITFY010000001.1 coordinate 432,813, forward strand.
GCCAGGGCCGTTCCGCCTCCAGCCGCCCCGCCAGTGCCAGCAGCTGGGACTCGCCCCCGGGCGCGGCCACGAGCTGGACGCCGATGGGCACCCCGCACGAGTGCATGCCGTACGGGACGCTCATGGCGGGCCAGCCGGCGATGTTCCAGGCCGCGGTCGCGGGCGCGTAGGTCAGGTTGACGCGGGCGTTCGCCAGCAGGCCGCGGCGTCCCCAGCGTTCGGCGGGCGGAGGCGGCGCGGCGAGGGTCGGCATCACCAGCACGTCGGCGTTGCCGAACCACTGGTCGGCGCCGTGCGCGCGCCAGCGGTCACGGCCGGTCGCGCCGTCCGCGCCGAACCTGGCGAGCAGGCGGCCCGCCCTGGCCAGCGACCGGGAGCGGCGTTCCAGCCCGCGCGGGTCGAGGCCCTCGACGTCGCCCCTGGCGCAGGCGAACCAGGTGGCGACGGCGGAGGTGGCGAGCCAGGAGGGCATCCGGTCGGTGCGGTTCACCACGGTGTGCCCGGCGTCGCCCAGCACCTCCGCCGCCCCGGTGACCGCCTGCCGGAACTCCGCGTCCATCGGCAGTCCCGGGGGCAGCGGCAGGGGCGCGACCGCGATCCGCAGCCTCGGCGTCTCCGACAGGGTCAGCCCACCCGGATAGTCGTCGATGGCGCTGCCCACGCCGAGCGCCTCGCTCTCCCCGGGCCTGGCCAGGGACATGTCGTCCGCCATCACGGCCAGCGCCAGCGCGAGGTCCGCCACGGTCGTGGCCAGCGGCCCGTTCTCCGACATCCCGTACCAGTCGTGCTCGGGCGGCGGGACCACCCCCTGGCCGGGCTTGATCGAGACCAGGCCGCAGCAGGCCGCCGGGATGCGCAGCGAGCCGAGTCCGTCGTTGCCGTGCGCCAGCGGCACCATGCCCGCCGCAACCGCCGCCGCGCTCCCGCCCGAGGACCCGCCCGGGGTACGCCCCAGGTCCCAGGGGTTGCGCGTCACCCCGTACACGCTGTCGGAGAAGGCGGCCAGGCAGAGCTCGGGCACGTTGGTGATGCCGACGACCACCGCGCCCGCCGCCCTGAGCCTGGCCACCACGGGGTGGTCGGCGTCCGCGGGCGCGTCCGGCGTGGCCGCGGAGCCGTTGCGCGACACCGCGCCCTCGACCGCGACGTTGTCCTTGATCGCGACGGGCACCCCGGCGAGGGGCAGGCCGGCCAGGTCCTCGCGCCGCTCCAGCAGCCGGGCCTCGGCCAGCGCCCGGTCGGCGAGCACCTCGCGGAACGCCCCGACGCGGCCGTCGCGCTCGGCGATGGCACCGAGGTGCTCCTCGACGACCGTGGACGCGGTGACCTTTCCCCCTCGTACGGCAGCCGCGATCTCCACTGCGGAACTTCCCACCCACGACATGAACCGAGTGTGGTCCGGCGAGTCCGCCAGGGGAAGCGCGCCACGTATCGATCCGATGTCTTGTCCGGATCATCGGCGTTATCCCACGCGGGCCCGGCCCGCGCAGACCCGGCCCACGTCGGCCCGGCCCGCGCAGGCCCGGCCCGTGCCGGTGGGATGTGCCGCCCCGGGCTACGTCCCGCCCGGCCGGCGCCGGGGGTTGGTACGGCGGGTGGCCGGGGCCGCCATGGGGTCGTCGGGCCAGGGGTGGCGGGGGTAGCGCCCGCGCAGCTCGGCGCGGACCGCGCGGTACCCCTCGCGCCAGAACGAGGCCAGGTCGGCGGTGACGGCGGCCGGGCGCCCCGCCGGGGAGAGCAGGTGGATCACCAGCGGTACCCCGGCCACGCGCGGGGCCTCGGCCCAGCCGAACAGCTCCTGCACCTTGGCCGCCAGCACCGGCCGGTCCCCCGAGTAGTCGATCCTGATCCTCGACCCGCTCGGCACCTCGATCCGTTCCGGGGCCGTCTCGGCGAGGCGGGCGTTCCACGGGACCAGGCGGTGCAGCGCGGAGACCACGTCCAGGCGTTCCAGGTCGGACCGGCGGCGGGCCCGCGAGAGCTCCGGCTCCAGCCAGCGGTCGGCCGCCTCGATCAGCGCCTCGTCGTCGGTCGCGGGCCACGGGTCGCCGAGCGTGCGCCGGCAGAAGGCCAGCCGCTCGCGCAGCGCCACGGCCTCGGGCGTCCAGCGCAGGAGCGACAGCCCCTCGACGCGCAGCCCCTCCAGGACGGCGGGACGCACGTCGGCGCCGCGGAGCACGCCGGAGGAGAGCTCGATCGCACCCAGCCGCTCCACCCGGCGCGCGGACACGTCACCGCGCCGTTCCCCCGGCGGCACGCGCCAGGTGATCTCCTCGCCGGACGCGTACAGGGGGGCCGCGGCGAGCCTGGCGGTCTCCTCGTCGATCACCACCGCCTGCCTGATCCGGGCGGACGCGGCACCGGCGGGCCGGTCCGCGACCGCGACCGCGAGCCACTCCGCCGTCCCCAGCCGCGACCCGGAGGGCAGCTCCGCGGCCGTCCCCGAGGCCATCAGGTACGACCCGCCGCGCCGCCGCGCCACCCGCTCCGGGTAGGCCAGCGCCACGACGGTCCCGGCCACGGTGTCGTCGCTCCCGTCCCGCACGGCGCCGTCGTCCCCCTGTGGCGCGGCACCGCCCTTCCCCTTTCCACGGCGCGGGCCACCGCCGGGGACGGCCCGCGCCAGGCGCCCGGCCTCCTGGCGCCAGCGCGCGGAGAACGCGTCGCCGCCGCGGCGCGCGGAACGCCAGACCGCCACCAGGTCGTCCCCGGCCTCGCGGGGCAGCTGCTCGGACAGCAGGGCGACGACCTCGGCCGCCCGGGGCCCGGCACCGGCGTCGATCAGGGCCCGCGCCAGGCGCGGGTGCACCCCGGCCACGGCCATCCGCCGTCCCCGGCCGGTCACCCGGCCCGCGGGGTCGAGGGCGCCCAGGGCGCCCAGGGTGCGGCGGGCCGCGTCCATCGCCGCGGGCGGGGGCGCGTCGAGCAGGGCCAGGCCGGTCGCGGCCGGGTCCCCCCAGCAGGCGGCCTGGAGGGCGAACCCGGTCAGGTCGGCGAGGGCGATCTCGGGCCGCGCGTACTCGGGGAGCCGGTCGTGCTCGGCCTGCGACCAGCACCGGTAGACCACGCCCGGCGCCTCGCGGCCCGCGCGCCCGGCCCGCTGGGTGGCCGACGCCCTGGAGGCCCGGACCGTGCTGAGCGACCCGAGCCCGCGGGCGTGGTCGGTACGGGGCTCCCTGGCCAGGCCGGAGTCGACCACGATTCGCACGCCCGGCACGGTCAGGCTCGACTCGGCGACCGAGGTGGCGAGCACCACCCGGCGCCCGGCGCCCGGGGACAGGACCGCGTCCTGGACGCGGGCCGGGGCCTGGCCGTGGACCTGCAGGACGTCGATGCCGTCGATGCCACCGCCGCCGAGCTGCGCGGCCACCCGCCCGATCTCCCCGACGCCAGGCAGGAAGCAGAGCACGTCCCCCTCCCGCTCGGCCAGGGCGCGCCGCACCACGCCGGCGACGTGGGTCAGGAACACCGGGTCCACCCGCATGCCGTGCGGCGGCGCGACGGTGCCCGGGGGAGGCGCCCAGACGGGAACGACCGGGTGCATGGTGCCGGAGGCGTGCACGACCGGCGCGGGGTCGCCGGAGCCGGACGGGCCGGGATCGCCGGAGCCGAGCAGGCGGGCCCAGGGGGCGGCGTCGGCGGTGGCGGAGGTGGCGACGATCCGCAGGTCGGGGCGGAGCGTGGCGCGGACGTCGAGGAGGAAGGCCAGCGCGGTGTCGGCGTCCAGGTGCCGTTCGTGGCACTCGTCGAGCAGGACCGTGTGCGTGCCGTCGAGCTCGGGGTCGCGCTGGAGCCGCTGCAGCAGGACGCCGGTGGTGACGACCTCGACGACCGTTCCCGGGCCGGTCCTGCGCTCGCCGCGGATCGAGAACCCGACCTCCGCGCCCACCTCCGACTCCAGCATCCACGCCATCCGCCTGGCCGCCGCCCGCACGGCCATCCGCCTCGGCTCGGCCACGACCACCCGCTTCGGCGGCGCGTCGTCGAGGCCGTCGAGGAGGCCGGCCAGGGCGAGGGGGACGAGCGTGGTCTTGCCGGTGCCCGGGGGCGCGGTGAGCACGGCGACGCCCCGCTCGTCCAGGGCCGCGAGGAGCTCGGGCAGGACGTGACGGACGGGCAGGCCGGACCGGTCGGGACGCACCCGTCCAGTGTCCCCGAGGATCGTGCCCGCCGGGCCCGCGGCGGGGCCGGATCGGCTCCTTGGGGCGGGGTCGGCCGGGACCCGAGGCCGGGGTTCCCCGGCCCGGCCCGGACCGGGGTACCGGTTTCCCGGGCCGGTCAGGGCCGGGGTGGTGGTTCCCCGGACCGGACCGGGGTGGTGGTTCCTCGGGCCGCTCGGGGCCGGGGGTTCCTCGGTCAGGAACGGCGGGCGGGGACCGGGGCGGGGGCGTCGTACTCCAGCCGGGCCCGTTCGACCTCGGGCAGGTTGGCGGCGGCCCACTCGGCGAGCGTGGCGAACAGGGGGCCCAGGCTCCGGCCCAGCTCGCTGATCTCGTACTCCACCCGCGGGGGGATCTCGGGGTGGTAGGTGCGCACCACCAGGCCGTCGCGCTCCAGCTGGCGGAGCCGCTGGGTCAGCACCTTCGGGGTGATCGTGCCGATGTGGCGTTCCAGCTCCACGAAGCGCATCCGGCCGTGCTCGTTGAGGGCCCACAGGATCGGGGTGGTCCAGCGGCTGAACACGATGTCGACCACCGGGGCGACCGGGCAGGCCCCCTCGGCCCCGGCCGCGGAGTCCACCCTCCAGCTCGTACCGGCGTCCATGGACGTCCTTCCGATAGTCACTTTCTCCTAGGTACCTACTATACGCAGGCTGTTAGCGTCACGAAGGCGCCGGAGAACGACGTCCGGCGGAGTGGACTACCTGATGAATCCGAGAACGGGGTTTTCGATGATCGTGGTGACAGGGGCGACGGGGAACGTGGGACGGCCGCTGGTGAGGGCTCTCGCGGCGGCGGGCGAGCAGGTGACGGCGGTCTCGCGGCACCCCTCGGACGAGATCCCGGAGGGCGTGCGGCACCGGCGGGCCGACATCACCGACGTGGAGAGCCTGCGTCCCGTGCTGGAGGGTGCCGACGCGCTCTTCCTGCTCATCCCGGGAGGAGGCGCGCATCCCCCGGACGTCCTGGACGCGGCCAAGGCCGGTGGGGTCCGCCGGGTGGTGCTGCTCTCCTCCCAGGGGGCAGGGACGCGGCCACGGGCCCGCTCGCACGACCCGCTCCGCGCCTTCGAGGACGCCGTACGGCGGTCGGGCCTGGAGTGGACCGTCCTGCGGCCCGGCGGCTTCGCCTCCAACGCGTTCGCGTGGGCTCCGTCGATCCGTTCCGGGCGGACGGCCGCCGCGCCGTTCGGCGACGTCGGGCTGCCGTTCGTCGATCCGGAGGACATCGCCGAGGTCGCGGCCGTGGTGCTGCGCGAGGACGGCCACGACGGCCGCGTCTACGAGCTCACCGGACCGGCGCCGATCTCTCCGCGCGAGCGGGCCCGGTTCATCGGCGACGCCCTGGGGGAGCCGGTGACGTTCGTCGAGCAGAGCCGCGAGGAGGCCAGGGCGCAGATGCTCGGGTTCATGCCGGAACCGGTCGTGGACGGCACCCTCGACATCCTGAGCGAGCCGTCGGACGCCGAACGGCGGGTGAGCCCCGACGTCGAACGCGTCCTCGGCCGCCCGCCCCGCGGCTTCGCCCACTGGGTGGCCCGCAACCTCGCGGCCTTCGCCTGACCCGAGCCGGACCCGTGACACGGGTCCGGGACGGTACTGGTGACGGGGCGGGCCGGAACGGGCGATGGAGCGGGCCAGGACGGTACAGGTGACCGGCCCGGACGGGTGACGGGGCGGGCCCGGACGGGTGACGGGCGGACCGGGACGGGTGACGGTGGACGCGACCGTGACGACCGGGGCCCGCGATCGCGGGCATGCCGTCATTTTTCCGGTCACGGTGGTGTCCGCCGTACCGGACGGGGGAATGATCGTCTCGTGATCGGGCTGACCGCCATGTTCGCCGCCGCCGTGACCGCCTACCGAGACGCCGCCCGGCTCCGGGCGGACGATCCGCCGTCCCCCACCCGGGCCTCCCCGGACAGGACCGTCCCCGCCGGGGTCGTCCAGGACGAGATCGCCCCCGCCTGAACCGCCCGGACCAGCCCGTCTGAACCGTGCGGACGAAACCCGCCTGAACCGCCCGGACGAGCCCGGCGGACCCGTCCGGACGGGCCCGCCCGGACCCTTCACGCGAGATCGCGCCCCCTCGGGGAGCCGGTCTCCGCGGTGCCGTGCCGCCCCGGTGGGCCGTTCGAACCGGATGGGCGCCCTTCGCGGGCACGGCCCGTCGAGCGGCCCATGGCCCGTCGAGCACCCGGCGGTTCCACCGCGGGGCGGTCAGCCCCAGCGCTGCAGCAGCCGGTCGTACTCGGCCTGGGTGACCGGCAGGACGGTGCCGTGGCGCGGCCGGCCGGGCATGGTGTAGCCGGAGACGGGTGACCACTGCCGGGTGTTCAGGTCGGTGGTCGTGAACGGTACGTAGCCCCGGCCCCCGTACTCGTCGATGAACATGTACCAGCGCTCCTCGGTGTTCGACATGAAGACCAGCGGGCCCTCGCCCTGGTCGAGGGCGTTGTTCCCTATGCAGTCCGCGACGAACGAGTAGTCGCGGTTGAGCACGGTCGCCGACCTCTCCGCGAGGATGAACTTGCCGCACGCGCTCTGCGACGCGCTCCGCTCGTCCTTGGTGAAGCGGTAGTAGGTGCCGTTGTGCTTGACGAGCGTCGAGTCGATCGTCGAGTAGCCCTTGTCGACCCAGACCTGCGGGGCGCTGAAGGTCCGGAAGTCGGACGTCGTGGCGTACATCATCCGGTTGTAGGTGGTGCCCGTGTGGTTCGGGTCGGTGGTGGCGTACAGCTTCGACGCCCAGAACACGACGTACTGGCCGAGTGTCTCGTCGTAGTACGCCTCCGGGGCCCACGTGTTGCCGGCCGTGTCCGGTGAGACGCGGACCAGGCGCGGCGCGCTCCAGTTCACCAGGTCGGCCGACTCCCAGACCACGATGGACCTGCTGCCCGTCCGCTGGGCCTGGTCCCAGTTGCCGTTGCCGTAGATCCGCAGGTCGGTGGCGATCTGGTAGAACCTGTCGCCCTGCGGCGAGCGGATGATGAACGGGTCGCGCACGCCGCGGGTGCCCACGGTCGAGGTCAGCACGGGCTGTCCGCCGTTGAGCTGGCGCCACCGGGTCGGGTCGTTGCCCTGGCTGAGCGCGAAGTAGACCTGCTCGCCGGCGGAGGTGCCCTCGCCGGTGAAGTGGCTGAACAGGTAGCCGGCGTACTTCGGGGTCGGTGCCGTGCCGACGCGGACCAGCTGCCACTGCTGGTTGGTGCCGCCGTTGTCGGTGTACTGGGAGATCCGCGCGCCGTCGGCGGTGGACTGCTCCCAGACGTCGAGGGCCTTGCCGCTGTTGCGGTTGACGAGCTTGACGTATCCGCCGTCGGTGTCCACGACCCGGAACTGCTGGTTGGTGCCGCCGTTGTCGGTGTACTGGACGACGTTCGCGCCGTTCGCCGTGGACGCCGAGGCGATGTCCACCACCTTGCCGCTGTGGCGGGCCCGGATCTTGTAGTGGCCGCTGCCGGCGTCGGCGAACTGGAACTGCTGGCCCGCCTGGTCGGCGCGGGTCCGCTGCTGGACGGCGGCGCCGTCGGCGGTCGACTGGCCGGCGATCTCGATCGCCTTGCCGCTGTGCCGCGAGACGATCTGGTAGTACGCCGCCGGGTCGATCACGGCCGCGTTCGCCGGTGATCCCGTGACCACCGCGGTGACGCCGCTCGCGATGAGCGCGACGAGGAGGACGAATACGGTGCGACGTCTGTGCGGACGTCGCGGTGAGGTCCGATCGTGGAGAAGCTGTGTCATTGAACCCGTCCCGTGTGGTTGTGAAGGGTCGCCGGTGTCATACCGGTGCCCCCGCCCTGTCGTCCGGGCGGTGCCCCGGCGGGTCTCGCGTCAGACGCGGCGCCGGGTGAAGCGCTGGTTCGGACCGCTGTTGTAGGCCCACTGGGAGATGCGGGCGCCGTCGGCGGTGGAGTGTTCCCAGACGTCCATGGCCAGGCCGGACTCCCGGTTGACGAGGCTGATCACGTCGCCGCCGTGGTCGACCACGCGCCACTGCTGGCCGGTGGCGCCGCTGCCGGCCTGCTGGACGACATCCGCGCCGGTCGCGGTGCCCGTGGGCTGGAGGAACAGACCACTGTGCCGGGCCTTGAGGCGGACGTGGCCGTCACCGGAGTCCATGAACTCGAACTGCTGGTTGGGGCGATTGCCTGCGGTCCACTGGATGAGCCCTGCGCCGGCGACGGTGGAGGCCCCGTCGATGTCGGCGGCCTTGCCGCTGTGCTGGGCCACCAGGCTGTAGGCGGCCGGGCCGCCGGGCGAGTCACCCAGCTGGGCCTCCCACCTGGTGTTGGGCCCGGCCGCGTCGGCCGGGAGGCGGTCTCGTGCGGCGGTGTCGCCGTACATGGTCCAGCGGGCCCAGTCGACGACGGTGTTCGGGAAGCGGTTGTCGCTCCAGAAGCTGGTGTGGCTGCCGCCGACGAAGGTGAGGAACGCCTTGGGCCAGGTCATCTCCGTGTACGCCTGCCGGGCCGAGGCGTACTGCGTGGTCGAGTCCCGGTCGCCGTGGACGAACAGGACCTTGGCGGAGACCGAGGCGGCGGGGTTGCCCATGTCCTCGCAGGACTGCGGGTTGGCGGAGATGATCCGGCTGTCGGGCCAGGAGGTCAGCAGGCCATGGGTGATCATGCCGCCCAGGGAGTGGCCCGAGACTCCGACGCCGAGGCCGGTGTCGATGTGCCCGGCCAGCGGTCCGCTCGTGTTGAGGGCGAGGGTCTGGGTGAGGACCTGCGAGACGTCCTTGGAGGTGTTGCCGTTCCTGACGTCGGTGAAATCGTGGTTGAAGTGCGGTGCGGGGACGACGAAGCCCGCCGCGGCCAGGGCACGGATGATGAACAGGGAGTTCTGCGGGCTGCTCTGGAAGCCGTGGGTGAAGTTGTAGACGGGGAAGACACCGCCTGCGACCGGGGCGTTCGTCACCGGGTTGCCGCCGGCGGTGCCGGTGGCGGGGTAGTAGACGTAGGTGGTGCACGGGCGGCTGCCGCGGGTCCAGTCGTACCGGCGCACGCCGACCGCGAACGGTGTGGCCGGCGCCGGGTCCAGCCGCACGGCACCGGCGAGCGCCTGCCCCGCGCCGAAGAGGGAGAGGCCGAGGCCCGCCGCTCCGGCCGCGCTCACGCTGAGAAATGTCCGCCGTTGCATGGTCATGGATGACTCCTTGGGTGCACGGATGGCTGTGACGGTCGTGGTTCGGTCGTCACCTCAGGTACGCGGAGAGGGCGAGCCGCTGGTCGCGTACCGCCCTGGTGACCAGGCCCGCGATCTGGCGTGCGCCTCCCGCCTCGAAGTGGGTGTGGTCGTCGGCGAAGAACGCGCCGACGGGGCCGGAGGAGTAGTCGTCGTTGAACGGGCAGAAGCGCAGGCTGTTGTAGAGGGTGATGCTCAGTACGTGCAGGTCGATGACCGGGGCGCCGGTGGCCCGGCCGACGTCGAAGGTCTCGGTCAGGAATCCGCGGGTGGGCACGGCCGTACCGCCGCTGCACCTCAGGGTGGACACCGGGGTCACCAGCGTGGGGTGGGCGCCGCGCTGCTGGGCGGCACGGACCATGACGGTGAGCAGTTCGCGGTAGCGGGCGGAGCCGACGTGGCGGGGACAGGTGGACGAGCCGTCGTTGATGCCGAACTGGATGAACAGGTGGTCGCCGGCCTTCATCCCGGTGGAGGCGTCGAGCATCGCCTGCCAGCGGGTGGAGTAGGCGGTGGAGCTGAGCACGCATTCCCCGGTGGAGTTCTTGGTGCCGGTGACGGCGGACTCGTACAGCCAGGTCTGGACGCTGCGGCCGCCTATGGCGCTGTTGACCACGCCTGCGTCGGCGGTGAGGTAGCCGCCGAGTTCCCTGCCCCAGCCGACGATGGTGCCGCCGGAGCTTCCGGCGACGGTGGAGTCCCCGGCCAGCCAGACCGTGGTCCTGCCGGGGGCGGGCACGCCGGTCTCCAGGTGGTCGAGGTTGGGCAGGCCGCCTGCGGTGGTCGGGCTCAGCCGGATGACGTTGTCGCCCGCGTTCAGTGTCACGGTCAGGGTTCTGGTGACCCAGGTGGTCCAGGCGCCGGTGGGGTCGAAGGCGCTGTTCGCGTGGGCGGTCTCAGGTGCCGCGGGCCCCGGTCTTCCGGGAGCGGGATGCTCGGCGGGCATGGTCGCGGCGGCGCATGACGCCGATGGCACCGAGATCCTTTTCATGGAGTCCTCAGAGGGTCAGGGTGGGGATCGGGAACGGAGATCACAGCGGTCGCCGGAGCGGACGGCGCGGCCGGTCGTGCACGGGACCGGTGCCGGCGTCGCCGGCCGAGGTCGTCCGCGGACGGGCATGACGGGCAGAACCGCCGGCGCTCGCGTCCCGGGCCCGGGTGGGCGTCGGTCCGTTCGAGCCGTCCCGGTGTCGTTGCGCCGGGAGCCGGTGTCGGCGGTCGCGGTCAGGTGGGGGTGGCGTCGCCGCACGTCCGGCGACAGGGGTGACGGGGGGCGGGCGTGATGCCACGGGCGGGGGAGACGGGGGGCGAAGTACGGGCGGGGTGAGGGGTGAGGCCGCGCGTCCTCACAGGCGTGAAGGGGCTCTGTGAACGTGCACAGTAACGCACAACCCGGCGCGCTGAAAGTGCCTACTCGAAGCCGGAGATGGAGGACGGGACAGCGGGCAGACGATCGCCGTCAGTGGTGACAGGGGCCTTTTTCACCCTGTGAACGCTCCCGGAATCCCCGGCTCTGTCCGGGGGCGACGTGAACGTTTCATGCGTCCCCGTGATCCCCGCCCATGGGGGCCGGGCTCGGCGGCGGCACGGACGTCGGGTTCCACGGGCGACCGCGTGGCGGAGGCCGTCCAGGTCACGTGCGGTACGAGCCGTCGAGCGGGTCCGGCCGCGTCGCGAGGCACGGCAGGGACGGGGTCGGGAGGCCGGAGGGCGACCTTCGGGCGCCGGGGGGCCCGGAGCCTTGACCGCCGGCGCCGACGCTCGTAACCTCCGGCATGTATATCGTTTTAATCGCTCCGCCCCGTCCTCAGGAGCCCCGTCATGCGCGCCGCCCGCCCAGCCTCCACGGTCCTGACCGCACTCGCGCGCGCCCTCCCCGGCCGCTTCCGACACCATCGGCGACGACATCCGCTCGACGGTGAAACGGCGTCGCGACACTAGGCCGAGGGGTCGAGGACTCCCGTGCTCACCAGGGCGATGATGACGACGCCGAGGATGATGCGGTAGATCACGAAACCGGTGAAGCGGTGGGTGCTGATGTACTTCAGGAACCACGAGACCGCCAGGTAGCCCACCATGAAGGAGATCACGGTGGCCAGGATCGTGGGCCCCCACTCCGGGGCCTTTCCCTCACCGATCTTGAACAGCTCCAGGAACCCCGCGCCCAGCACGGCCGGGATGGCCAGCAGGAAGGAGTACTTCGCGGCCTCCTCCCGGCGGTAGTCCAGCAGCAGGCCGGCGCTGATCGTGCCGCCCGAGCGGGAGACTCCGGGGATCAGGGCGAGCGACTGGGCGAAGCCGTAGATCAGGGCGTGGGTGAAGCTGAGGTGCCGCTCCAGGGTGAGCCGGTTGCGGGCGGTGTGGTCGGCGAACCACAGGACCAGGCCGAACACGATCAGCGTCATGCCGATCAGGCGCAGGTCGCGGAAGGCGCCCTCGATGGAGTCCTTGAACAGCAGGCCGAGGACCACGATCGGGATCGTGCCCACGATGACGTACCAGCCCATCCGGGCGGCGTGGTGGCTCCGCAGGGCCGGGGTCCACAGGGACCGGGTCCAGGTGGAGACGATCTCCCAGATCTCCTTGCGGAAGTAGATCACCACCGCGGCCTCGGTGCCGAGCTGGATGACCGCGGTGAACGCGGCCCCCGGGTCCTGCCAGCCGAAGAACGCCGACACGACCCTGATGTGGGCACTGGAGGAGATCGGCAGAAACTCCGTCAATCCCTGAATCAGTCCGAGGACCACCGCTTCGAACCAGCCGATCACTTGAGCACCTTCCGTACCAGCGTGTGCATGACCTACGCGAGGCTAGCGGAGCGGAAGGGGCGCCGTGACAGGGCGTCCGGCCGGAACGCGAAGGGTGCGACCCGCGGCGGTGCCGTCCGGACAGGATCCGGACGGCACGAGGGGGAAGGGCCGCGGGCCGCACCCGGTACGGACTTAGCGGGTCACCCTGACGTCGTCGATGCCGGCCTCGACCAGGGAGGCGCCGGAGGCGTCACCGGCCTCGACCAGGATGCGGACGCTCTGCCCGGCGAAGGCGGAGATGTCGACGTTGGCGGTGGCCCAGGCGCCGTCACGGTTGGCGGCCGAGCCGAGCTGCTGGAAGACCTGGGTGGTGGTGGAGCCGACGACCTTCACCCGCAGGAAGTCGGCGTTGGAGGCGTTGGAACCGTGCGCCAGGTACCAGGAGAAGCCCAGTTTCAGCGTCCCGGTCGGCAGGGTGATGGCCGGTGACCGGATGCTGCTGACCCCGCCGTCCAGGTCGTGGTCCCCGGCCGCGGCACCGGCGAGACGGCCGGTGACCAGGTCGTTGCTGCCGCTGACGGTGGTGCCCAGCTGCTTGGTGCCGGTGGAGGTGGTGGCCTCGGGGTCACCGCGTTCCCACGCGCCGGCCGTGGCGGTGTCGGTGCCGGACGGGTTGGCCGTCCAGCCGGTCGCCGTCTCGAAGGTGTCCTGCCAGATGGCGGGCGGCGGTGGCGTCGTGACCGCGGTCGTCCACACCGCGTACGCGATGGCGTCGGAGTTCCGGTTCAGCGCGGTGTCGTTGACGTTGGTGATGGTGTCGCACGCGCGGTGGTAGCAGGGGTCGAAGGGCTGACCCGCGGTGCCGCCCCACAGGGTGGCCTGGGCGCTGGTCTTGGTGCCCTCGGCGCCGGTGAAGGTGCCTCCCGCCGGGATGCCCACGGCGATGAACGGCCCGTAGTCGGAGCGGCCGTCGAAGTCGGTGCCCCGGGTGGCCACGCCGATCGAGCTGAAGTACGCCTGGAGCGTCGCCTCCAGCTGCGCCGATCCCGCCGGGCCGGGGCCCGAGCCGACGCCGTCGGAGTTGTCGCCGTCGTAGAGGAAGTAGCCCGGGTTGGGCGAGCCGACCATGTCGAAGTTGTAGTAGCCCTTGATCCTGGACCGCTCGGTGGAGGAGAGGCCGTTCACGTAGGCCTGGGAGCCTCGCAGGCCGAGCTCCTCGGCACCCCACCAGGCGAAGCGCAGGTGCCTGGTCGGCGCCAGCGACTGGCGGGAGACCTCCAGCGCGGTCTCCAGGATGGCGGCGCTGCCCGTGCCGTTGTCGTTGATGCCCGGACCGGAGGCCACGCTGTCGAGGTGGGCGCCGATCATCAGGGTGTTGTTGGTGTCGCCTCCGGGCCAGTCCGCGATGACGTTGTAGCCGGTCGCGCCGCCGTAGGTGAACGACTGCAGGGTGGTGGTGAAGCCCGCCGCGTCCAGCTTGCCCTTGACGTAGTTGGCCGAGGCCAGGTAGCCGGGACGGCCGTGGGCCCGGTTGCCGCCGTTGGCGGTGGCGATGGACTGGAACTGCGTGAGATGTGCCTTGACGGCGGTCAGCGAGATGTCCGGTGGGGCGGCCGCTGACGCCGACGGGGCGGTGAAAGCCAGGGGGATGGCGAGGATCGCCGCCATGCCCGTGGTCCACAGTTTGCGCATCATGCTCCTCGGATGTGAGGGTGGGGGGTCCCCCGGGCGGCGCGCCCCCCTGTGCGGAGGCGCGCCGTGAAACCGTGGTGCGTTCGCGTGACCGCTCGCTAGCGGGCGGCGCCCTCGGGCGCCGTCATGAACCTCGCGGAGCTCGCGGAGCTCTTGGCGAGCGCCGCGGCGTTGCGGTCGGGGATGCCGGTCAGGTCGTAGGCGTAGAACGCGGTGGCGTAACCGACGGCCTTGGAGTTGCGCTCGAGCGCGGCGGCGTTGATGTTGGTGATGCCGTCGCAGGCGGAGTGGTAGCAGGGGTCGTAGGCGACACCGGCGGTGCCGCCGAACTTCGCGGCCTGCTCGGGGGTCTTGATGCCCTCGGCGCCGGTGAAGATGCCGCCGGCCGGGATGCCGTTGGCGATGAACGCGCCGTAGTCGGAGCGGCCGGTGAAGTCGGTGCCCTCGACGGGCAGGTTGCGCTTGGCGTAGAACGCCGCCAGGCGCTGCTCGATCTCGGCCGATCCGGTCGGGCCGGCCGGGGCGCCCTCGGCGTCGGAGTCGTCACCGTCGTACAGGAAGGTGCCGTCGTTCGGCGAGGCGACCATGTCGAAGTTCAGGTAGAGCCGGATCTTGTCCCGCTCGGCCTGCGACAGGCCCGCGACGTACTGCTCGGAGCCGAGCAGGCCGAGCTCCTCGGCGCCCCACCAGGCGAAGCGCAGCCGGTGCTTGGTGGGCACGTGGGCCAGCTTGAGCGCGGTCTCCAGGACGGCGGCGCTGCCGGAGCCGTTGTCGTTGATGCCGGGGCCCTCGGGCACGCTGTCCAGGTGGGCGCCGACCGCGACGATCTCGCCGGACTTGCCCCAGCGGGAGTCGGCGATCAGGTTCTTGGTACGGCCGACCTCGGTCCTGGCGTCGACCTTCAGGTGCACGGTCGTGTTCGGGCTGTCGGCCAGGTCCAGGCCGACGGCCGTGCTCGCCATCACGATGGGCATGTCGAAGCGCCACTCGATGATGTCGAAGACGAGCGGGTCGGTACGGCCCGGCTGACCCTCGTTGAAGAAGATCACTCCGGCCGCGCCGGCGGCCTTGGCGTTGGTGGCCTTGTCGATGAACGGGCAGGTGCCGCGCTGGATCAGCGCGATCCGGCCCGCGACGAAGCCCTCGAAGTCGGAGGCCTCGCAGCCCGCGGTCGAGGTGTTCGGGGTCGGCGCGGGCGGGATGACCGCGTCGACGACCTGCACCTGGGCGGTGACGTCGCCGCCGGCGGAGGAGATCACGGTCACGAAGTCGGCCGGGGTGGCGTAGGTCTTCGCCTCGGGGGCGGTCTGCTCCAGGACCGGGGGGCTGAACTCCTGCCAGCCGAGCGGGAACTCGACGTCGGTCGTGGAGGTCTTGTATCCGGCCTTGCGCAGCTTGTCCTGCACGTAGGCCAGGGAGGCGTCGTAACCGGGCGTGCCAGCGGCCCGGTTGCCGCCGTTGGCGGTCGCGATCTCCTGGAATTTGTCCAGGTGCTTCTGGACGTTCTTCCCCTTGATCTGTGTCGCGAACACGTTGGCCAGCACGTCGGAGACGACGGGGCCGGTGGTCGCGGGGGCCGCGCTCGCCGGGACGGTGAAGGCGAGGGGGAGGGTGATGGCCGTGACCAGGGTGGCGGTCCGGACCATGGTGCGGCGGAACCTCAGGCGCATAACGCTCCTAGGGTGGAACGGGAGGGAATTCCCTGTTGCTGTACATGGCGGAACGTACCGTGACCAAACCCGATCGCCTAGACGTATCTCGGCTGAGATGGGCGAAAAGTTATGGGGCCGACCCTGTCAGGGTTTTCTCAGGGGTGTCTCGGGAACGGGCAGAAGGCGGCCACTCGTTTGAAGAGACATAGAACACCGAGGCGGGGAGAGACATCGTGCACCGTTCGAGAAACCACAAGATAATCGCCGGCGTCTGCGGCGGGATCGCCGAGACCTTCAACATGCCGCCCACCCTGGTCCGGGTGTTCTGGCTGCTGCTCTCGCTCATCCCGGGACCGCTCTGGGTCGCCTACGTGCTCATGTGGATCTTCGTCCCCAAGGCGCCGGCGGTTCGCTACTGAAAATAGGCTGGGGGCATGAGGCGACGCCCACTGTCCCTGGTCCAGGATGACCTGGTCGACTACGAGAAGGCCATGGAGCGGATGACCGACCTGGTCGGTCTGCGGCAGCGCGACGAGTGCTCCGACACGCTCTGGCTGCTCAGCCACCCATCGGTGTACACCGTGGGCAGGCGGACCGACGAGCGCCACCTGCCCGACCCGTCTCACGGCATCCCGGTCGTGAGCACGGGTCGCGGGGGGCAGCTCACCTATCACGGCCCCGGACAGCTGGTCGGGTATCTGATCGTCAAGCTCGGCGAGGGCGAGGGGATCGTCGACTACGTCCGCGAGGTCGAGCTGAGGCTGGTGCGCGCGCTCGGCGCGCTGGGCGTCCCGGCCGAACGCCGCGACACGCCGCCGGGCTCGGAGCTGCTGACCGGCGTGTGGACGAGCGAGACCGGACGCAAGATCGCCTCCATCGGCATGCGCCAGAGCCGCGGCGTCACCAGCCACGGGTTCGCCCTCAACGTCGACGGCGACCTGACCCCGTGGAGCTGGGCGGTGGCCTGCGGCATGCCCGAGGTGGACATGACCTCCATGCGCCGGGAGGCCCCGGACGCCGCGGCGATGGACCGGGTACGGGCGGCCGTGGCCGAGGCCTTCGAGGCGGTCTGACCGTCCCTTCCGCGGCCCCAGGGGCTCAAGGACCTGCAAGACCTTCGGGATCTCCGGGACGTCCGGGACGTCCGGGACGTCCGGGACGTCCGGGACGTCCAAGGGCGCGTGACGGCCCGGCGCGGCTCCCCGGGGAACCGCGCCGGGCCGTCACGGGATGCGGCGGGTCAGCCGGTGGGGTCCCCGCCGGTCGTGCCCGCCGGTCCGGCCGGGTCGAACGCCTCGGCCATGTCGACCGTGCGGCGCGGGCCGGTGAACCAGTGCCGGGCCGACAGCACCCACCACAGGCCCACGCCCAGCACCATCACGCCGACCACGATCGGTGCGTAGTTCACCGAGGTCCAGGTGAACTCGTCGCTGAACGGCACCGCGGACGGCACCAGCGGCATGATGAAGTAGATCGAGATGATCACGATCTCGATCAGGGCGATCCAGCACATGACCTTGTACTTGCGTCCCAGCGTCCAGGGGCCGGGCTGGAACCGGTCGCCCATCCGCAGCCGGAGCCAGATCGGGATCGCGAAGGCGATGTAGAGGCCGATGACCGCCACCGAGACGACCGCGTAGAAGGCCAGCGGCACCCCGCCGGGGGCCTCGTACAGGGCGGGCAGGGTGAGGACCAGCGCGACCGCGCAGCCGAAGATGATCGCGTTGACCGGGGTGCGGTTGGCGTCCACCTTCGACCACAGCCGCCAGCCGGGGATGGCGCCGTCCCGGGAGAAGGCGTAGGTCATCCGGGACATCGAGGTCACGCAGCTCATGCCGCAGAAGAACTGGCCGATGGTGGAGATCGCGAAGATCGCCGTGGCCAGGTTGCCGGGGAGCGCGCTGTCGAAGATGGCGCCGACGAAGCCGCCCGCCTCGTTGATCGCGTTCACGTCGGTGGCCGCGAACAGGAAGGCCAGCAGCAGGATCCAGCCGCCGATCGCCGAGTAGAAGATCGACTGCCACAGTCCCCTGGCGGCGGCGGTGGAGGCGCCCTGGGTCTCCTCGGACACGTGCGCGCACGCGTCGAACCCGGTGATCGTGTACTGGGTCAGCAGGAAGCCGAGCGGCAGCACGTAGAACCAGTAGGAGGAGTCGGAGAAACCGGAGTTGTTGATCGTCTCGGTGAAGACGAACGACATCGACTGGTGCGCGTCCGGACCGAAGATCAGGATCAGCACGACCACCGCGGCGCCGAACACGTGCCACCAGACCGAGACGTTCTGCAGCGTCGAGATCAGCCGGTGGCTGAAGATGTTGATCAGCGCGTGCAGGACGAGGATCACCGCGAACAGGATGAACGCGTTGTTCAGATTGGGGTCCCAGCCCGGGAGGAACCGGTTGAGGGTGATGTTCAGGAACGTCGCGCAGCCGTAGTCGACCGAGGCCGTCACCGCGATCAGCCCGATGAGGTTGAACCACCCCGTGAACCAGCCGTGCACGGGCCTGCCCATCTTCGCGGCCCACCAGTAGATCCCGCCCGCGGTCGGGTAGGCCGACACCAGCTCCGACATGCAGAGCCCGATGATCAGAATGAAGATCGAGATCAGCGGCCAGCCCCACGAGATGGCGATGGGGCCGCCGTTGTTCCACGCCTGGCCGAACGTGGTGAAGCAGCCGGCCAGGATGGAGATGATCGAGAAGGAGATGGCGAAGTTGGAGAAGCCGCTCCAGGTTCTGGACAGCTCCTGCTTGTAACCGAGTTCGGCGAGCCGCTTCGCGTCCTCGTCGACCGATGTGGGCTTGGTCATTCAAGCCTCCTTGCATGGTGGTGCGGGGGGTGTGAAGATCCGGGGCCCGCGCCCCGGACGTGATCGACGAGCCGTCCGAACCCCGGGTCGTCCAGGTCCCGTACGGCTTGCGAGAACTTGTCGGCCGCCTCGGCCCGGTAGTCGAAGTCGGCGTCGGCCGCCTGCTCCCTCAACAGTCCGTGGTGCACGGCGAACCAGAGCGTCCAGGTCAGGTTGGACATGATCAGGTTGAGCCTGACCCGGGCGGTGAACCGCCGGTCGTCGGCGCCGAGGTAGGCGCGGGCCAGCCGGGCGGTCAGGTCGGGGTCGTAGTCGGCCTCGGCGGCGATGTCGCCCAGCTCGAAGGCCGGGTCGTTGTTCCCCGACAGCTGGTAGTCGACGATCCTGACCTCGTCGCCGCAGCGGATGAGGTTCTCCGGCAGCAGGTCGTTGTGGCAGGGCACCGTGGGCGGCGGATCGGCGGCCAGCGCCCGTTCGATCTCCGCGGCCGCGGGAAGGCGGTCGAGGTAGCCGTCGGGTACGTCCAGTTCGTGGGTACGGCACAGGGTGAGGAACTCGTCCAGCTTGCGGAAGATGGAGAAGTCGTTGACGAACCGGGGGCCGGCGTGCAGCCGGCGGCAGGCCGCGGCGATCGGGCCGGGGAGCCGCCGTACCGCGTGCGCGTCCAAGGTGACGCCGTCGAGGTACTCCAGCACCAGGGCGTCGGGGAGGCGGTGCAGCACCCTGGCGCCGATCCCGGCGTCGGCGGCGCGCACGGTGTTGGCGATCTCCTGCTCGATCGGGATGCCCAGGCCGGCCTCGGACACCCGGGGGTCCAGCACGCGCAGCAGCCATCGCCGCCCGTCCGCCGCGTCGAGACGGACGATCCGGTGGCTGAGACCCCCCTTGATCGGCGTCTCGGTCACGGGCTGCCCGGCCCATGCGCGGACGTCCGCCCGGAGATCTGGCATGCTGCCCTCCTTTGGCCTACCTTCAGACCATTGATCCGATTTTGCGAGCACGGTGTTACAGAGGGGTTGCGAACCTTGAAACTTCCCAGCTCTGCGCGGGCGGTCGTGATCGGCGGCGGGGTGGCCGGGTGCAGCGTGGCCTACCACCTGGCACGGCTCGGCTGGACCGAGGTGCTGCTGGTGGAACGGCACGAGCTCACCGAGGGGACGACCTGGCACTCGGCCGGTTTCGTGGGTCAGCTCCGCTCCACCGTCACCCAGACAAAGATGATCATGTATTCGGCGGGCCTGTACCCCGAGCTGGCCGAGCTCACCGGTCTGGACCCGGGCTGGCACGGGGTCGGCGGCCTGCGGCTGGCCACCACGCCAGAACGGGTGCAGGAGTCGCTGCGCCTGGCCGGGGCCGCGGAGACCTACGGGCTCGACCTGGAGATGCTCTCCGGCGCCGAGGCGGGGCGAAGGCTCCCGCTGCTGAACGTCGAGGACGTGCGGGCCGCGCTCTGGCTGCCCGGGGACGGCTGGCTGGACCCGGCGCTGCTGGCCAGGGCGCTGGCGGCCGGGGCGCAGAAGCTGGGCGTGCGGATCCTCACCGGGACCCGGGTGACAGGGCTCGATGTGGTGGGCGGCGCGATCACCGGCGTACGGCTCGCGCGGGGCGACGGGGAGGCCGGGGAGACCGAGGAGTGGTCGGTCCAGGCGGAGACCGTGGTCATCGCGGCGGGCGCGGCCAGTGGCCGGGTCGGGCGGCTGGCCGGGGTGGACGTCCCGGTCGTGCCGATCAAGCATCAGTATGTCGTCACCGAGCCTTTCGAGGTCTCCTCCTTCATGCCCACGGTGCGGGATCCGGACAACATTGTTTATTTTCGGGAGGAGGGCGGCGGGATTCTGGTCGGCGGATATATCCGTGACCCTGAGATATGGGATACGGCCGAGCCGCTGCAGGAGCCTAGAACCCTCTTTTCCCCGAATATGCCGAAATTTCAGGAATCGTGGGATTCGGCGGTGCGGCGCGTTCCCGGCCTGGCCCGTACCGAGATCGTCAAGGTCGTCCACGGCCCCGAGGCGTTCACCCCCGACGGCGAGTTCCTGCTCGGCGAGACCCCGGTCCGCGGGCTGTGGGCGGCGGCCGGGTTCTGCGTGCACGGCCTGGCCGCGGCGGGCGGCGTGGGCAAGGTGATGGCCGAGTGGATCGTGGACGGCTCGCCCGAGTACGACGTGTTCGCCATGGACCTGCGCCGTTTCTCCGGTCACGCCCGTTCGGCCTCCTGGGCCCGCGCCAGGGCCCTGGACGCGTACTCGACGTACTACGACATCGTCTACCCCGGCGAGGAGCGCACCGCGGCCCGGCCGCTCCGCCGCTCCCCGGCCTGGGTACGGCACGTGGAGCTGGGGGCGGCGTTCGGCGAGAAGTCCGGCTGGGAGCGGGTCAACTGGTTCGAGTCCAACGCGCGCCCGGCGGGCTCCGGCGTCACCCCGGACGGCCGGGACACGTCCGGCGACCGTGACACGTCCGGCGTCCCCGCCCGGGGCGGCTTCCCCGCCCGGGACAGTGACGACGGCCGGGACGACGACGGCCAGGACGGCGACGACGGCTCGGAGTACCGTCCCGAAGGATGGGCCGGGCGGGTCTGGTCGCCGGCCGTCCGCCGGGAGTGCCTGGCCACCCGGGACGCCGCGGGACTGTTCGACCAGAGCTCGTTCTCCAAGCTGGAGGTCGCGGGACCCGGTGCGCTGGAGGGGCTGCAGCGGGCGTGCGCCGGGCGGATCGACCGGCCCGTGGGCTCGGTCGTCTACACCCAGCTGCTGAACGCGCGGGGCGGCATCGAGGCCGACCTGACCGTGACCCGCCTGGCCGAGGACCGTTTCCGCCTGGTCACCGGCACCGCGTTCGGCGTCCACGACGCGGCCTGGCTCCGCGGCCAGGGCCTCGACGTCCGCGACGTGACCTCGGCCCACGCCTGCTACTGCCTCTGGGGCCCGCGGGCCCTCGACATCCTCGGCTCGGTCTGCCCGGACGACCTGACCTTCGGCTACCTGCGGGCCCGGGAGATCAGCGTGGGGAACGTCCCGGTACTGGCCCAGCGGGTGACGTTCGTGGGCGAGTTCGGCTGGGAGCTGTACTGCCCCGCCGAGTACGGGCTGACGCTGTGGGACACGCTCATGGAGGCGGGGACGCCGTTCGGCATGCGCCCGGCCGGGTACCGCGCGATCGACTCGATGCGCCTGGAGAAGGGCTACCGCGTCTGGGGGCTGGACATCACCCCGGAGACCACGCCGTACGAGGCGGGCCTGGGCTTCGCGGTCGCCCGCGACAAGGACTTCCTCGGCCGCGCCGCCCTGGAGGGCCATGGTTCCCGCGGCCCTTCGAACACCGGCACCCCCGACACCGCGGACACCCCCGGCACCCCCGGCACCTCGGGCGCTTCCGGTGCCCCCGCAGGGGCCGCGCCCGCGCGGCGCCTGTTCTGCCTGGTCCTGGACGACCCGCGGCAGGTCTGCCTCGGCGGTGAGCCGGTCCGCTCCGGCGGCCTGCCCGTCTCACGGGTCACCAGCGGCGGGTACGGCCACCGCGTCGACCGCTCGATCGCCTACGCCTACCTGCCCGCGGGCACGGCACCCGGAGACCGGGTGGAGGTCGGCGTCACCGGCGTCTGGACGGGCGCCGCCGTCGTCGCGGAACCCCTCTACGACCCGTCCTCCGAGCGGATCCGCCACCTGCCCTCCTGACGCTCCCGGCCCCCTCGCCTCCCCGGGGAGGCGAGGGCGTCACCGGTGCCCGATTTCCCGTACGCCCCCTCGGCACCGTGCGCATCGGCCATCCTGTGTCACGGAGACCGGCGTTCTCGATGCCCTCCGGGGCCGTTCGAAAGGGTGGTGACGGGACACCGTGGATGAACGGACGAATACCCCCTAAGGGTATGAGGAGGGTGATGAACGGCGCGATGAGAGTGGGCGCGTACGCGCTGGGGCTGGTCGTGGTGTTCGGCGGCGCCCTGGGGACGGGCCGGATGGCCGGGTCGGTCGCGAGCACGGCGGAGGCCACCCGCGGCCCCGCTCAGGGGCCGGCCCAGGGTACGGACCGGGACGCGGGCCAGGGTGCGGGGCGGCACACCGGTCACGGTGCCGCGCCGGACGCGGGGAACGCCGCGCCGCCCGGCACCGCGCAGCCGACGGCGCGGGCGCCGGTCGTGCCCGGCGGGCTCCAGATCTCCCAGGGCGGGTACAGCCTCCTGCCGGAGACGGACGAGGTGAAGGCCGGTGAGCGGACCGACTTCCGTTTCTCGGTGATCGGTCCCGACGGCCACCCGGTCGACGAGTTCGCGGTCCAGCACGACAAGAAGCTGCACTTCATCGTGGTCCGCCGCGACCTGACCGGATTCCAGCACCTGCACCCCGTCCAGAAGGGGGGCGGGATCTGGTCGGTCCCGCTGGAGCTTCCCTCCGCCGGGGAGTACCGGGCCTTCGCCGACTTCGCCCCCGAGGGCGGCCGGGCCATGACGCTCGGCATGGACCTGTCGGTCGCGGGGGACTACCGGCCGGAACCGCTCGCCGTTCCGGCCGGGACCGCGAAGGTGGGCGACTACACCGTCACCCTCACCGGGGGCCTCGTCGCCGGGCGTACCAGCATGCTCACGCTCTCGATCGCCGAGGACGGCCGGCCCGTCACCGACCTGCAGCCCTACCTGGCCGCGTACGGCCATCTGGTCGCGCTCCGCGACGGGGACCTGGCCTACCTGCACGTGCACCCCGACGGCGCGCCCGGTGACGGGCGCACCGCGCCCGGTCCGGACATCACCTTCTACGCCGAGGTGCCCAGTTCCGGGACGTACCGTCTCTTCCTGGACTTCCAGCACGCCGGGACCGTGCGCACCGCCGTGTTCACCGCGGTCACCGCCCCGGACCCGGAGGCCGGCGGGGCCACCACCCCGGCCGAGGACGCCCACGGTTCCCACGAGCACGGTCACGGGCCGTGAGACCCCGCGGGGCCGGACGTTCCCCGGATCGGGCGCTCGGATCGGGCGCTCGAATGGGGCGCTCGGATAGGGCACCCGGATCGGCCCCTGGCCCGGGTCACCGCCTGGCCCGGGTCACCGCTCGGGCCGGGGTGCCGTCCGGCTCAGGGCACCGGCCGGGGCAGTTGTGCCGGCCGGAGCCGGGCGCCGGTCCCCTTCGGTCCGGGCTTCCCCTTCGGCCCGGTCGTTCCCTTGGGTCCGGCCCGTTCCGCGGGCCGGAGGATCCTTCTGACCCGCTCCTCGTCCGCGGTGTAGATGTGCGGCACGTCGACGAAGATCCGCATCGGCCCGCAGCCCACGGTGAGGCCGTCCGCGACCTCCCTCTGGATCCCGCGGAGCGGCACGTAGTTGAGATAGCAGGTGAACGCGTTCTGCGACCGGAAGGCCGCGGTCATGACCAGACGCCCGGCCCGGAGCCGGAAGGCCAGGCTGGTCAGGCAGGGCACCGCGTCGGGAGGCTCGCCGGGAGCGGTCAGCGAGATCCAGCCGCTCTTGGTGTACGGCTTGGAGCGCAGCACGTCGGAGATCCAGCCGAGCTGGTCGACGCCGAGGAACTGCCGCAGCCGTCCCCCGTAGCTGTACTTGAACGGCGGGACGATCGACCGCTCACTGAACTTGCTGGCGTACAGCGGGATCTTCCCCGGGTCGCCGTGGCATCTCAGGATGGGATCGTCCCAGCTCAGAGCGTTGATCTCGAACAGTACGGCCGGGGCTTCGATGATCGGGCCGCGGTCGTCCAGGGCGGGACCGCCGCTGTCCGTCACGTGTCGCATCAGCCAGATCCACGTCTCCCCACAAGACGCGAACCTGAGGAGGTCGGGCATTCATGTCTCCACGTTGGGGAAATGGTAGGGATTGTGTGGGAGCCGGCGTTGCCGGGAGACGTTGGCGCGCACGTAGTAGACGAAATAGTGGATCAGCGCGAGCAACCCGATGATCACCAGCAGCAGGGCCGGGGTGGGCTCGGCCCCGATCAGCCCGAGCACGCCGACCGCGATGTAGGAGCCGTTGACCAGTGCCAGCATCATCACGTTGATCCCCGGCCACGCCAGCGGCGCGTACGTCTCCGGATAGCGGGGATCGACCGGCAGGTTCGGACTCCAGCCGAGGGTAGAGAAGTGGTCCTTGAGGGGAAGGACGTACAGCAGGCGGAAGTTGTTGAGCGCCCGCGCCGTCCTCATGTGCGCGTTGACCGCCTCGATCAGCCGCAGGAAGGGCAGCACGTTGAGCAGCCCGAACGCGGCGACCGTCGCGAACAGGTACCACGGGACGCTCTCCCAGGCGGCCAGCGCGTCCGGCCTGACCACCTTCGCGCTCGCCAGCGCGACCGCGGCGGCGAACGGGGCGGCGAGCAGGCTCATGGACAACCGGGTCATCTTGATCCGCTCGTCCTTGGCCGCCAGGTAGACCTGGTAGGTGCCGGTGAAGTCGACGGCCAGCAGGCTGACGAACTCCCTGGGCTCCACGGGCGGCGCGGGTGGAGCCTCGGGCGGTGCTTCCGCGGTCGCCCGCGGCGGTGTCTTCCGCATCGGGACCCCCACTTTCGACGAAGAGTGGATTTTCCCGTAAGAAGATATTGACTCAGTTGTAAGGCCAATGGGGGCGTTTTAACGACATACGTATTAAGGCTTCCGTGGACGCCTTTCGGGTGCTCCCCGGGCGGCTTTTCGGGCCGCTGGGGCCCGCGGTGCCGGTGCCGCCGCTCTCCTCGTCCGGCCCCGTCATGGTCAAGGGGACGGGACCTGCTCCTCCGGGACCCGCTCTTCCCCGGCCGCGCTCGTCCCTGCCTCGCGCAGCGCCTCCTCCACGGAGTCGGCCATCGTGAAATAGCTCAGCAGCCCGGTGGTCGCCAGCATGTGACGCAACGTCCGGCTCGCCCCGGCCACCACGAGGCGCGTCCCGGTCTCCTGGCTCCGGCGCAGGCTCCACAGCAGCTCCGCGAGCCCGGTCGAGTCGCAGAAGGTGATCCCCGTCAGGTCCAGGATGAGACAGGGGGGCGCGGCCGGGGTCGTCGTTCCGCCCGCGGTGCCGGGGGACGTCTCCGAAGGGGGCGGCACGTCCGGGGAATCCGGGGAAGGGGAGCCCGGGGAAGGGGGCGCCGGAGGGGCGGGCGGGGGCGGGGGCTCCGGGGAATCGGGAGGAAGGGGCGGCGGGGTCCCGGGGAAGAGGGGCGGCGGGGTGCCCGGGGAGAGGGGCGACGGGTCTCCGGGGGAGAACGGCGGGTCGCCGGGAGAGACGGGTGGCGGGCCTGCGGGGAAGAACGGCGACGGGACGCCCGGTTCCAGCGGTGACGGGCGCTCCGAGGAGAAGTGCCGCTCCCCGGGGAACGGGCGCTCGGGGAAGAGGGAGGTCTCCGGGGCGAACCGGTGCCCGGGGGAGAAGGGACGCTCCGGGGCGAGGGGGCCGTCCACGGAGGAGGTCGTGGGGGAGGGCTCCGCGAGGAGGGGGGAGGCTCCGGGGAAGATGGTCGGGGTCTCGGGTGCGGACGGGGGCGGAGCCGCGGGCGACGGCAGGCCGTCACCCATGTCCCACACCCGGGTGAGCTCTCTGCGGAAGACGCGCGCGTAGTCGTAGTCGAGCTCACCGCTCGCCCGGACGACGATGGCGTCACCGTAGGTGTCGGCCGATATGGAGAGGGGTTTCGCATCTTCGGGTGGCATGGAAAGGCTCCTTAGACCCGCGGTTCACAGGGCGGGCGTTCCCCCCGTCTTACCAGGTATGCGGATCCCGGTCTCCCGGCACCTGCCGTTCATCCCCCGTCACGGCGGGCGTTCTGCTTGGCGATCCCCTGGAGGACCGCGGTGACGTGCGGGGAGCAGACGGGGTCACGGGAGTGCCGGCCGGAGAACCAGCGCGTCTCGATCACGTAGTCGGCCCGGTGACCGCAGAGGCACACGCCGGAGGTTTCGGAGTCGAGCGGGACGACGGCCGTACGGTGAGTCACCATGAGTTAACTTTAGATGCCTTTGATGTTTTTGTGACGTTTATCATTGTTGCGAACGCACACCGGAGTCCCTCGGGCCTCCTTCAGGCCCGCGTCGTCGCCGGATCCGTCGCGTCCGCGCCGAGCGCCGCCGGCGCGGCGGCCACCACCGGAGGGCCGAGCCGTTCGGCCGGGACGTCGGCGAACTCAACGGTACAGTCCGAGAGGCCGCCGATGGCCACGATCGCGCGGGCGCGGGCGTCCAGATCGGGCTCGGGGTCCGGTGCGAGGAGCAGGGCGACGAGCCGCCGCCGCCAGACCGTCACGCGCCGTCCCAGGTCGAGGGGGGCCAGGGCGGCCAGCTCGCGCACCGCCATCGCGGTGACCTCGCGGTGCCGGAAGGTGATGTCGAAGTAGGTCTGCAGGAGATCGCGCCGGTCGCGCGGGGCGTCCGCCTCGGCCTCGTCCAGGAAGGCGTCGATGTCGTCGATCAGCGGCTGGACGATGCTCCGGAGCAGTTCCTCCCGCGAGGTGAAGTGGTAGTAGAGCGCGGGCTTGGTGATCCCCAGCCGGTCGGCGATGTCGCGCAGGCTCGTCCGCTGCACGCCCCTCTCCGCGAAGAGCTCCCTCGCGGCCGCCCGGATGCGCGCCTTGGTGTCCGACGGCCTGGCCACCCGACACCTCGTGTCTCCCGCCCGGACCTTCCCGTACGCGGGACGCGGGTGATCGGACCAGGGTAGCGCCGGGCGGGAACCGCTTACCTGCCGACAGGTGAGCGGGGGCGCCTCCGGCCGGTGCGTCCCGAGCGGGACGGGGCCCGGGGATCAGTCGTTCTTGAAGGGGTCGTGCTCGGCCAGCAGCTTGTCCAGTCTGGCCTGGTCGACCCGGCTGACGACCGCGGCCTCCTCGTTGCGGTCGCGCACGCACTTGGCCAGCGTGAAGGTCGACGTCACCACGTACAGCAGCCCGAGGGCCATGAAGGACCGGACCCAGACGGTCACGGGCAGGTACGTGATGCCGATCGCCAGGGCCGTCACCGACAGCCCGAAGGAGATGACGGCCTGGGCGTAGAAGGCCGTCGTCGTCGTGTTCTTCACCGGTCGTGTCATGCCACCATCGTCGGCGCGATCCGTGCGCGGCACATGGGCGCGGTTACTTAGTTACTCGTGAGTACGATCTCCGTGCCCCGGTGGCCGGGCCCCCGGCCCTTCCCCTCCCCTTGCTCGTCCCCGTTCCCCGTTCCCCGTTCCCCGGGCTCCGTCGCGCCACGTCCCGGACCCCGGGTCCCGGACGTCAGCCCTCCGGATCCTTCGCGCGGGCCAGGAAGAGGACGCGCTCGTGCTCGTTGCGGGTGAGCCCGGCGGCCCGCCCGAACTCCGCGCGCGCCTCGTCGAGGCGGCCCAGCCTGGCGAGCAGATCCCCCCGTACGGCCGGCAGCTGGGGGTAACCGGCGAGCGCGCGCTCCGCCGTCAGCCTCTCCACGATCTCCAGCCCCCGCGCCGGGCCGTACGCCATCCCCACCGCGACCGCGCGGTTCAGCTCGGCCACGGGAGAGGGGGAGACGTGGACCAGCAACCGGTAGAGGGCGGCCATCCGCTCCCAGTCGGTGTCGTCGGCGGACGACGCGCGGGCGTGACAGGCGGCGATCGCGGCCTGCAGGCCGTAGGGCCCCAGCGTGCCGAGCGCCTCGGCGCGTTCGAGCGACTCCAGCCCGCGGCGTACCAGCAGCCGGTCCCAGAGCCTGCGGTCCTGGTCGAGCAGGAGGACGGGCCCGCCGTCCGCCCCGGTCCTGGCCCGCAGCCGGGACGCCTGGATCTCCATCAGCGCGACCAGGCCGTGCACCTCGGCCTGGTCCGGCATCAGGCCCGCCAGGATCCGTCCCAGGCGCAGCGCCTCCTCGCAGAGCGAGGGGCGCGTCCAGTGGTGACCGGCGGTCGCCGAGTACCCCTCGTTGAAGATGAGGTAGACCACCTCCAGGACCGAGGAGAGCCTGCCTCCCAGCTCGTCCGGCGGGGGCATCTCGATCCGCACCCGCCTGTCGGCCAGTGTGCGCTTGGCCCGGGAGATCCGCTGCCCGACGGTCGGCTCCGGCACCAGGAAGGCGCGGGCGATCTCCCCGGTGGTCAGGCCGCCCAGCAGCCGCAGGGTGAGCGCCAGGCGTCCCTCGGCCGGCAGCACCGGATGGCAGGCGGTGAACAGCAGGCGCAGCACGTCGTCGCCGACGGGGTCGTCGAGGGCGTCCTCGACCTCCTCCTCGGCCGCCCACCGGCGCAGCTCCAGGTCCCGGCCGACCTCCTCCAGCTTGCGCTCGTAGGTGTTCCTGCGGCGCAGCAGGTCGATGGCCCGGTGCTTGGCGGTGAGCATCAGCCAGGCGCCGGGGTTGTCCGGCACGCCGTCCACCGGCCACTGCTCCAGCGCGATGACCAGGGCGTCCTGTGCCAGCTCCTCGGCCAGCCCGATGTCGTTCACGATCCTGGCCAGGCCGCCGATCACCCTGGCGGACTCGATCCGCCAGACCGCCTCGACCCTCCGGTGAGCATCGTCGACCCCCATGACGACCGATCCAATCACTCCGTCCCCCGCACGCGACGGCGCCCCCGCCGCCGCGCGATCGCGAGGTGCGGCCGGGGGCGCCGCCACGGCGCGCCGCCGGTCAGGACGGCGGCACGGCCGGAGGGGACGGGGTCAGGACGGGGCTGCGAAGTCCTCGGGACCGAAGACGCGCAGCACCTCGGCCTCGCCCTCCCAGCCCTCCCAGTGGTCGCGGTGCAGCTTCAGGAAGCGGGAGGTCCACTCGATCGTCTCCTCCTTCGACCGGGTCTGGTAGAGGGCGTAGCTGATCATCTCCTTGGCCTCGGCGAACGGGCCGTCGGTGACGGTCAGCTTCCCCCCGGCCAGCTCGACCCGGGCGCCCTCGGCGCGCGGGGCCAGCCCGCCGTTGTCCAGCAGGGCGCCGGCCCGGGTGGCCTCCTCGCCGAGCATGGTGATGGCCTCCATCAGCTCGGCGGGCGGCGGGGTCGTGGGCTGGTTGAGGACCTTCAGGGTGACCAGGTAGCGCATCGGACGTCTCCTTCTTCGACGGTGGTTCTCGGTGTTCTCGGTGGTGTCGCACGACGGTGTTCTCGGTGGTGTCGCACGACGGTGGTGTCGGTGGTGCCGGGCGACGGACGGGGTGTTCTCCGGCGTGCGGGGCGCCGGTCAGGCGTGTCCGGGTGAGACGCGCCCGCGGAGGTGGATCGACAGGGCCGCGAGCCAGGCCCACAGGCCCACGAGCCCGGTGATGAAGGTCATGATGGACCAGGTGGCCCCGCCGCCCGCCGCGATGCCGAGGAAGGTCACCAGGAAGATCACACCGGTGATCCGCGAGTACAGGGCCCATCCCCCGCGACCCTCGGCGGCGAACCTGCTCCCCGCGACCAGGCAGGCCACGGTCACGCACACGAAGCCCACGGCGCCGACGACGAAGTGGAGCGTCCCGTGCCAGCTCACCGGTCCCGGCCCCTCCGGCGTGCCCGCCGGGAACCCCAGCCCCGGATCCGCCGGGAAGATCCCCGCGCCGATCAGGCTCACCCCGTACGCGGCGACGAGCCGGGGCAGCCAGGTCGCGCCGGTCCCGCCGGTGAGGGCCCGGCGCAGGCCGGCCGCGCAGGCGACGGTCGCCAGCCCGGTCAGGACGAGGTTGGCGATCTGGATCCATCCGAGGTCGCCGTTGGCGAGCATGCTCCAGGCGTGGCGGGTGAGGTCGAAACCCTCCCGGGTCAGTGCCTGGACGACCGAGACCACGACGTACACCGGCCCGGCGATGACGCCGAAGGCCAGGAGCGACGTCGTGACGCCCGGCGCGGGGTCGCCGATCCTCCGGCCCGTGGCCCTCCTGTCGCCGGTACCCGTCGTCTGCTGGGTCATGGCCTGTCTCCTCAGCTGTCCGGGGCCGGTCCGCTGTTTCTTCCGGCCCTTGTGACCAGGCTTCGAACGGGACCGGGCCGATTCGACAGACCGCCCGGATTCTTTTCATGATTTTTTACAGGGGGTACGGCTCCGGCCCCCGGAGGGGGCTCCCGCGCCCGGAAGGGCTCCCGCCACGGGACCCGTGAGGGAGGGGGCCGTTCCGGGACCGCGCCTGCGTGCCGGGCCGGGCCCCACGGTCCACCGACCCGATCTTCACGGCGGGCCACCCGGCTGAGAGGATGTCTCCCGTGACCTCCAGTACGACCGGCCCGGCCGCCACGCGAGCGGACATGACGTTCCGTTCCGCGCGCGCCGCCGTCTTCGCCGTGGTCTGCCTGGGGTTGAGCGTGGGAGCGCACGTCCTCGCGGGAGGCTCGGTCTCCGCGCCAGGTGCCGCCGCCGCCCTCGCCGTGGCCTTCGCGACGGCCCTGGCCGTCTCGGGACGCGAGCGCACGACGGTGACGATCCTGCCGCTGCTGGCGGGCGTGCAGGCCGTCCTGCACGTGCTGTTCTCCCTCGCGCACGCCACGTCCCCGGCCGAGGTGATGGGACACGTCCACTCCGGGCTGCTGCCCGGTCTGGGCATGCTGGTGGCGCACGGGTGGGCCGTCGGGCTGACCGGGCTGTGGATGGCCCGCGGCGAGGCGGCCCTGTGGGCGCTGCTGCGCAGGCTCGGCGTGCGGCTCCGCCGGGTGCTGATCGTGTTCGTCACCCCGGTGCACGTCCCGTTCCCGGCCACGGGCACGGCCGAGCCGGGAGTCCTCCGCTCCGCCGTGCTGCGCCACGCCGTCAGCAGGCGCGGCCCCCCGGCGACCGTCACCGCCGTCTCCGGCTGACCCACCGGGTCACCCGGGGCCCGTTCCCTCCTCCCGCGCGCACGCCCGCGCGGGCCTTCGCCGATGCCGCCGCTCCGGCCGCTCGTGTCCCCGCCCCGGCCGTTCGTACGGCCGCAGGGCCGCCCGCGTGACCCCGGGACCGCTCTCATGCGCCGTCCGGCCACGTGTGTACGGCAGGGGCGCGCGCGTGGCCGTCCGGCCGCCCGGCGCACCGAACCATCGTGACGATCCCGGCCGTCCGCCCGGCGGCCTCCTCGGCGGCGTTCCGCCGGGTCCCGCCGGCCGTCCGGCCGGAAGAAAGGCATCACCATGTCCGCTCGACGTACCACCCCCGCCCCGATCCGCCGCGCCGTCTCCGCGGGGATCCTGATCGCGGCCGTGACGGTCCTCGGCGCGTGCGGGTCCGAGGGGTCCCCGGCCCCCCAGGGAGCCCCGGCCGGCACGGCACCGGCCGCCGTCCCGAGCTCCGCGAGCTCCGCCGCGGCCGCTCCCGGCGCCACGCTGACGATCACCGACCCCTGGGTGAAGACCGCCCCGAAGGGGATGAGCGCCGCCTTCGGCACCCTGGTCAACCCCACCGACGCCGAGGTGACGGTCGTCTCCGGGACCTCCCCGCTCTCGCCGGTGATCGAGCTGCACGAGGTCGTCGAATCCGGGGGAAAGATGATCATGAGGCCCAAGGAGGGCGGGTTCGTGATCCCGCCCCGGGGCACCCACCGGCTCCAGCCCGGCGGCGACCACATCATGCTGATGGGCGTCACCGAGGAGGTGAAGCCGGGAGCGCGGATCCCCTTCACCCTCACCCTCAAGGGCGGCGGGACCCTGGAGTTCACCGCGATCGGCAAGGAGTTCGCCGGCGGCGAGGAGCACTACGAGCCCGGCACGCACCCGAAGGGGGACAAGGGTGACGGCTGACCGGGAAACGGAGTAGAGCTCATGCGGGAACCTCGACTCAGTCGCAGAGGCCTGCTCGCGGGGGGCGCCGCCACCGCGGCCGGCGCCCTCGCCGCGTGCGCGCCCGACCAGGTCCTCCCCCCGGCCGCCACCCGGCCCGCCGCGGCGTCCCCCGCGCCCTCGGGCGTCTCCCGCGTCCCGGGCGGTTCCGACGGCTCCGGCGGCCTGGTGACGGAACCGTTCGACGGCGTCCACCAGGCGGGGATCGCGACACCGCCGCAGACGTACGGGGTCTTCGTCGGCCTTGACCTGCTGCCCGGTGTCGGCCGCGAGGCGCTGGGGCGGATGATGCGGCTGCTCACCGACGACGCCCGGCGGCTGACCCAGGGCAGGCCCGCCCTGGCCGACACCGAGCCCGAGCTCGCCGTCCTGCCCTCGCGGCTGACGGTGACCTTCGGGTTCGGTCCCGGCCTCTTCACGGCGGCCGGGCTGGCCGACCGCCGTCCCGGGCAGGTGGCGCCGCTGCCCGCGTTCACGGTCGACAGGCTGCGCAAGGAGTGGAGCGGCGGGGACCTGCTGTTGCAGATCTGCGCCGACGACGCCCTCACCCTGACCCACGCCCTGCGCATGACGGTCAAGGACGCCCGCGCGTTCGCGAAGGTCCGCTGGACCCAGCGGGGCTTCCGGCGCGGCGCGTACACCCACGCCGCCGGGCTGACCCAGCGCAACGTCATGGGACAGCTGGACGGGACCGTCAACCCCCTCCCGGGCACCCCCGACTTCGACCGGGCGGTCTGGGTGAACGACGGCCCGGCCTGGCTGCGCGGTGGCACCACGCTGGTGCTGCGGCGCATCCGGGCGGAGATGGAGACGTGGGACGCCGTGGACCGGGTCGGGAAGGAGTTCACGGTGGGGCGCCGCCTGGACAACGGCGCCCCGCTCACCGGGCGGGACGAGCGCGACGAGGCCGACTTCACCAGGCTCAACGCGATCGGCTTCCCCGTCATCTCCGAGCAGGCGCACATCCGGCGGGCCCACGTCGCCGATCCGGGCATGCGGATGCTGCGCCGGGTCTACAACTACGACGAGGGGCTCACCCCGGACGGGCACGCCGACTCGGGCCTGCTGTTCGCCTCCTACCAGGCCGACATCGACCGGCAGTTCGTCCCCGTCCAGCGCAGGCTGGCCGAGGCCGACCTGCTCAACGAGTGGACGACCCCCATCGGCTCGGCCGTCTTCGCCATCCCGCCGGGGTGCCCCCCGGACGGCTGGATCGGCGAGAGCCTGCTCGGCTGAGACGGCCCCATCGCTCCGCCGGTCCCTCCTCGCCCTGGACGAGGGGGGACCGGCGGGCTCCCCGGTGCTCGCGTCCCCCGGCGTCACGCGGGAGTCACACGCGATCCCGCCCTCCTCGTGACGGTGCCGGGCGGGCGCCGATTGGTATTCTCGCGTCGTGACAGGATTCGTCCCGCCGCCCGCGGGCGGCGCGAGCCTCCTGTCCCGAGGTGGCGCAGCAGGATGACAGTCCCCGAGTCGTCAGGATCCCCACGATGCTGAAAGCCGGTCGGTCCCAGGAGGAGATCCGCCGGCACAACCTGGGCGCCCTGCTCCGGCAGGTGCACCTGGGCGGGCCGGTCTCCCGTACGGTGCTGGCCGACCGGATGGGCCTGAACCGGAGCACCATCATGGCGCTGACCGCCGAGCTCACCTCGGCGGGCCTGGTGCGCGAGGAACGCCCCACCGACACCGGCAGGGCGGGCCGGCCCTCGCTGGTGGTCCGGCCGGAGTCCGACCGGGTGTACGTGCTGGCCTTCGACGTCCGGGTGGACCGGCTGGTCGCGGCCAGGGTCGGGCTGGGCGGGACGGTCCTGGAGCGGATGGAGGCGGTCCGGCCGCGCGCCGGGGCCGACCTGGACGACGTGGTCGGGGTGCTCGCCGGGTTCGCCCGGCGGCTGCACCGCGAGGCGAGCCCGGAGGCGATCTGCGTCGGCGTCGGGGCGGCGTACTGCGGCATGATCCGGCCCGGCGACGGGATGGTGCGTTTCGGGCCGAACATGGGCTGGGTGGACCAGGCGTTCGGCACCGAGCTCGGCCACCGGCTGGGGCTCGGGCTGCCGGTCGCGGTGGGCAACGAGGCCCACCTGGGAGCGCTGGCCGAGCACGAACGCGGCGCCGGGGTCGGCTTCGACAACCTGGTCTACCTGCACGGCGACGTCGGCGTGGGAGGGGGGATCATCGTCGGCGGCAAGCTGCTGGACGGTGACGGCGGGTACGGCTGCGAGCTCGGGCACATGATGGTGAACCCGCACGACGGGCGGCCCTGCGGGTGCGGCTCCCAGGGCTGCCTGGAGGCGGAGGTCGGCGAGCAGGCCCTGATCGACGCGGCCGGCCGCTCCGCCGACCTCTTCGGCCGCGAGGGCGTGCGGGCCGTGGTGGAGGCCGCCGACCGCGGTGATCTCAGGGCCCGGGACGCGCTGCGCCGGATCGGCGACTGGCTGGGCATCGGGGTGGCGAACCTGATCAACCTGTTCAACCCCGGCATGGTGATCTTCGGCGGGATGCTGCGCGAGGTCTACCCGGGGGCGGCGGCTCAGGTCCGCGACCGGGTGGAGGCCAACGTGCTGATGATCTCCCGCAAGGCGCTGCTGCGCACCTCGGCCCTGGGGGACGACGCCACCCTGATCGGCGCCGCCGAGCTCGCCTTCGCCAGGGTGCTGGCCAGCCCCCTGGAGGTGCTCGCCCAGGGCGACGCCGTCCCGGGCCGCGCGCCGCAGACCGGTGCCCGCCCGCGCGACGCCATGATCCGGTGAACCCCCGGCCGGCGGACGGCCTCACGCCTCCGGGATGAACCGTCCCGACGATCGTCCTTGCCTGGAAGGTCCCCGCCGCACGGTGACGACGGTGCTCGCGCGCCCGTCGCGCGGCCTCGCCGGCTCCGGGCGGACCGCGGACCGCGGGGGCCCGGAAGGACGCGACACCGCTCATCGCCCGGGCCGGGAGGTATAGGTTCTTCTGACGATATGACGGTACGACCGGGCCGGATGCCCGTGGCATGACGGCGCGACCGGGCCGGGTGCCCGCGGCGGGGCCCGTCATCCAGCGCGGAGGTGAAGGGTGTCGGCTCCCGTGGACGTCCTGCCCACCGGCCGGTCGGCGGCACGGGCGGCGCGGGCGGCACAGGCGGCGCGGGCAGGGACGCGGAGCGAGCGCAGGCCGGAGATCGAGGGGCTGCGGGCCGTCGCCGTCCTGCTCGTGGTGATCTACCACATCTGGCCGCGTCGGGTGTCCGGTGGCGTGGACGTGTTCCTGATGCTCACCGGCTTCCTCATCACCGGCTCCCTGCTGCGCACGGTGGAGCGCCGCGGGCGGGTGGAGTTCGGCGCGTTCGCCGCGCGCCTGGCCGGGCGGCTCCTGCCGACCGTCGCCCTGGTGCTGCTCGGCGTGCTGGCCGGGACGCTGCTCTGGCTCCCGCGGACCCGGTGGCACGACACACTGGCCGAGGTGTTCGCCTCCGCGCTGTACTACGAGAACTGGCACCTGGCGTCGGCGGCCGTCGACTACCTGGCCGGGGGCAACGCGGCCGGCCCGGTGCAGCACTTCTGGTCGCTGGCCGTCCAGGGCCAGTTCTACGTGCTGTGGCCGGTCCTGCTGGCCCTGACGGCCGCGGTGGCCGCGCGCCACGGCCGGAGCCCGCGGGCGGCGTTCCTCGGGGTGACGGCGCTGGTCTTCACCGCCTCGCTCGCGTACTCGGTGGTGCGGACCGCGGCCGACCAGCGGTGGGCCTACTTCGACACCGGGGCCCGGCTGTGGGAGTTCGCCCTGGGCGGGATGCTCGCGGTCGTGCTGCCGTACCTGCGGCCCCCCGGCGCGGTCCGGGTGGCGCTGGGCTGGATCGGCCTGGCGGGGCTGGTGTCGTGCGGGCTGCTGCTCCAGGTCTCCACGGTCTTTCCCGGGTACGCGGCCCTGTGGCCGACCGGGGCCGGGGTGATGATCATCGTGGCCGGGGTGACCGGCAGCGCGTTCGGCGCCGACCGGCTGCTCACCCTGCGTCCCATGATGTACGTGGGGAGCATCTCCTACGCGCTGTACCTGTGGCACTGGCCGATCTTCATCTTCTACCTGGCGCAGACCGGCCGTACCGCGGCGAGTCCCAAGGGCATCGCCCTCATCCTGGTCGCCTCCTTCGTCCTCGCCGCGGCCACCACGGCGCTCACCGGCCGGATCCCCCTGGGCGGCACGGCGCGCCCGGCGGCGATCGGCCTGGCGTGCCTGCTCCCGGTGCTGGTGGTCGCCGGGGTGTGGACGTCCCGGCAGGACGACCAGGTCCGGCAGGAGGGCGGCATCGTCCCGGCCCCGGCCGTGGCCGCCCGCGACCGCCCCCGGACCTACGCCGACGGCTGCAACCAGGTCACCGGCCGCGACGAGCTGCTGACCTGCCGGTACGGCGCCGCGAACCCGACCCGTACCATCGTCCTGGCCGGCAACTCGCACGCCGCGCACTGGTTCCCGGCCCTGCACGCCATCGCCGACGCCAACGGCTGGCAGGTGGTGAACATGACCAAGGGGGCGTGCGCGCTCTCCACGAAGCCGCAGCGCTACCAGGGCAGGGCCTACCCCTCCTGCGACCGGTGGCAGCGGGACGTCATGGCGGAGGTACGGCGGATCGAGCCGGACCTGCTGGTCACCACCGCGACGATCTCCAGCCCGTTCGAGCGCGGCGAGACGCTCCCGGGCGGGTACGTCGAGCGGTGGCGGCAGCTCGGCGCGATGGGCGTGGAGGTGCTGGCGATCCGCGACACGCCCCGCATGCCCTTCGACCCGCCCGAGTGCGTCGAGGTCAAGGGCCCCGGGGCCTGCGTGGACGACGAGCGGCACAGCCTCGCCGCGGTCTCACCGGCCGCCCGGCTCCGCCGCCCGCCGCCCAACGTGACGTTCGCCGACCTCACCCCGCTGCTCTGCCCGCGGGACCGCTGCCCCTCGGTCATCGGGAACCTGATGGTCTACTCCGACAAGGGACACATCACCGCC
Source organism: Streptosporangium sp. NPDC050855 (assembly GCF_044456585.1). NCBI lineage: Bacteria > Bacillati > Actinomycetota > Actinomycetes > Streptosporangiales > Streptosporangiaceae > Streptosporangium > Streptosporangium sp. NPDC050855. The sequence continues at coordinate 469,654 of NZ_JBITFY010000001.1, forward strand.
ACCTTCATGCGGAGCCTGGCGCCCGTGCTGGAGAAGGAGGTCCGGCGGGCCCTCGGCCCCTGATCCCGGCGTCCCCTCCCCGCCGGACGCGGCGCCAGGAAGGACCGCCGCAGGCCGTGCGTCAGCGTGGCGGGCCCGGCTCGCGTCCCGGCCATGCGCTCAGGGCCAGCTCGGCGACCTCGGCGAGCTCGGCCGCGCCGGCGCCGTCCCGGGCGCGCTGTGACATCCCCTGGACGACCGCGGCGAAGTACCCGGCCAGCGCGCGGGGACTCGCGTCGGCGGGGAGCTCGCCCTCCCGCTGCGCCGTACGCAGGCGGGCCTCGAAGACCGAGAGGTTGGCGTTGCGCAGGTCGCGCAGGAACGCCTCGACGTCGGCGTCCTGGGGGGTGACGTTGGTCGCCGCGCTGATGGTCAGGCAGCCGGCCGGGTGGGAGGGGTCGGGGTAGGTCGCCGCGGCCTCGCGCAGCACCCGGGCGAACGCGCCGTACGTGGTGGGCTCCTCCTCCAGGGCCACGCCCACGAACGCGCCGACGGGCGAGCGCCCGTAGGTGCGCACCACCTCCCTGAACAGCGACCGCTTGTCCCCGAAGGCGGCGTACAGGCTGCCCGGCCTGATCCCCATCGCCTCGCTCAGCTCGCCGACGGAGGTGGCCTCGTAGCCGCGCTCCCAGAACAACCGGACGGCCACGGCCAGGGCCGCCTCGCGGTCGAATGTGCGCGGACGTCCCCGTGCCGCGCCTGTCGTCCCCATGCCCACATTCTAGAGCGATCCACCAAGAAATGGTGTTACCGTATTTGTTGGTAGGTCACTCAACAAAGAAGGGCGGTCGGCATGTACGCACTGGAGGACAAGGTCGCGCTGGTCACCGGTGGCAGCCGGGGGATCGGACGGGCCATCGCCGAGCGGCTCGCCCGGGACGGCGCCGTGGTGGCCGTCGCCTTCGCCCGCGACGAGACCGCGGCGGACGAGGTCGTCGAGCGGATCCGCAAGGACGGCGGCCGGGCCTTCGCGATCCAGGCGGAACTGGGCGCGCGGGGTTGCGCGGCGACGCTCTGGGCCGCCTTCGACGCCGGGATCACGGAGCACGCGCCCGGCGGAGGCGTCGACATCATCGTGAACAACGCCGGTATCGGCCGCAGTTCGGACCTGGTCTCGCTCACCGAGGAGGAGTTCGACGAGGTCTTCGCCGTGAACGTCCGGGCGCCGTTCTTCATCGTGAAGGAAGGGCTGGGGCGGCTGCGGGACGGCGGGCGGATCGTCAACATCTCCAGCGGCGTGGCCCGCCTCGCCATGCCGGAGATCATCGCCTACGGCTCCACCAAGGGCGCCCTGGACACCTTCACCCTCAACCTCGCCAAGCAGCTGGGCCCGCGGGGGATCACCGCGAACTCGGTGGCCCCCGGCATCGTCGACACCGACGTCAACGCGGGGTGGCTGCGGGGCAACGCGCAGGCCGAGGCCCACGCCGCGTCGCTGGCCGCGCTGGGACGGGTCGGGCAGCCGGAGGACATCGCCGACATCGTGGCGTTCCTCGCCTCCGACGACGCCCGATGGGTGACCGGCAGGGTGATCGACGCGACCGGTGGCGCCGGGTTGTGACCCTCCCCGCCAGGGCCGGCGGCGTCGGTCCGTCACGCGTGCCCGCGCCCGGTTCTGTCGGTGGCGCTCGGTAGCGTCGGGGGCCACCGGACGAAGGGGGCACCATGGCGACGGCGACGTCCCGCGACGGCACGCGCATCGGATTCGAGCGGACGGGGGCGGGGCCGGCGCTGGTGCTGGTCGACGCGGCGGGCGGGTTCCGCGGGTTCGGTCCCATGGGCCCGCTCGCCGAACGCCTCGCCGACGGGTTCACGGTCGTGACCTACGACAGGCGCGGGCGCGGCGAGAGCGGCGACACCCCGCCGTACGCGGTGGAGCGGGAGGTGGAGGACCTCGCGGCCGTGATCGAGGCGGCCGGGGAGCCGGCGTTCGTGCACGGGTTCTCCTCCGGTGCGGCCCTGGGCCTGCTCGGCGCGGCGGCCGGGCTGCCGATCACGATGCTCTCGCTTCTCGAACCGCCGATCACCCTCGACCGGCCGTCGCGGGAGGACGGGGCGGGGGGTGACGCGGACGGATCGCACGAGGAGGAGCCGCAGGGGAGCGGGCCGGAAGGGGGCGGATCGCACGAGGAGGAGTCGCACGGGAGCGGGCCTCGGAAGGACGGGGCGCAGGGGGAGGGTGACCTCGCGGCCGAGATCGACGAGCTCGTCGCCTCCGGTCGCCGGGCCGACGCGGTCGAGCACTTCCACAGGAGCATCGGCGTCCCCGACGAGATCGTCGCGGGGCTGCGGCAGGCGCCCTTCTTCCCGGCGCTGGAGGGCATCGCGCACACGCTCGCCTACGACAGCCGGATGACGTCGGCCGTCTCCGCCGCCACGCTCCGGTCCGTCACGGTGCCGACCCTGGTGATCAACAGCTCGTCCAGCGACGAGCGTCTGCGCGGCTGGGCCGCGGACGTGGCGGCGGCCCTTCCCCGGGGGCGTCACCTGACCCTTCCGGGCGAGTGGCACGGCGTGTCCGAGAAGGTGCTGGCCCCCGCGCTGGCCGGTTTCTTCGCATGAGCAGCGCCCCCCGCCCGTACGGGCCGGACGTGGCACGCCACCCGTACCGGCCGGAGGGAGACCGGGCGCGGCCCGTGCCCGGACGTGACCGCGAGGGTCCGTGTTCCTCACCGGCCTGAGCGTCCCCCGTCCACCGTCCGGCTGGCCCGCGACCCTGCCCGCCGTGCGGCATCTCGCCGAACACGGTCTGGACCTCACCGTCCCGGTCACCTTCCTGGTGGGGGAGAACGGTTCCGGGAAGTCCACGATCGTCGAGGCGATCGCCGACGTGTGCGGCGTCAACTCCGAAGGCGGCAAGGCCGGCACCCGCTACGCCAGTACGGGCCCGGTCACCGAGCTGGGCGGGGTCCTCGACGCCGACTTCACCGTCACCGGCCTGCGCCTCACCCGGGGGCCCCGGCTCAAGCGGCGGGTGTTCTTCCTCCGCGCCGAGACCCTGATCAACCTGGGACGCGGGGTGTCGGGCCTGCCCGGATACTGGAAGGAGCACCCCGACGAGCAGTCCCACGGGGAGGGGTTCCTCACCGTGCTGGAGCACATGGTGAAGGGGCCGGGCATCTACCTGCTGGACGAGCCGGAGGCCGCCCTGTCGTTCCAGTCCTGCCTGCGGCTGGTCGGCCTGATGGACCGGGCCGCGCGCGAGGGCGGGCAGATCATCTGTGCCACCCACTCACCGATCCTGACCAGCCTCCCCGGCGCGCGCATCCTGGAACTCGGCGAGGACGGCATCCGGCCGAGGGAGTGGGAGAGCCTCCAGATCGTCGACCACTGGCGGCGCTTCCTCGCCAAGCCGGACTTCTACCTGCGCTACGTCCTGGACGACGACACCGGCGACTGACCGCCCGGCCCGACGATGGGCGGGCCGGGCTCTCCCGCGGGGACCGTTCCGCTCGCGCCGGGAAGTGCTCGCTCCGGGAAGTGCGCAGGCCGGGATCGGCCCGTTCACGCCGCGGCCGTTCACACCGTGACCGCTCATGCCGTGACCGTTCATGCCGGGGCGACTCATGCCATGACGGCTCAAGCTGGGGCCGCTCACGTCAAAGCGTTCACGCAGGCCCGTCCGGTGGTCGCGACGTCAGCTCCCGCATGGAGCTCACGGCGAGGTGCCACGGGTGGTCGCCGCCGACATCCGCGTCGGAACCGTCGCCGGGCTCGAACTCCCCGGGGCCGGACAGGACGCGCACGCCCTCGGCGCGGAGCCGCTCGACGCTGTCCCGGAACGGCGTACGGGAGGCCAGGGCGGCGCTGACGAACGGCAGGACGACCACCGGGATCCCCAGGCCCGGGGCCTCGGCCAGCAGGCCGAGGGCATAGGTGTCGGCGATCCCCTGGGCGAACTTGTTGACGGTGTTGTAGGTCGCGGGCGCGACGATGATCGCGTCGGCCCGCGGCGGCTTGGGCTCGTCCGGCGTGCGGTACCGGCTGCGCACGGGACGGCCGGTCTGCCTCTCCAGGGCGGGGACGTCGACGAAGCCCAGGGCGGACGGGGTGGCGACGACCTGGACGATCCACCCGTCGTCCTGGGCGAGCGTGACGAGACGGCCGACGCCACCGGCGGCACCCGCGGCGCACACGATGACGTAGAGGACCCGGCCGGACCCGGTCACGCGGGGACTCCGCGGGGTGCGGTGCGCTCGCGTGCCTCGTCGTGGACGCCGGCTCGGGCCGCTCCGGTCCACCCGGCGCGTTCACGGTGTCGCATCTCGCCCTCGTCCTCCGCTCCGTCGACGAGGTCCACGGTACGCGGGCCCGGAAGCGGTCCCCGTCCGGCCCGGGTCTCCGTCCGGCCAGGTCTCCGGTCGGTCCCGGTCTCCGTCCGGCCCGGTTCTCCGGTCGGGCCGCTTCCCGTACGGCACGCTTCTCCGTCCGGGCCGCGGGCGGGAGCCGGGAGGCGCCGTCGGCCCGCTCGCCACTCACCGTCTGACGACGATCACCCATCTCCGGCCGTTTCCGGCGTACGATACCGCCCTCTCGAATCCCCGTGGTCGCGATCCGGCGGTGCACATCGTCGGAGGCGGCCGTCGCCGAAGGAAGCGTGAAGATCGTGACAGAAGGCGAAGCCCCCCGTACCCGGCGCGGTGCGACAGGCGTCCGGACCGGTGTGATCCTGGCCGTGGCGTCCGCGGTGAACTACCTGGCCTGGCTGGGATGGGACCGGCAACGGGACGTCGCGCCGGACGGCACTGTCAGCGGCCCGTACCAGACCTGGCAGGTGGCGGGGCTGGTGATCGTCCTGGGGATTCTCGCCGTCGTCGCCGGCCGGCGCGGTCACCCCGTGCTCGGCACCGCCGCCGTCGCCGTCGTGACGTGGCTGGCCTGGTCGGTCGACGCCGCCCTGTCGGACGACAGCGGCCTGTGGGTCGTGGGTTCCCTGCTGCTCCTGCCCGCCCTCCTCCTGGGCGTCGGCCTGGTCGCGTTCCTGGCGTCCCGGCGCGGAGGCGCGGCCGGATAGGCAGGCCACCCGGCATCCCGGTGTCACCCGTACCGACCATAGGTAGATTGGCTACATGTAGTCCATCTGCCTATGGAAGGGGTGCTGACGGTGACCCCCACCGCCCGCCATCTGCTCGTGTGGTCGCACGTCGTGACCTCGGTGGCCTGGATGAGCCAGGCCCTCGCCCTGTTCGCGCTGAGCGGTTACGCGATGTCCTCCGGTGACGACAGCGGTTACGCGATGGCGGAACTGCTCGACACCCAGGTGCTGCTGCACTTCGCCAACGCCTCCGCCTTCACCGGGCTGATGCTGTCCGCCATGACCCGGTGGGGCTACTTCCAGTACTGGTGGGTGCTGGTCAAGTTCGCCATCACGCTCTCCCAGCTCTACGCGGGCATCTTCCTGCTCGGCCCCAGGCTCACGGCGCTCGCTCACGGTACGCGCGACGCCGACCCCGTCCTCCTCGGGGCGACGCTGCTCATGGTCTCGGCCATCGCCTTCCAGGCGTGGGTGTCGGTGGCCAAGCCGTGGAAGCGGACCCCCTGGGGAACGAGGCCCGTGAAACCTCCCGCGCCGCCGGCCTGGGTGCCCGGCTTCGTGCTCCTGGCACCCGTTCTCGACTACGTCCTCGCCACGTTCGTGGTCGGCAACCCGACGCCGCTGTTCTGCGTCCTCACCGCGCTCCTCTACCCGCTCTGGCGGGCCCGCGCCTCCCGGCGGGAGAAGGGCGGCCGGGTCCCCGCCGCGCGCTCGCGCGAGTGAGCGGGCGGCCCGCGACGGCCGGTCCCCACGAATGATCGGGCTGTCCGGGACGGCCGGTCCCCGCGGGTGGGCCGACGTCCCGGGACGGCCGGTCTCCACGAGTGATCGGGCTGTCCGGGAAAGCCGGCCCCCGCGGGTGAGAAAGGGGACTTTCCGGGAAGTCGAGTCCGCGATGGGCGACCGCGCGCCGAGGCCCGGTCGAGCCGCCCGTCCCTTCGGGATGCGTTCTTACAACAGGCTGTCATCCTTGTAAAGAGCGACCGTTAACGAACACCGGTGTTGATCTTGACGAAGATCTGCTTCGGTGTTCACGGCCGTTTCGCCGCATTGTTGGCCGTGGCAGATTTCTGCCGCCCACGAGGCACACCCCCCGGACAAAGGCAGAGACCATGGTCAAACGCGCCCTGGCAACCGTCGCCCTCTTCCTCGCCGCATCCCTCGGACTGGCGCTCCCCGCTCACGCCGTGACGCTGGAGCAGAAGCTCGCCGCGCTCTCCAACTTCTCCCAGCCCACGGCGGCCAGCGCTTCGAGCTGGCGTGCCGCCTGGCAGAACCAGGGAGCCTGGGCGGGCTACGGGTTCGACTGGTCGACCGACCTGTGCTCGACCAGCCCTGACCAGCCGCTCGGCTTCGACTTCCGGATGCCGTGCCGCCGTCACGACTTCGGTTACCGCAACTACAAGGCGGTGAGCCGGTTCCCGGCGAACAAGGCGCGCATCGACAACGCCTTCCACTTCGACATGAAGCAGGTCTGCGCTGGATACTCCGGCGTCTCCAAGACCACCTGTGACGGTCTCGCCTGGACCTACTACCAGGCGGTCAAGGAGTTCGGCACCCTCAACGTCACCAAGGCGCAGATCGAGCGGGTCCGCCAGGCCGCGCAGGAGCAGGCGGCGCAGGAGCAGGCCACCCAGGACCAGCAGGCCACCCAGGACCAGCCCGCTCAGGAGCAGGCGACCCAGGAGCAGCAGGCCACCCAGGAGCAGCCCGCTCAGGAGCAGGCCGCGCAGCAGTGAGTGCGAGGCGGCCCGGGAGCGGGCCGCCCGGCAGCCGGTGAGTGACCCGTCCGCTCCCCGCGCGAGCGGGGAGCGGAGGACCGCCGGCGACATGACGAGGCCCGCCCGGATCGCCCCCACCCATCGGGGTCCACCGGGACCGGACGCCTGACGGACACCGGAAACGACCGGGCCCGGATCGGGGACGACCTCCCGATCCGGGCCCCGGTCGTGGAACGCCCGTGTTCAGGAGGACGTGGAGCCCTCTTCCGGGGCGAACTGCGCGAGCGCGGCCTCGACCGCGGCGGCGGTGTCGGCCTCACCCGCGGTGCCCGAGGCCTCGACCGTGGCCGTCCACGCGCGCACCGACCGGAGGGAGAACTCCCGGCCCTCCGGCGAGTCCGCCACCGTGAGGGGGTCGGGGCCGTTCTCGCCGCCGACGAAGAGGTCCAGTGCCAGAAGGGCGCTGTCCCATCCGGGCCCGACGTAGAGCGCGCCCGCACCGCTGCCCACCATCGCCAGGGGAACGGTGTGCTCGAGTTCGAGGGTGGTGCCCTCTCCGGCCGGGATCAGGCGCACCTCGACCAGGCTGCTCTCGCCCCCGAAGGTCACCCTGAGCAGGCGGGGCGGCTCGCAGCGCAGGATCCTCCCGCCGGCGTTGCCTTCCAGCTGGAAGTCGCCGCCGGCGCGCAGGTCACCGCTGACCGGCAGGAACCAGCGCTTCATGCGGTCGGGGTCGGTCAGGGCGTCCCAGACCTCCTCGGCAGAGGCGTCGTAGTCGCGTCGCAGCAGGACGGCGACGTCCTCGCCGTCCCCGCCGCCGTCGCCGGGCCGGGTGCCGACCTCGCGGTGGATGGCGTTGATCTGGGCGATGATGTCGAGCATGACCTTCTCCTAGGTGTGCGGGGTGCCGGGCGTGGTGTCCGGGCCCCCGGTCGTCGTGTCCGGGTCCGTGGGGGAGCCGCGTTCGCGCCTGCCGCGGGAGATCTCGACGGCCAGCGCGTCGAGGTGCCGGCCCCAGAACCGGCGGAAGCGTTCCAGCCACATGTCGATCTCCCGTAACGGTGCGGGGTCCAGGGCGTACAGGCGTCGGTTGCCCTCCGACCGGACCGTCGCGAATCCGTTGTCCCGCAGCACGCGCAAATGCTGCGACACCGCCGATCGAGAGATCGCGAACTCCTCGCGGATCGTCGCGGTGATCAGGCCGGAGGTCTGCTCACCGTCGACGAGCAACTCCAGGATCCGGCGCCGGACCGGATCACCGAGAACGTCGAAGGCGTTCACGGGTCCGACTATGCCAGTCTCCGCTTATATAAGTCAATACTGTTATAGCGGTGACCTGCTGACTTCCTCCCGCTCGCCCGGACCGGCGCGCGATCGAACGCGCCCCTTCCCCGTCCGACCCTCACTACCGGTCCCGGCCCGGCCGTCGCACCGCGGCTCAGGGCCGGTCCACGACCGGGTCCTCCAGGACCTGGACGAGGGTGCGCGCCTGGACCCCGTCGCTGTCGGGACCGGACAGGCCGGCCATGGTCACGAGGGCCTTCCACAGTGCCCATCCGCGTGCGCGCCGCCAGGCGTCGTCGGGAAGACCGGCGGCCTCCCGGAAGATCTTCCGCTCGTCCCCGGCGAAGTGGGTCCACGCCATGACGAGGTCGCATGCGGGGTCACCGACGCCACAGGTGCCGAAGTCGATGACCGCGCTGAGCCTCCCCCCGGTGGCGAGCAGGTTGCCCGCGGCGACGTCCCCGTGGAACCACACGGGCGGGAGCGGCCAGGCCGAGGTCAGCGCGCTCGCCCAGACGGCCCGGCAGGCGGCGGCGTCGACGCCGTCCCCGAGCCTGGCGAGGGACTCCTCGACCTCGTCGCCGTAGGCGCTGGGATGGCAGCCCCGGAAGAAGGAGTGACGGCCCGCGGCCGGTCCCCGCTCCGCCGGGGCCCGGCGGAGCGCGGTCAGGAAGCCCCCGAGATCGCGCGCCAGCTCGGCCCGGTCGACGTCCGCGGCTCCGTCGACGGTCTCCCCGGGGATCCAGTGCCGTACCGACCAGGGGAACGGATAGCCGGCCCCCGGGCGCCCGGTCGCGACCGGCGCCGGTACGGGCAACGGCAGGTGCCCGGCCAGCACGGGAAGGCAGCGGTCCTCCTTCTCGACGCTCGCCACGTACCCCTCGGCGCTCGGCAGGCGCACGGACAGCCGGTCGCCGAGCCTGAAGGTCCGGTTGTCCCAGCCCTGGCGGGGCACGGGCTCGACCGGCAGGTGGGCCCACCGGGGGAACTGCTCGGAGACCAGGGCGCGCACGAGGCCGGCGTTGATGTCGATCACGCACCCCATTCTGCGCGTACCCGGCGGGCGTCATCCACCGAGATGATCCGGGCGCGGTCAGCCGGAGGCGTAGCGGGCCGCCAGGGCGCGGGAGGTCTCGGCGAGGCGGGCACGCAGCTCCGGGGGACCGAGGACCTCGACGTCCGCGCCCATGGCGAGGAACACCCCGTGGGCGTGGTCGATCGACTCGATGGGCAGCAGCGCGCGGATCCAGCCGTCAGGCTCGGCGGTCCCGGTGTCGTCCAGGGCCCGGGCGGCAGCGCCGGTGAGGCGGGACGCGGCGCCGGGCGAGAGGCGGACGACCGCCTCGTCCCGGTACAGGCGGGCGTGGAAGCCGGCCTGGTACCCCTCCCAGTGGCGGGCCAGGTCGAAGTCACCGGGAGGCTCGAACTCCTCGTCCCGCACGATGAGGCCGAGGATCTGGTCGACCCGGTACGTCCGCGGCCCCGGCCCGGCCACGACGTACCAGCGACCGGCCTTGAGCACCAACCCGTACGGCTCCAGGCGCCGGTCGACGTCGGTCGGCTCCTTCCAGCGGCGGTAGCGGACGTCGAGCACCCGGCCGCGCCACACCGCGTCGGCGACCTGCGGCAGGTACGGCACGTCGTCGTCCCCGGCGTACCAGCCGGGCGCGTCGAGGTGGAAGCGGGAGCGCATCCGGTCGGCCTGCGCGCGCAGCTCGGGCGGGAGTGCCGCGCGCAGCTTCAGCTGGGCGGTCGCGAGCGCCGAGCCGAACCCCAGGTCGGCCGCGGGGCCCGGGATGCCGGACAGGAACAGCGCCTCGGCCTCGCCGGTGTTCAGGCCGGTCAGGCGGGTGCGGTAGCCGGCCAGCAACCGGTAGCCGCCGGAGTGGCCGGCGTCCCCGTACAGGGGCACGCCCGCGCCGTGCAGCGACTCGATGTCGCGGTAGACCGTCCGGACCGACACCTCCAGCTCCCCGGCGAGCTGGGCGGCGGTCATCCGGCCCCTGGTCTGGAGCAGCAGCAGGATCGACAGGAGCCGGCTGGACTTCACTGACACAAGATGTCAGTGAACCGGCCCTACGGTCCAGCCATGGCTTTCACCGAGAAACTGCTGCGGGTGCCGCCCCCGATCGAGGTGGGGGGCCGCCGCGTCAAGCGCTACCACGTCACCGCCGACCCCTCCGGCATCGATCCGGCGGTCGAGAAGGCGGCGTACGCGATGCTCCCGGAGCTGCTTCCCGAACCGGACGGCACGCCACCGGCCACCTTCGTCGTCCTCCACCGGGGCGGGGACAGCGGGGCGTACATCAACGCGTACAGCTGGGTGTGGGACAACGCCCTGCACTTCGGCGGGGCGGTGGCGGGCCAGCCCGTGCTGGGCTGCCCGGACACCGACCCGGCGAACTTCGTCCGGCTGGAGCGGTCGCTGATCGGCTGCGTCTGGGAGCTGCCGCCCGTCCTGCACGAACGCGACGCCTGGGTACGGCACGTGCTCGCGCCCGACTCCCCCGACCTGGACGCCTACGTCGGTGACTCGCTCCCCGAGGGCACCACGGGAGACCGCCCGTGAACGACTTCGACTTCCTCGCCGGCACCTGGGACGTCGCCAACCGGCGGCGTACGGACTTCCTCGACGAGACGAGCGAGTGGGAGGAGTTCCCGGCCGTCAGCCGCGCCTCCCGGCACTTCGAGGGCGGGGCGAGCTTCGACGAGATCACGTTCCCGACCAAGGGCTTCACCGGGCTCACCCTGCGGCTGTACGACGTCGAGCGCGAGCAGTGGTCGCTGTACTGGTCCAACAGCCGCACCGGCACGCTGTTCCCGCCGGTCGTCGGCCGCTTCACCGACGGCCGGGGCGAGTTCCACGGGGACGACACCCACGCCGGGAGACAGGTGCGGGCGCGCTTCGTCTGGTCGGACGTCACCGAGCGGTCCGCCCGCTGGGAGCAGGCGTTCTCGCTGGACGGGGGAGTGACCTGGGTGACCAACTGGATCATGGAGCTGACCCGCCGCTGACCCGTTGCCTGCAGGCCGCGCGGGGGTGCGACGGCCGTCCCGGCGCCGGCCGGCCACGCGCCGGCACCGATGGTCGCGGGCCACGACACGACGGCACCTCCACCGGCGGCGATGCCACCGGTGGAGGTGCCGTCGTGGCCCCCGTGACGCTACGGCCGACCCGGGATCCCCCGCCGGGCCGAGCGGGACGTCAGTTCCAGTTGTCGACCTTGATGTCGTCGGGGGCCGGAGCACCCTGGCCGTTCTCGACCAGCGACTTCAGGCTCATCAGGAAGGTCGCCCACTTGGTGCTGCAGTGGTGCATGAACTCCACCGGCTCCTTCCAGCCCATGTGCTTGAAGAGAATGACGGTGTGGTCGTCGGCCTGGGAGAGGTTCCAGTCCACGTGCGTGCCGATCCACTCCTCGGGCCCCTCGACCACTTCCCAGAGCACGTGCTTGTCCGGGTCGAGATCGAGGGTCTTCATGTCGAACCCGCCGTTCGGGAACCGGAAGCGGAGCACGCCGCCGACGTCGCTCCCCTTCCCCTGGGTGTCGGTCGTCCACCAGCCGGCGAGCCCCTCGACGGTCGTCAGGGCCGCGTAGACCTCGGCCGGAGACGACTTGATCGCGACCCTGTGCAGGATGTCCACCATCGTTGTTCCTCTTCCCCGTGTTGTTTCTCGAATGATCTTCATGGATCTCACTGCCGCGCGTCGCGCTGGTCCTTCGCGCGCTGGACGGCCTCGGCGATCCGCTTGATGTGCCGGAGCCTGGCGTCCCATGACGCCCCCACCGACGACAGCTGCGCGACCGCGCGGGCGAGTTGCGCCTCGTCCACCCGGTATCTCCTCTCCCGGCCGGCGGACGTGGCGTGCACCAGGCCGACGCGGTCGAGGACGCCGAGATGTTTCGCGATGGCCTGCCGTGTCACGGGCAGCCGCTCGCTGAGGCTGGTGGCGGTGCCGTCACCGTCCGCCAGGAGCAGGTCGAGCATCCGCCGACGGGTCGGATCACCGACCGCGGACCACAGGTCGTCGTCGACGGCGGCGGTCACGAGGCCGCCGCCAGCCGCGTGACGTACTCCCCGAGCCGGGGGACGAAGGTGTCCCAGCCGGTGACGTGCTGGCCGTACTGCTCCTCCAGCTTGGCGGCCTCCCAGCCCATCTCCCGGAACCCGGACTCGGTGAGCTTGATCGTGGTGCCCGTGCCCGACGGGGTGAGCTCGAAGACGACCAGCAGCGAGGGGACGGTGTCGTCGACTTCGCCGCCGGGGTAGCCCCAGCGGAACGAGAACAGCCGGGGCGGCTCGGCCTCCACCACGGTCATCGGGGCGACGTCGCCCCTGTCGCCCCAGACGAACTCGCCGACGGCTCCGGGCTTCGTCTCGAAGTGGGCGTCGTCGGTCCACCACTGCGAGATGTGCTCGGGACGGCTGACGACCTCGAAGACCACCTCGGGCGAGGCGTCGACGTGGATCTCGCGTTCGATGCTGCCGTACTCCATGCTCTTCACCTCTCTATGCGCAACGTTTGGTTGCACTTCACTGTAACGCGCCGGCGCCTCATCGCGCAACCATCGGTTGCGTGATGGGGGAGCGGTCCGTCCGAGCCCCGCCCCCGCCCGGGAGGGGAGCCGCAGATCGTGATCGGCGAGGGACGAGGGGCTGGACCGGAGGCCGTACGCGACACGGCCTGCGGACCTGCTCGACGTCCGAGGCCGCCCTCCTTCAGCGGTGCGCGCGGTGGGTGCCGGGGGTGTGGCCGAAGGCGCGGCGGAAGACGTCGATGAAGGCGCTGCTGGAGGCCCAGCCGCACCGGGACGCGACGACCGTGACCGGGACGTCCTCGGCCAGCAGCCGCAGGGCATGGTGCAGGCGCACCTGGGTGCGCCACTGCGGGAAGCTCATCCCGAACTCGGCCCTGAAGAGCCGGCTCAGCGTACGGTCGCTGACGCCGGCCTCGGCGCCGAGCCGTGCCAGGGTCCGGTCGTCGGCCGGATCGTCGCGCAGGACGGCGCACACCGCGGCCAGCCGCGGATCCCTGGCGGCGGGCACGTGGACGGGCTGCTGCGTGGAACGGCGGAGCCGGTCGAGCAGGACGGCCCGCAGGCGGAGTCGCTCGGCGGCCGGGCCGCCGGGCTGCCCGGTGTAGGCGATGATCAGCTCGCGCAGCAGCGGGTCGACGCCGATGACCGCGGGCCGGTCCAGGCGCAGCGGGTTGTCCTCCACCGGCAGTCCCACCAGGTGCAGGACGGTGTCACCGTAGGCGCGATGCTCGTGGACGGCCCCGGCGGGGATCCAGATGGCCCGGGTGGCGGGGGCGATCCAGCTCCCCGCGTCGGTGATGACGGACAGCACGCCGCGACCGGCGTAGACGATCTGGTTCTCGTCGTGGCGGTGCGCGTCGATCCCGGCACCGGCGGGCAGGGGACGCAGGCCCGTCATCGCGGCCGGGGTGTGGCGGATTTCCGACATCAATTGTCATTTTATCGGAAGCGGGACGCCGTACGCGGAACCGATCATCGAGGGGACGGATCCCGGAGAGCCCGTCCCCGGCACACCCCTTTCCGCACGGCCTTCAGGAGCCCTCATCATGGACGATCTCGCGATCCCCTCCCTGGCGGAGCTGCGCAAGCGCCGCAGCGCGAAATGGCGGACCTTCCCCAACGACGTCCTGCCCCTGCCGGTGGCGGAGATGGACCTCCCGGTGGCCGAGCCGATCGCCAGGGCCCTGCACGAGGCGGTCGACCGGTCGGACACCGGCTACGCGGCACCGACCCGCGACCTCGCGGACGCGGTCAGCGGCTACGCCCGGCGTACCTGGGACTGGAAGATCGACACCGACGGCGTGCGCACCGTCGCCGACGTCGGGATCGGCATCGTCGAGGTCCTGCGCCGCGTCGCCGGCCCCGGGGACCGCGTGGTGATCAGCCCGCCGGTGTACGAGCCGTTCGCCTGGTGGGTGCGCGAGGTCGGAGCCCAGGTCGTCGAGGCACCGCTGGCCGAAGGGCCGCGGGGACGGCGGCTCGACCTGGAGGCCCTGGAACGCGCCTTCGCCGACCGCGCCACGGCGTACCTGCTGTGCAACCCGCACAACCCCGTCGGGCTCGTCCATCCACGCGAGGACCTGGTCGCGCTCGCCGGGCTGGCCGACAGGTACGGCGTCCACGTGCTGTCCGACGAGATCCACGCCCCCCTCGTCCTCCCCGGGGCCGAGTTCGTCCCCTTTCTGGAGGTGTCGGACGCGGCCAGGCGCCGGGGGTTCTCGTTCCTGTCCGCGAGCAAGGGCTGGAACCTGGCCGGGCTCAAGGCGGCCGTCGTCGTCACCGCGGACCCGGCACCCAGGAGATACGTCGACCGCCTGCCCGCGCACTCCCTCTACCGCACCGGCCACCTCGGGGTGATCGCCACGGTGGCCGCGTTCAACGACGGTGACCCATGGCTCGCCGGAACCCTCGCCATCCTCGACCACAACCGGAGGCTGCTGGGCGAGCTGCTGGCGGAGTCGCTCCCCGAGGCCCGCTACGGACCACCGGAGGCGGGCTTCCTGGCCTGGATCGACCTGCGCGCCCTCGGCTGGGGAGACGACCCCGCCGCGCACATCCTCGACGCCGCCCGGGTCGCCCTGAACGCCGGGCACCGCTACGGCTCCGCGGGCGCCGGGTTCGCCAGGCTGAACTTCGGCTGCTCCCCGCGGACCCTCACCGAGGCCGTCGCCCGCATCGCCGCGATCCGCTGAGGGGGCCGTGGGATCACGGGCACGCCGGCCGCGTGCCTGCGGAGGCGTCCCGTCTCACCACCCGGTCCGGCGCGAGACGATCCGCGCCACGATGATCTGCCACGCGGCGTACGCGAGGACGAGGATGCGTTCCGGCCATCCGATCGGGACGTCGGGGCCGAAGCCACCGTCACCGGCCCCGAGCAGGACGGCCTGGGCGACCATGAACATGACCAGCGCCGCGAAAGGCAGCGCCGCGCTCCACCACAGCGCGCGCCTGACGGTGGAGAACGAGCCGTCGCGGGCGAGCCCGAAGGCGATCAGCAGCGCCGCGACCGGAAGGAACATCAGCGCGAGGCCGGCACCGAGCCCGTGCAGCGTGCCGGTGGTGGACAGCCGATCCTGCGGGGTGCCGAGGGGATCGGTGACGAAGACGCCGCCGACGACCGTACCGGCGGCCACGACCGCCAGGACGACCGCGCCGATCCGGGCGGGGAGCCGCCGGGGCCGGGCGAGGAGCGCGATCGCCAGGGCCCCGTAGCCGGTCGCGGACAGCAGGAACGCCACCGTCATGAGCCACCCGAGGTCGCCGAGCGCGTACTCGCTGGTCGTCTGCCAGCTCGTCGAGACGTCGGGCCGGATGAGGTGGAGCAGGGCCAGCAGGAGCAGGAACGCGATGCCCGCGATCGACGAGACGCCGGCGGCGCGGGCCGGGAACGACCGCTCCGCGGGCGCGGCCGTGCGCCGGTCGTCCTGCGGGGGCGAGGGAGGTGTGAGGGTCACGATGCACTTCTTCCTGGAGCCGGACGGCGTCCTCGGAAGGTGGTAGAAGCCACGTCGTGATTCTCGACATCCGGCCGGGGAAACGGGACGACGGCGATGCCGACGAATCCGATGGTCGTCATGGCGACCACCGGCCTTCCCCTCCCACCGGTCATCCCCCGGCGCCGCGATCATCTAGCCTGACCGGCCATGGAGTACTTCGTGTACGGCCGCGACCGCCCCGGCGCCTTCGACCTCAAGATGAGCCTGAACGACGACCACTGGTCCTTCATGGACGGGTACGGGAGGCTCCTGATCGCCCGCGGACCCACGCTGAGCGGTGACGGCGACGACGCCGAGTCCACGGGCAGCCTGCACATCGTCGACCTCCCGGACGCCGAGGCCGCCCGCAGGTTCGCCTACGAGGAGCCGTACCACCGCGCCGGTGTCTTCGAGTCGGTGCTGCTCTGCCGTTTCCGCACCCTCCAGGGCAGCACCATGTGGGACTTCACCGAGGCCGTCGACGGCCACGGCCGGTTCCTGGTGATCACCACGGGCGACTCCGCCCCCGCGCCGCTCACGTCGAAACACACGATCCTGTACGGCGAGCTGCTCGATCTCGACGGCGAGGCGCGACTCGGCCGGGCGGCCATGGTGGAGGCGCCGGACCCGCAGGCCGCCGCGGCGATGCTCCCGGCCGGAGACGACCGCACGGAGGTACATTTCTGGCGCTTCGGCGGCAGACCGCCGAGCGCCACCGCGTGACCCGAGAGGGAGTGCCCGCGTCTCCCTTCTGAGGGGCACACGATGAGGGCGAGACGAGTATGGACGGCGTCCGGTTCGTTCGTCATTCCGGAACCCGAAGCGGGCACTCCTCGTTGGTCACATGGAAATGTCCCCTCAGATTCAACGAGCGACGAGGCCGTCGTCGAGCCCGACGAATCAATGACACTTCCGCCGAGTCGTCGCACTGCACACAGACGATCAATGGCTGTGCGACGACGAGACCGACGACTGCGCCTTCATCACCAATGGACGCTGCCGGGACAGCAGTGGCTTTTCCGGTCGTACTCGGAAAAGGCGATGACCGCCGTCGCCTGACCCGTGACGAGCGTGTGCGCCACCGTGTCGAGCGGAAACACCCACGACAACGGTGCCGGTCGTGGGCGGGAGGTCCGGAGCGCCGGCCGTACGGCGATCGCGCACACCGGTCGGGAGATCAGAAGTGCGTCGCGACCCCGAACACGTCGCGAAGCCGGGCCATGTCGTGACGGTCCCGGTCGGTCGGCTCGTACCCCTGATGGAAGTGAACCTGCTGGGCGACCGACAGGCAGGGCACCGGGACGCCGTCGATCACGCCCGTGACGAAGAACATGGGAACACCCTGCCGGCCCCGGCCCGGGCCGCGTCGATCGGTCAACGGCGCCGGCCGGGTCGTGCGCACCGCCGACGGCATCCCGATCCGGGTGCGGCCGGCCGGTCCGGTACCTCGGACCGGTCGCCCCGCGTGCCCGGGACGCCAGGGGAAGGGGCTTTTCCCCTCACCTTCTCCAGGCGTCCAGGCAGCGCGCCATGAACCGGAAGGGGACGGCCTGCCCCCTGGTCTGGTCGACGGTGCCGGCCAGGTGCAGGTCGAGCTCCGGACAGTGGAAGAGCCAGGTCCCGGTGACTCCCGAGTGGCCGACGAGCGTGACGGGGCGGCGCCCCGACGACATGAGCCGGCCGACCCGGAAGAACATGGTGCCCAGTCCGTACCGGAGGATGGGGATGTTGCGCAGCCGGTTGCGCCGCTCGGTGAGCAGTTCCAGTGAACAGGCGTCATCGAAGAGGTCGCCGTCGAGCAGCGCTCGCTGGAAGGCGAGAAGATCGCCGGTGGTGCTGAACAGGTCGTTGGAGGACTCGATCATCGAGGTCAGCTCCACGCGACGCTGTTTCGCATGAAGCGGTGAGGGCGTCGCGGTCGCAGGGTCCGGCGGGCGATGGCCCGGGAGCCAGGTGTGCATGAGGCCGAGCGGACCGAGGATCCTTTCGGTCAGCAGCTCGGCGAACGGCCGCCCGGTCACCGTCTCGACGATGCGGATGAGCAGCTGGAAGCCGGTGTCGGAGTAGCGTGCCTTCTGCCGGGCGGCCGTGAGGTCCTGCGGCTCGAAGTGCGGGCGCTGCTCGCGCGTGGCCCGCATCGTGTCCTCGAAGGTCCAGGCCACGTCCTGACCGGCGACGAGGCGCTCGTACAGGCTGGGGCCTCCACCGCGCCTCTCGAAGTGGTCCGGCAGTCCGGACGTGTGACTCGCGAGGTGGCGCACCGTGATCGCGGACGTCAGGTCGATCCCCCCGAGGACATGAAGCCCGTCGATCGTCTCCGCAGGCAGATAGTCGCCGATCGGCGCTGCCAGTTCGAGTTCGCAGCGCTCGTGCGCCTGCAGCACCAGCGTGACGATGAAACGCTTGGTGACGCTCGCGATGAAGAACGGGGTGTCGGGACGCAGTGGACGACCGTCGGCACCGGCAGGCCCGGAGGCGGCGGACCAGCGCCGTTCCCCGTCACCGCTTGTGACGGCGACGTTGGCGTGGTGCACGCCGCGTTGCGCCACGAGGCTCTCCAGCAGGCGCGTCAACCTCGCGTCGACGTCGTCGGGAACGCGATTGTCGTGGGCGAGGGTCGTGGCGAGCGGCGATGTCACGTGAACGTCCCCTGTCTGTGTTTTCCCAAGGTGCCCCCTCGGCGCCATGTCCTCCACCGGCCGGGGCGGGGCCGGCCGTCATCCGTGACGACCGCCGCGACGACCGCCGTGACGACCGCCGTGACCATGAGCATCACCTCTCGGGGATGATAACATGTCTAATAGACATGTCTATGAGAGTCAATAGACTCGACCGGTGGCCCACGTGATCCTCGGTCTGCTCCTGATCGCCCCGCAGACCTTCTACGACCTCATCAAGGGATTCGAGGCCGGCATCGCGCTCTTCTACAGCGCCAGCTCCGGCAGCATCAAACGCGCACTGGACACCCTGCTCACGCGAGGGCTCATCGAGGTCGCCAGCGTCGAGGCCGGAGGCCGGGGACGGAAGGTGTACCGCCTGACCGACGCCGGTCGCCGGGAGTTCCACGCGTGGATGACAGGGGACCTGACCGGGCCCGATCTGGAGACCGCGGCGCTGTCCAGGCTCTACTTCCTCGGCCTGCTGGAGCCGGCCGAACGCGTACCGGCGCTCCGTCGCGTCACGGCGCGCATCGAGGCCGACCTCGCCACGCTCTCGACCCTCGACGAGCACCTCGGCATCCCGGACATGCCCGAGGAGCACCGCGACCTCGCCACCCACCAGCGCGCGACGCTCGACTACGGCATCGCCTCACACCGCTTCGCGCTCGACTGGTTCCGTGCCCACATCGACCGGTACGAGACGCCGGAGCACTGACACCGCACGGACGCGGTCCCGGATCGTCGGACGCTCGCCACCTCGGCCACCTGGCCTACCACGGTCACCACCGCCTCGTGCTCGACTTCGGCACGGGGTTGCCGGTGGTGCGGAAGGCGAAGAGACGCTGACGGCCCGGTGACCGCGTGCAGCGCCGCTGAACACGGTCATGGCCAACCGGAACGCCGTGGGTTGCCGCCGGGGTTCGCTCAGGACGTGAACCTCCTCTCGCTCGACAGTGCAGATGATCTTCCTTTTCGCCGCGGTCAAGATCAAAGGATCTGGCACGCGAGTGAGCAAGCGGGAAGAGATCATGAGCCGTCCCGGCGCAGGAGCCGCATATGAGGCGGCGCGGATCCGTTTCGAGCTTGGTGAGGCGGTACGGCTGCGCCGCGAACAGCTCGGGCTGACCCAGGCCGAACTGGCCGAGCGCGCCGGGTTGAAGCAGCCCGCGGTGGCGCGGTTCGAGGCGGGCGGGACGATGCCGACGATCCCGATGGTGGAAAGACTTGCGGAGGCGTTGGAGATGCGGCTCAGTGTCCGGTTCCAGCCGTTGCGTGAGGCGAGCTGATCTGACCGCGAATTCCCGTGAGTGGCCGTTGTTTCCTGCCTGTTCCGGCACGCCTCTGGCACATGATCAAGGCCCTGCCCCCTCCTCGCCGGGACCATTCAGGCCGTCGAGGTCGATGAGAGTGAAACTTTCAGCGGCCAATCTGAAGTTTCGTAGATCGCGTCTCCGTGTATTTACTGTTCGCGACAGAGTCGCGTGACCAATGATACGTGAGGTGTCCTTGAGGCCGGGCCTCAAATCGCCATGCTGGACGGTCCAAGATCTGTTCTATAACCTCCGGGTGGTCCAGCACTTTTGAATGATGAGGTGTGAATTGACCGAACGCTCGCGGGGACGTCGCCTGACGACGCCGATCGCACTCGCCATCACGGCATTGGCCGCGATCCTCCTGCCCGTCACACCCGCCCATGCCGCGTACGGCCCGGATCAGCAGGTCTATGTTCAGGTGACCGCCAACGACGGATCCGGAATGCAGCTGGCCCGACTGGAAGGGACCGTCGCGTTCGACGATTCCAACACGAGGTACCGCTACTCGCTGAATCTCTGCTGGCAGAGCGGTTCCTATCCCCAGCCGTACTTCTCCATCAAGGTCAACGGCTCGCCCGCGGGCTCCCCGGTCTGGACCGGTAACACCTCGGCTGCCGGGTGCCAGCTGGTGGCCCTGTACAGCGCCGACGTCAACGCCGGCAGCGCCGTCTACAACCTCAGCTTCGACGTGACCGCGGGCTGGTTCAGCAGCAGCAACGGATATCAGCACATGACGCGTACCAAGAGCAGCGGCATCTACGACAATCCCTTCAACTGAGCCGGAGCCACGTGATCGCCGTCCGGATCGACGAACGGACGGCGTGGCCGACAAGGCGGAAGGCGAGGACGGAACATCCGTTCCGGCCGGCCGAAGACACGCCCCCTGTGCCCTGACCGGGAACAGGGGGTGTGTCATGACAGCGGAGCGCCGGCTGAAGGTTCGAGGAAACGAAGAGGAAGCCGTTACTTCTTCATCAAGGCGAACTCGCGATACCTGCCGACGAAGCCCGGCATGGGTGAAATCCATCCAAGCCGTCGAGTCCCGTGGTCGTCGACGACGGGTGAAACCCGGCCCCGCGGCGACGATTACTCGAATTCACCCGAGAGCTGCCGGGGGAGAAAGTCTCATGTGTCGTTGACATCGGGTTCTTGAACGACGGTTCCCTGATGATAGAGAACCGTCCATCCACGAGAACCGTGCTGCCAGATCGTGGCTCGTCGTGTGACCCGCCCGTTGAGGACCAAGGTGTACGTCAGCAGGTAGACGTCGGCGGCCAGCTCCCGACAATGGAAATCGGACGTCTTCCACTCCTCGGCCGGCGGATCCTTGTGGCGTTCCTCCAGGGCGTCGAGCACGTACGCACGGCTGTAACGTCTTCCTGACGCCCCCGTCTCCCAGAAATCCGGCGCAGTCAAAGCCTCGAAATCCGCCCTTGTCGTTCCGAACTCGGGCCGATGGAAGAGCGGTTCCCGCCGGACGAGCTCATCGAGGACATCGCGCAGCCGCTCATCGGTCATAAGGTCGGGTTCCATCCTCAAGACCTAACACGGCCGGGCTCGGCCGAGCATCCCGATCGGGTCCGATGCTCCTGGAGGGATGAGTCCCTCACGCCCATACTCCGGCCACGCCCGGCCTGCGGTCGGTTCGCGGACGGGAAGGCATCCGCGGAGTCCGGGAGCGAGAGATGCGTGTGCACCTCGATGACCCCCGGCAGCCCGAGCCGGAACCCGGTCACCCGTACCGCGTCCTCCGTGCCCCGACGTTGACGAGTCAAGCGGTGATTCGGGTCATCTCCCGCAGCTCCCCCCGGGTCGACTCGCAGTCCATCGCCCGCAGCCGGGCCAGCACCGGTCCGGCGTCCGCGTTGAACCGCAGCTCCTCCGGGCAGCCCTCGACGATCCGCCACAGCAGGGCCATGGCCGCGCCCGAATCGCCGTCCATCGCGTGCGCGGTGGCCACGGCCAGCAGGTGCCGCGCCTGATGGTCCTTGTCGGGGAGGCGGTCGGCGTCGACGCCCGCCGCGAGGCGGATCGCCTGCGCGTACCGGCCCGTCCGGACCGCGACCGCCACCCGGTGCAGGTCCACCTCCAGTGCGAACTCCGGGCCCAGCCGGGCGCCGATCTTGCGGGCGTGGTTCAGCAGCTCCTCGGTTCGCAGCACGTCGCTCTCCTCGGCGGCGGCGAGCGCGGCCGTCAGGTAGCAGAGCCCGGTGACCTCCGGCGACTCGGGCCGGTCGTCGATCACCGCCAGGCACAGCCAGCGCGCGTCGGCGTACCGGCCGAGCGAGACGAGCACGCCCGCCACCTCGGCCTTGGTGATGGCCGAGCCCGCCGAGGAGGCCACCGCGCGATCGGCGGCGACCAGGGCCAGCGCGTGCTGGCCGCAGCTTCGCAGCAGCGCCGCGAACAGCCGGTACGTCTGGGTGAGGATGGCCGTACCGGCCTCCCGGTCCGTGCCGGTGGCGGCCCTGGCCGACAGGTCGGCCATCGACAGCAGCGACGGCAGGCGGCGGCGCGTCTCGGTGTAGCGGTGGGGCGAGCGCTGCCAGACCTCCCAGGCCGTCATCACGTGGCGCTGCACCCGCGGCACGCTCTCGGGCGCCTCGCCGGTGAACCGGCCGGGCAGCAGCAGCGCGTTCCCGACCTCGTCGAATTCGCCGTGGTCACAGGCGTGCGGGAGTTTCGCCCGGCCGCTGACGAGCTCGGAGAGATCCTCGACGCGGAGCACTTCGGCGATCCGCATGATGGTCGACAGCCGGTCCAGGGGTCTCACCCCGTTCTCGACCAGGCGGAGCCATTCCTCGCTGCAGCCGACCAGGTCGGCCAGAATTCTCCGGGTAAGGCCACGCGAGCGGCGCCTGGCCATGATCCGCGCGCCGTCAACCAAGAAATCGCCGGCCATGCCGCCACATTAGGTGAGGAATTCGAGACCCTCGGTGGCAGGAAACGACGGCAACTTCTTGCCATTCATACCCCCCTGGAATGTGGGTTATTCTGGAGGGTTCACCATGATGCAACTCCAGTTGGATTCAGCCGGTCGGGCTCCGCCGACACTGCCGCTACACCATTCGGCAGGAGGAGACCACGATGGCGATCGACGTCGAGTCGATTCGGAAGGAATTCCCGTTCTTCGAAACCGCCCCTGACGGTTCCCGCCCACCCGTGTACCTCGACAGCGCCGCCACCACACAGAAGCCCGCCGTTGTCCTGGACGCGTTGAACCACTACTACATCCGCACCAATGCGAATGTGCACCGGGGCGTGTACCGGCTGGCCGTACAGGCGACCGAGCTGTACGAAGGAGCGCGAAGCACGATCGCCACGTTCGTGCGGGCACCGCGAGCCGAGGAGATCGTGTTCACCAAGAACGCGACCGAGGCCGTCAACCTGCTGGCCAACTCCTTCATCTGGGCGGACGGGCCGCTCCGCATCGGCCCCGGCGACGAGATCGTCCTGACCGAGATGGAGCACCACTCCAACCTGATCCCCTGGCGGCTGCTGGCCGAGCGGGTGGGGGCGAAGGTCAGATACCTCGGCATCACCGACGACGGCCGCCTGGACCTCTCCGACCTGAGCGAGAAGATCACCGAGCGGACCAAGGTCGTCACGGTCGTGCACGCCTCGAACATCCTGGGCACGGTGAACCCGGTCGCGACGATCGCCGCCCGCGCGCACGAGGTCGGCGCCCTGATGGTCGTCGACGCGGCCCAGTCGGTCCCGCACCTCGGCATCGACGTCACCGCGCTGGGAGCCGACTTCGTCACGTTCTCCGGCCACAAGATGTGCGGACCCACCGGGATCGGCGCCCTGTGGGGCAGGTACGAACTCCTGGAAGCGCTCCCGCCCTTTCTCGGCGGCGGCGAGATGATCGAGAACGTCACGGTGGACTCCATGCACTACGCCGCGCCCCCGCTCAAGTTCGAGGCCGGCACACCCCCGGTCGCGCAGGCCGTCGGCCTCGGCGCCGCCTGCGACTTCCTGAGCGGGATCGGCATGGACGCGATCGCCGCCCACGACCAGGCCCTGATCGAGTACGCCCTGGACCGGCTCGGCGACGTGCCCGGCATCCGCTTCATCGGCCCGACCGGCACCGCGAACCGGCTGCCGCTGCTGTCGTTCGTGGTGGACGGCGTCCCGCTGCAGCGCATGCGTACGAGCCTGGACGAGGCGGGCATCGCCGTTCGTTCCGGCAACCACTGCGCGCAGCTCGCGTGCAGCCGGTTCGGCGTCCCCGCCGCGATCCGCGCCTCGTTCTACCTGTACAACTCTCCCGACGAGGTCGACATCCTCGCCGAGACCCTGGAGACGGCCACCAGGTCCCGGACAGCCGTGACCGCGGACACCTCCTTCGACGTCGGCCAGGTACGGCCGTACAAGGACATCCTGCTCCCGTCGATCTTCCAGCCGTGGGCGGAGCACCTGGTCGAGGCGCTTGCGCCGGCCCCCGGCACCAAGGCGCTCGACGTCGGCACCGGCCCCGGCACCGTCGCGCGGGTGCTGGCCAGGGCGGTCGGCCCCACCGGTGCCGTGGTCGGCACCGACCTCAACCCCGCCATGCTCGCCCTCGCCGCCGAACCACCCACCGTCGACGGCGCCCCCATCCAGTACGTGGAATGCGGCGCCACCCCGCTGCACGTCTCCGACGAGGCGTTCGACCTGATCACCATGCAGCAGGTCCTGCAGTTCGTTCCCGACCGCGGCGCGGCGCTGGCCGAGATGCGCCGGGCCGCCCGTCCCGGCGCGCGGATCGCCATCGCCACCTGGCAGCCGCTGCACCGCAACCCGCTCTTCCGTGCCCTGTACGACGCCGTCGCCACCGTCCTCGGCCCCGACAGGGCGGACCTCTTCGAGGAACCGTGGTCCCTGCCCGGGATCGAGGTCGCCACCCTGGCGAAGGAGGCCGGTTTCGTCGACGTCGAACTCCACGAGTGGACGCTGCCGGTCACCGTTCCCGGCGGGCCCGACGCGATCTGCTGCCTGTTCGACTTCTCCGCGGTCGGTCCGTACATCGGTTCGCGTCGCGCCGACCTCACGGCCGCCGTACGCGCGAACCTGGCGCACTGCACGGACGAGACCGGCGTCCACTCGGAGACCGCGGTGACCCTGGTGACCGCTCGGACCTGATCGTCGCTCTTTCCCAGAGGGCCACCTTCCGTCGGGAGGTGGCCTTTTCTCCGCACGCACAGGGTGAGGCGCGGACCGCCGATATCGACCGAGCGATCGTTGGTAAGAAGCGGTGTGAGGCAGAGCACGTGACCACCACGCACGTGTTCGAGAGGAGCGCATGATGGGTCACAGCCGTTGGGAGACCTATAGGACGAAGCGTGTGCGCGAAATGGGATCGGACGCGCAGCCTCCAAGATCGAGAAGTGGATGCGGGGCAGACCTGGTGCTCGGTTCCCGCTGGGCATGGCCATCGCTGTCGGTGGCATGATAAGTAGGATAAAGAGCATGAGTGAGCCTACCGGTAAGTACTCGATCACCATGCCGCGTGACATCGCGGAGGCAGCACGGTCCCGGAGCGGCCCTTCCGGTCTGTCCGCCTACGTCACCGCCGCCGTCGCCCGCCAGATCGAGCGCGACAACCTCAGTGAACTCATCCAGGTCGCCGAGGCCGAGCACGGCCCCATTGCCGACGACGAAGTCCGGGCACTGCGCGACCAACTCAACCAGGCACGGCAGGGACAGGCCCAGGGTGGGACGGACGCTGTATGACCCGTTCTCCCGCCACCCCCGGCGGCACGCTGGTCCTCGACAGCGAGGGACTGGCCAAAGTCGTCCTGCGTGACCGCACGGTCACCACATGGCTCGCCCTCGCCCGCGCCGACGATCTCCGCGTCATCGCCTCCGCCGCCACCCTCGTCGAAGTGGTCCACCCCCGCATCAACCGGCCGGCTCTGGAGTGGTCGCTGTCCCGACTTGTCGTCGAACCGGTCACCGAACCGATCGCCCGCCACGCCGCCGCACTTCTGTCCGGCGCCGGCCTGCACGGGCACACGTACGCCATCGATGCGATGCTCAGCGCAACAGCCCTCGCCGCCCCCGGCCCCGTTACGGTTCTCACCTCCGACCCGGAGGACCTTGCCGCCCTGTGCGGCGGACGCGTCACCGTCATCAAGGTCTGAGCTGCGCGCGATGACGAGCATGACGGAGCGGTGGGAGCAACGAGAGCCAATGGCCCGAGAAGATCGAACGGTCCTGGAAACGACGAAGGCCCGGGTCGGGAATGCATCCCTGACCTGGGCCTTGAATCGTGGAGCGGGTGACGGGAATCGAACCCGCGCTGTCAGCTTGGGAAGCTGATGTTCTGCCATTGAACTACACCCGCGTGCGGTGTGCCGCGTGACCACTCTAGCGGAAACTCGGGAGGCTCTGGACCTCCCCGGCGCGAGATTCTCGGCATCCCGAGGTGCGGGAGCGCCGCCGCCCCGGGGGCGTGGCGTTGGTAGGTTGCCTCACGTGCTGCTTTCCGATCGTGACATCGCCGCGGAGATCGAGGCCGGAAGGGTCAGGATCGACCCCTTCGAGCAGGAGATGATCCAGCCCTCCAGCGTCGACGTACGCCTGGACCGTTACTTCAGGGTCTTCGAGAACCACCGGTACCCGCACATCGATCCGGCGGTGGAGCAGCCCGATCTGACGCGGATGGTGGAGCCGGACAAGGGTGAGCCGTTCATCCTGCATCCGGGGGAGTTCGTGCTGGCCAGTACGTACGAGGTCGTCACATTGCCGGACGATCTCGCCTCGCGGCTGGAGGGCAAGAGCTCGCTGGGCAGGCTCGGCCTGCTCACCCACTCCACGGCCGGATTCATCGACCCCGGGTTCAGCGGGCACGTCACGCTCGAACTCTCCAACGTCGCGACGTTGCCGATCAAGCTCTGGCCGGGGATGAAGATCGGCCAGCTCTGCCTGTTCCGGCTCAGCTCTCCGGCCGAGTATCCGTACGGCTCGGAGAAGTACGGGTCGCGCTACCAGGGGCAGCGGGGGCCGACGCCGAGCCGTTCGTACCTGAACTTCCACCGGACGCCCATCTGACGGTCACCGGATCCGGGGCGACCGAAACCCGGGAACCAGCGGTCCGTAAGCCGGGGAGCCGGAAGCCGAGGGCCCGGGAAGCCGGAAGCCGATGGATGGGGAAGCCGGAAGCCGAGGGCCGGGGAGGAACCGGGAGTCGAGGGCTGCGCAGCCGTAAGTTCGAGGGACAGCCGTAAGTTCGAGGGGCAAGGGAACCAAAGCCGCGAAACAGGGGCCAGGAGGCCGAAGGGGCGCACGGCCGCGAAGCGGGAAGCGGAGGGCGCGGGCGCCGGGTGACGTGGGCACGCGACCGGGAACCCGGGACGCCCGGCCGGAAACGGACGACCGGAGACCGGGAATCGGCCGGGAGCGGGACGGCCTTCCGGGGGAAGGACGCCTGCCGGAGGAAGGTCCGGACGCGGCGGGACGGCAGGTCGTGATGGAAATCACCCTGCTCGTCGTGCGCGATCGCGGACCCCGGCCGACCTCCGTGGATCTCCGTCAGGCACGCCGAAATCGGGGATCCCGGAGGACGGCACGGGCGACGCGCCGGACGGGCTTCCCGGAGAGAGTCCTATACGTGACCTGGCTTCGGCATAATGTGGCCGAAAACCAGCAAAACGGTCACGGAAAGTTGCCCTCCAGGCTGCCTCAAGCCGAGTGTCTCCGGGTATGCGCCGGGTAGCGACATGAGGAAGAGTGCGTGTCTAGCGGGTGAAGTTCGCATTTCCGCTGGTAACCCGTACCCTTCTCTGCGGACCATCCCCGCACATCTGGAGAACGACGTGCGCCTGCGTCTCACACCGAGTGAGGACAGCTACTACGACTTGTTCGCCGACTCGGCGAACAACCTCGTCACAGCGTCCCGTCTGCTGGTAGAGATCATCAGTGACGGATCGGACCGGGAAGCCCTGGCCGAGAAGATGCGCGCCTGTGAGCACGCCGGTGACGAGCGTACTCACGCGATCATGAACCGGCTCAACGAGAGCTTCATCACCCCCTTCGACCGCGAGGACATCTACCGCCTCGCCTCGAACCTCGACGACGTCATGGACTACATGGAGGCGGCCGCCGACCTCATCGTCCTGTACCAGATCGACCACCTTCCCAAGGAGGTCGTCCGGCAGGTCGAGGTCCTGGAACGCGCCGCGGAGCTCACCGCCGAGGCCATGCCCCGGCTGCGCTCGATGAAGAACCTGAACGAGTACTGGATCGAGATCAACCGGCTGGAGAACCAGGCCGACCAGGTCTACCGCCGCCTTCTCGCCAAGCTCTTCGGCGGGGAGTACGACGCGTTGACCGTCCTCAAGATGAAGGAGGTCATCGACCAGCTCGAGATGGCCGCCGACGCCTTCGAGCACGTGGCCAACACGATCGAGTCGATCGCGGTCAAGGAAAGCTAAGTGGATCTCACGCTCGCACTCGTCATCGGCGTGGTGGTCGTGGCGCTGGTGTTCGACTACACCAACGGCTTCCACGACGCCGCGAACGCGATCGCGACCTCCGTCTCGACGCGCGCGCTGACGCCGAGGGCCGCGCTGTTCATGGCCGCGGCCATGAACTTCCTGGGTGCGCATCTCGGTACGCAGGTGGCCGCCACGGTCGGCAAGGGCATCATCGACGCCCCGAACGGCAGTCACGGCCTCGTCATCGTGGGGGCCGGACTGATCGGCGCGATCACCTGGAACCTCGTCACGTGGTACTTCGGCCTCCCCTCCTCCAGCAGCCACGCGCTGATCGGCGGCCTGGTCGGCGCCGCGATCGCCTCGGCGAGCACCGTCCACTGGGACGGGGTGCTGGAGAAGGTCGTCATCCCGATGATCCTGTCCCCGCTGATCGGCTTCAGCCTCGCCGGGCTCATCATGATCGCCATTCTCTGGGGGTTCCGCAGGTCTCAGCCCTCGAAGACCAACCGCGGGTTCCGGCTCGCGCAGACCGTCTCCGCAGCGGCGATGGCGCTGGGCCACGGTCTCCAGGACGCCCAGAAGACGATGGGCGTCATCTTCCTGGCCCTCGTGGTCGGCGGGTACCAGAACAACGGCGACCCGATCCCGCAGTGGGTCATCCTCTCGGCCGCCACGGCCATCTCGCTCGGCACCTACGCGGGCGGCTGGCGGATCATGCGAACCCTGGGCCGCCGGATCATCGCGCTCGACCCCCCGCAGGGGTTCGCGGCGGAGACCGCCGCGGCGACCGTGCTCTACACCGCGGCCATCGGCTTCGGTGCCCCCATCTCGACCACCCACACGATCACCAGCGCCATCATGGGCGTCGGTGCCACCAAGCGCCTGTCGGCCGTGCGGTGGGGTGTCGCGGGCAACATCGTGACCGCCTGGATCCTGACGATCCCGGCCGCCGCGCTGGTCGCCGCGCTGTCCTACTTCGCGCTCCACTGGATGGTCGAGTAGCGGGCCGCGAGGGCCGGGGCGGGCGCGCCGCCCCGCGGAGGCCCTCGCCGACGACCGTGCGGGAACGCCGGTCGGGATCCCTCCCGGCCGACGTTCCGCCGTCACGGAGCCGCACGGCGGACGGCGCGCTCTACCGCCGGTACATCACGTCGACGTCCCACCGGGTGAAGCCGAGCTTCTCGTACAGGCGGATCGCCGAGGGGTTGCTCTCGTCCACGTACAGCATCACCTGGCCCAGGCCCCGCGACCGCAGGTACTCCAGGCCCGCCAGGGTCAGCGACCGGCCCAGGCCGCCTCCCCGCTCGTCGGGGTCGACGCCGACCACGTACACCTCGCCGATCGGCTCGTGGGCGTGGTCGCCGTCGTCGTGCACCTTGGTCCAGTGGAAGCCCACCAGCCGGTCGCCGCCCCCGGGGCCGTCCTGCCGTACGGCGAGGAAGAAACCGTCCGGGTCGAACCACGGCTCGTGCCGGCGCAGCCGGAGGTCCTCGATCGTCCACGCGCCCTGCTCGGGGTGATGGGCGAAGGCCCGGGCGTTGAGCGCCACCCACGCCTCCGGGTCGGAACCGCCGGGCTCGAACGTGCGCAGCCGTACGCCCTCGGGGAGCTCGAAACCGGGCAGGTCGCCGGACAGGGGGCGGCGCATCCGCCACAGCGATCTGACCTTCTCGAACTGCGCCGACCGGGCGAGAGCCTCGGCCGCGGGGTGCCCGCCGTGCGCCCACAGGCGCAGGCGCCCGCCGGCCCGGTCGAGCGCGGCCCGCAGCAGGTGCGCCCCGTGCCCGCGCCGCCGGAAGGCCGGGTGGACGACCAGTTCCCCGACCGGGCCCTCGACGGGATCGGCCGGGTCCACGTGCGCGTAGCCCACCAGGTCGTCCCCCTCGTACAGGAGCACCGCCCCGATCTGCTCGTCGCCTCCGTAGCGCAGGTGCAGCAAGGCCTGTTCGTTGAGCGGTCCGACCCCGTCGGCCTCGGTGGCCGCCTCCGCCACCTCGAGGATCGCGGCCACCTCGGCGCCGCCGAGCGATCCCCGGTGTTCCACACGCGCGTTCATCGAATAACTCCTGTGGATACTGCGGCCTTCAGACCGGAAAGAAAACGGGAGCGCGAAGGCGCTCTGGTGCCTGAGCGGGCCTGGACCCGCACGACCCGTTCCACCCACCATTTAAGTGATCCTGTCGTATTGTGCGAGGCGTGGCGCAGATCGTGAAGCGGGCCTTCAGGTTCCGCTTCCACCCGACGGACGAGCAGGCGGAAATACTGTCTCGCACGTTCGGCTGTGCTCGCCTGGTGTACAACAAAGCGCTCGAACACCGCAGCCGCGCCTACACCGTGGAGGGCCGGAAGGTCTCCTACGTGGAGTCCTCGGCCGCACTGACGCAGTGGAAGAAGACCGAGGACCTGGCGTTCTTGAACGAGGTGTCTTCGGTCCCGCTGCAACAGGCGCTGCGCCACCTGCAGGCGGCGTTCGCGAACTTCTTCGCCAAGCGGGCAAAATATCCGACGTTCAAATCCCGCAAGACGTCGCGGGCCGGCGCCGAGTACACCCGTAGCGCCTTCCGATGGAAAGACGGCCAACTCACCCTCGCCAAGATGGACGGCCCGCTGAACGTCGTGTGGTCGCGCCCCCTGCCCCAGGGGGCCGAGCCGTCCACGGTGACCGTGTCGAAGGACGCGGCCGGGCGGTGGTTCGTGTCGATCCTGTGTGAGGACCGCATTCCTCCACTTCCCCCCGCGAGCGGCACGGTCGGCGTGGACGCGGGCATCACGGCACTGGCGACGCTGTCGACCGGGGAGAAGATCGTCAACCCCCGGCACGAGCGGGCCGACCGCCGCAAGCTCGCCAAGGTCCAGCGGAACCTCTCGCGCACGGAGAAGGGTTCGGCGAACCGGCACAAGGCGAAGCTCAAGGTGGCGCGCGTTCACGCTCGTATCGCCGATCGGCGTCGCGATCATCTGCACAAGGTCACCACGCGTCTCGTCCGTGAGAACCAAACGGTCGTGATCGAAGACCTCACCGTGCGCACCATGGTGAAAAACCAGAGCCTGGCACGCGCCATCTCCGACGCCTCCTGGCGACAGATGCGCACCATGCTGGAGTACAAAGCACAGTGGTACGGGCGGAAACTGCTGGCCGTGGACCGCTGGTTCCCCTCGTCGAAGCTGTGCTCGGCGTGCGGAACCATCCAGCCATCCATGCCACTGGGCACCCGTGAGTGGGTGTGCGCCTGCGGCACGTACCATGATCGGGACGTGAACGCCGCGAAGAACATCCTCGCCGCCGGGCTGGCGGAGAGATAAAACGCCTGTGGAGCTGACGTAAGACCTCACAGAGAGTCCTCTCTGACGGGCGGTTGGCAGTGAAGCAGGAACCCTCACGAGCGACCGTGGGAATCCCCTCCCTCCAGGGAGGAGAGGATGTCAAGATGTGGACTCTAGGCGGGCGTGCCGGTCCCGCGTACGTCGGGGACTGGCAAAAGCCGCCATGTAGCGATCCGGTGAATCGTTATCTCTCGGACGTTCCACGGTCAGAAGGTCCCCCTAGTGTCGTGGTTCATGATGTCTCGTTCCTTCCAGCGGCTGGCGATGGCGGGCGTGCTCGCCGGGGCCGGTCTGGTGCTCGCGATGGGACCAGCCGAGGCGGGCAACAAGCCCGCCAAGACGGTGCCGGTCCGCCTGCTCTCCCTCAACGACTTCCACGGCAACCTCGAGCCTCCGACCGGGTCCTCCGGCCGCATGGTCGACGAGACCGGCGCCACCGTCGAGGCCGGTGGCGCCGCGTACGCCGCCACGCACCTCAAGCAGATGTCGGACAAGAACACCCTCAAGGTCGCCCAGGGCGACCTGATCGGCGCCACCCCCCTGATCTCCGCGGCCTACCACGACGAGCCGTCGGTGGAGTTCCTCGGCAAGATCGGCGTCACCGCCTCCGCCGTGGGCAACCACGAGTTCGACGAGGGCTACGCCGAGCTGCGGCGCATCATGAACGGCGGCTGCCACCCGGTGGACGGCTGCTCGCCCGCGGGTGAGTGGAAGGGCGCGAAGTTCACCTACCTCGGCGCCAACGTGATCTTCAAGCGGCCGACGCAGACCGCGGAGAAGCAGGCGCTGGACGCCCTGGGCGGCAAGAACACCGGCGCGCTGCGCGACCTGCTCCGGCAGTACGGCATCCCCGCGCTGCCCCCGGTCGCGATCCGCTGGATGAACGGCGTGCCGATCGGCTTCATCGGCCTGGTCACCCAGAGCACCCCGAGCATCGTCACCTCCGAGGGCATCAAGGACCTGGAGTTCATCGACGAGGTCAAGGCCGCGAACGTGGCGTCCAGGCTGCTCAAGCTGGTCGGCATCAAGGCCCAGGTCGTGCTGGTGCACGAGGGCGACCAGGTCACCGCAGGCCAGTCGCCGGACGCCTGCAGCGCCCAGCCGGGCGCGGGCAACCGGATCGCCACGCAGGTGGACGCCGAGGTCGACATGATCCTCAGCGGTCACTCGCACCAGGCCTACCTGTGCACGGTGTCCGACCCCAAGGGCGCCAAGCGCCTGTACAGCCAGGGCGGTTCCTTCGGCCGCGTGATCACCAAGGTCGACTTCCAGGTGGACGTCAGGACCCGTGACGTGGTGCGCTCCACGGTCGTGGCCGACAACCAGGTCGTGACCAGGACCGTCACCCCCGACCCGGAGATCACCGCGTTCGTCCAGACGTGGAAGGACCGTGTCGCGCCGGTGGCCAACAGGCCGATCGGCAGGATCACCGCGGACATCACCAACACCGCCGTGGCCTCCGGGGAGTCCCCGCTGGGCAACCTCATCGCCGACGCCCAGCTCGCCGCGACGAGGACCGGCGGCAACGCCCAGATCGCCCTGATGAACCCCGGTGGCGTACGGGCGTCCCTGAACTACGCGGGTTCGCCCGCGGGTGAGGGCGACGGCGTGGTGACGTACGGCGAGGCGTTCACCGTGCAGCCGTTCAACAACCTCACGCAGGTGGTCACGCTCACCGGTGCCCAGCTCAAGACCGTGCTGGAGCAGCAGTTCACCGGCGGGCCCAACGCCCAGGCGTTCACCAAGATCCTGCAGCCCTCGTCGAACTTCACCTACACCTACAGCGCGAGCGCGCCGTGGGGTTCGAAGGTCTCCAACATGAAGATCGACGGCGTCGACGTGACGGACACCCAGACGATCCGGGTGGCGGCCAACAACTTCCTGGTCGGCGGCGGGGACGCGTTCCTGGCCTTCAGGGACGGCACCGACCTGTGGAGCGGCCCGCTGGACATCGACGCCTTCACCGCCTACTTCGCGGCGAACCCGACGATCGCCCCGCCGGTGCCCGGCCACATCACGGTCGTGCCGTGACACCTGCGGGACACGCGGCGCGCCCGTCCGGGCCGGAGCGGCGCTCCACCGGGACGCGGCGCGCCGTGCCGGCCGGGACGGGAGCGGGCACGGCGTCGCGTACGCGCTGAGGTACGACCCCGCAGTCGAGGCCCGCGGGTGGGGCCCGCCGGAGAAACGTCCGGCGGGCCCCACGTGTGTCCGGGCCTCAGGGCGTGCCCGGCCCCCAGGGGGTGGTCCTGTGACACTTCGGGGATTCCGTGGCGGCTCCCGGGGGGCGTGCCCGGCCCTCAGGGGTGTCCCGCGGGCAGAGGCCGCGCGGTGTGCGGGCCGCGGGTCCGGTGCGTACCACCGGGGATGTACGCCGATCTCCTCCTCGTGCCGGTCGGCGGGCGGGAGACCCTGTCCTACCGTGTCAGGGTGAGGATCGGGAGGGCCGACGCGCTGATCGCGTTCGGTGTGCTGACGGGGATCGTCGCGGGCGTCTACGGCCAGATGTCCACCTCGGGCTCGCCGGAGCGCCCGCTGGACGTGTTCGGCATCGCGTTGATCATGACGTCGGCACTGCCGCTGGCGGTGCGGCGGAGCAGGCCCGCGACGGTGGGGGTGATCACGGTGGGCTGTGCCCTCGCCTACTACGCCTGCCGGTACCCCGGGGTCTTCACCGCCGCGCCCGCGCTGATGTCGATCTACACGGCCACCTCCATGGGACGGCGCCGCCTGGCGATCGCGCTCGCCGCCGCGCTGGGCGTGGGGATCTACGGCCTCATCGCGCTCTCCGACGTCGACCCTGCCCCTCCGGGAGGACTCTCCCTGATCAGCGGCTGGGTGGTGGCGGTGGTGGTCGTCGGAGAGATGACCAGGAACCGCCGCGCCTACCTGGAGGAGGTCGAGCGGCGCGCGGCCGAGGCCGAGCGCACCCGCGAGGAGGCGGCCCTGCGCAGGGCGGGCGAGGAGCGGCTGTGGATCGCCCAGGAACTGCACGACAGCCTCACCCACAGCATCTCGGTCATCAACGTCCAGGTCTCCGTGGCCGCGCACCTGCTGGACTCGGACCCCGGGCGCTCCCGGGAGGCGCTGGCCGCGATCAGGGAGGCGGGCCGCGACGCCATGTACGAGCTCCGCGCCACGCTCGGGGTGCTGCGGCAGGGCGACCCGGACGATCCCGGGGCGGGACTCGCCCGGCTGCCCGGCCTGGTCGCCCGGGCCGAGGCGGTGGGGCTGCCGGTCAAGGTCCTCGTCACGGGGGAGCCGCGGGACCTGCCCCCGGTCGTCGACCGGGCGGCCTACCGCATCACGCAGGAGGCGTTCACCAACGTGCTCCGGCACGCAGGGCCCGCGTCGATCACGCTGACCACCGAGTACCGGCCCGGGACGATCGTGATCTCCGTGGAGGACGACGGGGCGTCGGAGGTGGGGGTCGTCACGCAGGGAATGGGGCTGATCGGGATGCGCGAGCGGGCCGTCGCCGTCGGAGGGTCGTTCACGGCCGGGCCGCGTGCGGGAGGGGGGTTCGCCGTCCGGGCCGAGCTGCCGCTCACCGGGCCGTTCCCGGCCGAGTCCCCCGTCACCGGGACGCCGCCGTCCGCGCCCGAGCCGTCAGGGAGGGGACGCCGGTGATCAGGGTGCTGCTCGCCGACGACCAGGCGCTGATCCGGGGGGGGTTCCGCGCGCTGCTCGAGACGGCCGGTGACATCGTCGTCGTCGGCGAGGCGGGCAACGGCGTCGAGGCCGTCGAGCTCTCCCGCGCGCTGCGGCCGGACGTGGCGCTGCTGGACGTCAGGATGCCGCTGCTCGACGGGATCCAGGCCACCAGGAGGATCGGCGCCGACCCCGAACTCGACGCGGTGCGGGTGGTGATCCTGACCAACTACGCCCTGGACGAGTACGTCTTCGCGGCCCTGCGGGCCGGGGCCGGCGGTTTCCTGGTCAAGGACATCGAACCCGCGGAGCTGCTGAGGTCGGTGCGGGTGGCCGCCGCGGGGGAGGCGCTGCTCTCGCCCTCGGTGACCCGGCGGCTGATCGAGGAGTACGTGTCCACCCCGCCCAGGCCCGTGGCCGGGCCCGGTCTGGAACGCCTGACCGTGCGGGAGCGCGAGATCATGGCCCTGGTGGCCACCGGCATGTCCAACCTGGAGATGGCCGAGCACCTGACGATCAGCCACGCCACCGTGAAGACCCACGTCAGCCGGTCGATGACCAAGCTCGGGGCCCGGGACCGGGCGCAGCTCGTCGTCTTCGCCTACGAGTCGGGGCTGGTCACCCCCGGTGCCCCGCCGGACGTGCGTGCCTGACGCCCGACGTGCCCGCCTGACGCCCGACTGACGGCGGACGTGTGTGCCCGACGCGGGGCGGGCGAGGGATCGCCCACCGGGCGCGCCGATGCGCCCACCGGGCGGGGCCCCGTGGCCGGCACGTGACCGGGCACGGAACGACGGGACGGGTACGGGGCCGTGGACCGGCCGTCAGTTGTGGGCGGGCTCGCGCTCGTCGACGGGCTCGTTGCCGCGCTCGGGCACGAACCGGTACCCGACGTTGCGCACGGTGCCGATCAGCGCCTCGTACTCGGCGCCGAGCTTGGCGCGGAGCCGCCGGACGTGGACGTCCACGGTGCGGGTGCCGCCGAAGTAGTCGTACCCCCAGACCTCCTGGAGGAGCTGGGCGCGGGTGAAGACCCT
Organism: Streptosporangium sp. NPDC050855; assembly: GCF_044456585.1. Taxonomy (NCBI): domain Bacteria; kingdom Bacillati; phylum Actinomycetota; class Actinomycetes; order Streptosporangiales; family Streptosporangiaceae; genus Streptosporangium; species Streptosporangium sp. NPDC050855. The sequence continues at coordinate 505,654 of NZ_JBITFY010000001.1, forward strand.
CCCCGGGTGCTGCGCCAGGTACTTCAGGAGCTCGAACTCCTTGAAGGTCAGGTCCAGGGCGCGGCCGCGGAGCCGGGCGGTGTAGGTGGCCTCGTCGATCGACAGGTCGCCGTTGCGGATCTCGTCGGGGACGTCCTCGGCCGCGGAGAGGCTGAGCCTGCCCACGGCCATCCGGAGCCGTGCCTCGACCTCGGCGGGACCGGCGGTGTCCAGGATGACGTCGTCGACACCCCACTCCGCGGTCAGCCCGGCCAGGCCGCCCTCGGTGACGATCACCACCAGCGGGCAGGCGACACCCGTGGTCCGCAGCAGCCGGCACAGGCTCTTGGCCTGGACGAGCTCGCGGCGCGCGTCCACCAGGATCGCGTCGGCGGGCGGGGCGTCGAGCAGGGCGGACGCCTCCGCCGGCGAGACCCGTACCGAGTGCAGCAGCAGTCCCAGCGCCGGAAGCACCTCGGTCGAGGGCTCGAGGGCGTTGGTGAGCAGCAGGAGATTGCTCACGATGTCTCCTTCCCGCGTCATGCCGGCAATAAGCCGTACAAACACGTAAGGACCCGGGGGCTACATTGCCCAGGTCCCGTAGTAGGTGAGGATAACCCACGGGGATGAAGCGTTCAGCGAACGTCCACCTGATGAACACGGGTTCTCCAGGTGAATTCGCCGTAATGGCGTGGTAACCCTGCGTGCGGTCAAGGAGATGATTCACAGATGGCGACGGGCATCGTCAGGTACTGGGCGGCGGCCAAGGAGGCGGCGGGCGTGGCGGAGGAGCCGTTCGAGGCCGCCACCCTCGACGAGTTGATGACCAAAATCACATCGGGCCGTGACGCGCTCGCCCGCGTGGTGAGACGGTCGTCGTTCCTGGTCAACGGGGATCCGGTGGGGTTGCGGGCGCACGGGACGGTCGTCCTGGCCGACGGGGCCACGGTGGAGGTGCTGCCCCCCTTCGCGGGCGGCTGAGCCGCGGGAGGCTACCACCTGGGCGTCGTTTCGGACAGGATGGCCAGGGGAGATCACGCCCACGGCCTCACCCCGGAGCCGGAGAGTGAACAGGGAGTCGGATGCGTAAGCTCATCGCTTTTCTGGTCCTGCTTCTCGTCCTCGTCGCGGTCCTGGACCGGGTGGCCGTCACCGGGGTGCAGCGTGAGATCGCCCGGCAGGCGACGGCCAAGTACGACCTGTCCGCCCCGCCCGAGGTGACCATCGCGGGCATCCCCTTCCTCACCCAGGCGATCGCCGGCCGCTACGAGAGGGTCGACGTCGCCGCGGGCGCGATGACGATCTCGGGCGTGGCGCTCTCCAGCGTCGACTTCACCCTGCACGGCGTCACCGCGCGGCTGGAGGACCTCGTCATGCGCCCCCAGCAGGTGGACATGCGCGCCGAGCGGGTGGAGGGGGCGGTCGTGGTCCCGGTGCGGGCGCTCAACCAGCGGGCGCCGCGCGGGGTCAAGGTCAGCGTCGCGGGCGACGCGCTCCTCATCAAGGGGGAGATCACGGTGCTGGGACAGCAGGTGCCGGCCGAGGCGACCATGAAGGTGGAGATCGTCCAGGGCGGCCTGCAGCTCCTCGCGGAGAAGGTGACCCTGGGCGGCGGCATCGCGGTGCCCGACCCCAACCGGTTCCTCAACTACCGCATCCCGCTCGGGAAGCTGCCCTACAACCTCAAGCTGACCGACGTCCGGGTCGTCCCCGGAGGGCTGCGCATCTCGGGGACGGCCTCCGACGTGCCCCTGCGCGGCTGACCGTGTCCCGTGTCTGAACCGGATCGCCCCGGCGTACGTCGTGAGGGTGTGAGCCAAGCCGGAACCGCCGACGAGCAGCTCGTCAGGGCGCTCTTCGACGAACACGGCGGGCCGCTCTACGGCTACGTGCTGCGGCTGACGGGAGACTCGGGAAGGGCGGAGGACGTCGTGCAGGAGACACTGCTGCGGGCCTGGCGCCACCCGGACGCGCTGACCGGACGATCCATCCGCGCCTGGCTGTTCACGGTGGCCCGCAACCTCGTCGTCGACCAGCACCGCGCGCGCAGCTCGCGCCCGCCGGAGACGGGCGACGAGGCGCTCGCGGTGGTGCCCGCCGAGGACGAGCTGGAGCGGGCCGTGGAGTCGTGGGCGGTGGCCGAGGCGCTGGCCGCGCTCAGGCCCGAGCACCGCGAGGTGCTGGCCGAGGTCTACTACCAGGGCAAGTCCGTCCGGGAGGCCGCCGACGCGCTCGGCATCCCCGCCGGAACGGTCAAATCGCGCACGTATTACGCGCTTCGGGCGCTCAAGCTGGCGCTGGAGGAGCGGGGGCTCGCGCCATGACGACGACCTGTGACGAAGTACGGATGTCGCTCGGGGTCTACGCCCTCGGCGCGCTGGAGCCGGACGAGCGGGCGCCGGTCGAGACCCATCTCGCCGGGTGCGCCCGGTGCCGCGCGGAGCTGGAGGAGCTGACCGGGGTGGCCACGTTCCTGGGCAAGGTGTCCCAGGACGACGTGGCGCAGGTGGCGAGCCCGCCCGGCGCGGTGCTCGACCGGCTGCTCAGCGCCGGTGTCAGGCGACGCCGTACGAACCGGCTGATGCTCTCGCTGGCCGCCTCGGTGCTGGTGGTCGGGCTCGGCGGCGGGACCCTGTGGACGGTCTCCCAGTCCCAGCAGGACGTCGGCACGGCGGTCTCCGCGCCGCACCCGGCCGCGGGCGGGGAGACGGAGGCCGACCAGGGGGCGGACGCCCGAAGCGGAGGCCGGGAGCAGGGGGAGACGCTGCGGGACCCGGGATCGTCCCAGGACGACGCCCGGACCAAGGCCGCGCCCTCGTCGCCCTCGTCGCCCTCGTCGCCCCCTTCGCCGTCGTCGCGGCGGCCCCTGCCGTCGTCCTCGCCGTCCTCGACCGGGTCCCGCCCGTCCGACCCGGAGTCGCAGATCATGCTCGCGCCGAGCGAGGTGCGGGCGGCGGATCGGAACGGCGCGGTCCGCGCGGTGGCGACCGCGTCCGTGGCGCGGGGGGTCACCACGGTCAGGGTCGTGCTCACCGGGGTGGCCGACGGCACCCGCTGCCGACTGAGGGTGTTCGGCGACGGCGGCCTCAGGCAGACGGCGGGCGTGTGGACCGTCGGCGGGGCCGCCCAGGACGCCTCGGGCGCCTTCGTGACGACGACCACGATCCCGCCCGAGCGCATCACCTCGTTCGAGATCGCCACCGCCGGGGGACGGGTGCTGATCACCCTCCTCGTCCCCTGATCGTCCCCTGATCGTCCGCCGGTCGGCACCGGCCCGTCCGCGGGAATCACGCGGGGGCCCCGGCGCGTTGTCCTTCGTCATGACCGGGTGGACGGTACTGGCCGTCACGCTCGCCCTGGCCACGCTCGCGGGCGTGCTGGTGCGGCGGCGCGACGGCGTGGTGCGGGAGGCGAGGGGCGGGGTGGAACGGCTCACCGCGGACGACCTGCAGATGGAGCTCGGGGAGCGCGCGACCCTCGTGCAGTTCTCCAGCGCCTTCTGCCAGCCGTGCCGGGCGACCCGGCGGATCCTCGACGAGGTGGCCCGGATGGTGCCGGGCGTCGCGCACGTGGAGGTCGACGCCGAGTCCCGTCTCGACCTGGTCCGGTCGCTGAACATCATGCGCACCCCCACGGTCCTCGTCCTGGACGCGTCCGGCCGGGTGGTGCGGCGGGCCTCCGGCCAGCCCAGGAAGGCGGACGTGATCGGCGCCCTGGGGGCGGCGGTGGGCGAGTGAGCGGGGCACCCTACCGTCCACCGAACGATCTTGTCTCAGAAATTGGACGGGGATGTGACAGATGGCGGGACGCCGGGGTAATGTCATGGGCATGAACCCGACGACAGAGCTGCTCACGAAGCGGCGCGCGGTTGATTTCTGCCGCGTGACCACCGCGCTCTGTCGCGTTTCCTGAGGGCGATCTCAAGCGGCCGTTCGAGCCGCACCGATCTGCACGACCCTTCAGGGAGCATCACGCGATGCAAGCCGATCCCCGAGCTCTCCGTTTCGCCGCGGCCGTCACCGCCGTCGTGCTCGCGCTCGTCCTGGTCACCGGTAACCCGTGGTTGCTGGCCGCCCAGGCCGTGGTGTTCGCACTGGGCGTCGCCGGCCTGTCGCCGTACGGAACGGTCTTCAGGGCTCTGGTGAAGAGTCCTCCCCGGCAGGTGGAGGACGCCTCGCCGCCGCGCTTCGCGCAGGCGGTGGGACTCGCCTTCGCCCTGGTCGGCCTGGTCGGATACGTCGCACAGATCACGCCGCTGGCCCTCGGCGCCACCGCCGCGGCACTCTTCGCCGCCTTTCTCAACGCCGCTTTCGGGCTCTGCCTCGGCTGCGAGATGTACTTGATCATTCGTCGTTCACCACCCGCCGCACGATGATCCCGGAGGATCAAAAATGAGCCGCTCCGCCGTCCTGGTCGACGCCGACTGGGTCGAGGCCAACCTCGACACCCCCGGTGTCGTACTCGTTGAAGTGGACGAGGACGCCAGTGCCTACGACACGGGCCACATCCGTGGCGCCGTGAAGATCGACTGGAAGCAGGACCTCCAGGACCCGGTCCGCCGTGACTTCGTCGACCGTGAGGGCTTCCAGGCGCTGCTGTCGTCCCGGGGCATCTCCAACGACGACACCGTCGTCCTCTACGGCGGCAACAACAACTGGTTCGCCGCCTACGCCTACTGGTACTTCAAGCTCTACGGCCACGAGAACGTCAAGCTCCTCGACGGTGGCCGCAAGAAGTGGGAGCTCGACTCCCGCGAGCTCGTCAAGGACGTCACCGAGCGTCCCGCGACGAACTACCAGGCCAAGGACCAGGACCTGTCCATCCGTGCCTTCCGTGACGACGTCGTCGCCGCGATCGGCAAGCTCAACCTGGTCGACGTGCGCTCGCCCGACGAGTTCACCGGCAAGCTGCTCGCGCCCGCCCACCTCCCGCAGGAGGCGGCGCAGCGCGGCGGCCACGTTCCCACCGCCCGCAACATCCCGTGGTCGAAGACCGCGAACGACGACGGCACCTTCAAGACGGACGAGGACCTCAAGGCCCTCTACGAGGGCGAGGGCGTCGACTTCTCCAAGGACACCATCGCCTACTGCCGTATCGGGGAGCGCTCCGCGCACTCGTGGTTCGTCCTCCACGAGATCCTCGACCAGGCCAGCGTCAAGAACTACGACGGATCGTGGACCGAGTACGGCTCGCTGGTAGGCGTGCCGATCGAACTGGGAGAGGCCCGCTAATGACTCAGGGATGCGCAGCTCCGGAACAGACGGCCGCGATTCCGGCCGGGATCGACCTCGCGGGACAGGCCGTGATCCAGGGCGTGGTCTCGGGCGCCGGCAGGGCGTACGCCCGCCTGCTCGACCACGCCGGCGAGTTCACCGGTGAGGTGGTGGTGTCCGACGAGGGCGTCTTCCGCTTCTTCGCCGCCCCCGGTGACTGGACCGTCCGCATCATCGCGGGCGGTGGCGTCAGCAAGGACATCCCCGCCCAGGCGCGCCTGGGCGAGGTCACCCAGCTCGCCGTGAGCGTCTGACCCGGCAGGGCCGGACCCGTTCACCTCGTCAAGGACCGGTACCCCCTCGGGGGGTGCCGGTCCTTGCGCGATGCGGGGCCTTTTTTCATGCCTGTGGCCCGCGGCCTTCCGCCGTCCCGCTCCTCCGCTCGTTCCCGTCTTCCCACTCTTCCGCTCGTTCCCGCCTCCCGTCTTTCCGGGAAGGCGGTCGGAAGGTCAGGCGGGAAGGCGGTCCTCCACCCGCCGTACGGCGTCGGCGTAGTCGGGCTCGGGGGACATGGCCGCCGCCAGGCGCAGGTGCGGCAGCGCCTGCCCGTGCCGCCCGGCGCGCTCCAGCGTCCTGCCGAGCAGGAAGCGGGCGTAGTGGTCGCCGGGGGTGCGCTCCAGCAGCGACTCCAGCGTCTCCCTCGCCCGGCCGAGCTGGGCCGAGCCGAAGTAGGCGCGGGCCGCCAGCAGGCGAACGGCGGGGTCGTCGCCGTGCTCGGCCAGCAGCGGCTGCAGCGTCCGCAGGGCACCGAGCGGGTCCCGCAGACCCAGCAGCGCCTCGGCCTGGCGCAGCCACCGGACCTCGTCGGGGACCTCCCTCGGCGGAGCGGCGTCACGTACCAGGCCGGCGAGGACCTCCGGAGGCTGCGCGCCCGTGACCGCGGTGTCGCCGACCACGAAGGTCGGTGAGGTGGCGACGCCGTGGGCCTTGCCGCGCAGCAGCTCGGAGCGGACCTCGTCCGTGCCGTCGCCGCGCTCCAGCGCCTCGGTCATGCCGTCCAGGCCGGCCTCGGCGGCGAGCGCCGCCAGGGTGGCGCGGTCGGCGATGTCGGCGCCCTCGGTGAAGTGGGCGCGCAGGATCCGCTCGACGACCGCGTCCTGGAGCGCCGCGCCGCCCCGCCCGTAGGCGAGGGCGATCACCCGGTGGGCGTCGAACGTGTTCGCCCGCCACACCGCGCCCCGCCACACCGCGCCCTGCCGCGGCGCGGCGTCGCCGGTGCTCTCACCGATCCGCTCGGCGGCGGCGGCGTTCGATACGCGGGCCCGGTTCTCGGCCGGGGTCAGGGTGGGGTGGCAGGCCCGCAGCGCGCCCTCGGCGACCGGGTCGCGAAGGGCGTCCTCCAGGGGCTCGGACGGTATCGGGGCCATCGGGTCGATGAGGTACGGCCGCCAGACGACCTCCACGTCCTCGCCGAGTCCGGCCTTCTCCAGGCGTCGCTTGCCGACGTAGGCCCAGGGGCAGACCAGGTCCGCCCAGATCTCCATGCGCTTCATGGCCTCTGCAACACACGACAGGCGTCGTTTATTCGACACATGTCGTTTAGGCTTGGCGGCATGCCCGCAGACGATCCGAGAATCCGCAGGACGCGGGCCCGGCTGCGCTCCGCCGTGCTGGAGCTGGCCGGTGCGCGCGACCCCGACTCGATCACCGTCGCCGAGATCGCCCAGCTGGCCGGGGTGAACCGGGCCACGGTCTACGTCCACTACCGCGACCGTGACGACCTGGTGCTCGACGCCATGGAGACCGCCGTCGCCGAGCTGGCCGCCGACGCCGCGCGGTGCCCCTACCGGGAGCCGGGGCCGGTGCCCGCGTCGCTGATCGCCCTGTTCGAGCACATCGGGGAGCGCGCCGGGCTGTACCGGCGGATGCTCGGTCCGTACGGCAGCGCCCGGTTCCGCGCGCGGCTGCACGAGGCCCTGGCCGCGGGGCTGGGCGACCCCTTCGCGGCGGGCTCCAGGCCTCCCGGGCACGACGACGTGCCGCCGGAGATACACGCCCATCACGTGGCGGGCGCGCTGGTCGGGATCGCCACGTACTGGCTGGGGGAGCATCCGCCCCGTCCCGCGGCCGACATCGCGGCGGCGGCGTGGAGCCTGGTCCGCTGAGCCCTCCGCCGCGTCGGGCGGTTTTCCTGTGGCCGGTGAGGCCGGGGCCCTACGATGCATCGGGTGTCCGGAAGGTCTGTCATGCCGCCAGTTCCGTCCGTTTCCGCGCCGCCCGCGCCGTCGCGGGCCGCCGGACGGGAGCCGGCCCCGCTCTCGGCGTCCTCGCTGCCCGCGCACATGCTCGGGATCCTCGCGGCCGGCGCCCTGTCGCTGGTCGTCTGGTTCTCGATGGGACGGGTGGTCCGGGCCCTGCTGATGGTGGCCGCCAGCGAGGTCTCCCACGGCGACCACCGGCAGGTGCGGCTGGTCGTCACCATGTTCCTGTTCACCCTGATCGTGCTGACCGAGCTCGTGGTCATGGCCGGGATGCTGCACTCGGTACGCGGGGCGCTGCGGGAGATCCGGGCCCGGCGCCAGGACGGCGAGGCGGACGAGGGCATGTTCGGCGCGCTGAACCGCGCCACCCTGGTCTTCGCCACCATCTACCTCGCCTGGGGCTTCCAGAGCGCGGACGCCCGGGAGTTCATCGCGGTGGACACGGCCAGGCGGATCGACCAGGACCTCGCCGGCAGCCTGGCCGGCAGGGAGATCGAGGGCGGCACCGGCCTGATCGCGCTGGACCCGCGGATCTCCCTGACCATCGCCGTGGTCGCGTACCTGCTCAGGACGCTGTTCGGCTGGTGGCACGCCAACGGCAGGGTCACCGGGAGCGGCGTGGCCGCGACCTTCTTCGAGCTGGCCTTCGCCTTCTACAGCCTCAACGCGCTGTTCGCCTTCGCCGAGGCGCGCTCGGACTGGCTCGACCACCGGGCCGTCGTGTCGGCGGTCGAGGGCTGGGCCGAGAACGCGCGCGAGAGCCTGCCGTGGTGGAAGACGTTCTCGCACGCGGTCGGCGACGTCTGGCCGCACGTGGTGGAGGGCCTGATCGTCCCGCTCACCTGGCTGACGGTGGCCTCGCTCGTCTACGGCGCCTTCGCCGAGGACACCCGCGCGGTCGTGCGGGGGACCCGGCTCGACGACGTGGCGACCCGGGTGGAGCGCTCGCACCGCCTGACCCGCACCACGATGAGCCAGGCCACGATGGGGCTCCAGGAGCGGTGGATCCCCCCGGTGAACGCCTTCCGGCTGGTCACCCGGGGCGGCCCCGCGCTCTTCGGCCTGTTCTGCCTGTGCCACGTCGGGATCCGGGTGGCGGCCGACCACGCGGACCGGGGCGTCCGGATGCTGATCGGTAGCGAGGAGCCGTTCGTCTGGGTGGCGCTGGGCGGGCCCACGGGCTTCCTGCGGGACCTGGTGGTGGCGGTGCTGACCGTCTGCCTGCTGGCGGCCACGTTCGACATCGCGGCCACCCGGAGCCGGGAGACGGGCCGGGCGCTCACCGGGTGAAGCGCAGCACCCGGTCCTGGGGGATCTCCTCCTTCGCGCTCCTGGCGAACATGTCCTTGACCGACTCGCCCTCCACCAGGCGGGCCGTGGAGGGGCGCAGGTGGACCTCGACCTGCTCGGCCACCCCCGCGGGCACCATGCCGACCAGGTCGTAGGAGTAGGGCGTTCCTGTCCTGTGGTCCTTGACCTCGTCGGGAACGTCGTCGCCCTGGGACAGGGCCTTCCAGACGCGGCCGTCGGGATGCCTGATCTCGACCCCGGGCTCGCCGCGCCGGCTGACGCCCTCGGCGTCCAGGGAGGTCCTGGTCACCTTGATCTTGAGCCATGTGCGGCCCGGCGCGGGCTTCTGGCCGGGCAGGTCGTCCACTTCCTTGACCGTGACCTTCCAGGAGACCCGCATCAGGGTCGCCTCGGCCCCCGCGGCGACCGTCAGGATCCTGTCCGGGGGGTGGGTGTCCCTGTAGACGGTGTAGCCGTTCCAGGTGGAGGCGGCCAGGGCGAGCACCACGGCCCCGGCCGCCCCGGCGGCCCGCAGCGCGGTACGCCCGCGCGGACGCGAGCCCGCGTGACGCCCGCGGGACCGGGCGGACGCCTCACCCGGGGACGGCGCCTCGTCCCGGCCAGGCACCCCGTCCCGGACGTCCGTCGCGTCCCGCGAGGGTGTCGCGTCCCATGCGGGAGCCCCGTCCCATGCGGGAGCCCTGTTCTGCGTGGGCGTCCCGCCCCCTGCCGGGGCCGTGCCCCGCGTGGGCCGCGGCTCCCGCTCCGGTGAGAACCAGTCGCGCTCCGGCCCGTTCCCCGGCGTGCCCCGGTACGGCGTTCCCATCGGCCCGTCACCCCCTGCCGGCCGGCGTGTAGACGTCCTTGGCGGCCGAGATCAGGCGCTTGGCGGCCTCCTCGTCCAGACCCAGGTCGATCTCGATCTCGGGCCCGTTCGGCTCGACGATGAGACCGCCCTGGGGGGCGAGCACGATCCGGGAGCCGGCCAGCTCCCCGGGCGGGATCTCGAAGACCGCCACGCCCTCGGTCCACCAGCCCGGCTGGACGAAGGGGTGGACGATGGTCGAGGTCTCCTCCATCCGGTCGGTCGCCTCGTAGCCGCGCCCGCTGTCGGCCAGCAGCACCGGGGCGCCCAGCCGCTGCGGCTCCCGGGTCGCCGTGGCGCCCACCTCCACGATGACGAAGATCCCTTTCGTGGTGACCCGCTTCTGCCCGTCAGGGGGGTCCCCGGAGCCGCCCGGGGGCGCGTTCGCGATGGACCGGGCGGCGTGCACCGCCTTGACCCGGGCGGAGAAGCGGGAGCCGGTGACGTTCTCGCCGACGCTCCCGGTCCAGGTGAGCGGTGCGTCGTGGTCGGAGACGCCCGCGCCGAAGGCGTGCAGTCCCACGGCCGCGACCGCCAGCGCGATCCCGGTGAGCACGGCGCCCGCGGCGCGCCACCGGCCCGGCCGCTCGCCGTCGCGGCCGGGCGTCCCCGGTCCCTCCCGGGACTCCGTTCGCGGTCCCGTCTCCGGGTGGGGGCGGACGGGGGTGCTCACGAGCGCGTTCCCTTCGGCACGACGGGGAGCGTCACCCGGGCGGCGGTCACGGGCTTCAGCCTGTCGCCCTCGCCCTTGGTCACCAGGTGCCAGCCCGGCGTCAGGGTGATCCCCTCCCTGAACTCGTACCTGCCGACGTCGATGGTCAGTTCCCGGGGGGCCTTCTGCCCCTCCGCCAGCTCGTAGGCGACCACGACCCTGGCCGGCAGGGCCGGGTGCAGCTGACCGCCCTCCCCGCCGGGGCCGGACACCGACGGGCCGTACTTCCCGCCGATTCTGGGGGTGATCGCCAGCAGGGACGAGCCGAAGGACGGGCCGCCCGGCCCGCCGCTGTACGGCAGCCCCATGGACGCGGTCTCCTCGCCCTTGTTGACGACCTCGAACTCGATCTCCAGCAGGCGCTTGGCCGGGCCGCCGAACGCGCCGGGCTCGCTCACCGTCCGGGACTCGACGAACCGGGTGGTGAACTGCTCCTGGTCCAGGGTGGCGCCCGGTCCCAGCCGCTTGGGCGGACGGTCCGGAGCGGTCGCCAGGCCGCCGAGGGCGGCGACGATCGCCAGGCAGGAGGCCGCCGTCAGGGCGGCGAGGGGGACCGCGACGGGACGCCGCCGGCGGGTGGACCCCTCGGGGGGATCCTCCGGGGAGGCAGTCATGGGAGACGATGGTAATCGGTGAGTCCGTCCCATCCGCCTCATTTATCCCTTAAGCACGGGTGAACCCGGGGAAAATGCAGCGGATTGGCGGGAACGCTGCCCGAATGGGAGGTCGAACTCTTACGCTGTCTCCGAGGCTTCCGATGAGCCCGATGGCGGAGGTTCCGTGGCGGACGTGCATCCCGAGCATGCGCAGCTCCAGGCGGACCGGATCTACCTGGGCTGGCAGTATGCCTTGTTGCACCCTGATCCGGGTCCGGCCCCCAAGCGACCCTCCCCGCTGGAGAACCCTCCCGAGCCCGTCGATCCCGAGTGGATCCGCAGGGAGCGCCTGAACGAGGACCTGCTGAACCGGCCGGTCAGGATCGTGCGCGCGTTCATGGCGGGGCTGGCCACGCTGATCCTCGTGCTGGGCGTCACCGAGATGCTGAGCTGGTCGTTCGCCGCGGTCGGGGTGATCGCCGCCGGTGGCATCGCGGCGTTCTGCAGCTACGCCGTGCACCAGGGCGACCGGGCGGTCCGCCACCGCATCAGGGAACGCGAGGCGGCCGGGGACCGGCTGCGCGAGGAACGCGACAGGGAGCTCTTCCTCGCCCAGGAGGAGCACGCCGCCCGCTACCGCGAGTGGGCGGAGAAGAAGGAGCGGCACGACCGCCAGCTCACCTGGTACGCGGTGGCCGTGCCCGACGAGATCGACCGGATCGACGTCGCCGGAGGCACCCTGCCCGGCTGGTCGGCGCTGATCACCCTGCTCGGCGCGACCCGCCTCTACAGCGGCGGCCACCTGACCGTGCTCGACCTGTCGGAGGGCGCGGTAGCCAAGGACCTCATCGAGCTGGCGCGCAGGGGCGGCGACGAACCGCTGGTCTGGGTGCTCCCGGTCGACCTGCCCCGGCTCGACCTGGGCGCCACGCTGGCCCCCGAGGCCTTCGCCGACGTCCTCGCCCACGTGGTGAGCGTCAGCGAGGAGCACCGTACGACCAGGGACCTGTCGTTCGACAACGCCATCCTGGAGCGCGTCCTGGAGGTCCTGGGCGAGAGCGCCACGATCAACCAGGTCACCGCGGCGCTGCGCGCCCTGGCCCAGGTCGGCGACCCGCGCGAGGACCTGCGGCTCGGCCTGATCACCGCCACCCAGCTGGAGCGGATCGGCACCCTGTTCGGCCGGGGCGTCAGCGACCGGGTGGTGATCGAGCGGGCGTGGGCCCTGGAGTCACAGCTGCGCAAGCTGGAGACCCTGGGCTCGGAGGCGGTGCGCCTGCCGCCCGCGCGCCTGCGGGTCGTGTCGATGGACCGCCAGGCGGGCGTGTTCGGCAACCGGGTCCTCGGCACCTACGTGGCCACCGCGCTCACCCACATCCTGCGCCAGTCGCCCGCCTCCGAACGGCCCTGGTACCACACGATCATCGTGGCGGGCGCGGACAAGCTCCGCGGCGACGTGCTGGACCGGCTCATGGACGCCTGCGAGACCTCCAGGACCGGCCTGGTGCTCACCTACCGCTCGCTCACCCCGACCGTACGGGAGCGGCTCGGCCGGGGGCACGCGGCCGTGACGTTCATGCGGCTGGGCAACGCCGAGGACGCCCGGATCGCCAGCGAGCACGTCGGCACCGAGCACCGCCTGGAGCTCGCCCAGCTCACCGAGACGATCAGCGCCGCCGGGGCCGGGATGGACGGCGGCTACGTCTCCACGGTCGGCCAGGCCGAGGAGGGCGAGGACGGGCGCGAGACGACACCCGCCGACCTCAAGGAGGACATCACCGAGTCCACCGAGTGGGGCCGCCGCGCGACCAAGGCGATGGGCGAGACCGAGCGGGTGCTCCACCGCTCCAGGGAGTTCCTGGTCGAGCCGCACCAGCTCCAGCAGCTCCCCACCACCTCCGTGATCGTCACCGACGCCACCGCCGAGGGCCGCAGGGTCCGCCTCGCCGACGCCAACCCGGCGATACTGACCTTCCCCAGGACGACGCTGGGCGAGTTCGACGAGATCAGGGACGCCGTGCTGGAGCGGGCGCAGGGCAGGCGGCCCGACCCGCACGAGCCGAACCCGTTCGAGGACGCGCCGCCCAACCTCGGCCCGCCCCCGGCCAGGCTCGACTGGCGCCGCCGCCGATGAGACGACGGCCGGGCCGGTGGGTACGCCAAGGGGGCGTCCGTATGTCGTAATGGGATGGTCAATGCGGAGGTGCGAGCCCCGAGTCAGGTTCGACCGTGGTCACGGGGGTGGCCCACCCCCGATCACGCGTCGGCCGGTACGGCGGAGCGATCCGTGAAGCGTCAACCCTCCGGCCTGGAGCCGGGTCCCCCGGGTGGAGACCAAATGCAGCCAAGTGTGTCCCGTCCGCCCCATGCCCTGACCGGGCCCTGGTACAGAATCCAGGCGATCACGGCGCCCTCGCGCAGTTCCTCGGCCGAGTGGGACTTCGTCACCGTCCTGCCCGCCGTGCTCTCCACGGCCCAGCGCGGCCGGCCCTTCGTGGTCGGCTGGCTCTCGCGGGGATCCGGCGCCCCGCTGGAACTGATCACCAACGCGGGGCCGCTGACCCCGCCGCGCCCGCCCCGCAGGGCCGCCACCGCCGAGCCCGAGCCCGTCCCTGCCGGTCCCGAGCCGCTGCTCTTCCCCGGCGGCGCCCGCGGCGTGCGGATCGGCGACGAGTGGCTCCGCGACCTGTCGGACCTGGCCTGGACCGTCTGCCCCGGGCGGCAGGCCCCGCCGCTGGGCGGTCGGCGCGAACCGGACGCCGACGAGATCAGGCGGCCCACGCTCTTCGAGTCGACGCTGGTCACGCTCATGTCCCGGCCGTTCGCCTGGCTGGTGGTGGCCGAGCAGACCGACCTGCTGGACGCCGAGGTCGCGCACCTGCGCACCCAGCTCAACGTGCTGCGGCAGTACGGCGACGCCTCCGAGCGCTCCCGCTACGACGCCGAGCGGGCCGAGCGGCGCATGCAGGAGCTGGACGCCTTCCGCGAGGCCGGGCTCTGGAACGTCCGGGTGCTGGCCGGGGCCGCCGGGCCGGACGAGCTGCGCCAGATCGCCCCGGTGCTGGTCGGCTCGGCCGAGATGAGCCACCACCCCTACCGCCTGCGCAGCGCGCTGTCCGGTCCCGTCCTGGGGTTCGCCGAGGCACTCGCGACGACGCTGCAGGACCCGGCCGACGGCGCCGCGGCCCCGTTCGCGGCCACCGCCGGGGCGCTGGCCGCCCTCGCCGGGCTGCCGCACCGGGAGGTCCCGGGCGTGCGGGTGCTCGACGCGGGCTTCTTCGACGTGACCAGCGAGGCCGACACCGTGCCCGGCGCGCTGACCGTCGAGCTCGGGTCGATCCTCGACGGCCAGGACCGGCCGGTCGGCTCGTTCAAGGTCCCGCTGGCCACCCTCAACCGGCACGCGTTCGTCACCGGCGCCACCGGTTCCGGCAAGTCCCAGACCGTGCGGCACCTGCTGGAGCAGCTCACCGGCGCGGGCATCCCGTGGCTGGCCATCGAACCGGCCAAGTCCGAGTACGCCGCGATGGGCGGCCGCATCGAGCACCTCGCCCCGGTGACCGTGATCAACCCCTCGGCCCCGGAGAGCGTGCCGTTCAGCGTCAACCCGCTCGCCCCCGAACCCGGCTACCCGGTCCAGGCGCACATCGACATGGTGCGGGCGCTGTTCATGGCGGCCTTCGACGCCGAGGAGCCGTTCCCGCAGATCATGTCGCTGGCCCTGCAGCGGGTGTACGAGGCCAACGGCTGGGACGTGGTGACCGGCTGGGCGGCCCCCGGCGCGGCGGTGCGGCCCGCGGTGCCGACCCTGGAACAGCTCCAGCGGCACGCGATGGACGTGATCAAGGAGATCGGGTACGGCCGGGAGGTCCAGGCCGACGTGGAGGGCTTCATCTCGCTCCGGCTCCGGTCGCTGCGGGTCGGCTCGGCGGGCCGGTTCTTCGAGGGCGGGCACCCGGCCGACATCGGCGACCTGCTCCAGCGCAACGTGGTGCTCGCCATCGAGGACGTCGCCAACGACGAGGACAAGGCGTTCCTGATGGGCACGCTGATCATCCGGATCGTGGAGCACCTGCGGATGCGGGCCAGGAAGGAGCGCAGCAGCGGGCTGCGGCACGTCATCGTGATCGAGGAGGCGCACCGGCTGCTCCGCGACCGGGGCGCCGGGCGGGCCAGCACGCACGCGGTCGAGCTGCTGGCGGGCATGCTGGCCGAGATCCGCGCGTACGGGGAGGGCATCGTGGTCGCCGAGCAGATCCCCACCAAGCTCGTCTCCGACGTGGTGAAGAACACCGCGCTGAAGGTCATCCACCGGTTGCCCGCCGAGGACGACCGGCACCTGGTCGGCGCGGCGACCAACCTGAGCGAGGAGCAGTCGCGCCAGGTCGTCTCGCTCCCGCCGGGGGTCGCCGCGGTCTTCGCCGACGGCATGGACCGGCCGCTGCGCATCCAGGTGCCGCTGGGCGAGGACCGCGAGCGCCCGGTGCCCGGCCACCTGCCGCCGATCTGCGGGCGCCGCTCGGCCGCGTGCGGGCAGGAGTGCCAGGAGGGCCGGGCGTGCACGCTGGTCGAGCTGCGCGAGGCCGACCTGCTCGCCGAGGCGCCGGAGTGGGCCTGGCTGCGGATCTGGACCGACACGCTGGTGCTGGCGTTCTGCACCAACCGCCCGGTGCCGGGGGTGCCGCGCGCGCTGGCCGACCTGTGGTCGGAGCTGCCCGCGCGGCGCCGCGAGTGCCTGCTGGCCACGACGGTGGAACGGAGCGTGGGCCGGCGCGCGTGGTCGCTGCGCACCGTCGGCGACCCGGCCACGCTCACCGAGCAGGTCGCCGCGGTCGCGACCCGGCTGCTCGGCCCCGACCGCGAGCCCGGCGAGCGGCCGGGACCCGCGTGGGTCATCCCGCAGGTGCGGTGGCTGCACGAGGTGGACCGGCTCTTCCCCTACGGCCGGCCCGCGCCCAACCCGCGCGGAGCCGCACCGGTGATGGAGTACGCGCTGTTCAGCCGCGCCTCGGGCGCCTCGGAACTGCTCGGCCACCGGGCCAAGGCATTGCGCCACCACCCCCTGTCCATGGAGGTGGACCGCAACCGGGAACTGGCCTGGCGGGCGATCCTGGGCGACGACGAGCGCGAGGGGGTGGACCGCGACGTCGACACCGTCACGATCGGCATCGACCCGGCCGAGCGGCTCCGGCACGTGGCCCAGACGATGGGGGCCGGCTGGCTGGAGAGCGTGCTGTCCTGGCCGCGCCGGTTCGTCCTGCCGTTCGACGGCGGCTCACCGGAACCGGCCGAGCTCGCCTTCGCCGAACGGTGAGGCGTCCCGTCCGCGGACCCGGGACGGCCCGGGACGGCGCGGAGTGGTCCGGAGTGGTCCGGAGTGGTCCGGGGTGGCCCGGGGTGGCCCGTTCCGCTCCCGTCCGGCCCGATGATCCGTTCCGGGCGGGCGTACGGCGCGCGGCCGGAGGTGGAGGTACCGAAGCAGGGCTAGGATCTGCGGCATGAACGATTCGGCGATCCCGGTCCCCGGGCGGGGCCCGCGGGCCGCGGGGTCGTTCCACGACCGGTCGCCACGCGAGGAGACGGCATGACTCAGCTTCCGCTGCGGGCGCAGCTCGCGACCGCTCTGGGCCGCACGGCCGCCACCCTGTCCCGGGTCACCGGACGCGGGGACGGGTCGGTGATCGGGGGCCGGGTCAGCCTGGTCCTGGAGCCCGACCTGCTGCGCAAACTCGCGCACGACCGCAAGCTCGTGCTGGTCAGCGCGACCAACGGCAAGACCACGACGACGCGCCTCATCACCTCCGCGCTGTCGGAGCTCGGCGACGTCGCCACCAACGCCTTCGGCGCCAACATGCCCGCCGGGCACGTCTCGGCGCTGTCGTCGGCCAAGCACGCCCCGTACGGCGTGCTGGAGGTCGACGAGAAGTACCTGCCCGAGGTGATCGACACGACCGGCGCGGGGGTCATCTGCCTGATGAACCTCAGCCGCGACCAGATGGACCGGGCCGGGGAGATCTGGCTGCTCGCCCAGAAGTGGCGGCGGGCGCTGGCCGGGAGGAACACCCACGTCATCGCCAACGCCGACGACCCGCTGGTGACCTGGGGCGCCTCCACCGCCGCCTCGGTCACCTGGGTGTCGGCGGGGCAGCCGTGGAAGGAGGACTCCTGGTGCTGCCCCGAGTGCGGCGGCCCCCTCGACCGCAAGGGCATGGAGTACGTCCCGCCGGGCGGCGTGGGCAGCGGTGCCCCCTCCGTCGCGGGGGAGAACGACTGGGCCTGCCGCGAGTGCACCTTCCGCCGCCCCGAGCCGTCCTGGGTCCTCGACGACGACGCGGTCGTCGACCCGCGCGGCCGGCGCTGGGTGCTGGACATCCAGCTCCCCGGGCGCGCCAACCGGGCCAACGCGGCGATCGCGCTGGCCACCGCCGAGGCGTTCGGCCTGCCGGTCGAGCGGGCGCTGCCCCGGCTGCGCGAGGTCAGGTCGGTCGCCGGCCGCTACACCACGGTGGAGCGCGACGGCCGGCACGCCCGGCTGCTGCTGGCCAAGAACCCGGCCGGCTGGCTGGAGGCCTTCGACGTGCTCGACCCCTCGCTGCCGGTCGTCCTCTCGGTCAACGCCCAGGGGCCCGACGGCCGCGACACGTCGTGGCTGTGGGACGTCGACTACCGGGTGCTGCGCGGCAGGCCGGTGTTCGTGACCGGCGAACGCCGGCTGGACCTCGCGCTCCGGCTGGACGTCGCCGACGTGCCGTTCCAGCTCGTCGGCTCGTTCGAACAGGCGCTCGGCGCGCAGCCGCCGGGCAAGGTCGACGTCATCGCCAACTACACCGCCTTCCAGCAGATTCGATCGGAGTTCGGTCGTGCAGTCTGACAGCGCCCTGCGCCTCGTCTGGATCTACCCGGACCTGTTGAGCACGTACGGCGACCAGGGCAACGTCCTGGTCCTGGAGCAGCGCGCCCGGCGTCGCGGCATCCCGGTCGAGACCGTGCACGTGCGCTCGGCCGACGCCGTCCCGGAGAGCGGTGACATCTACCTCATCGGCGGCGGCGAGGACCGGCCGCAGATCCTGGCCGCGGAACGGCTCCGCCGCGACGGTGGCCTGCACCGGGCCGTCCAGCGGGGAGCGGCCCTGCTGGCGGTGTGCGCGGGCTACCAGATCATGGGCACCACGTTCGGCGGCGAGGAGGGCCAGCCGGTCGACGGCATCGGCCTGATCGACATCGCCAGCGGCCGGGGCGAGGGCCGGGCGGTCGGGGAGCTGGCCGGGGATGCCGACCCGGTGCTCGGCATCCCGACGCTGACCGGGTTCGAGAACCACATGGGCGTCACCCGGCTGGGACAGGGCGTCCGGCCGCTGGCGCGTACCGCGGTGGGCACGGGCAACGGCGACGGCACCGAGGGCTGCCACATCGGCAAGATCGTCGGCACCTACCTGCACGGCCCCGCGCTGGCCCGCAACCCCGGCCTCGCCGACCTGCTGCTCACCTGGGCGGTGGGCGCCCAGCTTCCGCCGATCGACGACGCCTGGTTCGAGCGGCTCCGCGAGGAGCGCCTGGCCGCGGTACGCCCGGGCTGAGGCGGTGGGCCCGGGGCCGGACCGGACGCGGTCCCGGGCGTCCGGAACGGCCCGTCTCCGGTACGCGTGACCGTATTCACCGCGGACCTGCCGTGGCCGTCCCCGAGGGGGAACCCTCTACGCCCAGGACGAGCCCTGGCCGGTGGCGAAGGTCGCCGCGTGCTCGCGGGCCCAGGTCGTGAAGCTGCGCAACGGGCGACCGAGCAGCCCCTCCGCGATCTTGTGAGTGTCGTCGTCGTGCTCGCTGAACCATCGCAGTGTGGCCAGAAGATGCTCGATGTCGTGGTCTCCCATGCCCATCGAGCCGAGCACCGCAGGCGCCTCCTCCACGCTCACCTCGTCGAGCACGATCGGCAGCCCGGTCGCGTCGCGCAGCGCCTGGACGCGCTCGACGGCGCTGACGGGCCGGCCGGCCACGTGGACCCGACGGCCGTCGAAACGTTCGCCCAGCAGGACGTGTGTGATGACCTCGGCGAGGTCGCTCTCGTGGATCAGCGGCACCTTGGCGTCGGCGTACGGCACGCGGATCGGGCGCCGCTGCGCGATCCGGCTGATCCAGCTTCCCCCTGCCAGGGGGTACGTACCGGTCAGCGTCGCGGCCATCACCGCGGACGGGACGACATGGGCCCACGCCATGCCGGACCGCTCCACCACCACCTCCACCGCCAGCCAATGCCAGTACTCCGGCGGCAGCGTGATCTCGATGTCGGGGCCGTGCGACGACAAGTTCACCACCTTGGCGACACCACGGGATCGGGCGAGCTCAAGGGCGCCGTGGACGGTCGCCGGGTCCGCCCCCGCCAGGAACACCGTGCCGACCCCGTCGAAGACGTCCGGTGTCTCCTCCCACCGCGTGATGCAACCGGGGACGAGTTCCACCTGGCTCGGCCAGTCGCCCGTACCGGGTTCGGCGAGGACTCGGGTGGCGACGTTCCGTTGCAGCAGCTCGGTCACCAGGGCGCGTCCGACGGGCTCGGTCGGCACGGCACCGGGATAGTCGACCAGCGGGGCCACGGTCACCAAGGTGAGCACGCCAAGAACCTCCCATACCCAGAGTGACGGTGTACAACGCCGCCGGTCGCCGGCGGCCTCGGGCCGCGACCACACCCACGACCGCGATGAGCCGGATTCGCCGGTGGGCGCCGTTCAGTAGACGAGGGCCTGGACGCCCTCGCCGAGGACCTCCTCGACGAACGTGGGGGCGCCCGCGATGCGGACCCCCTCGATCACGTCGTCGACCGTGATCTCCCGCCGCGCCGCGCACTGCGTGCAGAGCGTCACCCTGCCACCGGCCAGGACCGCGCCGAGCAGGTCGCCCAGCCCGGCCGCGTGCGGGAGGGAGAACGTCTCCGCCCGCCCGGGGAGGGCGAACCACGACGCCTCGCCGGTCAGCCAGAGTGAGACGGGTACCCCGCTCGCCAACGCCGCCGCGGCCACCGTGAACGCCTGGTTGCAGCGCTCGGGTGCGTCCTCGCCGGCGGTCACCTTGATCACCAGTGATCGTGCCATGTGCGAAGCCTATGCGGGTCCCCCGCGCGGGCGCGAACCGTACCGGGGCGGCTCTAGGCTCGGACCCATGGACGTTCCCGAACTTCATCCCGATCTTGAGCCGATCGCCTTCCTCGTGGGCAGGTGGGAGGGCGCCGGAGTCGGGGGATATCCGACGATCGAGAGCTTCAACTTCGGCCAGGAGATCGTCTTCGGTCACAACGGCAAGCCGTTCCTGACCTACACCAGCCGCACCTGGCTGCTCGACGAGGCGGGCGCCAAGGTCCGCCCGCTGGGCACCGAGACCGGTTTCTGGCGCCAGCTTCCCGGACGCCAGCTGGAGGTGTGCCTGTCCCACCCCACCGGCATCGTGGAGATCTACGTCGGGGAGGTGGTCTTCCACAAGATCGAGCTCCAGACCGACGTGGTGGCCCGTACCGCGACCGCCAAGGAGTACACCGCGGGCCACCGCCTGTACGGCCTGGTCAACGGCAACCTGATGTGGGCCTACGACATGGCGGCGATGGGGCAGCCGCTCCAGTCGCACATCTCGGCCGAGCTCAAGCGGGTGGGCGACTTCGTCCCCGACAGCTGATCCGCGGGAACCGGCCGGGGGCGCCGCCGGGGTCGCGGGCCGGTCCCGGCCACCGGCCGTTCGCGGTCGTCGTCGAGCGCTGCCAGGCGCTGTCAGGCGCGGTCAGATGTTGCCAGGCGCTGCCAGGCGCTGCCAGGCGCTGTCAGGCGCTGTCAGGCGCTTTTCGACCGGGCCGCGGGCCGTCCGGGAGCCGCGTCCCCGGTGCCGGTGTCCCGGGCGGTGACGTCCCCCGCCGCGGTGGTGTCCCGGGCGGTGCCGCCCGTCCCCTCGGCCGCGTCGGTCCCGGGGCGGCGCAGCGTGAGGAGCGCGACCACGAGGGCGGTGAGCAGCAGGGCCGCGGAGACGGTGAAGGCCAGGCGGTAGCCGCCGGTCAGCGCGGCGGCCTGGCCCTGACCGGCGACCAGCAGCTCCCCGGTACGCGAGGCGGCCAGCGTGGACAGCACCGCGACACCGACGGCCATGCCGACCTGCTGGGTGGTGTTGAACAGCCCCGACGTCAGGCCCGCGTCGTCGGCCCGGGCACCGGACATGCCGAGCGAGGTCAGTGCGGGCAGCACCAGCCCGCCACCGGCGATGAGCAGCATCACCGGGAGCAGGTCGGTGACGTAGTCCGCGTTCACCGGGACACGGCTGAGCCAGCCCATCGCCCCGAGCAGCAGCGCCAGGCCCGCCACCAGCACCGTGCGCTCGCCGAAGCGGGTGTTGAGCCGGGCGGAGACGAACAGGGACACGCCGCCGATGGACACCGCCGCGGGCAGCATCGCCAGGCCGGTGTCGAGCGCGCCGTAGCCCAGGACCTTCTGCACGTACAGCGCGAGAAGGATCTGGAAGGCGAACATGGCCGAGAGCGTCAGCATCTGCGCGAGGTTGGCGCCCACGACGTTGCGCGAGCGGAGGATGCGCAGCGGCATCAGCGGGGTCCTGGCGGTGGCCTGGCGGACGAAGAACGCGGCCAGCAGCGCGAGCGACAGCGCGCCGAGGCCGAGGGTGTGCGCCGCGAACCAGCCGTACTGCTCGACCTTGACCACGGTGTAGATGCCGAGCATCAGCCCGGCGGTGACCAGCACGGCGCCGAGCGCGTCGGCTCCGGCGGCGAGCCCGGCCCCGCGGTCGTCCGGCAGCACCCGGATCGCCAGCGCGATCGTGGCCAGCCCGATCGGCAGGTTGATGAAGAAGATCCAGTTCCAGCTGAGCGCGTCGGTGAGCACCCCGCCCAGCACCTGGCCGATCGAGGCTCCGGCGGCACCGGTGAAGCTGAAGACCCCGATCGCCTTGACGCGCTCGCGCGGCTCGGTGAACAGCGTCACCAGGATGCCCAGGACGACCGAGGAGGCCATGGCACTGCCGACGCCCTGCAGGAACCGGGCGCCGATCAGCAGGCCGGGCCCGCCGGCGGCCCCGGCCAGCAGCGACGCGGCGGTGAAGACCGCGTTGCCCGCCAGGAACATGGTCCTGCGGCCGATCAGGTCCCCCAGCCGGCCGGCCAGCAGGAGCAGCCCGCCGAAGGCGATCAGGTAGGCGTTCACCGTCCAGCTGAGCCCGGCGGGTGAGAATCCCAGGTCCCGCTGGATGGCCGGCATCGCCACGGTGACGATGCTGCCGTCCAGGATCGTCATCAGCATCGCGGCCGACAGGACGGCGAGCGCCGTCCAGCGTGACCTGCCGGTGCCGGCCGGGTCCGGCGGGGAGGAAGGGGTGGGTGACATGGTCGTCTCCTGTCCGAGAGGGAACAGGAGAGACCGTAGCAGATAGTTTTGTTGTAGACGATCCCTGTCGGATCTACTTTGTGCTCTGCCGTGCCCTCCGGGCCGCCTGCGGGGCCTCGACCGGGGTGGCCAGGTGTCCTTCCGTCAGCCGCCTCATGGCCCTGACCAGCACCTCGGCCTCGTCGCCCGGCAGCGAGTCCAGGATCGCCCGGTGGACGCCGTCGACGATCTCCTGACTCCGCCGCGCGACCTGGGCGCCCTTCTCGGTGACCACGATGATCCGTGCCCGCCGGTCCGTGCGGGACGGCCGGCGCTCGGCGAGCCCGGCCTTCTCCAGGGCGTCGACGGTGACGACCATCGTGGTCTTGTCCATGTCGCCGAGCTCGGCGAGCTGGATCTGGGTGCGCTCCTCCTGCAGGGCGTGGACCAGCACGCAGTGCATGCGCGGGGTGAGCCCGATGTCGGCGAGCGCCGCCGCCATCCGGGTCCTCAGGACGTGGCCGGTGTGGTCCAGCAGGAACGACAGGTCCGGCTCGGTGCGGGTGACTGCCATGGCGATCATGTGCCTCAGTCTACCAACTGGTTTCCTTGTGGATTATCTACGTCAGGACGCATCTGGGTCGGACGCCTCGCGATCCCGGGAACGACCCGTCGTTAGGCTTCCGGGATGGACACTCCCTTCACCCCCGACGTGGTCGAGGCGATCAGGCGTCACATGAACGACGACCACGCCGACGACGCGCTGCTGATCTGCCGGGCCCTGGGCGGGCGGCCCGAGGCCACCGCCGCGACGACCACCGGCGTCGACGCCGAGGCGATCGAGTTCGCCGCCGTGGTCGACGGGCGGGAGGTCACCGTGCGGGTCCCGTGGGGCACCAGGCTGACCGAGCGCGCGCAGGTCCGCGCCGAGGTGGTGCGGCTCTACCGGGAGGCGTGCGCCGAGCTCGGCGTCCCGGCCCGGGGCGAGCACTGACCGCAGGCCCCCGGGACCCGGGTGTCGGACGAGGGGGGCGGGGTGACCCGGAGATCACGTCCGCCCCGGGAGGGTGCGGCGCCCGGGGACGCCGTCCCGTTCGGCGGGGCCGGACGAGGTCCGGCCCGCGACGTCCCTCAGGAGGCGACCTCGATGCGGGCGGTGAGGCCGTAGTTGAATCCCTTGCCGGGAGTCGACCTGCCCTCGACGGCCTGGGGCTCGCCGCTCGCGATCACCGGGATGCTGAGCAGCAGGTCGTCGCCGATGTGGTCGTCCTCCCAGACCTCGATGGTGAACGAGGCCCCCGGCGTCACGGTCAGCCGGGTGTACGGCCCTGCGGACCTCTGGGTGCTCCCGGAGCACTTGGCGGCGGCACTCGTCCAGGTCCAGCAGTACCCGAGCCTGGTCTCGGCCTCCTCGCCGTTGGTGGGCCACATGTAGTACTTGTCCTGGCCGTCCTTGAGCTCGACGCGGACCTCGTCCTGGCCCTTCTCCTCCAGGTCGAACGCCTCGAGCGAGCCGAGGACCAGGACGAGCTCACCCGCGACGGGCGCGCCGGACTTCAGCCGGACCTTCCGCTCGCCGGGATCGGCCGCGGCCTGGGCGGGTGCGGCGAGGAACGCGGCCAGTGACAGTGCGGCGGCCGTGGTGGCGACTCCGGGCAGGAGCGTGCGCATGTGATCCTCCGTCAGGCGTAGGTGGGCTCAAGGCGGAAGACGAACCGGTAGTGGTAACCGTTGATGTTCGCCTCGTGGGGCTGGTACTGCGTCTCGCTGATCGGCTTCGGCCAGAGCGGCACGTTGATAAGCACGTCGTCGCCGATGTGGTCGTCCTCCATGAGCGCGACCATCAGGAGCCGTCCGTCGGCGGGAAAGGTCGCCGAACCCGAGTTCACCGACCTGGTGTTGGTGCCCTCGGGGCAGGCGTCTCCGGCGACGTGGACGCAGTCGAACCGCGCGACCGACAGGTCGTCGTCGTTGTACGGGAAGACCCGCTTCACCGTCTTGTCCTTCTGGGCGATCACGTAGATCTCGTCGTGCCCGCTCTCCTCCAGCTCGTACGCGACGATGCTGAGCAGGGAGACCCGCACATTGGGGGCGGGCTCGTCGGCGTGGGCGGCGCCGCCCGTGAGCAGTGTCCCCGCGAGCAGCGCGCCGCCGAGCGTCACGCGGGTGGATGACCGGAACATCGTCGTTCTCCGTTCGTCGGTGATCGTGCGCCGCCATCATGGGCCGGGGCTCTTGTGGTCTCCTTGGAACTCACTGCGCCCGGCGTTCCCGCCGTGGGCGGCCGGTGAGAGGTTGATGACGGTCGAGTCACTGCCGAGACTCTGCGTGACGTTCGTGGAAAGCTCCGAGTACCAAAATTTCCTGAAACAGGGAGGTGCGGTGAAGCCACGAGCGCTCGTCCTGGCGCCCATGCGGGGTCCGGAATGGAACCGTCTCAGGGAACTGGTCGACGTCCACTACGACCCGGCCGAGCACCGCCCCCACCGGGCGGACGACCTCGCCCGCCGCCTGGCGGACACCGGCGCGCGCATCCTCGTCACCGAGGCCGACGAGGTGGCCGGCCCGGTCCTGGACCTTCCGCTGCTGGTCGTGGGGTGCGCCCGCGGCGACGCGGAGAACGTGGACCTCGTCACGGCCACCGGCAGGGGCATTCCCGTGGTCTGCGCCCCGGGGCGGGACGCCGACGCGGTCGCCGAGCTCACCCTCGCGCTGATCCTCGCGGTGACCCGCCGGGTGGCGGTCGGCGACCGGGAGATCCGGCAGGGCGCGGTCTCCCGCCTCCGGCACCGCGCCTGGGAGCTCGCCGGCCGGACCGTCGGCCTGATCGGCTACGGGGCGGTCGGCCGCGCGCTGGCGTGGCGGATGAAGGGGCTGGGCATGCGCGTCATGGTGTACGACCCCGAGGCCGAGGAGAACCGGTACGGTCTCGACGTCCTGCTGGCCCAGGCCGACGTGGTCTCGGTGCAGGCCCCGGCGTCGGCGGGCCCGCTGGTCGGCGCGGCGCAGTTCGCCGCCATGAAGACCGGAGCGATCTTCGTCAACACCGCCGACCCGTACCTGTACGACATGAACGCGCTGGTGGGGGCGTTGAAGACGGGGCACCTGGCCGGTGCGGGTCTCGACCGGTTCGCCGGGGAGTGGCTGGAGCCCGGTCATCCGCTCACCGACATGGACAACGTGGTGCTGACCCCGCACGTGGGCGCGTCCACCTACGACACCGAGATCAACCACACCAGGATGATCTGCGAGGACATCGTCAGGGTGCTGGGCGGGGAACGCCCGCTGCACTGCGCCAACCCCGGCTTCCGGGAGTGACCGCGCGTGGGGGACCGTCGTGACGGCGCGGGGCCGCGGAGCGTTCGGCCGGTCGCGCACGGAGCGTTCGGCCGGTCGCCTACGGAGTGTGGGGCCGCCTACGGAAGGAAGGCCGGAAAGGGAAGAACCCCGGGCCACTTCCCCCTGCCGGGCAGGGGGGCCGGTGGACTACAGGCGGGATCGCTCCCGCCCTCCGGCGGCCCGAGGTTCCGGTGATTGTCTTGGATTCGCCGAACGTCGCCAGACGCCCGGACAGAGTCCGGTCGCGGCGTCCTAGCGGACAGCCACCTCGCTAGCCCAACTATGATCAACCATTGTTCGGACCACCTCCTTTCGGCGTGCCTGTACGTTATGAAATCCTGGGCCCGAGGGCAAATGAATATCCACATCGGCCGTAAAGATCTTCAGACCCGCCCCTGACCAGGCGTTTCCCTCGGCCGCGGTGCCGCTCACGAGGCCGGCCGCGGCGCGGTTCCGAAGCGCCCGCGGGGTCGCCCGCGGCACCGCGCGGACCGTCCGCGAGGCCGGAGGGGAAGAGGGCCGAAGATCCGGTGATCACGACGGCGAGCAGGGCCCCGGTGCTCTTAGACTCGTGCCATGACCGAGACGTCGTGGCATGAGGAACTGCGGGCGCGCGGTTACCGGGTCACCCCGCAACGCCAGCTGGTGCTTGAGGCGGTCAAGGACTGCGAGCACGCCACCCCCGAGGAGATCTGTGCCCGGGTGCGGGAGACCGCGCGCGGGGTGAACATCTCGACCGTCTACCGGACCCTGGAGCTCCTGGAGGAGCTCGGCATGGTCACCCACAGCCATCTCGGGCACGGCGCCCCCACCTACCACCTGACGGCCGAGGCCGACCACGTGCACCTGGTCTGCCGCGGCTGCGGGGAGATCAGCGAGGTCAGCCCGGACCTGGTGAAGAACTTCGTCACCCACCTGGACACCGAGCTCGGGTTCGCCACCGACGTGCACCACCTGACGATCTTCGGTCGCTGCCGCGACTGCCGCTGAGCCGCGGCCGTCGCTCCCGGCGGGGCCTCGTAGGCTGGGGGTATGCGAAGCCCTCTGCTGGACACTCCCGGCGCGGTCGCGGCCGAGGCCCCCGACGCCGACGTCGCCGGACACTACGGCGACCCGTTCGCCGAGCAGCGCGCGCTGCTCGCCGGGGAGGCGATGGTCGACCGGAGCAACCGCGAGGTCGTCCGGATCGCCGGGCCCGACCGCCTGAGCTGGCTCAACAGCCTCACCTCGCAGAAACTCGACGACCTGCAACCCGGCCGGCCGACCGAGACGCTGCTGCTGGACGCCCAGGGCCGGGTGGAGCACCACCTCGTCCTCGTCGACGACGGCGAGGCCGTGTGGGCCCATGTCGAGCCGGGCACCGGTGCCGCGCTGGCCGCCTTCCTCGACCGGATGCGGTTCATGCTGAGGGTCGAGGTCACCGACGTGACCGAGCGTTACGCCGTCGTCTCCGTGGGCGCGAAGGCGCGTCCCGTACCGCCCGAGGGGACCGTCGTCATCGGGCAGGACCTCCTGCTCCCGCGCGAGCTGCTGGCGGTCGGGGTCGGCCTGGGCCTGGCCGGGCTCTGGGCGTACGAGGCGCTGCGGATCGAGGAGTACCGTCCCCGCCTGGGCTTCGAGACCGACCACAAGACGATCCCGCACGAGGTGGGCTGGATCGGCACGGCCCTGCACCTCAACAAGGGCTGCTACAAGGGGCAGGAGACCGTGGCGCGGGTCCACAACCTGGGCCACCCGCCACGGCGCCTGGTCTTCCTGCACCTGGACGGCAGCGTCGACACCCTGCCCAGGCACGGTGCCCCGGTGACCCACGACGGCACGGAGGTCGGCTCCGTCGGCAGCTCGGCGCGCCACCACGAGCTGGGTCCGGTCGCGCTGGCCGTGATCAAGAGGACCGTGCCGGTGGACGCCACGCTGGAGGCCGGGGGGGTGGCCGCCTCCCAGGAGGTGGTGGTGCCGCCGGACGCCGGGCGCAACGTCCAGATCGACCCCGCGCTGCGCCGCCGCATCCGCTGACCGCTCGACGCCCGTCCCGGCCCTGACCCGGCCCTGACCCGTCCCGGACCGGTCGGGTCCTGTCACGCCTTGGACCGGCCGGGTCCTGTCCCGGACCCGGCCGGGTACTGTCGTGCTCCGGACCGGCCGGGGCCGAGGCGGTCACACCTCCAGGATCAGGGTGATCGGCCCGTCGTTGGTCAGGGCGACCTTCATGTCCGCGCCGAACACCCCCGTCTCCACCCGGGCGCCCAGCTCGCGCAGCGCCGCGCAGACCGCCTCGACCAGGGGCTCGGCCACCGGGCCCGGCGCGGCGGCCTGCCAGGTGGGGCGGCGTCCCTTGCGGGCGTCGCCGTACAGGGTGAACTGGCTGACCACCAGCAGCGGCGCGCCGACGTCGGAGCAGGACCTCTCCCCGGAGAGGATCCGCAGCCCCCAGAGCTTGGCGGCGAGCCTGGACGCCTCCGCCGGGGTGTCGGTGTGGGTCACGCCCACCAGGACCAGCAGTCCGGGCTCGTCGACGGCCCCGACCGTCACACCGTCCACCGTCACCGACGCGGAACTCACCCGCTGCACCACAGCACGCATGTCCCCATCATCCCGTGTCGTGCCCCCTGCCTAGACTCTGGGCGAAAGGAGACAACGGTGTCTGCTGAGTCATTGTTCGTCGATGTCGTCCGGTCGGGGTTCGTGGAGTCGGTCCACCGGGCCAGGGTGCTCGCGGTGGCCGCCGACGGGTCGCTGGTCAGGGTGCACGGAGCGGTGGACGCCCTGGCCTCGCCGCGTTCGTCGGTGAAGCCCCTGCAGGCCCTCGCCATGGTCCGCGCCGGGCTCGGCCTGACCGGGGAGGCGCTCGCGCTGGCGTGCGCGAGCCACTGGGGGGAGCCGTTCCACGCCGAGGGGGTACGCGGCATCCTCGCCGGGGCCGGGCTGGACGAGAGCGCGCTGCGCTGCCCGGAGGACCTGCCGCTGGACGCCACCACCCGCGACGCGGTCCTGCGCTCGGGGAACGGCCCGGCCAGGGTCCACATGAACTGCTCGGGCAAGCACGCGGCGATGCTCGCCACCTGCGTGGTCAACGGCTGGCCGACGGAGACCTACCTCGACCAGGCCCACCCGCTGCAGCGGGCCGTGCGCGCCACGATCGAGGAACTGACCGGGGAGCGGATCGCGGCCGGCGGGGTGGACGGCTGCGGCGCCCCGCTGTTCTTCGTCTCCATGCTCGGTGTGACCCGCGGGTTCCGCGCCATGGTCATGGCGGGACCGGGCACCCCGGAGCGCCGCGTCGCCGACGCGTTCCGCGCCCATCCCGAGTGGACCTCGGGCACCGGCCGGCCGGAGGCCCGGCTGATGCGGGCCGTCCCCGGCCTGATGGTCAAGGGCGGCGCCGACGCGTTCCTGGCCTTCGCCCACACCGACGGGCGCGCGGGAACCGTCAAGATCGAGGACGGCGGCCAGCGGGCCGTGATCCCGGCCACGGTGACGGCCCTGACCGCCCTCGGGTTCGAGGGACCCGAGCTGGACGAGCTCGCCACCGTGAGCGTGCTCGGCGGCGGGCGCCCGGTGGGCGAGATCCGGGTGCGCTGACCCTCCCGCCCCCGTCGCCGTCGCCGTCGCCGCCGTCGCCGTCGTCGCCGTCGTCCCCGCCGTCCCTCCAGGCCCGGGGAGGACGGCGGGGGCGGGGCGTCAGAGCGAGCGGAACTGCCGGGTGGTGGAGATCGCCCCCGAGGTGGTCATGGTGAACGTGCGCATCGAGTCGGCGAACCTGGACAGGTCCCACTCGGCCGGGCCGTGGTACCAGTACAGGTGGTCGGCCTCCCGGCCGTCGCCGGTGACCGAGGAGACCACCCGGGCCCACCGGTCCACGCTGTCGAAGATCACGGCGTAGGGCAGGTAGCGGGAGAACAGCTCCACCCGCTGGGCCACCGGGACGTCGTGGCCGATGTCGCCCGTGGACAGGTACTCCCTGAACCCCAGCGTGTGGGCGAGGGCCCCCGCGCCCTTGGCGGTCTTGGCGGGCATGTACTGGCCGCCGACGGCCAGGGCCGCGCCCGCGATGATCAACGCCAGGCCGAGCAGCCCGTACGTGGTGAACCAGGCCAGCGCGACCGTGGCCAGCACGCCGAGCACGGTGAGCACCACGCCCGCGGTCGTCCAGCGGGTACGGACCGTGTCGGGGCGGCGGGCGAACCAGCCCTGCGAGACCACGTCGCGGTAGAGCGCCTCGCGGACCTTGCCCAGCTTGGCCCCGAACGAGCCGTGCAGCTCCGAGAGCAGCACGGCGTCGCGGTCGTCGAAGATGGCGTCGTAGAGCTCCCGCTCGTACGGCATCAGCGAGGTGACCTGTCCGCCGGGCAGCCGCACCAGCCTCCAGTCGGGCGTCTGGTAGGTCTGCCGGGGCTGCTCGTCGATCCTGAGGTAGCCCCGCACGGCCAGGTCGACGATCGTGGCGGTCACGTCCACCACGTCGGCCTGCTCGTCCATCAGGGTGCCGATCTGGCCGGGACGGACGCCGTCCGGCGGGGCGAAGTGACCGTCCCGCACGCCGCTGAGCGACCCCGACTCGTGGCCGACCACGCGGGCGTCGCGTCCCCGCGTCCAGTACAGCAGGGCGAGGCCGCCGAGCAGCAGGAGCAGCAGGGCGGCCAGCGCGCCGCCGGTGACGGTGTTCACGGCGAAGGCGTTGGACAGCTCGAAGCGGCGCTCCAGGACCGGTGCGCCCTTGCTGGCGTCGCCGGGATAGCCGACGACCACGGTGAGGACCTCTCCGGCGCCGAGCCCCTGCTGCCCGAACTCACCGGTGACGCCGGTGTGGTCCATGGACGCCTCGGTGCAGGCCATCGCCGAGGTCGGCGGGCCTGCGAAGCACGACAGGCTCTGCATCGCGGCCGGGCCGTTCACGACGACCTTGGCCCGCTCGACCGGGACCGACCAGCCGCCCACGGCGTACCAGCGCAGTTCCTGGGCGCCGGCCATCGGGGTGACGGTGCCCCCGACGTCGTACTCCAGCGTGGCCTTGCCGGTGCCCTTCAGGGTGATGGCGCCGTCGGCCAGCGTGGCATCGCCCTTGAGGCCGGTGACCGGGTAGAGCCGGTCGTCGGTGTCGTCGTGGCGGGTCCGGCCGACGAGGCTCCGCGACGGCGGGGGCCCTTCGAAGACGACCTCCTCCTTGACGTGCAGTACGCCGTCCTGCCGGAGCTCCAGCCGGACCGTCGTGCTCGTCACCCTGCCGGCCCGCACGGCGGCGGGCACGGAGCCCGCGAGGCCCACGGAGCCGACGGAGCCCCCGAAGGTCACGGAGCCCCTGGTGGACACCGAGGCCACCGAGGTCGCCGGGGAGCCGGGGAGGGCGACCACGGAGGCCGGGACGGGGGACGCGGGCACCGAGGGGGCCGCGGAGGCGAGAACGGGGGACGCGAGGGTGGGGGACGCGCCGAGCGCCAGGATGAGCACGGCCGTCACGGCCCGCCTCCCGGCCACCCGGCGCCAGAGGGATGCCGCCATGGCTCGCGAGCTTAGCGAGAACCGCCCGCCCATGACGGACACTCCCAAACCCGGTTTTTCACCCGATGAGTACTCATGTACGTCGTCTGGTGGATCAAGACGCGGCCCGCGTCCCGGATCCTTCCCGAGGATGCGGCTTTCCGGCCACGGCAACCGACGGGTATCTGCCATCATGTCGGCAGTCCGACGTTTCCCGAGGTGGCATGCGCGCGCCCGTACACAGACGACCGTGGGCGCCCGCGGTCGCGTTCCTCGTGCTGATCTCCTGTCTCGTCCCGGGATGCAGCCTTGTGACCGGCACGGCCGTACCGGTCCCGGGCGGTACGCCGCACCCCTCCTCCGCCGTGACCATGCCGCCGTCCCGGGCCCCGCTCGTCATGGTCATCGGTGACAGCTTCACGGTCGGCTCCGGTCCGGTACGGGGATGGAACGGCTACGCGGCACGGGTGGCCCGGGAGCTGGGCTGGCAGCTCGTCACCGCGGGTGCCGCCGGGACGGGCTACGTCAACCCCGGCAGGGTGGGGCGGACCTTCCAGCGCTCCTTCGAGGAGGAGCTCGCCTGGCGTCCCGCGCCCGATCTGGTGATCGTCTCCGGCGGGCGCAACGACCGCCGGATCAGGGCCGCAAGGATCGAGAACGCGGCCGTCCGGCTGGTGGAGTCGATCAGGCGGCGGTGGCCGCACACCGGGATCGTGATGGTCGGCCCGATCTGGGTGGCCAAGGCGCCGCCGTGGGCGTACCGGATCAGGGAGGCCGTCGCGATCGCGGCCGAACGACTGGAGGTGCCCTTCCTCGATCCCCTCGACGTGCTCGACACGCACGGCCGGGGGTGGGGTCGCGGGGCCGTCCTGCCCGACGGCGTGCACCCCACCCTCCTCGGCCATCTGCGCCTGTCCCGCTGGATGATCGCCGCGTTGCGGGAACACGGCATCGAGGCCGGCCCGTCGTAGCGAGGCCCCCGGACCGTACGGCACACGGCCCGCGCGAGGCCCCTACGGCACGCGGTCCGCTCCGGCGAGCCGCGCGACACGGTCACGACACGGCCCGCATGACACGCGATCCGCATGACACGGCCCCGCGCGGGCCGGTGGGATCCGCGCGGGGCCGGGTCGGGTGACGGTGCTCAGGGGACGGCGTTCAAAGGACGGCGGTCAGGAGATGACGGGGGTGGGCGGGGCGCCGGTGCCGTTCCAGGTGCCGATGAAGCCGAAGGTGGTCGATCCCCCGGCGGGGACGGAGCCGTTCCAGGCGGCGTTGACGAAGGTGAAGGCGGTTCCGGCACCCGAGACGGTGGAGCTCCAGCTCTGGGTGACGCCCACCCCGGCCGGGTAGGTGAGGGTGGTTCTCCAGTTGGTGACGGCTGCGGTGCAGGTGACGGTGACCTCGCCCTGGAAGCCGCCCTGCCAGGAGCTCACGGTGCGGTAGGTGGAGGTGCAGCCGGTGGGCGGGGTGGAGGTGGTGGTGAAGGTGGTGGTGGCCGAGGGGGTGGAGGTGTTGCCGGCGGCGTCGCGGGCCACGACGTGGACGGTGTAGGCGGTCTCGGCCGACAGGCCGCTCAGGGTGATGGAGTTGGTGGTGGAGGAGCCGAGTTTGGTGGTTCCGCGGTAGACGTCGTAGCCGCTCACGGCGCGGTCGTCGGTGGAGGCGGTCCAGGTCAGGCGTGCGCCGGTGGAGGTGATCTGGGACGCGGCCGGGGTGCCGGGCCTGGTCGGGGCCTGCGTGTCAGGGGTGCCGGTCCCCCCGGCCAGGGCGTCGTGCACCGCCGTGTACGCGGGTTTGGCGGCGTAGTTCTCGTCGTAGATCAGGGCCGCGCCCTGGCCGGAGAAGGTGTCGGGGACCCAGGAGTACTTGTCGGTGAAGCCCCACAGCGTGATGCCCGCGCACTGGGGCACCGCGAGACAGGCCTTGACGATGTTGGTGTAGTAGGTGGCCTGCAGGGCGTCCTTGGTGGCGTCGCGCGGTGTCTGCATGCGGATGTCGATCTCGGTGAACCGCACCTGGACGCCGAGGTCGGCGAAACGCTGCAGGTTCTCCTGCACCTGGCCCGGGAAGCCGTACTGGATGGCCAGGTGGCCCTGGAAGCCGACGCAGTCCACCGGGACGTCCGCCGCCCGCAGCGAGCGGACCAGGTTGTACATCGCGGTGCTCTTGGCGTTGACGCCCTCGACGTTGTAGTCGTTGATGCAGAGCCTGGCGTCGGGGTCGGCGGCCCGCGCGGCGCGGAAGGCGTCGGCGATGTAGCTCTCGCCCAGCTTCTGGTACCAGAACGAGGTGCGCATGTTGCCGTTGTCGTCGAAGACCTCGTTCACCACGTCCCAGGAGACGACCGCGGGGTTGGAGGCGTAACGGCCGACGACCTTGGCGATGTGGTTCTGCATGGCCGCGCGCATGGCGTCGGCGCCGAGGCTCTGCACCCAGTCGGGCGTCTGGTTGTGCCACACCAGCGTGTGCCCGTGCACCTGCTGGTCGTTCTGGGTGGCGAAGTCGACGATCGCGTCCGCGCCGGCCCAGGTGAACTGGTTCTGGCTGGGTTCGGTGTCCGTCCACTTCATCGCGTTCTCTGCGGTGATCTGGTTGAACTCGCCTCCCGCGATGTCGCGGTAGGCGCTCTCGTTCGCCAGGGGGCCGGTGGCGAGCGCGGCGCCGATGAACTTGCCGCGCGCCTCGGCGTGCTCGCGCAGGGGGGAGTCGGCATGGGCCGGTGTGGCGGGGAGCACCGCCATGGCGGCCGTGGCGATCGGGATCAGGGCGGCCGCGGCCGCCCTGAGCGCCGTGCGGAAACCGGACACGGGGGGTCCTTTCTCGGGGCCGGGGAGATCCGGCCGGGAACTGCGATCGGGAGGTCGGCGGGGAGGTCTGAGGCGGAACCGAGGGAGGGGGCACGGCGGCCGGCCGTGCCCCCTTGCCCGGCGGACCGGGCTCCTGGCGGTCCTTCACCGGACGCGCTCCCCGGGAGAGCCGTGCCCTGGGGAGCCGCGTGGAAGGTCTCCGCGAGGGAGCCGCCGTCGTCCGGGCGGGTCCCGTACGGGTGCGTCGCCGTACGGGACCCCGTCGGGGGAGCCGCTCCGTGGGAGCCGCTCGCGAGGGAGGAGCAGGGGAGGAGCAGGGGAGGACCAGGAGAGGACTAGGAGATGACGGGGGTGGGCGGGGCTCCGGTGCCGTTCCAGGTGCCGATGAAGCCGAAGGTGGTCGATCCCCCGGCGGGGATGGAGCCGTTCCAGGCGGCGTTGACGAAGGTGAAGGCGGTTCCGGCCGCGGAGAGGGTGGAGCTCCAGCTCTGGGTGATGTTCACGCCCGCGGGGTAGGTCAGCACGCTCTTCCAGTTGGTGACGGCTGCGGTGCAGGTGACGGTGACCTCGCCCTGGAAGCCGCCCTGCCAGGAGCCCGCGGTGCGGTAGGTGGAGGTGCAGCCGGTGGGCGGGGTGGAGGTGGTGGTGAAGGTGGTGGTGGCCGAGGGGGTGGAGGTGTTGCCGGCGGCGTCGCGGGCCACGACGTGGACGGTGTAGGCGGTCTCGGCCGACAGGCCGCTCAGGGTGATGGAGTTGGTGGTGGAGGAGCCGAGTTTGGTGGTTCCGCGGTAGACGTCGTAGCCGCTCACGGCGCGGTCGTCGGTGGAGGCGGTCCAGGTCAGGCGTGCGCCGGTGGAGGTGATCTGGGACGCGGCCGGGGTGCCGGGCCTGGTCGGGGCCTGCGTGTCAGGGGTTCCCGTACCGCCGAAGATCGTGGCCTCGACCGCGGTCTGCGCGATGCCGTTCGCGCCGTTGAAGAGCCGCTCTCCCCAGGGGGTGAGGTTGGCGACGTTGAAGTTGGTCACCTGGTCCAGGTACTCGACGCCACCGCCGTTGCCGCTCCACGACCACCCGAAGTAGCCGATGCCCCTGGCCTGGGCCTGGGCCATGATCGTGTCCTCGTCGGGGTTGCCGTCGGAGTGGTTGAAGCCGAACTCGCCGATCACCAGCGGCAGTCCCGCGGTCTGGAACGCCTGCAGGTAGGAGGTGACCTCGGCGGCCGTGTCGAACACCCCGTACATGTGCACGGAGAAGACCGTGTTGCGCTGCGGGTCGGCGGCGGCGACGGTCGCCGCGTTGTCGCGCATGGTGAAGCTCCAGTCCTGGCCCCAGTTGGGGGCGTCCACCATCAGCAGGTGCTGGAACCCGTTGCTGCGCATCCGGGTGATCGCGGCGGAGGTGGCCTGGGTCCAGTTCGGGGTGGTGGCGTTGTTGCCGATCGGCTCGTTGCCGATGTTGATGACGACGTAGTCCTCCTGGCCGACGAGCGCGCTCTTGACGCCGATCCAGTAGTCCACGGCCTGGTCGAGGGTGTAGGCGCCGCTCTGCTCGCCGTAGCCGGTGGTGTCGTGGTTCTCCAGCACGCAGATGAGCTTGTTCTGCTTGCAGAGCGAGACGACGTTCGCCACGTCGGCGGCGTTGTTGGCGGTCCACCGGCCTCCGCTGAGGACCACCCGGACGGCGTTCGCGCCGAGCGACTTGATGTCCGCGAACGAACCGGTCTGGCTCGCGTACCAGGTGTGCGCGTGGCTGGTGCCGCGCATCACGAACGGGGTGCCGTTGCCTTCGACGATCTTCGTGCCGCTGACGTGCAGGCCGACGGCGGCGTGGGCGGGGGACATCGAGACGAAGAACGAGAGAAAGAGCGCCGCGAGCAGCGCCAGTCGTGTTCGCATGACCTACCTCTGGTGGAGAGTGCCCGGCCGGGCGGAGGGGTCGTCGCGCCCGGCCGGGGCGTGGGGACGGCGGCTCGGGGGAGCCGTCGCCGGGATTCCGGGACGAGATCCCGGCCCGCGGTGCGCATCACCGGGACCGAGGTCTGGGAGAACGGGATCTGGTGGGGAGGTCCGGAGGGGCGGGGGCCCGGCCCGCGGTGCGCATCACCGGGGCCGAGGTCCGTGGAGGTCTGGAAGGAGAGGGCCCGGCCCGCGGTGCGCGTCACCGAAGCCGGGACCCGGGGGAGGACGGGGGCCCGGCCCGCGGCGCGGATCACCGGAGCCGGGACCTGGGAAGGCGAGGTCCCGGCCCGCGACGGGTGGCACCGCGGGCCGGAGCTCAGCCGGTGGTGCAGGTCACCGGAGTGGGGACGCCGTTGGTGCCGTTCTGGCTCGCGGTGAAGCCGAACGACGTCGAGGCGTTCGGGGCGAGCGCGCCGTTCCAGCCCACGTTCCTGACCGACACGTCCGCTCCCGTCTGGGTGTGCGTGCCGCTCCAGAGCTGGCTGATCGTCTGGCCGTTCGGGAACCTCCAGGTGACCGTCCAGCCCGTGATCGCCGAGGTGCCCTCGTTCTTGACGGTGACCTCGCCCTGGAAGGCGCCCTGCCAGCTGCTGCCCACCTTGTAGGTGGCGACGCAGCCGCCGGCCGGGGCCTCGGTCGTGGTGAACGAGGTGCTCTCGGAGGCGGTCGAGGAGTTGCCGGCCGCGTCCCTGGCCACCACGGAGACGGTGTAGGCCGTCGCCGGGGTGAGGCCGGTGAGGGAGTGGGAGGTGCCGGTGGCGGTGGCGACCTTCGTGGTCCCCCGGTAGACGTCGTAGCCGCTGACGCCCACGTTGTCGGTGGAGGCCGTCCAGGTCAGCGTGGCGCCGCTGCCGGTGATCGCCGAGACGGCGGGCTTGCCCGGCCGCGTGGGCGCCACGGTGTCCTCCTCCGGGGCCTCGGTCGTGGTGAACGAGGTGCTCTCGGAGGCGGCCGAGGAGTTCCCGGCCGCGTCCCTGGCCACCACGGAGACGGTGTAGGCCGTCGCCGGGGTGAGGCCGGTGAGGGTGTGGGAGGTGCCGGTGGCGGTGGCGACCTTCGTGGTCCCCCGGTAGACGTCGTAGCCGGTGACGCCCACGTTGTCGGTGGAGGCCGTCCAGGTCAGCGTGGCGCCGGTGCCGGTGATCGCCGAGACGGCGGGCTTACCGGGCCGCGTGGGCGCCACGGTGTCCTCCGGCTCGTCGCCGGGCGGGTTGCCCCAGATCCTCGTCGTACCGGAGTGGACCGTGATGTTCTGCACCCGCACCGGGGTCGCGCCGGGGGTGGTGGCGACGCCGGTGTACGACCAGTCGTTGGACGGGTCCCAGGTGCCGGTGCTCGCGAGGCGGAACTGCACCTCGCGCCGGTGCTGCGACTGGCCGGCCGGGGCGATCGAGCTGTTCGAGCAGTCGATCGTGACGTAGTAGGTCTTCCCGGACAGCAGGGTCGGGCCGGTCGGGGGCTTGCACTGGTTGTAGGCCGAGGTCACCGTGACCTGGCTCGCGGTCGTGTCGCCGTCGAGGGTGAAGTAGTAGCGGAACGAGCCGTCGGTGAGCTGGCGCGCCGGCCAGGCCGACTGGTTCCTGACGATCGCCTTGATCTCGGTGAACGTCGAGCCGGTGGCGTTCACCCCGGCCTCGATGAAGATCTCCGGGCCGTCAGGGGTCTCGGCGACCGGGAAGTTCGCCGCGGGGGCGCCGCCGTACTCCTTGTACAGACGGGCCAGCGCGCTGGTGAAGCCCGCGTTGTAGTCGGTGGCGACCTCGTTCATCACGTAGTCGTCGCGCTTGTCGGTGTAGGCGTCGTCGGGGTCGGGCGGGCCGCCGACGAGGGCGCCGTACAGGGTGTGGCGGGTCTCGACCGGGTTGGTCATCTGGTCGGTCCACGAGCCGTGCGCGGTGCGGTGGTGCGGGTTCTTCGGCGGGTTGGCGCCGAACCCGATCACGTACGAGGACTTGCGCGGGTTGTCGCCGAGCGCGTAGTTGATCTGCCTGACCGCGAAGTCGTGGTAGCGCGCCTTACGCGTCGCGTCGGTGATCGAGTCCGAGTGGACCAGCGCCGCGAACGAGGTGTTGGCCGCGTAGCGCAGCGATCCCCAGCGGTCCAGGACGGCCTGGCCGCCCGGGGAGTAGCGGATCCGCTGCCCGTTGACCCCGACCGTCCAGTAGTCCAGCCAGCGGTTGGCGTCGTCGAGGTAGCGCTGCTTGCCGGTCAGCTTGTGCAGCAGCACGTAGGCGCCGTAGGACTTGTCGTCCCAGGCGATCGTCCACTTGTAGGACTTGGTCGTGGACTGCGGCTCGGTGCCGAGGTTGTCGTAGTACGCCTCGGCCTTGGCCAGGTAGGAGGCGTCCTGGGTGGCCCGGTGCAGCCAGATCGCGCCCCAGACCAGCTCGTCGTTGTAGCCGCTCCAGGACTGGTAGTACCCGGCGGCGTCGGTGATGCAGTCGCTGTACTTCTTCCGCACGGTGTCGGCGAAGGTGTAGAGCTGCTTGGCGTGCGTGAGCAGCGTGTCGGCGTACGCCGGGTTCGTCGGGCGGAAGACGATCGACGAGGCGGCCATCGCCGCCGCGGTCTCCCCGGCCAGGTCCGAACCGCCGCAGGAGGCGTCGATCTTGAACGAGGGCCGTTCCATCTGCATGGCCTCGGCCGGGCCCCACCAGGCGTGGTCCTTGCCGCCGTGGCCGACCTGCCCGTAGAGCACGTTCGGCGACGGGTGGGCCTTGATGAAGTAGTCGTTGACGAACTTGAGGTTGTTCAGCAGGTGGGTGAGCTGTCCCGAGGAGGCGTACGCGTCCCGGTACTCCACCGCGCCCCAGGCCAGCATCGTCGCGCTGGCCGCCATCGGCAGGCCGAACTTGACGTGGTCGCCCGCGTCGTACCAGCCGCCGGTCAGGTCGAGGCCGACGTCCTGGCCGTCGGTGAGGGCGGAGTCGCCGCGCCAGCCGACGCGGTTCCAGCTCGGCAGTCTCCCCGCCTGCTGGGCCTCGTAGAACCAGATGGACTTCTGCAGCGCCTCGCCGTACGCGAAGGCGGGTGCGGCTGTCCGTGCGGTGGTCTGGGCGGCTGCCTGGGCGGCGGCCGGTACCGGCACGGCGGCCAGTGCCAGCAGCGCGAGCGCCGCCAGGGTCTTCTTCATGGGGGGTGCCTCTCGGAGGTGGTGCTCGGGGCGTGACAGCAGGTCAGGGATGCCGTCACGCCCCGAGGTCTCAGGGGAGGTGACGCCGGCCCGGCGGACCCGGCTCGCGAGGAGCCGGGCCCGCCGGGCGCGGGATCAGGGGAAGAGCCGGCCGTACTCGGCCAGGGCGACGGCGACGTCGACCTGTGCCCAGAAGCGGTGGTAGTTGAAGGACGGGGCGGGCCCGGTGCCCTTCAGGAAGGCGTCCACCTTCGGCCAGTCCGGGTCGTTCTTGTAGAAGGACCGGATGGACAGGAAGGTCGAGTTGGAGTTGATCACGTCGCCGTTGGGCATCTTGCCGGTCCAGCCCGGGGGCACGTAGACCGGGTCGTTGAGGCGGCTGTAGTCGGCCTTGGTCTCGGTGACCGAGACGCCCTTGGCGTCCTGGTTGTTCCTCCACATGCCGTCGAGCAGGCCCTTGGCCACGTTCTTGGCGGTGGCGTTACCGGACTTGGCCGCGTAGTACATCAGCACCTTGGCGTACGAGCCCGCCACACCCACGTCGGTGGTGTAGTCCCTGATGCTGACGTGCAGGCCGGCGTTGGAGCCCGGGTTGGTCGGGTTCCAGGTGTCGGGCTGGCCGGTCCACACCAGCGTCGAGGGGATCTGGTAGGTCCCGTCGGCGTTGATCGTGGTGTTGTCGGTGGCCCACTTGACCCACTTGTCCAGCACGAGCTTGGCGTCGGCGTTGCCGGTCGCGTAGTACAGCTCCGCGACCCGCTCCATCGACCAGGCCTGGAAGCCGAACCACTGGTTGGACGGCGGGTCGTGGTAGACCGGCTGCCAGTCGTAGGCCATGCCGTAGAAGGTCGGCAGCGTCGACGGCGGGGCCGCGTAGTGACCCTGCCAGCTGTTGGTGGCGCCACCGGCGATGGCACCCTCGGTCGACTGGAGCCAGCGGTAGAACTCAAGCTGACGCTTGGTGCTGGTGGTCCAGTCCTGCACCGCGGTCGCGCCCTTGGGCTTGAGCGCGTCCACGCTGGACAGCACCCAGGCGGCCATCGGG
The DNA here is from genome assembly GCF_044456585.1 of Streptosporangium sp. NPDC050855. NCBI lineage: Bacteria > Bacillati > Actinomycetota > Actinomycetes > Streptosporangiales > Streptosporangiaceae > Streptosporangium > Streptosporangium sp. NPDC050855. The sequence goes on from NZ_JBITFY010000001.1 coordinate 545,678, forward strand.
TTCTGGTAGCCCGAGTGGTTGTGGCTGGAGCCGATCCTCCAGGCCCAGCCCGCGGAGGTGTCGTAGGCGCCGCCCCAGGCGTAGTACCAGCTCAGCAGGTAGGCCGAGCTGTCCTTGCCGGTGCCGGCCGGGCACGAGGTGCTGGTGCAGCCCTGCTTCTTGAAGTACTTGTCGTACATCGCGTAGCGCAGGTAGTCGCCCATCTTCGCGGCCTTGGAGACGGTGGCCGAGACCTGCGCCTCCTTGCCCTGCTCCTTGGCCCAGGTGTGCGCCCAGTAGGCCACCTGGACGGCGCGGGCGTCGGCGTCGGGGGCGTTGGTGTACTTCCACTGCTTGGCGTAGGAGCTGTCCCCGGTGAACAGGTCGAGGAAGCCGTTGGGGCCGCCGTGCTTGAAGGTGTCGCAGGACGGCTGCGGAATCGTCTCGAAGACCGACTCCTCGGGACCGCGCTGGTAGGTGTTGATGTACGCGGGCTTGGTGGTGCCGTCGCCGCAGCGGCCGAAGCCGTAGGTGTTGTCCACGTCGAGCAGCCAGTGCATGCCGTAGACGTCACTGGTGCCGTAGGCGGTCTTCAGCTCGTTGGCGATCGGGTCGACGCCGACCGAGACGCCGCCGTCCAGCTTGGACGGGTACTGCTTGATGTCGTCCCACTCGCCGGCGTACGTGGCGGGCTTGGCCGGGTTGTAGGAGGCGTTGGTCGGCTGGTCGGCCGTGGCCGGGATGATGTACTTCTCCATCGAGGCCCAGGCCTCGTTGAACCGGCTCCAGTCGCCGGTCACCTTGCCGTAGGCGGCCTCCAGCCACAGGTAGTAGCTGTAGGCCTCGGAGGTGGTCTCGTGCCCGTGGTCCGGCGCCTCGACCATGAAGGTCTCGACCGAGTGGTAGGGCACGCCCTGCGGCGAGAAGTACCCGTTCGCCGGGTCCTTGATCTTGTTGTACATCGTGGTGAAGCGCTTGATGTACTCGTTGTCGCCACCGGTGGAGTCGTTGTCGACCTCGGTGGCGGTCGCCTTGCCCGCGGTGTGGCCACTGGCCGTCGAGGTGAACTCGGCGCTGCCCGAGGCCTCGTCGCTGTCCTCGGCGGCGGCGATCCGGACCGTCTGGGCGGTGTTCCAGTTGGCCGTGGTGAAGGTCAGCGACGCGCCCGAGGAGACGGTCAGATCGCTGTCACCGCTCGTCCTCGCGGTCGTCACGGTGACGTTCGAGGCCGGTGCCTTGGAGAGCTTGACCGCCAGGTCGGCGTTACCGCCCTCGGCGACCGCGAGCGTGGCCGGGGTGACGACCACCGCGGCGGCGGAGGTCCCGGAGACGGTGATCCCGGCGGGGGCGGAGGTGGTGGCCAGGCCCTTGTCGTCGGTCGCCCGCGCGCTGACGGAGTAGCTGCCCGCCGCGACGTTCGTCCAGTTGTACGTGTACGGCGCGGTGGTGTCGGTGCCCACCACGGTGCTGCCGTTGAGGAACTCGACCTTGGAGACCGTGCCGTCGGGGTCGGAGGCGTTCGCGGTGAACTCCACCGTGGCGGGCGCGGTGAAGGTCGCTCCGGCCGTGGGCGCGGTGAGCGTCGCGGTCGGCGGCTGGTTGACCGGGGTCGTCCCGCCACAGGTGGTGCCGTTGACGGTGAAGCTCGTCGGCTTGGGGTTGGACCCGGACCAGTTGCCGTTGAACCCGACGCTGGTCGAGGCGCCCGTCGCCAGGTTGCCGTTCCAGGCCAGGTTCTTGGCGGTGACGCTCTGGCCGGTCTGCGCCCAGGTGGCGCTCCAGCCCTGGACGAGCTTCTGCGTGGTCGTCGGGAAGTCGAACCCGAGCGTCCAGCCGGTCAGCGGGTCGCCCAGGTTCTTGATCGACACGCTGGCGGTGAAACCACCCTGCCAGTCGTTGGTGCTGTAGGTCACGTCGCAGGCGACGGCCGCGGCGGCCGGAGAGGCCGCGAGCGCGGTGGTCGTCCCGGCCGCCAGGCTGATCAGCGCCAGCGCGGCGACCCGCCTTCGGAGGCGTGGGAGCGCTCCCGCTTTGATGGGGAATCTATACATGAAATGGGCCTCCATGGGTGGGATCGACGCTAAGCCGCTGGTGGTGACTTTGAGTCGGATCGAGCAGAGGAGAGAAAGGGTGGGAGCGCTCCCATAAGGGATTCTGGGGACGGGGGCGGGGATGTCAATGGCATGTGCCCCCGGTTACGTCGATGTTTCAGGCCCCATGCCGCCAGGCTGCTGCGATCCGGACGGCGTTTTTCCCGGGTCGTGAAACTTTCAAGCTTTCCCGATCTTGAAGCTCGAGCGCTTGCTTGTGGGCGGGCCCTGCCCGGCCCCCGCCACCGGCGAGGTCACGGGCGCCCGCGGGTGGCCGGACACCCGTCATGAAGGACCCGCGGGCCTCGTGCCGAGTCGTGCCGCACCGCGCCGGAGAACGGCGGCGGGCCGGGGACGCGAAAGGCCCCGGCCCGCCGTGGAGATCGTGGACTCCGGCGCGCCGGGGCGCGAATTCACGGTCCGCCGCGTTTTCCCGGAATGCCGTTCACGGGCCGTTCCGTGTCGTGTGAATCGCCGGACGGAATGGCCCGGTGACCGTTCCAGGAAATGCGGACGGGTGGCATGCGGGAGGGAGGTTCCCGCGGATCAGCCGCGATGACGGCGGTTGCGCCCGCGGTCCCTCAGCGTTATCACGCTCCCGTCACGCTGGCGGTTCCTGATGCTGCTCCGGTCACTCCCGCCCGTGGACCGCGCGGACGCCGCCGACGCGCAGAGGCCGTCGGGGCCGACCACCAGATCCAGCGGTACGGAGGCCGCGGGATCGAGCAGGGCCGTGCCCGGGAAGGTCGCCACGAGGCTGCGGATTCCCGACGGCAGGCCGGTCACGGTCAGGGTGGCCTGGCCGCCCGCGTCCAGCAGGGCCGCGCCCACGCTCACCCCGTCGGAGAAGAACTCGACCGGGCCGGTGGGCGCGGTCGGCCCCGCCGAGGTGACGGTCGCGGTGGCGAGAAGCCTGCCCGCCAGCCGCGGGGAGCAGGCCGCGGACAGCGTGACGCCGGTCGACCTCGGCGGATCGGCCGCGCACAGGGACCGGGCGACGATGTCGGTGTCGAGGGTGACGGCTCCGTTGCGGGCCAGCAGGCGGCCGTCGACGGTCACGCCGATGGTGGTGGTGATCGAGGTCAGCGCGAGGATGTTGCCCGCGAAGCTGGAGCCGGTGCCCAGCGTGGCCGAGCTGCCCACCAGCCAGAACACGTTGCACGCCTGGGCGCCGTTGATGAGGTTGACGGTGCTGGCGGAGGCGGTCGTCAGGGTGGAGGCGGTCTTGAAGATGAAGACCGCGTCGGGGTCTCCCTGGCCGTCCAGGGTCAGCTCCCCGGTGATGCCGAAGGTGCCCGCGGCGGAGTCGTAGGTGCCCGGGGTGACGGTGGTGCCGCCCAGCTCGGTGGGCAGGGTGGCGTCGACGGCCTGACCGGCGGCGTTGTCGTAGGCGGCGGTGAGGTCGACCTGGGCCTGGGCGGCGACGGCGCCACCGGCGTTGACGGTGCCGACCACGACGCCGGGCGGGAAGCCGGTGACGGCCACGCCCGGGCTCACCCCGATGTCGCCGGTGACGACGGTGATACCGGTGTTCGTGACCGTCGTCCCCGCCAGGACCGCGAAGTTCCCCGCGGTGCCGAGCGGCACCGGGGTCGCCGCGGCGGCGGTGCCCGGTGTCGCGGTCACGCACCCCAGCGCCACCGCGCCGGCCAGCGCCCCCGCCAGCCAGGAACGAACGATATTCCGAGGGATGGCGCGTGAGGAGCCCATGCCCATCATAATCATTTCCTCTTCTTTTGGTATTTCCCCGTTCAGGCGCATTGCCGATGATGCGCCATTTTTCTCACTGTAACGATCGGCCACATCGTATTCGTCATACGACATGCGAGGTTTTTCGGCGGCCATTGATGCCGAATGTGAGGAATGTACGGCGGGCATGCCGCGGGGGCGCGCCGCCCGGCGGCACGCCCCCGCGATGTCGACGGGCGACGCCCGTCATGGGAGTGGGAAAGGATCAGGAACAGGCGATCCCGGACGCGCCGGGGGTGGAGGGGCCGTTGGCGGTGAAGCCGATGACCACGGACTGGCCCGCCGCCAGGTCGGCCGCGTGCCCCGGTGCCTTGGCGGTGAACGTGGTCCCGCTCTGCGTGACGGTGGCGTTCCAGCCGCTGCCGAGCGTCACCCCCGACGGCATGGTCCAGCTCGCCGACCAGTTCCTCCAGGTCGACGTCCCGGCGTTCTTCACGGTCAGCGCGCCCTGGAAGCCGCCCGACCAGGAGTTCGTGACCGCGTACGTCGCCTGGCAGGTCGTGGGCGTCACGGTGGGCGTCGGCGTGGGCGTGGGCGTGGGCCCGCCGCCCCCGCCGACCGGCGGGATCAGGTACGGCTGCAGGATGCTCTGCTTGGCCTGGTCGATCGTGGTCCAGTCGTCCTTGGCGATGCCGCCGGTGTCACCGGAGTTGGGGTTCCACGACCAGTAGGTGAAGGACATCCCGTTGACCCCGGTGCCGGTGTACTTCATCAGCTCCTGCAGCCAGGTCTTGTCCACGGCCGCCTGGAGCGTGGTGCCGAACTCGCCCAGCATGATCGGGGCGATGTTCTGCTTGTGCAGGTAACCCCAGTACTTGTCCCAGATGGCGGGCATGTTCGCGGGGTAGTCCGGCGCGTCGAACCACGCCTGGCGGTAGACCGAGGTGGCGTACTCGTGCGGCGAGTAGACCAGCCGGTTCGGCACGTTCAGCCGCACCGGGAACTCCCCGGCCTTGGAGAGGTTCCCGCCCCACCAGCCGCAGTCCTCGTCGTTGCTCGGGTCGTTGTCCCAGACGTTCGACAGGCCGCCGCTCGGGCAGCTCACGCCCTCGACGAAGATCAGCCAGTTGGGGTTGACCGAGAGCACCGCGTTGCCCGCGCGCTCGGCGGCCAGCCGCCAGTCGCGGGCGGTGTCGCCGCATCCCCAGCAGGCGCCGGTCGCGGCCGGGTTGGTGCCCTCGGCGTGCGGCTCGTTGTGCAGGTCGGCGCCGATGACCGTGGTGTTGCCCGCGTACCGCTGGGCGAGCGCCTTCCAGTCGTTGATCCAGGTGCTCTCGGGCGTCGAGGGGACGTACCACAGGGCCGACTGGCCGGCGGAGGTCGGGCGGTGGCGGTCGAGGATGATCCGCATGCCCTTGCTGCCGGCGTAGTCGATGACCTTGTCGAGGATCTGCAGGGGGCTGTTGCCGACCAGGTCGGGGTTGACGAAGTCGTTCACGCCGGAGGCCGTCGCGCCCGGCTTGAGCGCGTCGTTGGAGAACGGCACGCGGAGCGTGTTGTAGCCGAGCGACGCCATCGTGTCGATCTGGCTCCGCCAGGGGTTGTTCGACCACAGCCCGTGGAAGGTCTTGTTGTCGGTCTCCATGCCGAACCAGTTGATGCCGGTCAGCCGGACGGTCGCGCCGGTGCTGTCGACGATCTTGTTGCCGGAGGTGTGCAGGTAGCCGGTACCGGTTCCGCCCGCGGCACCCGCGGGAGTCGAACCGAGCGCCACCGTCAACGCGGAGGTGGTCAGGAGCGCCGCCAGCGCAGCCGACCACCTGCGAAAACGCAGGACTTTCATGGGAGCCCTTCGAGGAGGGGAACTGGTCGCGGGCAGGAGGTCCCGCGATCGAGGGGTGCGGCCGGTCGCGTTCGTCATGGTTCGGCGCCCACCCCGCGGTCGTCAACATCACGGCCGCTGCCGTTCCCGCCGGAAACGGACCCGCGACCCCGTCTAGCTCGTCCGGGGCGTCCGCGGCCCGGGTCGGCGCCAGGTGAAAGTTTCACCGGCCCCGCGAGGAGCCGGTGAGGGAACGCCGGACCCGGGACGTCGCGTGCCGGACGGCCTCACCCGGCCAGCGCGACCGAGACGAACACGAGCTGCGCCTCCAGCGCGTGCCGGAAGTCGTCGGGCAGCGTCCCCTCCCGGTGCCGGTCGGCGATCTTGCCCCGGATCGGGGCGAGGTCGCGGGAGCAGCAGACGCTGTTGGCCAGCACCTGCCGCAGGTCCAGCGCCACGTCGGGACGGATCCTGCCCTCGTTCTCACCCCTGGCCAGTACCGCGTTGAAGCGGCGCACGCTCTGGCTGAGGCTCGGGACGGAGGAACGGATCGCCTCGGTCCAGGGCGTCTCCTCCGCGGCCTGCCCGCCCCGCTCGCGGAGCTCGGGGGGCTTGCGGGGCTCGCCGAGCTCGCGGCGCGGGGAGGGCGGGAGGCTGAGGGTGGGACGGGCCGAGGCGACCGGGGTCGGACCGGCCGAGTCGAGGACGGTGGGGGTGGCCGTGCCGTGCACCCGAGGACCGGCCACCTGACCGGTGTGAGGCCCGGACAGCTGGGTCCAGATCGTGACCCCGGCGAGCAGCGCCACGGCCGTGGCGACCACCGCCCAGCGCAGCAGCCGTTCCCGGGCGGCCGGGCGGGGAGGGGCCAGGGCCAGCCTCAGGCCGTCGGCCACCTCCTGCGCCCTGGGCCGCGCCTCGGGCCGCTCCAGCAGGCAGGACTGGCAGAGCGCGCCGATCCGCGCGGGCATCCCCGGCACCTCCGCCACCGGGGGCGGGCCCTCCCGGTGGACGTTCTCGATCTCCTCCCAGGTGCGTTCCGGGTACGGGGGAGCGCCGGTGAGCATCTCGAAGAGCAGCACCCCCAGCGCGTAGACGTCGCTGGCCGGATCGGCGACGGTGCCGGTCAGCCGCTCGGGCGCCACGTACGGTGGCGTGCCGTAGTCGGAGGCCCGGTCGTCGTCGTCCTCGCCGATGAACGCCGCGATGCCGAAGTCGAGCAGCTTGGCGCCGGTCGAGGTCAGCAGCACGTTCTCGGCGGTGACGTCCCGGTGGACGATCCCCCGCTCGTGGGCGACGGCCAGCACGGTGGCCAGCCTGGCGGCGATCAGCGCCGCCTCCGCCCACGGCAGGGGACCCTCGGCGATCCGGTCCGACAGGGGACGGCCGTCCAGCAGGCGCATCACCACGTAGGCGGCCAGCCGCCCCTGCGCGGTCACGGCCTCCCCGTAGTCGTAGACCTCGATCGCGTCGGGGTGGATGAGGCGCGCGGTGGCGCGCGCCTCCCTGCGGATGAGCTCGCGCTCCCCGCGGTCCACCCCGAGCTCGCCGTCCAGCAGTTTGACCGCGACCATCCGCTGGAGCGACTGGTCGAAGGCGCGCCAGATGACGCTCATGCCGCCCCACGCGATCCGCTCCAGCAGCATGTATCTGCGGGTCAGCACGTCCCCCGCGCGCAGTCCCCCCGGGTCAGGTGGACTCACGGACCACCAGCTCGGTGGGCAGGATCGGGTTGTCGCACGGGCTGTCGGGTGACCCCATCGAGAGCAGGAGCAACCGGGTGGCGAGTGCGGCGAACTCCTCCACGGGCTGGCGGACCGTGGTGAGCGTGGGCGAGGTCCGGCGGGAGGCGGGAGCGTCGTCGAAGCCGATGACGGCCACGTCGTCGGGCACCCGTCTGCCACTCCGGCGCAGCGTCTGCAGCGCGGCGGCGGCCATCACGTCGGAGGCGGCGAAGACCGCGTCGACGTGCGGCATCCGGCGCAGCAGCCACTGCATGCCGTGCACCCCGGAGGCGTGGCTGAAGTCGCCGTAGGCGACCTGCACGCCGGTCATCCCGGCCAGCGCGAGGGTCTGCAGGAACCCGTCCAGCCGGTCACGCGCGGCCGGCAGGGCCGGTGGTCCCGCGATGACGCCGATGGACTTCCGGCCGCCGAGCAGCAGGTGCTCGGCCGCCTGCCGTCCGCCGTCACGGTTGTCCATGTCGACGTGGGGCAGGTCGATGCCGTCCGGGGGACGGCCCGCGCTGCGCACCGGGATCCCCGAGGCGGCCAGGGTGACCACGAGGGGATGCCGGTCACGGGCACCGATCAGCAGGACGCCGTCGATCCCGCCGGCGACGAGCGGGGGCGTGGCGATGGTCGAGGTCGCCGCCGTGGCGGTCATCACGGCGAGCGGTACGCCATGCCCGGTGAGCACCTCCTCCGCGGCGGTGATCATCCGCGCGTAGAACGGCTCGGTGAACAGGCGGTGGGCGGGTTCGCAGACGACCAGGGCCACCACCTGGTCCGTTCGGCGGCCTGAGCCGCCTCGGGGAGCACGATGCCTTACATAACCGAGACGCGAGATTGCGTCATGCACCTGCCTACGAGTCGACGTGCTGACTCTGACTGAACCAGTGAGTACCCGGGACGCGGTGGCGGGGGAGACCCCTGCCTCCGCTGCGACCTGGGCAAGTGTGGGTAGATCGGCCATAACTTCCTCCACACCAAGATTCCGCACAGGTGGGAGCGCTCCCAGTGAACGTAGCATTGTTTCGGAAGTGTCAAAAGATGTTTCCGAAAAATCACCATATGTCTGTCAAATTTCTCTGACAACCCAGTCAGAGGCAAGTATCGACATGATGACGGAGTCGTACCACTCGCCGCCCATGAACAGCGCATCACGGCAGACCCCCTCCTGGACGAAACCGAGCTTCCGGTAGACGTGCACGGCCCGCTCGTTGAAGGCGTAGACCTCCAGGCCCACCCGGTGCAGCGCGGTGGTACGGAAGACGTGGTCCAGGGTGAGCCGGATCGCCTCGGTGCCGTACCCCCTGCCGTAGGCGCGCGGGCCGACGAGCGCGATGCGCAGGTTGCAGGAGAGGTTGTCGGCGTCCAGCTCGTTGAGCACGATCTCGCCCACGTAGGCGTCGTCCCCGGCGGCGCAGATCGCCAGGTCCAGCCGGTCGGCCTGCGCTCCCCGCGAGCCGTACCAGCCCTTGAGCGCCTCCGGCTCGGGCCTGCCGTGCGAGCCGGTCAGCCGGACGGTCTCGGGATCGTTGACCAGCTCCCAGAGCCCGTCGACGTGCTCGGGACCGACCGGCCGGAGCGTGACGCGCTCTCCGGGAAGGGTCGGCTTGTGCGCGAACATCATCCGGTGTGTCTACCGGTCACCGGTCCGGGGGGCAACCCCCTGACCGAGGGGCGGACGCGCGAAGGCCCCGCCGGGGGCCGGTGGAGCCCGCCCGTCGCGGGGCACGCGGTCACGCGGTCACGGAGCGGATCGGGTGGATCAGGTGGATCAGGTGAGGGCTACCAGGGTCCGTACGGGCCCTGGTTGCCGCCGCCCTTGCCGATCTCCCGCACGGCGGGGCGCACGTCGGCCAGGTAGATGCCGGAGGCGATCACCGAGGCGATCGTGAAGATGCTCAGCACGCTGAGGTACTGCACCGCGGCGGCGAAGCCGAACAGCGCGGCCAGGCCCAGGATGACCAGCCAGAGCTTCTTGCTCTGCTTACCGGTGACCGCGAACGCGCGCGCCGGGGTCTTCACGGCGTGCACGAGCGCCCAGCCGGAGAGCGCGAACACGCCGACGGCCAGGATCCAGAAGACCAGGTCCAGGGCACCGTGGATTTGGATCATCGTCTCTCCAGAACGCTCGCCTCACCGGTCACCCTCAGCCTAATGCCGAAAGCCCTCCCCGCGTCGTCCGGACCCGCACGTAACGGGCGGTCCGGGGCCGGCAGGGCCGGGACGGGCGGGCCGGTGGGCTCGCGCCCGGCCCGCCCCTCGGGAGGACGGCCCCGCACCGGGCTCAGGAGGTGGTGGACCTGCGGGTACGGGTGTTCTTCCTGGTGGTGGCGGTGGCCGCGATCGCGGGCTCGGCCGCCTCGGAGACCTCCTCCAGCTCCAAAGCCGCCTCGCCGCTGGCCTTGGAGACGACCTTGCGGCCGCGGGTGGCGAACTCCTCGTACAGCTCGGTGGCCCTGCCGGCGAACTGGTCGGCGTAGTCGCGCGCCTTGACCGGGATGTCCTTGGCGTAGAACTCGGCCTTGCCGGCGATCTGGCGGGCCCGCTCCGGGATGTCCTTGGCGGCCTCGCGGATCTCCTCGCGGCGGCTCTGCAGCCTCTGGATCCGCTCGGGAAGCTCGAGCAGCTTCTCGACCGCGAAGTCACCGGCGCCGGCGACGGCGTAGAACGGCTTGGACTCGGCCAGCTTCTTGACGTCGCTGTTGATGATGGGCATGAATGATCAGCCTTCCTTGATTTCCTTGATTTCCTTGATGGCGTGGTCGTCGCCCGGGGACGTCCCGTACGGCCTCAGCGCGGAGAGGTAGTCCTCGGGCAGCGGGGTCTCGTCGTCCCCGGAGGACGCGCCTGCCTCGGCGGCGAGTCGCGCCTCCTCCTCGGCGGCCGCGGCCTGGTTCTCCTTGCGGAACGACTCGTAGATGTCGACCAGCACCTGACGCTGGCGCTCGGTGATGAGATGGTCGGCCCTGATCGCGGCCAGCACGTCGCTCTCCTCGGGCTCGCGCTCCTCGATGAGGCCCGCCTGCACGTAGAGAGCCTGGGAGGAGATGTGCAGCCCCTTGGCGATCTGGTTCAGGATCTCGGCGCTGGGCTTGCGCAGCCCGCGCTCGATCTGGCTCAGGTAGGGGTTGGAGACCCCCGCCGCCGTGGCGAGCTGCCGGAGCGAGATCTTCGCGTGCGTGCGCTGCTCGCGGATGTACTCACCGATCGAGCCGACCTTCGGTAATGCCATGTCTCGATACTGCATCACCCTGCTTGCAATTGCAAACAGGTTGGCTAACTCCTGCAAGCACCCGTGGTGAGGGCCGTTCTGTGAACGCTCCCGGACACGCCTGGGGTGCCGGCCGCGCGCCCGGGGTGCGGGCCGCGGACGTGACGGAGGTCGTGGGCGTGACGGTCATGGGCCTACGGGTCGTGGACGCGGTAGCCGTGACGGTCGGGACGTGACGGGCCAGGGGCATGGCGGCCGTGGTCCCCGGGGCGCCGGTCGGGGTCAGTGCGGGATCAGCCAGAGCAGCGGGGCCGAGGAGGTCAGGACGACCGAGAAGGTGACGATGGCGTAGCGGACGCGGCGAGGCATGACCGGCCCCGGCGTCACCAGGCGCTCGACCCGGGCCATCACCGCGGCCGCGGAGGTCGCCGCGCCCAGCGCGCCGCGCGGCGTGGGGACGGCGTCCGCCGTGCCGAAGCGGAGCAGGGCGGTGGCCAGGCGGCGCGCCGAGCAGCAGCGCCGCGCGACGTCGTCGGCGGCCATCTCCACCAGCAGGGCCACCTCGCCCTGGGCGTCCCTGACCACCCGCGACCAGGGCAGCGCGCGGCGCAGCGCGGCGAAGGGCAGCAGCACCAGGTCGTGCCGCTCGCGTACGTGGGCGGCCTCGTGGGCGAGCACCGCGGTCAGCTCGTCGGCCGAGAGCAGCTTCAGCGCCCCCTGGCTGACCACCACCTGGGAGCGGAGGCCGGGCACGCAGTAGGCGGTGGCGCCGGGGTGGTCGAGCACCCGGACGCCGGGCACCACCGGGTCCTCCCTGGCGATCAGGGTGAGCAGGGCGCGGTGGCGCTGCCGGGCGCGGAACGTCTGCACCCCCGCGGCGAGGAGCACCAGGATCAGCACCGCGAGCGCGGTCAGCCCGGCGATCAGGGCCAGGATCCTCGGCAGGTCGTACGGTCTGGGAGGCGAGTGGCCGTCGAACAGGGCGGCGCCGAAGCCGCCGAGGCCGCGCAGCACCCCCTGGCCGTAGGGCTCCAGGGCATATCCCAGCAGGGCCCCCGTACCGGCCAGGCCCCAGGTGACGCCGAGCGCCTGCCAGAGCACGATGGCCACGTGCGGAGCGCGGTAGGTCCAGCGCGCCCAGGTCAGCCGCCAGGCTCCGACCGCGCAGACCAGGGCGAGCATCGCCAGGGCCGTGGCGGTCATCTATTCGCCCTCCAGCTCCTCCTCCAGGTCCGTCAGGGCCCTGCGCAGGATGTCGGCTTCGGTTCCGGTGACGGCCTGGGCGAACCGGGTCAGGGCCGCCGACCGGTCCCCGGTCATGTCCAGCGCCTCCAGCATAAGCTCCGCGATGTAGGCGTCGCGGCTCTCCGCGGCCTCGTACCGCCAGGCGCGGCCGTCACGGGTGCGGAGCAGGAAGCCCTTGCGGGTGAGCCGGTCGAGCACGGTCATCACCGTGGTCGGCGCGAGGTCGCGGTCGGCGATCAGGCGGCCGACCTCCCGCGCCGTCACCGGGGACGGCTGTGCCCAGATGATGTCCATGATGCTGCGTTCAAGCTCGCCGAGTCCCTTCACGCCTTCAAGACTAACTCCCGCACCACGAGGGGTAGTACTACGGGTTGTCGAGTGACCTTCGTCACAGCCTCCTGACCATGGAAGATCTCCTCTCGCCGGAGTCGCCGGAGTCGCCGGGGTCGCCGCGCCGGGTCACCGGGGTGCGACCGCGCTCCAGGGAAGGGTGATCTCGCCGAGCCGCCAGCGCGACCGGCCGCCGAGCGGGGGACGGCCGGCCAGGGGCCAGGTCGTGGCGAGCGCCTCGGCGGCGGCGATCCACCGCTGGCGGGAGCCGTACGCGCGAAGGGGGGCGCTGATCGCCCAGGCGCGGTCGAAGTCGCGCAGGAAGGCGTGGACGGGCTCGCCCGGGACGTTGCGGTGGATGAGCGTCTTGGGCAACCGGTCGGCCAGGTCCGAGGGACGGTCGAAGGCGTCGAAGCGGGCCGACAGGGTGAGCGTCACCGGGCCCGAGCGGTCCAGCCCGGCCCAGACCGCGCGGTGCCCCACCTCCGAGCAGGTGCCCTCGACGATCACGCCGCCCGGCGCGAGCCGCTCCGACAGCATCCCCCAGTAGGTCCACGCCTGCTCCTCGCCGTACTGGCGCAGCACGTTGAAGGCCCGCACCAGCAGGGGCGGCCTGGCCACCGGCAGCTCGAAGCCGCCCAGCGCGAAGGAGAGCCCCGGGCGCTCGTACGGCCTGGCCGCCGCCACCCGGGCCGGGTCGATCTCGACGCCGACCACCTCGACCGAGGGGCAGGTCCGGCGCAGCCGCAGGAACATCTCCAGCGTCGTGGTGTGCGAGGCCCCGTAGCCGAGGTCGACCACCAGCGGGCGGTCGGCGGCGCGCAGCAGGCGTCCGTGGGCGGCGGCGATCCACCGGTCGGCCCGCCGCAGGCGGTTGTGGCCGGTGGTCCCTCTGGTGATCTCCCCTATCGGCTTCGGCACCCCCCTCATCCTGCCAGGGGGGTCACGAATGGCCCCAATCGCGGTTATGTGTCGGGAATGTTACGGATTTCTCGGTGGTTGAGCTCTCTCGGAGGTGGTGTCGGTGAGGCGACGGCGCGTCGGCAGAGTGGCGACGATCAGCATGCACACGTCCCCCCTGGACCAGCCGGGGACCGGGGACGCGGGCGGGATGAACGTCTACATCGTCGAGGTGGCCAGACGCCTGGCCGAGCGCGGGGTGGAGGTGGAGATCTTCACCAGGCAGACGTCCAGGGACCTGCCGCCGATCGTCGAGATCGTCCCCGGCGTCTCGGTACGCCACATCACCGCCGGGCCGTACGAGGAGCTCGACAAGGGCGACCTGCCCGGCCAGCTGTGCGCCTTCCTGTCCGGCGTGCTGCGCGCCGAGGCCATGTACGAGCCGGGCCGCTACGACGTCATCCACTCCCACTACTGGCTGTCGGGCCAGGTGGGCTGGCTGGCCAAGGAACGCTGGGGCCTGCCGCTGGTGCACACCATGCACACCATGGCCAAGGTGAAGAACCTCCTGCTCGCCGACGACGACCGCCCCGAGCCGACCGCCCGGGTGCTGGGCGAGCAGCAGGTCGTGGAGGTCGCCGACCGCCTGGTGGCCAACACCCCGACCGAGGCCCGCGAACTCGTCGAGCTGTACGGCGCCGTCCCCGACCGCGTCGAGGTCGTCAACCCCGGCGTGAACCTGAAGATCTTCCGCCCCGCGTCCAAGGAGGCGTCCCGGCATCGGCTCGACCTGCCGCAGGACGCCCACGTCCTGCTGTTCGTCGGCCGGGTGCAGCCGCTCAAGGCCCCGGACGTGCTGCTGCGCGCCGCCGCCCGGATGCTCGTCGAGGACCCCTCGCTCAGGTCGAGGCTCGTCGTGGCCTGTGTCGGCGGGCCCAGCGGCAACGGCCTGGCCCGCCCCTCCTACCTCACCGACGTGGCCGCCTCGCTGGGCATCTCCGACGTGGTCAGGGTCGTCCCGCCCACGCCCCAGAACGAGCTGGCCGACTGGTACCGCGCCGCCGACGTCACCGTCGTGCCCTCGTACAACGAGTCGTTCGGCCTGGTGGCCCTGGAGTCCCAGGCGTGCGGCACCCCGGTCGCCGCCGCGTCCGTGGGCGGGCTGCGCACCGCCGTACGCGACGGCGTGTCCGGAGCCCTCGTGCAGGGGCACGACCCCCACGACTGGGCACGGACGCTCGGCCGGTTCGTCTACGAGCCCGCCTGGCGGGACGAGCTGTCGGCGGGCGCGGTGGAGCACGCCGCGGCCTTCGGCTGGTCGGCCACGGCGGCCAGGCTGGAGCAGGTCTACGCCGGGGCGATGGCGAACCTGCACCGGCTCCAGGTGGCGGCGCTCTCGTGAGCCCGGCTCAGGCGCTCTCGTGAGCCCTGCTCATAGGGTGGGGTCATGCGCGAAGTGATCGAGGCGGCGCTGAAGAGCGCCGACGCCTCCTACGAGGAGCCCCGTCCGGGAGCCTTCCTGGTGAAGCTGCCGGGCCAGCACAAGCTCGCCACCATGACCTGGCTGATCGTCGGTGACCAGGCCCTGCACGTGGAGGCGTTCTTCTGCCGCCAGCCCGACGAGAACCACGCCGAGTTCTACCGCTGGCTGCTCACCAAGAACGGCACCACGTACGGCGTGCACTTCGCCCTCGACCCGATCGGGGACGTCTACCTGGTGGGCAGGCTCCCGCTGGAGGCCGTCACCGACACCGAGATCGACCGGCTGCTGGGCTGCGTGCTCACCTACTCAGACGAGGGGTTCGACCGCGCCCTGGAGCTGGGCTTCGCCTCCTCGATCCGGCGCGAGTGGGAGTGGCGCGCCAAGCGCGGCGAGTCGCTGGCCAACCTCCAGGCGTTCGCCCGCTTCGCCGACCCCGAACGCTGAGCCCTTCCCCGGCCTTCTCCCGGGGCCCCTGCCAGGGCCCTTCGCCGAGCCCTTCACCGGTCCCGCGCTCCTTCCCGGGCGCTTCCCGTCCCCGGGCACCGGGCCTCGCCCCGGGGGCCGGGGTCCGCCCGGAGGGGGCCCACTAAGCTGGTCGGCATGTCGACTTTGGTGTTGCTCAGGCACGGTGAGAGTGAGTGGAACGCAAAGGGTCTGTTCACCGGATGGGTGGACGCGGGGCTCTCGGCCAAGGGTGAGGAGGAGGCGCGGCGCGGCGGACGGCTGCTGCTCGACGCGGACGTGCGGCCGGACGTGGTCCACACCTCCCTGCTGACCAGGGCGATCCAGACGGCCAACCTCGCGCTGGGCGCCGCCGACCTGCTCTGGCTGCCGGTCCACCGGTCCTGGAGGCTCAACGAGCGCCACTACGGCGCCCTGCAGGGCAAGGACAAGGCGCAGACGCGCGCGGAGTTCGGTGAGGAGCAGTTCATGCTCTGGCGCCGCTCCTACGACGTCCCGCCGCCGCCCATCGCCGACGACGACGAGTACTCCCAGGCGGGTCACGCCCGCTACGCCCTCATCCCCAAGGAACTCCTCCCCAGGACCGAGTGCCTCAAGGACGTCGTCGATCGCATGCTGCCGTACTGGTACGACAGCATCGTCCCCGATCTCGCGGCCGGGCGGAGCGTCCTGGTCGTCGCGCACGGCAACTCGCTCCGGGCCCTGGTCAAGCACCTGGACGGGATCGGCGACGACGAGATCGCCGGGCTCAACATCCCCACCGGCATCCCGCTCCGGTACGAGCTGGACGAGGACTTCCACCCGGTCACCAAGGGCGGCCTGTACCTCGACCCGGCCGCGGCCGAGGCCGCCATCGAGGCCGTGGCCAACCAGGGCCGCTGAACCGGGCCGCTGAACCGGGCCGCCTCACCGGCCGCCGACGACAAGGGCCGTCGGCCCCCCGTACGCACGGCACGAGACAGGAAAGGGCCCGCGGGATCCGCTTCGAAGCGGATCCCGCGGGCCCTTTCCTCATGGGCGTCCGCCCATCGGGTCGTACGAGGCCGGGGGAGCGGGGGTCAGAAGGCGTTGGAGTCCGCCGGCCGAGAGCCGGTGACCAGGTAGACCACGTCGTGCGCGACCCGGACCGCGTGGTCGGCGTAGCGCTCGTAGTAGCGGCCGATCAGCGTCACGTCGATGGCCGGCTCGACGCCGTACTTCCAGTCGGGGGCCATCAGGATCGTGAAGAGCCTGCGGTGCAGCCTGTCCATGGCGTCGTCGTCGGCCTCCAGCTCCAGGGCGGACTCCACGTCGCGCGAGGCGATGCAGCTGCCGGTCTTGGTGATGAGGCGCTCGGCGATCTGCCCCATCTCCAGGATGGTGGCGCGGATCTCCGGAGGGATCGCGGAGTCGGGGTGACGCAGCCTGGCGATCTTGGCGACGTGCTCGGCGAGGTCGCCCATCCGCTCCAGGTCGGTGCCCATCCGCAGCGCCGCGATGATCATTCTGAGGTCGACGGCCACCGGCTGCTGCCTGGCCATCAGGTCGAAGATCGTGGTCTCGACCTCCGCGAAGATCCTGTTGACCTCCTCGTCCTGGGAGATGACGCTCTCCGCGAGGTGCAGGTCGGCGTCGAGCAGGGCGGTGGTGGCCCGCGATATCGCCGACCTGACGAGCCGGGTCATCTCGACCAGCCGCCCGGTGAGCGCGTCGAGTTCTTCGTGGTAGGCGTCTCGCATGCCCCTCACGCTATGAGAGGAACGGTGAACGAACCCCGACCGTAAAGTGAACTTTGTGGGAAAGGCCGTGGTCATGCCCCCCGGACCGTCCCTCCTGGGAAGGGCCCGACCTACCATCGAGGACGTGACAGCCTACGGGAGGACCACGTGAGTGAGCTGATGGCGAGCCTGGCCGCGCTGGCCGGTTTCGTCGTGGGAGCGCTGGCCGTGATGGTCGTCCGACAGAACCATGAACAACAGCGGAGTGCGATGACGCCGATCGACAGCGTGGAGGCCGGGGCACTGCCGCAGGGGGTCGCCTCGGTGCTGGCCGTACTGCCCTCCTCGGCGGTCGTGCTCGACAAGGAGGACCGGGTGCTGCGCGCCAGCTCGGCCGCGCGCGCGTTCGGCCTGGTCAAGGGTGACCACCTGATGGCGGCCGAACTCCTGGCCCTGGCCAGGAAGGTGCGCAGGGACGGCGAGATCCGCGAGAGCGAGATCGAGGTGGCCGGCCACAAGTTCGGCCAGGAGTCGACCAGCTTCGCGGTACGCGTCGCCCCGCTCGGCTCCTACGGCCAGGTGCTCGTCCTGGCCGAGGACCAGACCGAGCACCGCCGCGTCGAGGCGGTACGCCGCGACTTCGTGGCCAACGTGAGCCACGAGCTCAAGACGCCGGTGGGCGCGCTCTCGCTGCTGGCCGAGACCATCCAGGACGCCGCCGACGACCCCGAGGCGGTCACCCGCTTCGCCGGGCGCATGCAGCACGAGGCGGCCCGGCTCACCTACCTCGTCCAGGACCTGATCACCCTCTCCAGGATCCAGGGCGCCGAGCCCATCCCCACCCCGGGCCCCGTCCTGATCGACGAGGCGGTGCACGAGGCCATCGACCGGTGCAACACCACCGCGGCGGCCAAGGACATCGCCCTGGTCACGGGCGGCGTCGAGGGACTGCAGATATGGGGTGACGACGAGCTGCTCGTCACCGCGCTGCGCAACCTCATCGACAACGCGGTCGCCTACAGCCCCGAGCACACCCGGGTGGTGGTCAGCGCCCGCGCGGCCGGCCCGCACACCGAATCCGTCGAGATCAGCGTGAGCGACCAGGGGATCGGCATCCCCGAGAGCGCCCAGGAGCGGATCTTCGAACGGTTCTTCCGCGTCGACGCGGCACGATCGCGCGCGACCGGCGGCACGGGCCTCGGCCTGGCCATCGTCAAACATGTGGCCGCCGCCCACAACGGCGCGGTCACCGTGTGGAGCAAGGAAGGCTCCGGTTCCACCTTCACGCTCCGCCTGCCCGCCTTCGGCGGCATGGCGGTGGCGATACCAGCCACCACCACGATCCCCCTGGAGGCCACGCAGTGACCCGCGTGCTTGTTGTCGAGGACGAGGAGTCGTTCTCCGATGCCCTGTCGTACATGCTGCGCAAGGAGGGGTTCGAGGTGGCCGTGGCCACCACGGGGCCCGAGGCGCTGGAGACCTTCGACCGCAACGGGGCCGACCTCGTGCTGCTCGACCTGATGCTCCCCGGCCTGCCGGGTACGGAGGTCTGCCGCTCGCTGCGCCAGCGCTCCAACGTTCCCGTGATCATGCTCACCGCCAAGGACAGCGAGATCGACAAGGTCGTCGGGCTGGAGCTGGGGGCGGACGACTACGTCACCAAGCCCTTCTCCTCCAGGGAGCTGGTGGCCCGCATCCGCGCGGTGCTGCGCCGCCAGGGCGACGTGGAGGAGCTGGAGTCGGCCGTGCTGGCCGCAGGTCCGGTCCGGATGGACGTCGACCGCCACACCGTCGCCGTACGGGGCGAGGCGGTGCAGCTTCCGCTGAAGGAGTTCGAGCTGCTGGAGGTGCTGCTGCGCAACGCCGGGCGGGTGCTCACCCGGGGGCAGCTCATCGACCGGGTCTGGGGCGCCGACTACGTGGGTGACACCAAGACCCTGGACGTTCACGTCAAGCGACTGCGCGCCAAGGTCGAGTCGGACCCCTCCAACCCGCGGTGCATCCTCACCGTCCGGGGACTGGGCTACAAGTTCGACCCCGCCGAGGCCTAGAGGCCCGTTTCGTCTGGACCCCGGCTCGTTTCCGCTCCCCTGCCGGATCCCGGCTCGTCCCCGTCCCTGGTGAGCTCCGGCTCGTGACCGTTCCCGTCGGTCTTCGGCCCGGCGGCCGGGGCCGTCCTCGGCATCGTCATGCCCGCTGAGGGGCGGCCACGGTCCGGTGGGCCGCCCCGGCGGAGATCGTCAGTGGCCGCCGGTCTCGTTGCCGGAGGTCTCGGCGCCGTCGGTCTGGGTGCTGTTGGTGTCGGTGCCCGTCTCGGCGCCCGTCTGGGTGGGCGTCGGGGTGGGCGTCGGCGTGGGGGCCGCCGAGGCGCCCGGAGCCTGCGGGTAGGCGGTGTACTCGCGGCTGCGCGTGATCACCGGGACCCTGACCTGGATGATGCCGGCGTTGGCGAACTGCAGCTGCACCGGGATGCTCTCCCCGCCCCGCAGCGGCTTCTTCAGCCCCTCGATCAGGATCGTCGGCGTGGGCCTGCCGACGCCGACCCGCTCGTTCTGCGGGAGCGCGACCGGCGCCGTGACCTTCGCCGTGCCGAGCGCCGGGTCGACCCCCAGGCCGACGAGCTGGTCGGTGCCCGCCTGGGTGTTGACGACCGACAGGTAGAGCGGCAGCGCCCCTCCCACGGGAAGCGTCGCGCCGGAGTCGGGACCCAGGAAGAACGCCTGGGAGATGTCGATGCCCTGTGGCGTCTTGGTCGTCAGCGCCTCGGTCGGCGAGTAGGGCCTGTTGGTGATCGCATCGGTTCCGGCGCCGCAACCGGCCAGAGCCGAGACGGCTGCCAGGAACGCGGCGGCGACGATCGCCCGGTGACGGCTGTTGCGGGTCACGGTGCGAGTTCTCCTTGTCACGCATGAGATAGGGCAAGGGCCACCCTATCGGCGATGATTGCCGGGTTTCCCGGCGCCCCGCCCATCCGTCCGCGGCCGTCGAACGCAGGTCATAAGTGCTTTTGACCCCCTTGATTCATACAGTTTGGCACTTGTCAAGTCATAAGATGCGGCTTTGACCTGCAGTTATGGTGATTTCACTGTTCCGGGAGGCTGTGGATACGTGGTACTCTTGAGTACAGCGGAAGGGGTACTTGTCACATGACTTTCCAGGTCGGCGACACTGTCGTCTACCCCCACCATGGGGCTGCTCGGATCGAGGCGATCACGACCCGAACCATCAAAGGTGAGGAAAGGACCTACCTGGTTCTCAAGGTCGACAAGGGCGACCTTACCGTCCAGGTTCCGGCTGACAACGCAGAACTCGTGGGTGTTCGCGACGTCGTCGGACAAGAGGGCCTTGAGCGCGTCTTCGACGTGCTTCGAATGCCTCACACCGAAGAGCCCACGAACTGGTCCCGCCGCTACAAGGCGAACCTTGAGAAGCTGGCGTCCGGCGACGTCAACAAGGTCGCCGAGGTCGTTCGTGACCTGTGGCGACGAGACAGGGAGCGCGGGCTCTCCGCCGGAGAGAAGCGGATGCTGGCCAAGGCCAGGCAGATCCTCGTCAGCGAGCTGGCGCTCGCCGAGAAGACCAACGAGGACAAGGCCGAGGCCCTGCTGGACGAGGTTCTCAACTCCTGAACACGAGATTTCCACGGGTGGGCGTCGGTGTCGACGTCCACCCGTTCGCTTCCGGCCGTGAGCTTCACCTCGCAGGCCTGCACTGGCCCGGTGAGACCGGCCTGGCAGGGCACTCCGACGGTGACGCCGCCGCCCATGCCGCCTGTGACGCGCTGCTGTCCGCGGCCGGCCTCGGTGACATCGGCGGCCTGTTCGGCACCTCCGACCCTCGCTGGGCGGGTGCCTCCGGTGCCGTCCTGCTGGAGGAGACCGCCCGCAGGGTGCGCGCCGCGGGCTTCGACATCGGGAACGTGGCCGTCCAGGTGATCGGCAACCGTCCCAAGCTGGCCCCCCGCCGTGCCGAGGCCGAAAAGGCGCTCGGGGCCGCCGTGGGGGCTCCGGTGAGCCTCAGCGCCACCACGACCGACGGGCTGGGCCTGACCGGTCGCGGCGAGGGAATCGCGGCCGTGGCGACCGCGATCGTGGTGAACCTGTAGCGCATCCGGGGCGTCTTCTCATACGGAACGTGAAAACGTTCTGGCGAGCGGCGCGGAATGCTCGTCGATCCCTATCAGGTGGTGGCCCGTTTACTGGCGCGGTGCGGGCCACCCCTTTTGGGTGATCATGAGCACGTTGGGTAACCCCTTGGTGACCATGTCTCGTATATCGGGGGGAGCCGGACATGATCGGATCGATCGTCGCCGCCGTCATCATCGGCGCCATCATCGGGGCGCTGGCGCGTCTCATCATTCCCGGGCGTCAGAACATCAGCATCGGCCTGACGCTCATCGTGGGAATCGTCGCAGCGCTCATCGGCACGCTCATCGCCGCGGCGCTCGGGCTGACCAACACGCGGGGGATCAACTGGCTGGAGCACCTCATCCAGCTCGTCCTGGCCATTGGCGGGGTCCTCCTTGTGGTGCAGATGCAGGCGCGGAAGACGCACTGAAGGAATTTTTGCCGCCTATAGGAATAACTGTGACGTGGGGGGTAGCCACCTGTCCGTGAGGGTGAAGGTCTCACTCTCGCTGGGAGGTTGAAATGACTATCGCGTCCATTCTTGGGGCTATCGTCATCGGTGCTGTCGTCGGCGCCATCGGTCGTCTGCTGCTTCCCGGCAGGCAGGCGATCGGATGGATCCTTACCGTCGTCGTCGGAATCGTCGCAGCCCTCATCGGTACCGCCATCGCGCAGGTTCTCGGCGTGGCGACCACCAACGGGATCGACTGGATCGAGCTCGTCATGCAGGTCGTTCTGGCCGCCGTGGGTGTCGGCCTGGTCGCCGGCCTCAAGCGGTCGAGGGTCTGACGGAGACCTACATGCCCGATGTCCGGCGCAGGACGGGACGCACCGTCCCGATGACCTCGCCGGGCTCCACCGGACATCCCTCCGGCCTGAGGCCGCGGTGACGCGCACGATGTCACCGCCGTCAGGAAGGACCCGCTCGGCCCCGTACGGGGTCCCGAGCGGGTCTCGGACGTTCCGGAACGGTTCGAGCACCGCTGCCGAACCGGATCCGGTCCGCTCCTGGCATGGCCCGGAGGTGAGAGAGCGCCGGTCCGCAGCGGGGCGCCGCTCACACGTGTGTGAGCGAATAGCTGCGGGCCGGTCCACCCACGGGTGACCGGCGGCGACCCCTGAAGGGGCCGCCGCCGGTCTTCCGAGGGGTGAGAACCACGTGGCCCCCACGCCCGGCATCCCGGGCGTGGGGCGCCGGTCACGTTGCCGCGCCCGGCGGAGAGATCCGGCCGGGCGCACGGCCCCCGAGACCGGGCCGGCTCCTCCCAGGCCCCGGAGCTGGTCCGATCGTCCGCCGTCCTCCCCGGCCCGCCCGGGAGCTACTCCTCGCCCGGGGGGACCGGCGTGCTGCGCATCCGCCCCGAGGGCGGGGCCGCGGTGCCGTCGTCGTACGTGCGGGCCTCGGTCTCCTCGCCGCTGTCGGCGGCCTCGGCGCCGTGCGCCGGATCGGGTGACCCGCCGCCCTTCCTGCCGGAGGCGCCAGCCTCGTCAGCCGTGGAGCCCTCCCGGGCGGACCTCTCCGTCGCCGTGGACCCTTCCTCGGCGGACCTGCCGGTGACGGGCCTGCCCGCGACGGGCCTGTCGGCGACGGCCCCGGCCGAGGCCCTCCCGGCCGTACCGCCTCCGGGCCGACCGGTCGTGCCGCCTCCGGGCCGATCGGGGACGGTACGGATCGGCTGGGTGTCGGCGTCGCGCTCGCTCACCTCGGGGGCGTCGTCGTGCCTCCCCGCCCCGGACGTGCCGCGGCCCGCCACGGGGGCCGCGTCCTGCCGGGCCCCGGTGGTGTCGTGCCGGCCCGGTTCTTCCGCGTCGTGCCTGGACTCGTCGTCCCGCCCGGTTCCGCTGGTGTCGTGCCCCGCTCCGGTGCCCGCCTCCCTCGCCGGGAGATCGGTGTCGGCGTCCCAGGTCTCGATCCGCTCACCGACCCTGCCGGAAGGCTCGGGCCGGGTGCCGGACCGGGTCTCGGGACGCGGGCCGGGCGTGTCCTCCTGCCGCGGCGTCCCGGCGGCGGGACGGGGCGGGTGGACGAGCACGTCCCCCTCGCGCGGCCGGACCAGGTCGCCCCAGCGCATCGGCTTGGCCGGTGCGGGGACCACGGGGGCGGGCGGGGGGTCCCGCGGGATGTCGGTGACCTCCGGGGTCTCCGGCGCCGGGGTGGGGCCGATCACCGGTTCGGCCGGGGGCAGGTCGTGGTGGGGGACGCTCTCCAGCGGGGGAGCGGCGTGCGGGTCGAGCATGATCTCGGCCGCCGGGTGGTGCACCAGCTGGCCGTGGTGACCCGGAAGGTGGTGGTCCCCCTGCCCGGTACGTGCCTGCTCGGGACGTGCCTGCTCAGGGCGTACGGACTCGGGGCGGGCGGACTCGGGGCGGGCGGACTCGGCCTGCGGGGCGTGCCCGTGCCGCCGGTCCCCGGTCCCGGACGCGGCCGGATCGGTGCCGGCGTCCCTGTCGCCCTCCCCGGGGAAGGGCACGATGTCGCGGGGCGACGAGCGGCCGGCCGAGGCGGCGTCGGTCGCGGCCCGGCGGGCGGCGGCGTGCTTGATCAGCAGCAGCCAGAGCCAGAGGGCCAGGATCAGGATCACCCACGGGGCGACGGCGACCACGATGGCGGCGCGCTGCTCGTCCACGGCCACTCGCATGGCGGTGACCACCTCGGCGGCGACCGCGCCGGCGAACAGCAGCGTCAGGATCAGGCCCGCCTGCAGCCGTACCGGCCACCACCCGCCTCTCAGCAGGAGCACGCCGATCATGGCGATCACGAGCAGGGCGTCGAAGGCGGCGGGGTAGAGGTAGGCCAGGCCGGCGGGGGCCCTGCCCGCCACGGCGAGCACGCGCAGGTCCTCGAAGGAGAGCACGCAGGCCGCGGCGGTGAGGGCGGCGACGCCGATTCCGGCGACGGCGATCCCGGTGCGGCGGAGGGCGACGGCCACCCGGCTCGGCCGGGCCGAGGCGGTCGGGGGCGAAGGCGGGGGCGGGGACGGACGGGAGACCTGGTCTGCCGCCGCGAGGGGTTTGTCGTCCATGGCGCCTCGAGCCTACAGAATCGGCACCTGGCATGATCGGTGGAGTCGACTCACGCAGGGAAGTCGGCTCACGAGAAGGGGTGAAGATGGCGATTCTGCCCGATGGCGCACGGGACCTGTTCGATGCGGTGAACTTCGCCACGGTGACCAGCCTCAACGCCGACGGCGGCCCGCACGCCAGCGTCGTGTGGGCCAGGACCGACGGCGACGACATCCTCTTCTCCACCGTCCGGGGGCGGCGCAAGGACGTCAACTTCCGGCGTGACCCGCGTACGGCCATCGTGGCGTTCGACCACGCCGACCCCTACCGCTACGCCGAGGTGCGCGGGAGGGTCGTCCTGACCGACGACCCCGAGGGGGCGCTCATCGAGGAGATGTCGCGCAAGTACACCGGAAAGGCATGGGTCGAGGCGGATCCGCAGGCGCGCAGGGTGATCGTCCGGATCGTTCCCGAGCACGTGTTCTATCGCGGTTGATCCACCGGCGTTGTCAGGTGACATTTGCCGCTAATGGTCATAAAAGCCGCTGGCGGGTGCCTTCAAGGTCTCACAACCTGGTTTGTGAGGGGAGGTGAGGCATTAGCCTTGCCTTTGTGAGCCTGCAGCTATACGACACCAGCGTACGTACGGTCCGCGAATTCGTCCCGGTCGAACCCGGCCGGGCCTCGATCTACCTGTGTGGTGCCACCGTGCAGGCTCCCCCGCACATCGGGCACATCCGCTCGGGCGTCAACTTCGACGTGCTCCGGCGCTGGATGATCCGGTCGGGGTACGAGGTGACCTTCTGCCGGAACGTCACCGACATCGACGACAAGATCATCCGTGTCGCGGCCACCGAGAACGTGCCGTGGTTCGCCGTCGCCGAGCGCAACCAGCGGGCCTTCACCTGGGCCTACGACGTGCTGGGCTGCCTGCCCCCCACGGTCGAGCCCCGGGCGACCGGTCACGTGCCCGAGATGATCGAGCTGATGGAGCGGCTGATCGCCGCCGGGCACGCCTACGCCGCGGGGGGCGACGTCTACTTCGACGTCATGTCCTACGCCGACCGCTACGGCTCGCTGTCCAACCAGAGGCTCGAGAACATGCGGGCGGCCGGTGACACCGACACCGACTCGTGCAAGCGCGACCCGCGCGACTTCGCGCTCTGGAAGGGCGAGAAGCCCGGCGAGCCGACCTGGCCGACCCCGTGGGGACGGGGCCGCCCCGGCTGGCACCTGGAGTGCTCGGCCATGGCGACGAAGTACCTCGGGACGACCTTCGACATCCACGGCGGCGGCGTCGACCTGATCTTCCCGCACCACGAGAACGAGCTGACCCAGTCGCAGGCCGCCGGTGACGGCTTCGCGCGCTACTGGATGCACAACGGCATGCTCAAGATCGGCGCAGAGAAGATGAGCAAGTCGCTCGGCAACTCCCTGCTGGTCCCGGAGATCATCAAGAAGGTCCGCCCGGTCGAGCTCCGCTACTACCTGGCGGCCCCGCACTACCGCTCCTCGATCGCCTACTCCGAGGAGGCGCTGCTGGAGGCCGCCTCGGCCTACCAGCGCATCGAGGGCTTCGTCACCCGGGCCGCAGAGGTCATCCACGACGTCGACGCGCACGCGCCGCTGCCCCAGGCGTTCTCCGACGCCCTCGACGACGACCTGGCCACCTCCCAGGCGCTCGCCGTGGTGCACGAGGTGGTCCGCGAGGGCAACGTCGCCCTGGCCCAGGGCAACAAGGAGCAGGTCGCCAGGCTGCTGGCCGAGACGCAGAACATGCTCGACGTCCTCGGCCTCGACCCGCGCTCGGAGCAGTGGCGCTCCTCGGGCGGCGAGACCGGCATGCGGGCGACCGTCGACGCCCTGGTCGCGGTGGCGCTGGAACAGCGGCAGGCGGCACGGGCCCGCAAGGACTTCGCGGCGGCCGACGGCATCCGCGACAGGCTCGCCCACGCGGGGATCCACGTCGAGGACACCCCCCAGGGCCCCCGCTGGGAACTCTCGCGGTGAAACCAGGCCGTACGCTATAGACCATGGCTGGTGGGGGTAAAGGGTCCGGGCGACCCGCGAAGAAGAAGAGTCCGACCAAGGGCACGGGCGGCAACGTCCGCCGCGGTCTGGAGGGCAGGGGGGCCACCCCGCCGGCGCACATGCGGCACTGGCACAAGGACAAGTCGCGTACCGAGCGGATCGAGCGCGAGGAGAAGGGCGGCAGGACCTCGTCCTCCTCCTCGCGGACCCCGGTCCGCACCCGGCGGAGCGAGGACGCCCCCGAGCACATCGGCGGGCGCAACTCCGTGGTCGAGGCGCTGCGGGCCGGGGTGCCGGCCAGCACGCTGTACGTGGCCCTGCGCATCGACAACGACGACCGGGTCAAGGAATCCGTCCGCATCGCCGCCGACCGCGGCATCGCGATGCTGGAGGTCGGCCGGGAGAAGCTCGACCGCCTCACCGAGGGAGGCGTCCACCAGGGCATCGCCCTGCAGGTTCCGGCGTACGACTACGCCCACCCCGACGACCTGGTCCGCATCGCCCAGGAGGCCGCCGAGGCCCCGCTGATCGTCGCCCTCGACGGCGTCACCGACCCGCGCAACCTCGGGGCCATCGCCCGCTCGGCCGCCGCCTTCGGCGCCCACGGCCTGCTCGTCCCCTCCCGCCGCTCGGCCGGGGTCACGGGCGGGGCCTGGAAGACCTCGGCCGGCACACTGGCCTCGCTGACCGTCGCCCGTGCCGCCAACCTCACCGCCACCCTGCGGGAGTACCGCGAGGCGGGCCTGTTCGTGGTCGGCCTGGACGGGGAGAGCACGACCGACATCGGCGAGGCCAACCTCCTGGACGGTCCGCTGGTCATCGTCGTGGGCTCCGAGGGCAAGGGCCTGTCCCGCCTGGTCCGCGAGTCGTGCGACCTGGTCGTCCGGATCCCGATGGGGGCCGCGGCCGAGTCCCTGAACGCCGGCGTGGCCGCCGGTATCGCCCTGTACGAGGTGGCCCGCCACCGCCGCCCCTGACGACTCCCGATCACCGGGCATACCTCGGTGACGCGGAGGGGGCGGGCCGACTACACTCGTCAGGCGACCGTGCCGACGTAGCTCAATCGGCAGAGCAACAGTCTTGTAAACTGTAGGTCAGGGGTTCGATTCCCCTCGTCGGCTCGTGACGAAGGGCCAGGTCGACCGGTATCCGGGGACCTGGCCCTTTGATCGTTGAGCGGTCTTCTCACCTTTTCGTGCCACCCGCGTGCACCTTGAGCGCCTTCGCCCAGGGCCTCGGCGCCGGCCTTGTCCCGGCCCTGACCGGCGTGCCGGTAGATCACCGTCCCCGGAGGCGGCCGAACCGCCTGAACCACGTGTCCGTGAGCTTCACCATCCTTGTCGCGGACGGGACCGCATGCGTGGACCGGCCCTACCTGCCGAAGGCTCGTGGAGCCGGCTCGCCTACCATCGTGACCGATGACGACATGGCCGCCGATGGGCCGTTCCCCGTCTTCGACCAGGTGTTCACCTCGACGTGGGAGCGAAGCAGCCTCGTATGACCGTCGACGCCCGCGCACTCCTGCCGATCGCCGAGCAGGCCGTCACCATCGCCGCCGAGATCGTGAAAAGCCGCCTGCCCGGGATCGTCACGGCCAAGGGCGACCGCGACATGGCCACCGAGGTGGACTATGCCGTGGAACGGGCGGTCCGTGACTTCCTGAGCCGTGAGACACCCGAGATCGGGTTCGTCGGTGAGGAGGAAGGAGCCACGACCGTTGCCGAGAGCGGCCTCAAGTGGGTCCTCGATCCGGTCGACGGAACCGTCAACTTCCTGCACGGTCTCCCGCTGTGCGGTGTCTCCCTCGGCCTGGTCGATGAGGACATGCCGGTCCTCGGCGTGATCGACCTGCCGTTCCTCGCCTCCCGCTACAGCGCGGCCGAGGGCCACGGGGCGCGGGCCGACGGACGCCAGATCCATGCCGGCGAAACCGGCGACCTCCGTGCCGCCGTGGTCGCCATGGGCGACTACGCCGTGGGCGATGACGCGACGACGAAGAACCGTCTTCGCCTGGCGCTCACCCGCGAACTCGTCGCCCGCGTGCAACGCATCCGGATGTTCGGAGCGGCCTCGATCGATCTCGCCTGGGTGGCGGAAGGCAGGGTCGACGCCCTCGTCATGCTCAGCAACAAACCATGGGACACCGCCGCAGGAGTACTCATCGCCCGCGAGGCCGGAGCCGTCGTCGTCGACCTGGACGGCAGCCCGCACACCATGAACTCCGAAGCCACCATCGCGGCGAGCCCCGAAATCCTCGCCGACCTCATCGAACTCATCGCCGAAGTACGCAAGGAAGCCGAGCGCAACGAGTAGCTTGCCGAATTGTTCTCATGGGTCATCAAGGCGGCGGCGCGGCGCGCCGCCGCACGGCCCTCCCACCGTCCGCCTTCCGGGCGTGCGGCGTGGGCGCCCGTCCCGAACGGCGGCGGGAATCGGCCCACTCGCCGTACCCGGCACCCGCTGCACCCACCTAAACCACCGCACCGAGGCCACACCGCCGCAGCCCTGTCTACGGCATGCACGCAGTAGCTACGCTCACTCACTATGTCCTATGGATCACAACACCCGGTCGAGTCGCGCAAAGTCCCCCGTGGAACTTTGAGACGCCCTTCAGGCGCATTACTCCTGCTCGGTTTCCTGATCGTGCTCTTCGGTTTCGGTTATGCGTTCATCGGAGAAATCAAGCCTGAACAGGGGACGCTTTCAGGCGTACTCGGCCTGGCTGTCATGGTCGGAGGAGTCGGCTTCTCAATCAGTGAACTCATGAATCTGAGCTCCCCGCCCGCCACGAGGGAGTTCGTGAAGCTCGGGTCGACGTCATCCTCGACGCCTGAGTCCCAGACGACTCCATAACTGACCCTGGCGTCAATCGTGTCACCTTCGACTGTCGTGCTGGCCCCCTTGCCAACGACCCTGACCCCGCATGCCGGACGAACTCCGACAGGACTAAGACGCCACAGGCTCCAGGATGATCGACGTTCCAAAGTCGAGGCAGAAGACCGGATCTTCCCGTCTGTCACGTCCCAGGCAAGCCCACCGTCTCGGCTCCTCCGGAACAGGGCCGTCTGTGACCGTCGGCACACCGTGGCCGAGGAACGTCCATCGGCCGATGGACGCGCGAGGACGGCTTTGATCCTCCGTCCCCGAGTTGTTGCCCCTCCAGGGTGGGGCGGCGGGGAAGCCGGGACGATCCGGTAGGCGAAGCGTGCGCTCGAGCGCGTCAACGATCGGACGCAGCCACCTGGAAACACCCCCGATGAATTCCTGTTCTCGTTCGCACGACGGAAAAGGCTCGGTGAGCATGTCATCCGACCGTACCCATGAACTCTGTGCCGAGATCGGGCGGACCGTACGGGCCGGTGCCCCGGACGGATGGCGGGAGGCCGATGTCCTTCGCTGCCAGCTCGGCACCTTCGGCATGACCGCGATCACCTATTTGATGGCCGACGGTTCCCAGCAGATTCGAGACGACATGGATCTCGGTGACCTTTTCCATCAGCTGAAAGTGGCCGAGTACAAGCCGGACGAGGGGACGTGGTTCGTCTGCCGACTCGGCTACAGCCTGCGCGGAAAATCGTACAACTCCATGATGGAGACCTTCGGGACGGAGTCGCCTTTCTCCCAGGACTACACCGCCATGATGCCGCCCGCCTTCGGGACGGAGCTGCCTTTTACCCGAGCCATCGAGGTGCCCGCCTGGGCCTACGTGGAGGAATTGACCATGTTCCCGCGCAGGCCGGATCTCACCCCGCCGTGGATGCACGCCGCCTGGCCCGAAGGTGTGCCCCTGCCTGAGAGCGGCTCCACCGCCACCTCACCGGCGGAGAACGGGCCCAGCCCCACCTGGCCTCCTCTGGGAGCCATGGTCGCGCGAACCGTCGGCCGGGACGAGACCCCGGAGACGATCGTCTTCGGAATGGCCGAACACGAGGACGGCACCGGGAACGCCTTGATCTTCATGATGTCCACCGAGGAGCCGGACGGGCAGGAGATCGGACTCGGTATGGACACGTACTGCATCGTCCGCGAGGACCAGGCGGGTACCACCTACGGCGGCGTGACTCACTGCGGGATCGACTCCGGCCGCCTGACCTTCCACTTCACCGCGGAGGCCGCGAAGGAACTGAACGTGGAGCCCATCGTCCGGATCGATCTCCAGGTCGACGACGGCAGCGTCGAAGTTCTCAGGAGCAGCCTGCGAGAGATCCTGCTGTCCGGCCGTCTCGACCAGCACCCCCACGGCATGCACCTCTGATCGCCGGGTCGTCGACCAGGGCCACGAGGGGCCGACCACGGCCACTCACGACCGGCCGAACACCCGGGCCGACCGTTCCAGAAGGCGTGATCGGTACGTTTCCCAAGCCGACGGCGCAGATTTTCTCCTGTCGTTCGCCTTGATCCCGACGGCTGCCCGTCTTGACGCTTTACCACAGCGATGCCAACATGCAGCAACTATGACCGTCCACTCCTCGAACCCGAACGAACAGGATTACAGGATTTTATCCTTCGTCCTCGTCTTGTTCAGCTCGGTACTCATGGTCATGCCGATCGGCATCGTGGTCGAGGTGAGCGGATCAGGGCTCCGGCAACCGATCACTCCGGCTTTTGTTCCGGCATTGATATTGGTCGGGTCGCCTGCGGCCGGAGCTCTCGCGGGAGCTTTCCTGAGGTTTCAGGGACCCGGTGGAAAATTCTTCGGTATCGTATTGGGGATTTTTGTCGGCAGTCTGATCCTGATGGCACTTCTCGTCTGCTGGGTTTTCTCCTCCGTCGACTGATCCGCCCTAGTGGCTCGATCTGCCGAAACGGCACACGTCATCGAGGGCAAGCCGCCCGTCGCTCCTTCGTGTCATCCACGCGTACGTGAGCGCCTTGCCGAGAGTCTCCGCGATGACCTCCTCCCGGTCCTGGCCGGTGTGCCGGTGTGCCGGTGGATCAGCGCCGTTCGCGTCGGGTGGCGGCGTACCGTGCCGTCGTACGCTCCGCACCGGTGTCTCCGTGCCGCGGCGTCCCGTGGGGGTGCCTCATCTCGGTGCCGACCGCTCCTGTGTCCGAGGGGGCTATCCCTGCGGTCCTCCACGCGCGGAACGTTCACGGTCATGCTTCAGAGCCAGGCGTACGGCGAAGTAGATGACCAGGAACTGCACGAGAGCGCCGAACAGCATGAAGAGCACACTCATGACCGAAGTGCCGAAGTTCATGATGTCTCCCTCGTCGCCGTGTGGTCAGCCTGCCCGCCCCGGCCCACGCTGTCCACCGCCGATGCCACGACCGGTGAACCGCACAGACGCGCTCATCGCCCTGCTCGACGTCGCACCGGATACGGCGATGGTCGACGTCGGGTGCGGATCCGGCCGGGGCGATCAGCGACGCGCAGGCGAAATCTGGCTTGCCGAGCAGCGTGAACGGGGCCGTCGCGGGCGGTTGTTCCTCGCCCTCCCGCTGTTCGTGGCCGCGGCCACGCTCCGGTGACCGCCCGGCGTCGCGTCCAGAACGGCGCCGGACGGGAACGGCGCCGAAAGAGAACGGCGCCGGACGGGAAGGGGGTCGCCGCGGGTGTCAGGAGGCGACGGCGACGAGGCCGCCGTCGATGATCAGGTCCTGCCCGTTGACGTAGGACGCGTCGTCGGAGGCGAGAAAGGCGACCGCGCCGGCGACGTCCTCGGGGGTGCCGATCCGGCCGGAGGGCACCGTGGCGACGACGGCGGCCTGGGCCTCGGCGGAGATGTTGGCGTGGAACATCGGGGTCTCGATGTAGCCGGGGCTCACGGAGTTGACCCGGATCCCCCCGGGTCCCAGTTCGGCCGCGAGGGTGCGCGTCAGGGTGTGCACGGCCGCCTTGGTCGTCGCGTACAGGGAGGCGCCGGGCATGCCGCGGTGCGCCGTCCACGACGCGTTGATCACGATCGCCGCGCGGCCGGACAGCAGCGGGAGGACCTTCTGCAGGGTGAAGAACACGCCCTTGACGTTGATGTCCATGACACGGTCGTACTCGGCCTCGGTGATCTCGCCGGCCGGCTGGAACGAGGCGACGCCCGCGTTGGCGAAGACCACGTCCAGCCGCCCGTACCGGTCCCGGATCGAGGCCGTGAGCGCGTCCAGGTCGTGAAGGTCGGCCGTGTCGCCGCGTACCGCCAGGACGCGGTCCCCGCCGTCCAGGACCGCGACCGCTTCGTCCAGCCTGGCCCGGTCGCGTCCGGTGACGACCACCCGTGCGCCTTCGTCGAGCAGCCTTCGTGCGGTCGCCAGCCCTATGCCGCTGGTGCCGCCGGTGATGAGCGCGATCCTGTCGTCGAATCGCGAGATTCGGGAGATGCCGTACGTCATGGGAGCCAGCGTGCCGAGCGGCGCGCGGGGTGAACAGTGCGGGCGTATCCGGGGAGTGTCACCACCACCTTCGCCGGACGGTCACGCCGGAGCGGCGAGCCGGGCGTGCGGGAGCCGCTCGAGGCGGTCCGCGGTCCCGGTGCCGGGCCTCGGGTTGTACAGCTCCAGGTGCCAGCCCGGGTGGTCGGTCACCGCCAGGGGCGTCATGTCGAAGAACAGGTCACCGGCCTCGGGGTGACGCACCGCCTTCACCGTCTGGGCCGGGTGGCCGACGTCGTGGCGCGCCCACAGCCCGGCGAACTCCGCGCTCACGGCGCTCAGGTCGCCGACCAGCCGGTCGAACTCCGGATCCCCGGGGGCGTGCGCCGCGTCGGCGCGGAAGGCGGCGACGACGAGGGGGGCGACCGCCTCCCAGTGGACGTGCGCGTCGCGGTACCGGGCGCTCGTGAAGAACGTGATCAGGCAGTTGTGGTCGGTGTCGCCGTACCCGAACACCGTCCGGGCCGCGTCGTTGACCGCGAGCAGGTCCCAGTGGCGGTCCCGCAGCACCGCGGGGCGCGGGGCCCACGCGTCGAGCAGGTGCCGCAGCTCCGGTGTGACCGCGGCGTCGCGCGTCACGCGGGCCCGGGGCGGGTTGAGGCCGGCCAGCAGGTACAGGTGCGCGCGTTCGGGCTCGTCCAGGCGCAGCGCCCCGGCGATCGCGTCGAGCACCTCGGCCGAGGCGTTGATGTCGCGGCCCTGTTCGAGCCAGGTGTACCAGGACACGCCGACCCCGGCCAGCACGGCGACCTCCTCGCGCCGCAGCCCCGGCGTCCGGCGTCTGCCCGCCACCGCCATGCCGACGTCGCCGGGCGTGAGCCGTGCCCTGCGGGTGCGCAGGAAGACTCCGAGCTGCTCACGGCGCCGCCGCGTCGCCGCGGGGGGTTCGCTGGTCATGCGCCGTGCAACGACGGCCGGCGGCGGCCGATTCCTGGCGCAGGTCGCGACGCCAGGTGAACAGGGTGATGCGATCGCCCTTGCGCTCGAAGGTGACCGGTTCGGCGTCGGTCAGGTGGAAGCCGGTGGCGCGCGCCACCGCGACGCTCGCCCCGTTCGCCGGGTCGACGCGCAGGACCAGGCCGCGCATCCCCAGGGAGGTGGCGGCGTACCCGGCCATCACCTCGACGGCGCGAGCCGCCAGCCGCCGTCCCCGGTACCGGGCGCCGATCGCGTACGCGAGCTCGGCCACCCCGTCGTCGTCGGCCGTCCGGAAGAGCAGCACCTCTCCCTGCGCCCGGTGGCCGTCGTCGGTGACGGCGAGCTGCACGCCACGGTCGGCGGCACGCGCCGCGCGGGCCCGGGACAGGTACTCCCGGGCGGCGTCGGCGTCGAACGGCGAACGCAGCGGGGTCCAGCGGGCGACCTGCGGCTCGTCGAAGAGGGCGACCATGGCGGGCAGGTCGTCGTCGGTCCACTCGCGCAGGTGCAGCCCGAGGCCGGACAGCCGGATGTGGGAGGGAAAGCGGTTCGCGATCTCGTCCGGTGCCGTCATGACGTCGATTCTGCGGGTGGGCGACTCTTGTGATCAAGGTCGTGCGACAGGGCCCCGGCGGAGGTCCGGGCGCCGACGGGGCGGGGTGGCGTCTCGTGCAAGCCGTACGAATCGGGGACTTTCCCGCGACGGGCCGCTGTCCGGTGGTGATTCGGGGAGGTAAGAGCTGGGATTCGCCACGTGCGATCACTCTCCCGTCACATACTGAGACACTGTAAAAGCGGAGAGTGACCGACGAGGGGCGCGGCGGTGACGGTAACGATCCTTCAGCGAGTCCGTACGGGGCCGGACGGCTGTGACATCACGGACGGCTGTGACATCAAGGGCGGCTCCGGTGGCACGGACGACCGTGACGTCACGGGCGGCCGGGACATCACGAGAGAGGAGACGGTCCGGTCCGACGTCGACGTCACCGTGATCGTCCCCCTGCACAACTGCCGTCCCTATCTGGACAGGTGCCTGACCTCGCTGCTGATCCAGCGGGTGGCCCTGGAGGTGGTCGTCGTCGACGACGG
Source organism: Streptosporangium sp. NPDC050855 (assembly GCF_044456585.1). Classification (NCBI taxonomy): domain Bacteria; kingdom Bacillati; phylum Actinomycetota; class Actinomycetes; order Streptosporangiales; family Streptosporangiaceae; genus Streptosporangium; species Streptosporangium sp. NPDC050855. The sequence continues at coordinate 579,847 of NZ_JBITFY010000001.1, forward strand.
CTCCACCGACGGCGGCGGGGAACTGGCCGACCTGTACGCCTCCTGCCACCGGGGCGTGGTCCGCGTCGTCCGGCAGGAGGCCTCCGGCGGCGCCGGGCGCCCGCGCAACGTCGGGCTCTCCCACGCGCGCGGCAGGTACGTCTTCTTCTGCGACGCCGACGACTACCTCGGCCCCCAGGCGCTGGAGCGGATGCTCGCCATGGCCGACCGCAACGGGTCGGACATCGTGCTGGGGAAGATCGTGGGGCACGACCGCAGGGTGCCGGTCTCGATGTTCAAGGAGAACGCCGAACGGGTGCCGCTCGGCGACAGCGCGGTCTACAACAGCCTGAGCTGCTTCAAGCTGTTCCGCAGGGAGATGCTGGAGCGGCACGCCATCCGCTTCGACGAGACGCTCCTGGTGGGCGAGGACGTGGTCTTCACCACCCACGCCTACTGCCACGCCGACGTGATCTCGGTGGTCGCCGACTACGACTGCTACCACCTGGTCGACCGGCCCGACGGGACCAGCATCATGCAGCGTCCGGGCAGCCGGGACCCGGTCTCCTGGCTTCGGATGATCAAGAAGCCGATCGGGGTGATGCTCGCCCACGTGCGTCCGGGGGAGCTGCGCGACCACCTGCTGCGCCGGCACTTCCGGATGGACGCCTTCGGCAACCTGGGCAGGCCCTTCCTGGAGGCGGGGGAGGTCGAGCGCAAGGAGATCGTCGCCGAGGTGGCCGACATGTGCGAGCGGTGGCTGACCGACGGGGTCCGCGACCGGCTCCCGGCGATCGACCGGAGCCGGATCGCCGCGCTGGAGGACATCGACCGCCTGGTGCGGCTGGCCCACATCGAGTCGGCCGCGGTCCGCCGGGAGCTGACCGCGCTCCGCTGGGAGGGGACGGGACGGCTGGCCGTGTCGGGCAAGGTGGCGCTGAGCACGCTGGAGCGCTACGACCGGCCGGAGATCGCGGGCGGGGACCCGGCCCTGGTGCTGCGCCGCAGGCACTCGGGCGCCGGCCCGGCGGAGGAGGTCGTGATCCCGGTGACCGGCGACTGCGCCGAGTTCACCGGGATCGTGGACGTCACCGCCCTGGCCGCGGGCATCTGGGACGTCCACGTCGGCGTCACCTTCGAGGGCGTGCGCAGGATCGCCCGGCTCGGGGCCGACCGGGACGGGGTCGTCGTGCCGCCCGCGCCGCGGGTGGCCGGGGACGTGGTCGCGCTGCCGTACTTCACCCGCCCCTACGGCAACCTCAGCCTGGACATCGGCGGGTACGTGGTCCCGGTGCCGGGGGGCGCCAGGCTGGTGCGCGCCCGCTGGACGGCCGGGCACCGGCTGGTGCTCGACGGCCAGGCGGTGGTGGGCACGGCCTGGCCGGCGGGGAAGGCGGTGCGCCACCTCGTCTGGCGGGAGCGCGAGTCCGGGCGGGAGCGGCGCGAGCCGGTCGCGGTCGGCGGGGACGGCACGTTCACGGCCTGCCAGGCGATGGGCCGGCTGGGCCCGGGGACCTGGGACGCCTACCTGGAGCTGGACCTGGGCGGGCCGCCCGCGCGTTTCCGGATCGAGGCGGTGCCCGAGGTGATCGAGCACCCGCGCACCTGGTGGCGGGGGACGACCCGGTGGAGCGTCCGGCCCTACGCCACCGCGGGCAAGGGGCGGCTCAGCACGGTGGTGCGCACCCTGGGTCCCCGGACCTTCATCAGGCGCATCGTTCGCTAATGCCACCATGTCGCAACTACAAGCCTATGGCCTAAAGTGGGGTCACATCCGCATCTCGGAGGCTTGTCGTGCACGTACCCGATGGCTTTTTCAACGCGGCCGTGTCGCTGTCCGCGGGAGTCGTGGCCGCCGCGGGCGTCACCGTCTGCCTGCGCGGTGCCCGCCGTGAACTCGACGACCGCACCGCCCCGATGGCGGGCCTGGTCGCCGCCTTCGTCTTCGCGGTCCAGATGCTCAACTTCCCGGTCGCCGCGGGCACCAGCGGTCACCTCCTCGGAGGGGCGCTCGCCGCGATACTCGTCGGCCCCTACACGGCGGTGCTCTGCGTGGCGGTGGTCCTGCTCGTGCAGGCGTTCTTCTTCGCCGACGGCGGGCTGACCGCGCTGGGCGTCAACATCACCCTGATGGGCGTCGTCGCGGTACTGGTCGCGTGGGGCGTCTTCCGCCTGATCACCCGGAGCGTGCGGGGCAGGGGGGCCGTGGTGGCGGCCTCGTTCGTCGCGGCGCTGCTCTCGGTGCCCGCCTCGGCGCTGGCGTTCACGCTGCTGTTCTGGATCGGCGGCACCGCGCCGATCGAGATCGGCACGGTGGCCGCGGCCATGGGCGGCGTGCACCTGCTGATCGGCATCGGGGAGGGCCTGATCACCGCCGTCACGGTCAGCACGGTGCTGGCCGTCCGGCCCGACCTGGTGTACGGCGCCAGGGGGCTCGCGGCGCCGCTGGTGCTGCGCGGCGCGGACGGGGACGTGACCGTCGTCCCGGGCGCCCCGGCCCCGGCCGCGGCTCCCCGCGGTCCCCGCTGGTTCCTGCCGGCCGGTGTCGCGGTGGCCGCGCTGCTGGCGGGCGTGGTCAGCTTCTACGCCTCCTCCTCGCCGGACGGCCTGGAGCGGGTCGCCCAGGACAAGGGCTTCATCGGCCAGGCGGCCGACCACGCGCTGGGCGAGCAGCCGCTGGCCGACTACGGGGACGCGGGCGGCCTCCCGGTGGGGGTGGCCGGCCTGATCGGCGTCGGCGCCACCCTGGTGACCGGCGGCGGTCTCTTCCTGGCCGTACGCCGCCGGGGCGGGGACGCCGGGTCGGCCGACGAGAGCCGGAAAAAGGCCTCCGTCTAGTGGGGGCGGGCCACACGAGCCGCCTACACCGGCCCGGGGACACGCTCGTGCACCGGCTTCCGCCCCAGTGCAAGCTGGTGGCGGTGGCCGGTTTCGCGCTGGTCGTGGTCGCCACCCCGCGCGAGTGGTTCTGGGCCTTCGGGCTGTACGCGGTCCTGCTGGCCGTCGTGGCTGCCCTGGCCCGCGTGCCGGCCGGGTTCGTGCTGCGCAGGATGGTGGTGGAGGTCCCGTTCGTGGCCTTCGCCCTGGCCATCCCCTTCATCGGGTCCGGCGGGCGGACGACCTTCATGGGGGTCTCGCTCAGCGTCGCCGGTCTGTGGGCCGCCTGGAACATCCTGGCCAAGGCGACCCTGGGCGTGGCCGCGAGCGTGCTGCTCGCGGCCACCACCGAACCCCGGATGATGCTGCTGGGCGCCCAGCGCCTGAGGCTGCCGCCGCTGCTGGTGCAGATCGCCATGTTCATGCTCCGCTACCTGGACGTCATCCTGGACGAGATGCGCCGGATGCGGGTGGCCAGGGAGTCGCGCGGGTTCGTCGCCAGGGACGTGCGGCACATCCCGGTGATCGCCAGATCGGCCGGCGCGCTCTTCATCCGCTCGTACGAGCGGGGCGAGCGGGTGCACCTGGCGATGCTCAGCCGGGGGTACACGGGCTCGATGCCGATGATCCAGGACGTGTCCGCGGTGCCGCGGCAGTGGCTGGCCGCCGGTATGTTGCCGGGTGCGGCGCTCGCCGTGCTGCTCGGAAGCTGGGGGATCGCATGAGCTCGCCCTGGTCCTCGGCGCCCTCGCCGTCACCGCTCCCGTCGCCGTCCGGGCCGGTGCCCGTGCCGCCGTCGCTGGAGGTGAGCCGTCTGGCGTACGCCTACCCGGACGGCACGCAGGCGTTGTTCGGCGTGGACCTGCGGGTCGAGCGGGGCGAGCGGGTGGCGCTGCTGGGGCCGAACGGCGCGGGCAAGACCACGCTGGTGATGCACCTCAACGGCATCCTGACCGCGGGGCACGGCACGGTCTCGGTGGCAGGGCTGCCGGTCGGCAAGGGGACGCTCGCGGAGATCCGCAGGCGGGTCGGGCTGGTCTTCCAGGATCCCGACGACCAGCTCTTCATGCCGACCGTCCGCGACGACGTGGCCTTCGGACCGGCCAACGCCGGGGTGACGGGACAGGAGCTGGAGCGCCGGGTCAGGGACGCGCTGGAGCGCGTGGGCATGCTGGAGACGATCGACCGGCCGCCGCACCACCTGTCGTTCGGGCAGCGCCGCCGGGTCGCGGTGGCGACGGTGCTGGCCATGGAGCCGGAGATCCTGGTGCTCGACGAGCCGTCGTCCAACCTGGATCCGGCCTCCCGGCGCGAGCTGGCCGAGATCCTGCGGGGGCTCGACGTGACCGTGCTGATGGTCACCCACGACCTGCCCTACGCGCTGGAGCTCTGCGAGCGCTCGCTGATCCTCTCGGGGGGCGTCATCGCCGCGGACGGGCCGACCCGCGAGATCCTCACCGACGCCGCCCTGCTGGCCGCGCACCGGCTGGAGCTGCCCTACGGGTTCGCCCCGCCCTGAGCGGACGGACCGGGGATCGCTTCGAGAGGTCGTCCGGGCCGGGAGGGCCGGCGGGCGCCGGAGGGGGTGCGGCCACGGAGAGTAAGGGTTCCGTACGGTGCCGGAAGTGCCGCCGAGGCCGACGGGCAGGGACCTGCGGGCGTGGCGAGGGTGAACTTCTCCCGAAGAGTCGCGCACGACCTCGCGCGGAGTGACGGCGAAGTAAAGTAGGTCTGCCCTTCGGGCGCGAGGAGGACTGATGAAGCTACGGCTGGCTCGCCGCGCCGTCGGTGACACCGTGGTGGTGGCCGTCGAGGGTGAGCTCGACCTGTTCACCGCTCCCTTCCTGCGGGACGAGGTCCGTGAGGCGATCAAGCTGGACGGCTCACGGCTGGTCCTCGACCTCACCGCGCTGTCCTTCATGGACTCCAGCGGGCTGTCGGTGCTGATCGAGGCGTGGCGGCTGGCCACCGGCGAGGGCGGCGGCGTCTGCCTGGCGGCCCCCCAGGCGCCGGTGGCGAGGATCCTCCGCACCACCGGACTGGACCGGAGGATCAAGGTCTACCCGGACGTGGGCAGCGCCGTCGGCGAGGTCCAGCGGGGCGGAGATTTACCCCACCCCCAGTAGAACTTCATTCGGTCGGCGCGTTAAAGTCCGCTCATGGACCTGAACGGAGCAGCAGCAATCATCTCGGGCGGCGCCAGTGGCCTCGGCGAGGCCACGGCCCGCGACCTGGCCGCGCACGGCGCCACCGTCGTCATCGCCGACCTCAACGAGGAGCGCGGCAAGTCCCTGGCGGGCGAGCTCGGCGGCGTCTTCGTCAAGACCGACGTGTCGGACGAGGGGCAGGTGCAGGCGGCCGTGGACGCGGCGGTGGCGGTCGGCAGCCCGCTGCGCGTCGTGGTGAACAGCGCGGGCATCGGCTGGGCCAGCCGGACCGTGGGCCGCGACGGCTCGCCCCACGACCTGGCCTCGTACCGCAAGGTCATCGAGGTCAACCTGATCGGCACCTTCAACCTCATGCGCATCGGCGCCGCGGCGATCGCCAGGACCGAGCCGGTCGACGCGGACGGCCAGCGCGGCGTGGTGATCAACACCGCCTCGATCGCGGCGCTGGAGGGGCAGACCGGCCAGGTGGCCTACTCCGCGTCCAAGGGCGGCATCGTCGGCATGACCGTCCCGGCCGCGCGTGACCTCGCCGCCATCGGCGTGCGCGTCAACACCATCTGCCCCGGCATCATCGACACCCCGATCTACGGCACCTCGCCGGAGTCGGAGGGGTTCAAGGCCAAGCTCATCGCCCCGGTGGCCTTCCCCAAGCGTCTCGGCCTGGCGTCGGAGTTCGCGCACCTGGTCCGCGCGCTGATCGAGAACGACTACATGAACGCCGAGACGATCCGTTTCGACGGCGGCATCCGCTTCCAGCCCAAGTAGGAGTCATCCGGTGTCTGACGAGGTTCTGGTCGACGTGGACGGCGGCGTCGCCGTCATCACGATCAACCGCCCCAAGGCCAGGAACGCCATCAACGGCGCCGTCGCGCGCGGGGTCGCCGCGGCCCTGGACGAGATGGAGGAGCGCAGGGACGTCTCCGCCTACGTCCTGACCGGCGCCGGTGGCACGTTCTCCTCCGGCATGGACCTCAAGGGGTTCCTGACCGGCGACCTCCCGGTGGTGGAGGGGAGGGGTTTCGGAGGCTTCGTCGAGGCGCCGCCGACGAAGCCGCTCATCGCCGCCGTCGAGGGCTACGCCCTGGCCGGAGGGTGCGAGCTGGCGCTGGCCTGCGACATCATCATCGCCTCCGAGGAGGCCAAGTTCGGGCTGCCCGAGCCCAAGCGCGGCCTGGTGGCCGGTGCGGGCGGCGTGATGCGGCTGCCGCGGCGCATCCCGTACCACGTCGCCATGGAGATCGCCCTGACCGGCGACCACTTCCCCGCCTCCCGGCTGTACGAGCTCGGCCTGGTCAACCACGTCACGCCCGCGGGTGAGGCGCTGACCACGGCGGTCGAGCTGGCGAAGAAGATCGCCGCCAACGCCCCGCTGGCGCTCGCCGCCACCAAGCGGGTGATCATCGAGTCCGTGGACTGGAGCCGGGAGGAGATGTTCAGGAAGCAGGGCGAGATCATCAACCCGGTGTTCGGTTCCAAGGACGCCATGGAGGGCGCTGCGGCCTTCGCCGAGAAGCGCGCCCCCCAATGGAAGGGCGAGTAACCTCCTTCAAGGGATTTTCCGCCGGGCGCGATCCAAAAGGGTCGCGCCTGGCGCGTTCACGGCCAAGAGTGCGTACGGTAAAGGTATGGACGAGTGCGGCGAGGGCACGTGACGCCCATCCACCGCTCCGAGGCCGGGAGAAGTGCATGAACGACCACGCCCACGGAACGACCCCCGTCGGCCGCTCCACCGGCGCCGTCCTGAAGCGCAGGGCGGGAAGTCTGGCGGCGGGCGCCCTGGGCGCCGCGATCATCAGCGTCCTGATGGTCGGCTCCATGTGGGCGGTCGAGATCGCCGATTACGTCCTTCCTGCGGAGTTCGACGTCTACGGCATCTGGGCCTGGGATCCCGACGGCCTGGGAGGCATCTTCCTCGCGCCCTTCCTGCACGCCGGGTTCGGCCACCTGATGGCCAACTCGCTGCCCCTGCTGGTCCTGGGATTCCTGGCCGCGCTGCGCGGGATCGGCCGGTTCCTGGCCGCCAGCCTGATCGTCGTCCTGGTCAGCGGCCTGGGAGTCTGGTTCACCAGCGCGCCGCAGACCCTCACGGTCGGCGCCAGCGGGCTGGTCTTCGGCTACTTCGGCTTCGTCGTCGCCCGAGGGCTGTTCGACCGCCGGGCCCTGGACATCATCGTGGGCGTGGGCGTGGCGATCGCCTACTACTCGATCATCTGGGGCGTCCTGCCCGGCGAGGCGGGCATCTCCTGGCAGGGGCACCTGTTCGGGCTCGTGGGCGGCGTCTTCGCGGCCTGGGTGGTGCGCCGCAGGCGCCGCGCTCTCTCCCCGGCCCGCTGAGGCGCGTCCCGGACCGGGTCCTTCCGGCCGGGACGGCCCGCTGGGTCCGCCGGGACGGCTCGCCGGGCGAGGGGCCGTCCACCCCGCTCCGATCGGGTGAGCGGACGTGTCGGTTCGGCCCTCTCACCCCCTTCGTCCTGACGGGCGCCGGACGGGCCTGTGGACGCCGTAGGGGACCCGCGCGGTACCGGGTGGCCTCCGGTGCCGGGTGGCGGTCCGCGTCCCTCAGGATCGAATAGGGTCGGCCGGGAGCATCATCGCTGAGGAGGACCTGCGGCCATGGGGGACGACACCGCGACCGACGCTCCGGCCGACGACGGACGAGACGGACGAGACGGACGCACCGGGCACGACGAGCAGCCCGGGCACGGCGGGCACGACGGGCGCACCCGGAACGGCGGGCACGAGGAGCGTGCGGGGCGGACGGGCCGGGAGGCCGCCGGCGGGCCCCGGGTGATCGTCCGGCGCGCGATCCCCACCGAGCCCGCGGTACGGGGCTCGGAGTCGCTCTTCGTCACCGAGGCCGCCCGCCAGGGCGTACGGCCCACCCGCAGGATGCTCTACGTCGGCCCCGAGCCGGCCGGTGACGACGTCGCCGCCGCGCTGCGGGTCGAGCCCGGCACGGAGGTCCTGGCCCGCAGGAAGATGATGTTCGCCGACGAGGTGCCCGTACGCGTCGCCACCAGCTACCTCCGCCTGGACCTCTTCGGCGGGACCCCGCTGGCGGACCCTGGTTTCCTGAGGCCCAGCCTGCAGGCCGCGATCGAGGCGCTCGGCCACCGGTTCGGCCACGCCGAGGAGCACCTGGTGGCCCGGCCACCGTCCCCGTCCGAGGCCGGGACGCTCCGGCTCGATCCCGGCGAGTGGGTCGTGCGGATCCTGCGCGCCGCCTACTCCGAGGACGGCACCCCGGTGCACGTGCTGGAGACGGTCTGCGCCGCCTCGCGTCACGTCTTCCCCATCGCGCAGGTCACCGGCGCCGACCAGTTCTGACCGGCGGCCGTTCACCGGTGGTCGCTCACCGGCCGGACGCGTCCGGAAGAGGCCAAACGATCATGTCGAGGGCCATCTGCTATGGCCGCATCGAGGTATTTAAGTGACAATATGACAAAATTTCATGTGTGGACCTGCTCGGCGGCGTGCCCGTACGTGTTCCACAGGGCCGTCACCGCCGGGCGCGATCCTCGAGAGGTGGCCGCGGGTGAACCTGGGATCCCTGGAACGCGCGATCATGGACGTGCTGTGGGGCTGTAAGCAGCCACTGCTGGTCCGCCAGGTACAGGACATGCTGAACCGGGACGAGGAACGGAACCTGGCCTACACCACCGTGCAGACGGTCGCCGAGCGCCTCGTCAGGAAGGGGCTGCTGGAGAGGGCCCCCGCGCGCAACGCCTTCCGCTACACCGCCAGCCGCTCCCGGGACGAACACGTGGCGGGGCTGATGCTCGCCGCCCTGGAGGGCAGCCCGGACCGGGCACCGGTGCTCTCCCGCTTCGCCGAGGGGGTGGCCCCGGACGACGCCCTGCGCCTGCTGCACGAGCTGGCCCGGCGCACCGGGGAACGGGTGCACGCCCCCGGGGCGGGCGGCCTCCCGAGCGTGCTGCCCTGAGACGCCCCGCGGGCCGTCCCCCGACCCCGGGAGACGGCCCGGACGGCGGCTACAGCCGCTCGGCGACGTAGTCGATGCAGGCGGTCAGGGCCTCGACGTCGTCGGGGTCGACGGCCGGGAACATGGCGACGCGCAGCTGGTTGCGGCCGAGCTTGCGGTAGGGCTCGGTGTCGACGATGCCGTTGGCGCGCAGCACCTTCGCGATCGCCGAGGCGTCGACCTCGTCGGCGAAGTCGATCGTGCCGACCACGTTGGAGCGGAACTCCGGCCCGGCGAACGGGGTGGTGTAGGAGGTCTTCTCGGCCCAGGTGTACAGGCGCCGGGCCGAGTCGGCCGTGCGGGCCGTCGTCCAGGCCAGGCCGCCGTTGCCGTTCATCCACTCGATCTGGTCGGCGAGCAGGAAGAGCGTGGCCACCGAGGGGGTGTTGTAGGTCTGGTCCTTGGAGGAGTTGTCGATGGCGACCGGCAGGCTGAAGAACTCGGGGACGTAGCGACCGCCGGCGGCGATCTCGTCCACCCGGGCCAGTGCGGCCGGGGACATCAGGGCGATCCACAGGCCGCCGTCGGAGGCGAAGCTCTTCTGCGGGGCGAAGTAGTAGACGTCGAACTCGCTCGCCTCGACCGGCAGGCCGCCGGCGCCGGAGGTGGCGTCGACGAGCACGAGCGAGCCCTCCTCGCCCACCCGCCGGATCGGCATCGCCACGCCGGTGGAGGTCTCGTTGTGGGTGAGCGCGTAGACGTCGACGCCCTCCTCGGTCCTGGCCTCGGGGTGGCTGCCGACCTCCGACTTGATCACGGTCGGGTCGCCGAGCCACGGCGCCTTGGCGGCGACCGAGGCGAACTTGGAGGAGAACTCGCCGAAGTGCAGGTGCTGGGACCTCTCGCGGATCAGCCCGAAGGCGGCGATGTCCCAGAACGCGGTCGTGCCGCCGTTGCCGAGGACGACCTCGTACCCCTCGGGGAGGGAGAACAGCTCCGACAGCCCCGCGCGGACGCGCCCGACGAGCGACTTGACCGGCTTTTGGCGGTGAGAGGTGCCCAGGACGGCGGCACCGGAGGCCGCGAGAGCCGAGAGCTGCTCGGGGCGCACCTTCGAGGGCCCGCAGCCGAAACGGCCGTCGGCGGGCTTGATGTCAGAGGGAATCACGATGTCAGCCACCTGACCAGCCTACTGAGCCCGCGGGGCGTTCCAGGACGGGGTCCGGATTCTGAGACGAGACGTGTCAGGAAATGGGCGGCGTCCAGGGACGGGTCATCGCGAAGGGTGCAGGGACGGGTCGTCGCGAAGGGGCGATGCCGCGCGGGACGGGCAGCGTGCGGGACGGACGCGAGGGGCCGATGCGGCGATGCCGGGCAGGACGGTCGTCGCGCGGGACGGGCGCGAGGGGCCGGTGCCGCGGGGGAGCGGGCGGCCGGTGACGGCTGCCGCGCGGGACGTCCGCGCGGCAGCCGCGAGGGAGGAGGCGGAGATCTCTAGACGGAGCCGACGACCTCGGAGGCCCCGGGGACGTCCTGGACCGACCGCTGGGAGGGACCCACGTAGTCGGCGCTGGGGCGGACGAGCCTGCCCGTGCGCTTCTGCTCCAGGATGTGGGCGGCCCAGCCCGCGGTACGGGCGCAGGTGAACATCGAGGTGAACATGGACGAGGGGATCTGGGCGAAGTCCAGGATGACCGCGGCCCAGTACTCGACGTTGGTGGCGAGCACCCGGTCGGGCTTGCGGGCGTGCAACTCCTCCAGCGCCGCCTTCTCCAGCGCCGCGGCGACCTCGTACCGCGGTGCGCCGAGCTCCTTGGCGGTGCGGCGGAGCACGCGCGCCCGGGGGTCCTCGGCACGGTAGACGCGGTGGCCGAAGCCCATGAGCCGCTGGCCCTTGTCGAGCTCGGACTGCACGTACTTCTTGGCGTCGCCGACCTGCTCGACGCCCTCGATCATGTGCAGCACGCGCGCGGGCGCGCCACCGTGCAGCGGCCCGGACATGGCGCCGACCGCACCGCTCAGCGCGGCGGCGACGTCGGCTCCGGTGGAGGCGATGACCCGGGCGGTGAAGGTGGAGGCGTTCATGCCGTGCTCGGCGGCGGACGTCCAGTAGGCGTCGATGGCCTTGACGTGGCGGGGGTCGGGCTCTCCCTGCCAGCGGATCATGAAGCGCTCGACGATGGTCCGGCCCTTGTCGATCTCGCTCTGGGGGACCTCGGGCCTGTCCTTGCCGCGCGAGGACTGGGCGACGAAGCTCAGGGCGGTCACGCTGGCGCGCGCGAGGTCGGCGCGGGCCTGCGCGTCGTCGATGTCGAGCAGCGGCTTGAAGCCGTACGTGGTGGCCAGCATGGCCAGCCCGCTCTGGACGTCGACGCGGACGTCACCGGAATGGACAGGAACGGGGCAAGGCTCGGCCGGGGTCAGCCCCGGCTGGAACTCGTTATCGACGAGCAGGCCCCACACGTTCCCGAAGGGGACGCGGCCGACCAGCTCTTCGATGTCGACGCCCCGATAGCGGAGGGCGCCCCCTTCTTTGTCCGGTTCCGCGATCTCCGTCTCGAAAGCTACTACGCCTTCGAGCCCGGGTTTGAAGTCGGACATTCTCGGCCGCCTCCCTTTCTTGAAGTCAAAGCCTTGATGTCGAGATACCGGCGGGTCATATTCAACCCCCTGGGGCGAGGCGGTGTGCCGCCGGACCCGCCTGAACGCGATCGCCGCAGGTGGGGGGCGCCGTACGGGCTTCCGGCTCGGCACGCGAGAATACCTTCCCGTGGATGCCGCATCGCGACCGCCTTCGGTGGCGGGACTTCGCCGTACGTATCAGGGACTGCCTCTGCTGGAGGCCGATCTCGCACCCGACCCCGTCTCGCAGTTCGCCGCCTGGTTCGGCGACGCCGTGGACGCCGGGCTTCCCGAGCCGAACGCGACCGTGCTGGCGACGGCCTCGGCGGGCGGCCGGCCGACGGCCAGGACCGTACTGCTCAAGGGGTACGACGAGAACGGGTTCGTGTTCTACACCAACTACGAGTCGCGCAAGGGCCGGGACCTGGCGGAGAACCCGCGGGCCGCCCTGCTGTTCCCCTGGCACTCGATCCGCCGTCAGGTGCGGGTCGAGGGGAGGGTGGTGCGGCTGCCCCGCGAGGAGTCGGCCGCCTACTACAGGACCCGCCCCTACGGGTCGCGGATCGGCGCCTGGGCGTCGCGGCAGTCGGCGGTCGTGAACTCCCGGCAGGAGCTGGACGACCGGTACGAGGAGCTGGCGGAGCGCTGGCCCGACGACCCGCCGGTCCCCGACTTCTGGGGCGGGTTCCGCGTGGTGCCCGCGGAGGTGGAGTTCTGGCAGGGCCGTACCGACCGCATGCATGACCGCCTCCGTTACCGCCGCTCCGGTGCCTCCTGGGTGGTCGAACGCCTGGCGCCCTGAGAACGTGCCTCGGGGCCGGACGCCCGATCCTGGGCAGCCTGCCCTCTATTCATTCATATATCCGTATATGTCCGTTGAGGGGGAGAGGGACGGGGCGGGGATCTCATTCGCGGGCATCCGGCCGGCCCGCGCCCGCCCGCCGTCCCCGGAGCCGGTCGCGGACCCCTCGCGGAGGCCGTTCCGGCTGCTCGGGAAGGATTTCATGACCGTCGGTGTTGCTGTCCCTTGTCACCGCGGCCCGTTCTCCCAATAGGGTCGTGTTCTCAAACTTCCAAGGTCCCGCGCCGCTCTCCCGGGAACGCCGCGCCATGGACGTAGCATCGAGAGAGGACGGGAGGAAACCTTGACCGCACACGGCCTGATCGACACGACGGAGATGTACCTTCGTACGATCTTCGAGCTGGAGGAGGAGGGCATCGTCCCCCTGCGCGCTCGCATCGCCGAGCGGCTCCAGCAGAGCGGTCCCACGGTCAGCCAGACGGTCGCCCGGATGGAACGCGACGGCCTCGTCCGCGTCGAGGGCGACCGGCACCTGACCATGACCGACCTGGGACGCACGCTCGCCACGCGCGTCATGCGCAAGCACCGGCTCGCGGAGTGCCTGCTCACCCAGGTGATCGGCCTGCCCTGGGAGGAGGTGCACATCGAGGCCTGCCGCTGGGAGCACGTCATGTCCGAGTCGGTGGAGGCGCGGCTGGTCGGCCTGCTGAACAATCCCACCGAGGATCCGCACGGCAACCCGATCCCCGGCCTGGAGGAACTCGGCGTCATCGGCCTGCCCGAGGGCCGCCTGGAGACGCTGCCGTCGATGGCCGCGATGGCCGGACCCAGAGATATACCCGCTGTGGTGCGGCGAATTAGCGAACAAGTGCAAAGCGATCCGGCTGTGATGCTTAAACTCAAGCAAGTTGGGATACAACCCGGACGCGAGGTGACGCTCGCGGCGAGCGACGACGGTGTGCGGGTGACAGGTGATAACGAGGCGGACAATTTCCTTGCGGTTCTCCCGCGAGAGATTGCAGCTCACGTTTTCGTCTCCACACGCTGACCGAGGCCCCTTAGCTCGGTTGGATCCCGTTCGGGAGTCCCTCCGCTCCCAGGCCGAGACTGCAGGAGCAACCGTGGTTCGCTTTGCACACACCCGCCCACGAGGGGCGGTCGCCGGATGAAGCGGTGGGGGGATGTTTCCCAGGACGCCGCCGAGCACCTTACGGCCGGTTCCGTCCTGGACCATGCTGAGATGGCGGTGGTCGTCACCGACAGGTTCAGCAACCTGCTCTACTGGAACCCTTTCGCGGAAAGGCTCTTCGGACGTCCGGGAACGTCCGGGCCCCGCGACCCGTCCCTCTCCCTGGGCATCATGGAGAAGGACCACCCGCTGGCCGTCGAGCTCTCCAAGCACGTCCTCAAGGGCGGCGTCTGGGAGGGCACGTTCGACGTCAGGCGCGGAGACGGAACGATCATCTACGTCCGGGCCCAGGCCGTGCCGCTGCGCCATCCCTCGGGAGCGGTGACGGGCATCGTCATCACCGCCCGCGAGGCGATGCGCAGCAACGAGCGCGAGAAGGACCGCTTCGGGCTGCTGGAACGCATCGGCGAGCGCCTCGCCGGTTCGCTGTACGTCGAGGAGACGCTCAAGCGCGTCGCCGAGATGCTCGTCCCGCAGTTCGCCGACCACTGCTTCATCGAACTGATGGAGGAGGGCCGGATGGTCCGCAGGGTCTCCACCCACGTCCAGGGATGGAGCCCGCCTGCCGACACCTGGGCGCCGGTCGGCGCGGAGATCCGCTACCCGGCGGGCCACTACGCCGACACCGCGCTGCGACGCCAGGAGACGATCCTCGTCGAGGACTTCTCCCAGACCAGCTATCCCAGCACCGGCGAGGCCAACACCCGCCTGGCCGCCGAGATCGGCATGACCTCGGCCATCGTGGCGCCGCTGTGCGTGCGCGGCGAGACCCTGGGGCTGATGTACCTGGGGCTGTCCAACCTGACCGACCGGCGCAGCCCGCACTACGACGCCTTCGACCGCGACTTCGTGGGGGCCATCGCCACCCGGGTCGCCCTGGCCGTCGACAACGCCCTGTTGTTCGAGGAGGAGCGGCACACCGCGGAGTCCTTCCAGAAGCACCTGCTGCCCCGCGCGCTGCCGCAGCTCGACGGGCTGGAGATCGCGGTCCGCTACTACCCGGCCGCACCCCTGGCCAGCCACGGGCAGGGCATCCAGACACAGGTCGGCGGCGACTGGTACGACGTCATCCCGCTCTCGGCGGGCCGGGTCGGCATCGTCATCGGCGACGTCGAGGGCAGGGGCGCCAAGGCGGCGGCGGTGATGGGGCAGCTGCGCGCGGCGCTGCGCGCCTTCGCCCAGGACGACAAGCCGCCCGCGGAGATCCTGGCCAGGCTCGACGAGTGGACGCGCATCATCGCCACCCCCGAGCAGGACGAGAGCGGCGCCGACATCAGCATCCCGCCCATCGTCACCTGCCAGTACCTCGTCTACGACGCCTGGTCGCGGCAGCTGTCGTTCGCCAACGCCGGTCACGCCCCCCCGCTGCTGCTCATCGGTGACACCTGCACCGAGCTGGACATCCGCGAGGTCGGCCAGCCGCTGGGCGTACGGGCCAAGGGACTGCACGCGGACCTGGTCTACAAGGAGGAGACGCGCACGCTGCCCCGCGGGGCGGCCCTGCTCCTCTACACCGACGGGCTCGTCGATCGTCGCCCCCTCCGCGACGCCGACGGCCATCCGCCCGACGTCGAGGAGACGCTGGCGCAGCTCTGCGGCAAGCTCGCCGAGCTCAGCGACGCCTCCGTCGAGCGCATCGCCGACGTCGCCACCGTCGCGGTGCCCGGCGAGATCGACGACGACATGGCCATCCTCGTGATCAGGTCCGCCTCCGAGGACCTGGCCGTCGAGGAGCGCACCTTCCCGGCCCAGCCGATCATGGTGGGGGAGGCGCGCAGGATGGCCCTGGAGGCGTTCGTCAGCTGGAACGTCCCCGAGGAGCGGGCCGAGCTCGCCTGCCTGCTGGTCTCCGAGGTCGTCACCAACGTCGTGCTGCACGCCGCCACCGCCAGCGTCCCGCGCAGGGAACTGTCGATGGACGGCCCTCCGCTGCCGTTCGACGAGTCCTGGGACGTCCCCGGCTTCGAGGACGACGTCGTCAACGAGAAGGAGTTCACGCTCCGGCTCCGGCGGGGCGGGGAGTCGGTCTGGGTCGAGGTCTTCGACCAGGACCTGCGGCTGCCGCGCATCCGCAGCGCCGGGGAGAACGACGAGGGCGGCCGGGGTCTCTACCTGGTCGACCAGCTCGCCAGACGCTGGGGCTCGCGCCCCACCAAGGAGGGCAAGGCCGTCTGGTTCGAGATCCCCACCAGGTCGCGCTGAGCCACCGCCGGCCGGGCTGGAACGTGCTCCCGATCGGTGGTTGACTCGGGGCATGGAGCTGGCGTTCGAACGGCGAGGTACGGGTCCGTCCCTGGTCCTGCTGCACGGGATCGGGCATCACTGGCAGGCATGGCTGCCAGTGCTGGACCGGCTCGCCACCGAGCGCGACGTGATCGCCGTCGACCTTCCCGGCTTCGGGGTGTCACCGCCGCTGCCGTCCGGCACGCCGTACACGCCCGAGAGCCTGGCGGACGCGGTCGAGTCCTTCTTCGCGATCCTGGGCCTGCGCGACCCTCACGTGGCGGGCAACTCCCTCGGCGGCTACGTCGCCCTCGAACTGGCCTCGCGCGCCGTGGTCCGCTCGGCCACCGCGCTGTCTCCGGCGGGGTTCTGGAACCGTACCGAACTCGCGTACGCGCGAGCCGTCCTGCGCCTGAGCAGGGTCTCGGCCAGGAGACTCCCCCCGGGCCGCGCGCTCGCCCTCGCCGAAGATCCGCTGGGCCGCACGCTGGCCGCGGGCCTGATGGTGGCCCGTCCCGCCGACCTCTCCCCGCAGGCGCTGCTCGCCGCCCTCCAGGCGCTCGGGGACGCCCCCGGATTCGACGAGACCCTGGTCTCGTTCACCGGGCTGATGCCTCCCGCGCCGCCCAAGGTGCCGGTGACGATCGCCTGGGGTGAGCGCGACCGGCTGCTCGTGCGCCGCCAGGCCGTCCGGGCCGCCCGGTGGTCCGGGCAGCGGGTGAAACTGCTGCGCGGCTGCGGTCACCTGCCGATGACGGACGATCCCGAGCTGGTCGCGCGCGTGCTGCTGGAGGCGTCGTCCGGGTAGGGCGGATCCCGCCCCTCGGGCCCGGCCGGTGGAAGGCCCCGGTCCGGCTCGCGGCCGGGGAAGGCCCGGACCGGTCCGCGGCGCGGCTAGCGGAAGGTCTGGCCCCAGACGGCGAGCATCACGACGACGAACACGATCATGACGCCCGCGTACGCCATCGGGCCGAGCCGGAAGGCGCGTCGCACCCGGTTCAGGCCCCAGGCGAACAGGAACGCCAGGAAGACCAGCAGAATCAGCCCGCTGTCCATTCGTCACCATCCCGTGGAGGTCTCCGCTGACCAGTATGCGTCGGCGGAGCCGTTCCCGCGGCCGGTTAACCGTTGTGCCCGGCCCATGAGATCGTTGCGTCTCGTGAACAGAACATCGAAGATGACGCGGGTCCTGCCGGTGGCGATGCTGGCCGCCGGCCTCTGCGCGTGTTCGGGCGGGGTGGGCGTGTCCGCGGCGGCGCCGACCGCGACCGTCACGGTGACCGCCTCCGCCTCCCCGTCCCTGTCGTCCCCGACCCCCCTTCCCTCGCCGTCGGCCTCGCCCTCGGCCGTCCCCTCGCTCTCCCCCTCCGCGTCCGAGACCTCCTCGCCCGACGCGCTCTCGCCGTCACCGTCGGTGAGCGTCCCCGGTGGCCGGGGCGTCGACGCCAAGGTGCGCGGGCAGCTCGCCCTGCGCGGGGTGGACGCGATCACGGTGACCCCCGAGAGCGACCAGGAGGTGAAGGCGCTCCTGCTGCCGTTCACGGTGGTGAACGACGCGAAGGGAGTGATCTGCAGCAACGGCAAGGCCCCGCGCAGCTGCTCGATGGAACAGCTCCAGGAGGCGTTGCAGAAGGACGTCGTCCTCTTCGCCGAAGTGACGATCAAGGACGGGGTGGCGGTGCAGATCGACAAGATCACCGAGGAGTGACGGGGCCGGCACGGGGACCGGCCGGCCCGGATCCCGGGCCGGGGACCGGGGCGAACCGGTCCGGAAGCCGCTCCGGGGCCGGGTTCCCAGGCGCCGGTCCCGAGACAGGTCGGGAGCCCGTTCAGAAGCCGAAGGAACGGCCGATGATCTCCTTCATGATCTCGGTGGTACCGCCGTAGATGGTCTGCACCCGGCTGTCGACCCAGGCCTTGGCGACGGGGTACTCCATCATGTAGCCGTACCCGCCGTGCAGCTGGAGGCAGCGGTCGATGACCTTGGTCTGCAGCTCGGTGGTCCACCACTTGGCCTTGGCGGCGTCCACCGCGGTGAGCTCTCCGGCGTTCAGGGCGAGGATGCACCTGTCCACGTAGTGACGGGCGATGTCCACCTCGGTGTCCAGCTCGGCCAGGACGAACCGGGTGTTCTGGAAGCTGCCGATGTTCCGGCCGAAGGCCGTGCGGTTCCTGCAGTACTCGATGGTCGTCCGCAGCACCGTCTCCGCCGCCGCCACCGCCATCACCGCGATGGACAGGCGCTCCTGCGGCAGGTTGGCCATGAGCTGGAAGAAGCCCTGCCCCTCCTGCGGGCCGAGCAGGTTGGCCGCGGGCACCCGGACGTTGTCGAAGAACAGCTCCGCCGTGTCCTGGGCGTGCATGCCGATCTTCTCCAGGTTGCGTCCCCGGGTGAAGCCCTCCATGCCCCGTTCGACGACGAGCAGCGAGATCCCGCGGGCCTTGGCCTCCGGATCGGTCTTGGCGACCACGACGACCAGGTCGGAGTTGATGCCGTTGGTGATGAAGGTCTTCTGGCCGTTGAGCAGGTAGTGGTCGCCCTGGCGCACGGCCGTCGTCCGGATGCCCTGCAGGTCGCTCCCGGCGCCGGGCTCGCTCATGCCGACCGCCGTGATCAGCTCGCCGCTGACGAACCCGGGCAGCCAGCGTGCCTTCTGCTCGTCGTCGGTGAGGTCCACGAAGTACGGGGCCATCACGTCGTTGTGCAGCGAGTAGCCCAGGCCGGTCGCGCCGATCGCCATGACCTCCTCGACGATCACGGCGTTGTAGCGGAAGTCGCTGATCCCCGCCCCGCCGAACTCCTCGGGCACGCCGAAGCCGAACATCCCGATCTCGCCGGCCTTCTTCCACACGTCGCGCGGGACGATGCCGTCCTTCTCCCAGCGGTCGTGGTGGGGGGCGACCTCACGGGCCAGGAACTCGCGTACGGTCTCCCGGAAGAGCTGGTGCTCCTCCTCGAAAAGGTCTCGCTGCACGGTGTGCCTCCTAGGGTCCGTGGTACAGAATACGATTCTGTTACTTTCAGGTACACCCGGTTCCGGGCCTCCCGCGACCTTCGTGGAGGTGCGCGGGGATCCGTCCAGATCACAAGTGCGCCACGGTATCCGCCCGTACCCATCATCTCGCTGCGGCGAAGACGGGTGAAACCGTACGATCTACCCTCGGTGTGCCATGGGTATGCCCGTTCAGGGCGGCCTTCGTGATCGGAGTGTGTGGTGGTTCGGTGGCGATCTCGGCTCCCTAGGACCGTGGCGGTCTCGGCCCTGTTCCTTTTCGGCGGCGCGCTGGTCGCGCTGCCCTCGGGCGCGGCCGGTGCCAGCAACGCCGAACTCGTGGTCGACTACAGCTGCAAGGGCGGCATCGCCCTGAACGGCGGCACGGTGAACCTCCGTACCAAGGTGTCGATCCCCACGACGCTCAAGGTCGGTGAACCGCTCAGCATCGGCTGGGACCTCAACTACAAGAACGGTGACCCGGCCAGGTTCGGCTCGCCCGACTACTTCGAGACCGGGGCCAAGACCCTGGTCACCGGGAACGTGCAGATCTCCGGGAGCTGGGTCGGTGTCCTGCAGCCGAAGGGCTCCGCCGACCAGCCCGGCAAGCTCCAGCCCGGCAAGATCCTGAAGCTTCCCGAGGGGATCTCCGACTCCGCCCACACCGCCGAGGCCGGCAAGATCAAGGTCACTCCCCGGAAGCTGTTCGTGGACTTCATCCCCCCGGCCGGTGAGGTCATGGTCAACGACGACGACCCTCGGGTGAGCTACCACGCGGCGGGTGACTGGCAGGACCTGAACGACCAGCCGCCGAGCATCGGCGACCACGGCCGCGACCTTCACCGCACGAAGCAGGTGAACTCCTGGACCTCCTTCACCTTCACCGGCACCGGGATCGAGTACGTCGCCCGGCGCAGCGTCGAGGCGGGACAGGTCGGGTTCCGGATCGACGGCCAGGACGCCACGCCGTCCTTCGTCGACGCCTCGAAGAACGCCGACGGCACGCCGACGAACGCCGCGCACCAGGGCGGGGTGACGCTGTGGAGGTTCAACGGCCTCAAGTACGGCAAGCACACCATCGACGTCAGGAACCTGGAGAACGGGAAGTGGGCGCAGCTCGACGCGTTCCGGGTGATCACCAGGGAGCTGCAGAACCCGCCGGAGGAGTACCGGGCCACCTGCACGCTCGTCAGCGCACCGGTCTCGGTGGACGTCACCATCTCCGAGGCGGGGGCGAGCCCCACGGTCACCCCGACGGGCCCCACGGGCAGCCCGACGGTGACCCCGACCGGCACTCCCAGCGTCACCCCCACCGGTACGCCGACGGGCACCCCCACCACCACCGCCTCCCCGACCGTGACCACCAGCCAGAGCGGTAACCCGTCGGCCGGGCCGAACGGCGGCACCTCGACGCCCAGGCCGACCCTGACCGTGACCGCCACCGTCATCCCCACCAGGACCGCGCCGACCACGCCCCAGGTGGTCATCACGCCGAGCGGCGGGGCGCAGACCGGCGAGGCACCGGGCGGAGGCTCCTCCGGCCTGGGGCTGCTGGGCGCGGGGACGGCGATGGTGGCCGGGAGCGCGCTCGGCGGCGTGGCTCTGATGAGGCGGCGAGCGGCACACGCGCGAGGCCAGAGGGACGGCTGAAGGAGGCCCGGATGTACCAAGGACCCACCGGCCCCGACCAGTACCACGGCGGCCACGACCCCTACAACGGTGGTGGCCCCGCGCCCAGGCGCAAGGGGAACCTGCTGATGGGCGGGCTCCTGGTGGCCGGCTCCCTCGGCGGAGTGGCCGCGATCATGGCCGGGCTGCTCACCTACCTGTCTCCGGTGGAGCAGGACGAGCCGTACGGGCCACCCGTGCCGCAGGCGGCGGGCAGCACCCTGGGGCCGCAGGAGGTCCCCGGAGGAGGGCAGCCGGTCACCGACCAGCAGCCTCCCGGGGTGACGCTGCCGTCCTCGGTGGGACCGGGCGGGCTCGACGTCCCGCTGACGGCGGCCGCTCCCACGGCGGCCCCGCCGCCGCCCGTGGTCCAGCCTCCGGAGCCGCTGAAGAGCGACGGGGTGAAGCCCCGCCGCCTGGCCATCCCGAGGATCGGGGTGATGGCCCCGCTGATGGCGCTCGGCGTCGACTCCAAGCGGGAGATCCAGACACCCCCGCTGAGCCGGCCCAACCAGGCCGGTTGGTACAAGCACGGCCCGATCCCCGGGCAGCAGGGCCCCTCGGTCGTGCTGGGACACGTGAACAACAAGCGCGGGGCCGCGGTCTTCAGCCGCCTCAAGGAGGTCAAGCGCGGGGACAAGATCAAGGTCTCCCGGACGGACGGGACGGTCGCGGAGTTCACGGTCGACGGCGTGGAGCAGGTCAGCAAGAAGGCGTTCCCGTCGAAGCGGGTCTACGGCAACACCGGTGAGGCGACGCTGAGGCTCGTCACCTGCGGCGGCGTCTACAACGCCAGGACCGGCCACTACACCGACAACATCATCGTCTACGCGACCCTGTCGAAGACCCGCCGCGCCTGAGCACCGCCCGCTTCGCGGACGGGGCGCCGGGGAAGCTCCCGCGCCGTGCACCGCTTCCCGGAGGGTCCACCGGGGCGTGGACCGCGGGCCCGGACGGTTCACCGGAGAAGCACACTCGCGCCGTGGATCGTCCCGGCGCGCCCGGCGCGTTCGTTAGCCGCCCGGGCGATCCGGGTAGAAGCCGTTTGTACCAGGTGAGCCCCCCGACCGATCACAAGACGGGGGTGTGCCCAGGTGAGCGTCATGCGGGCCGGTGTCGTGGCCGTAATCATCGGTGTGGCGGCCGTCGGCGGTGTCCAGCACTCGAAACAACCGCATGACCGGTCCTCCGGCTGGGTCGCCAAGCGGCCGGCGAAACCGGCGATGAAGCGCGCCGGGGCCTGGACGGTCAGGCGGCCGAACGCGGACACCGGACGGTACGACCGGCGCACCTCCGAGCGCTCCTTCAGCCGGACGTTCGGCCGGGACCCCGGACGGGCGGAGCCGGGCGCCGGGCGCGGGTGGGGAGAGCGGCGGTCGGGCCGGACGGAACCGGGACGGTACGGGGGCCGGGAGGCCGGTGACTGGGGAACGGGCTCCGGACGGTACGCGGAGCGCGACCGTTCCCTGGACCCGGGGTACGGCCGCGGACCCGGCCGGGACGGGTCCGGATGGCGCGGCACCGGTGCCGGACGCGACGGTCGGTGGGGACCCGGACGTTCCCCGGGCCCCGGGTTCGGCTCCTCGCGGGACCGCGGGTCCGGGCGTTACGGGGACCGCGGGTTCGGGCGTTCGCAGGACCGGGGGTCCGGCCGCTACGAGGACCGTGGGTTCGGGCGTTCCCAGGGCCCGGCGTACGGGCGGTACGACGGGCGCGCGTTCGGGCGGCGCGGGTCGGAGGCCCGGCGTGGATCGGAGGCCCGGCGCGGCGGGGAGCGGTGGTCGGGACGCCAGCCGCGGGCGTACCACCGTCACCGGCATGGGCGGGACGACCGCTCCCGCCACACCGGTAGGTAGATTACGTCCCATTTCATCCGCTGCTTGCTTGTACTGGGCATTCGCGCATCCGGTCCGGGTATAGAGGCTTATGCCAATGTGTCCCCCCGCTGAGCCGGAGCGAGGGGTGTACACGGGTGAGCAAGACGCGGGCCGGTGTTCTGGCCGTACTCATAGGAATGGCCGCGATCGGCGCTCTCCACCACGCGGAGACGACGGGAACGCGCGCGGGAGGCCAGGCGGCCGAACGGCCCGGTCACCCGACGGGACGGTCCGCGACGTCCACCACCGGGCGGGCCGCGGGCGCGAGGACCGGACGGCGCGGGAACCCGGCCTCCGGCAGGCGCGCGGACCGCGCGGACCGCGAGGCCGCGCCGATCGTCATCGCGCATCGCGGCGCCAGCGCCTTCCGGCCGGAGCACACGCTGCTGTCGTACCGGGTCGCCATCTCCATGGGCGCCGACTTCATCGAGCCCGACCTCGTCTCGACCAAGGACCACGTGCTGGTCGCCCGGCACGAGAACGAGCTCTCGGCGACCACGGACGTGGAGAGACATCCCGAGTTCGCCTCCCGCAGGACGACCAAGCTCGTCAACGGCGCCCGGCGCACGGGCTGGTTCACCGAGGACTTCACCCTGGCCGAGCTGCGCACGCTCCGCGCCAGGGAACGCTACGCCCGGCAACGACGCGACAACACCGCCTACGACGGCAGGGCCCGCATCCCGACGCTCGACGAGATCGTCCTGCTCGCGCAGAAGCACGGGGTGGGCGTGTACGCCGAGACCAAGTTCCCCACCTACTTCGCCTCGATCGGCCTGCCGCTGGAGAAACCGCTGCTGGAGACGTTCAAGCGGTACGGCTGGGAGGACGAGCACGACCCGGTGTTCATCCAGTCCTTCGAGCCCGGCAACCTCGGGCGGCTGCGCCCCCTCACCCGGATACGGCTCATCCAGTTCGTCGCCGCGACCGGGGCGCCGTACGACCTGGTGCGCGCAGGTGACCCGCGCACCTACGACGACATGGTGACGCCGAAGGGCCTGGCGAGGATCGCCGAGTACGCCGACGGCATCGGCGTGGTCACCAAGCGGATCGGACCCGGGGAGACCGGCGGCATCGACGGCAGGCGGATCTCACCGGCCGCGCTCGTCAGGAACGCCCACCGCGAGGGCCTCCTGGTGCACGCCACCACGGTCCGCAGGCTCGACGCGCGGCTGCGGGCCGAGCGCCGCGGGCGCGACACCGACCGCGTCACCGAACAGGTCAGGACATGGCTGAGGCACCTGTACCGGCTGAAGGTGGACGGCGTCATCGCCGACGACCCCGGCCTGGCACGCGCGGTACGGGAGAGCCTGCGCCCCGGGGACTGAGGACCGGGCCCCCGCGGGAGCGGGATCGCGCGTCACCCGGTGCCGGGGCTCGCGGGGTAGCGCAGGATCCGGTCGTCGCCGTCGCGCACGTCACCGCGCCCGTCGGTGTTGGACGTGGTCAGCCAGAGCGCCCCGTCCGGTGCCACGGCGACCGTGCGCAGGCGGCCGTACCGCCCGGTCAGCTCGGCCCTGGGCTCACCGGCCCGGCCGTCGCGCAGCGGCACCGTCCAGAGCCGTTCCCCGCGCAGCGCGGCCACGTAGAGCGTGTTCCCGGCGATGGCGGCGCCGGACGGCGACGCCTCGCCGGTGGGCCAGGTCACCAGCGGGTCGGTGAACCGTCCCCCGGCGGTGTCGCCCTTGCCCTCCACCTCCGGCCAGCCGTAGTTGCGGCCCGGTTCGATGAGGTTGACCTCGTCCAGCGCGTTCTGCCCGAACTCCAGGGCGAACAGCCGGCCCCGCGCGTCCCACGCCAGCCCCTGGACGTTGCGGTGCCCGAGGCTGTACACGGCCGAGCCCGCCCGCGGGTTGCCGGGGGCGGGCTCGCCCTCCGGGGTCAGCCGCAGGATCTTCCCGTTCGGGCTGACCGGGTCCTGCGAGGCGCCGCGCACCCCCGCGTCCCCGGTCCCGGCGTACAGCATGCCGTCCGGGCCGAACGCGATGCGGCCGCCGTTGTGGATGCCGGCCTTGGCGATGCCCTCGAACACCGTCTCGGGCGTGGCGTCGTCGAGGCGGAAGCGCACGATCCGGTTGTCGGACGCGGCGGTGAGGTAGGCGTACACGTACCGGTCCTCGTCGTAGCCGGGCGAGACGGCGAGCCCGAGCAGGCCGCCCTCCCCGCCCGGGGTCACGCCGGGCACCCGGTAGACCTCGCGCGGCTGCCCGCCACCGGCCGGGACCCGGAGGATCCGGCCGCTGTCGCGCTCGGCCACCAGCGCGTCGCCGCCCGGCAGGAAGGCCAGCCCCCAGGGGGTCCGGATCCCGGTCGCCACCTCCCGGCCCGCGCCCAGATCCGGTGTCCCGGTCCCGCCCGGCGCGGGGGAGGCCGAAGGGCTCCGCTCGGCGGCGGGCGTCCCGGTGGCGGGCGCGCTCGCGCTCGCGGTGGTCGCGACCGGCGTGGCGGCGGCTCCGGAAGCGGTTCCCGGGGTGGCCGGGTCGCCCGCGCAGCCGGCCAGCAGGACCGTCAGCCCGGCGGCGGCCGCGATCCGGCTCGCGTTCTTCCTCATGCTCACCCCTCCTGAAACCGGACGTCCCGGCCGGATGATCCGGAACCGGTCGACCCTTCGTACCCCATGCTGGTCCATGCTCGCGCCCTGGCGCGTCCCGCGCGGCCGGACACCGCCGCGCGGAGTTCCCCGGCCCGGGGGTCAGACCGGTTCGGCGAGCAGGCGTTCGGCCACGTCCAGGTCGGTGATCAGCACGTTGATCCACCCGCCCCGCAGGGCCGCCTTGATCGCGGAGTACTTCCGCTCGCCCCCGGCGACGGCGACCCGGCGCTCCACGGCACGGAAGGTCTCGACGTCTATCCCGACGACCCGCCGGTCGAAGGCCGAGTCGACCACGTCGCCCTGGGCGTCGAAGAAGTGCAGGCACACGTCGCCGACGGCGCCCAGCGAGCGGAGCTCCTCCTGGTCGGCATGGCCGACGGCGTTGCCGCTCCGCAGCAGGAGCGGGGAGGGCTCCAGGCTGCCGATGCCGACCAGGACGACGGTCAGCTCCCGCCACTGCGCCATCACCTCGACGACCGCCGCGTCCTGCAGCAGCGCGTCGCGGACCATCGGCGTGCCCACGACGCCCGCCGAGGGGACGAACACCGGCCGGGCGCGGGTGACACCGGCCAGACGGCTGATCAGTCGCGTGGCGTGCACCTGGGCCTCGGGGCTGCCGACCCCCCCGACGACCTGCATGACGCGGTCGGCGACCTGGGTGTTCCTGGGGTGCATGCGCTCGACGGCGGCCAGCAGGGTCTCGCTCCAGGAGGAGATGCCGATGACGTCGCCGCCCGTGAAGGTGGTGTCGAAGTAGGCCGCGGCGGCCGAGCCCAGCGCCGGGATCACGTCGCCCCGGGCGCCGCCGGTGTCGACCACCACCGCGTCCCGCAGCCCGTAGCGCCGCTGGAGCTCCTCCTCCAGCTCGGTGTGCACCCCGTCGGGGAGCACCACGACGGTACGGACGATGCCCCGGGTGATGGCCTCCTTGAGCAGGCGGGAGACGCGCGGCTGCGAGATGCTCAGCGCCGCGGCGATCTCGGGTTGCCGCATGCCCTGCTCGTGGTACATCCGCGCCACCCGCGCCAGCAGGCGCAGGTGGTCGACGGCCACGGCACGGCCGGAACGGTGGACCCGCCCCAGCTCGGGGACGACCATGCACCGCCTCCTCATCAGATCGTGGCACCGGCTCCGTGACCGGCACTCAGCGTACCGGCCCGGGTTCCCTCATGCCCGGTGAGCCCGGACATGGGAGCCATGACCGGAACCTCCGGCCGGGGCGGCGGCCGGAGGTCCCGGTGGGCGGTCACTTCCTGCCGAAGACCCCGAACTCGTCGGCGTTCTCCTTGGTGACCAGCTCACAGTCGATGGACTGCTTCTCCTCCGCGCCGGTGGAGCCCGTCCTGATCAGCTTGTCGGCCTGCTCCACGGCGCTCTCGGCGGCCAGCGCGGCCGGCTGGAGGGCGGTCGCGTGCATCTGGCCCGCCTTGATGGCGGCGATGGCGTCCGGGCTGCCGTCGAAACCGACCACCACCACCTTGTCGATCATCCCGGCGGCCTTGAGCGCCGCCACCGCGCCGAGGGCCATCGTGTCGTTGCCCGCGATGACGCCCTGGATGTCGCGGTTCTTCTGGATGATGGTCTCCATCTTGCTGAACGCCTCCTGCTGGTCCCAGTTGGCGCTCTCCTTGGCCACGGACTTCAGGTCCGGGTACTGGGAGATCACGTCGGCGTACCCCTTGGAGCGCACGCTGGCGTTGGTGTCGGACTCCTTGCCGACCAGCTCGACGTAGTTGCCCTTCTCCTTCATGGCCTCCACGAACGACTGGGCGGCCAGCTGGGCGCCCTGGGAGTTGTTGGAGACGATCTGGGCCTTGGCCACACCGGTCGCGTTGATCTCCCGGTCGATCAGGAAGACCGGGATGCCGCTCTGCGCGGCCTTTTTGACCGGACCGATGGACGCGTCGGCACCGGCGTTGTCCAGGATGATGGCCCTGGCCTTCCTGGAGATGGCGGCGTCGACCAGCTCGCTCTGCTTGTTGGGGTCGTCGTCGTGCGAGGCCACCGACGTCTGGTAGCCGAGCTGCTCCGCCTTGACCTTGGCCGCGTCGGCCTCGGCCTTGAAGAAGGGGTTGTCCGGGGACGGGGTGATGATGGCGATCAGCCCGCCCGCCTCGCCGCCGCCGGACGGGCCGGCCGCCTGGCTGGTCTGCGCGGTGGGCGCGCTCTGCGCCGAGGTCTCGGCGCCCCCGCACGCCGCCAGCAGCGAGGTGCCGGCGAGCAGCGAGAGCGCGAGGCCGAGGCCCCGCCTGCGGATGGAACCAACGATGGGAACGGACATCTCCGGCCTCCGGAAAATGGTGAACGGTGTGTGGGCGAGGGGTGAGGGGTGGCCGCCACGGGGCGGCCGTCTGGTCGTTCTCCCGCGAGGGGCCGGTGGGTCCGGCCGGCTCGGCGGGGTGGTGCGGGCCCGGTGGGGGCCCGGTGCGGGTCCGGTGCGGGTCCCGTGCGGTCCGGTGCCCGATGCGGGCCGCGCGGGTCGCGGGGCGCGGGGTCAGTCGGGTCGTTTGCTGGCCACCACCGCCGAGACCGCGGCGCCGCGCCGCTGGAACCGCTGCTGGCCCTGGTCCAGCATCACCGCGAGGATGATCACGGCCCCCTTGATGAGGATCTGCCAGAACGTCGACACGCCCAGGATCACCAGGCCGTCGGCGAGGAAGCCGATCACGAAGGCACCGACGAGGGTTCCCCGCACGGTGCCGCGCCCCCCGCTCAGCGCGGCGCCGCCGATGACCACCGCGGCGATCGCGTTGAGCTCGTACGTCTCACCGGCCTGCGGCGCGGCCGAGGTGAGCTCCGAGGCGATGATCAGGCCCGCGATCGCGGCGCAGGCGCCGGAGATCACGTAGACGGCCGTCTTGACCCGGTTGATCGGGACGCCGGAGAGCTCGGCGGCCCGCTCGTTGCCGCCCGTGGCGTACAGCCAGCGCCCGAACGGGGTCTTGGTGAGCACCAGCGTCACGACGACGGCGAGGACGATCATGATCCAGATCGAGGTGGGCAGGCCGAGCGGCCGCCCGCTGCCGAGGAGGTCGAAACCGGTGTTGCCGAGCTCGGGGGAACCGGCGAGGTTGGGATAGGTCGTGCCGCCGGAGATCAGCAGGGCGAGTCCGCGCGCCACGTACAGCATGCCGAGCGTGGCGATGAACGGTGCCACCTTGAAGCGGGTGACCAGGACGCCGTTCACCAGGCCGACGAGCATGCCGACCGCGATGCAGAGCGCGATCACCCCCCACACCGGCGGGTAGGCGATGATGTCGACGAACCCGAGGTGCAGGCCCTGGAGCAGCTCACCGGCGACGACGCCGGAGAGCCCGACGATCGAGCCGACCGACAGGTCGATCCCGCCCTTGAGGATGACCAGCAGCATGCCGAGTGCGATCACCGCGTTGATCGCGACGTGCTTGGTCATCGTGATGAGGTTCGGCACGGTGAGGAACGACTCCGACAGCAGGCCGAAGACCACGATCAGGACCGCGAGCGCGATGAACGCCCGCAGCTCGAACAGGGCGTTCAGCAGGGACAGACGGCGGGCCTCGGCCGCGACCTTCTCCGGCGGGGCGTCCCCCGGGGCCGGTAGGGCGGGGGTGGTTCTCTGCGAGGTCACGTCGCGTCCTCCTCGGCCGCGTCGATGGCGGCACCGTCCGACACACTCATCAGTTCCTCCCGGGTGATCTCGCCGCGCCGGAACTCACCGGCGACGACCCCGCGGGCGAGCACCAGCAGCCGGTCGGGGATGTGCAGGGCCTCCTCGGCGTCCGAGGTGGTGAACACCACGGCCAGGCCGCGCCTGGCCTGGGCCGCCATGAGCTCGAAGATGTCCGCCTTGGCGCCGACGTCGACGCCGCGCGAGGGCTCGTCCAGCAGCAGCACCCGCGGGCCGGTCAGCAGCGCCTTGCCGATGACCACCTTCTGCTGGTTGCCGCCGCTCAGCGAGCCGATGGGCGCCCCGGCGCCGTCCGTCTTGACGGTGACGTCGGAGATCATGCGGTTCACCGCGTCCCGCTCGCGGTCGGCCGAGACGAACAGCCGCCGGACGAACCGGCCCAGCCCGGCCAGGGAGAGGTTCTGCCCCACCGACATCGTCTGGACCAGGCCGTCGCGCTGGCGGTCCTCGGGGACCAGGACCACGCCCCGGTCGATACGGTCGCGGATGCCCGCGTCCTGCAGCGCGTCGCCGGAGAGCAGCACCTCTCCCGACTGCGCGGGGATCCGTCCGGCGAGCGCCTCCAGCAGCTCGGTGCGGCCCGAGCCCATCAGGCCGTAGATCCCCACGATCTCGCCCTCGCGGACGCTCAGCGACAGGGAGTCGATCGCCAGGCGGTCGGGGTTGGCCGGGTCGGCCACCGTGAGCCCGCGCAGCGTCAGCAGCTCCTCGCCGACGACCGGGGTGCGGTGCGGGAACAGGGCGTCCTGGTCGCGGCCGACCATCTGTTCCACGATCCACCGGATGTCGACGGCGCCGGCGTCGGCGGTGGCGACCCGCCGCCCGTCGCGCAGCACCACCACGTCGTCGGCGATCTCCAGGGCCTCGTCCAGGTGGTGGGAGATGTAGACCACCGCGACCCCGTTCGCGGTCAGCTCCCGGATCACCCGGAACAGGACCTCGACCTCCGGCGCGGTGAGCGCCGAGGTGGGCTCGTCCATGATCAGTACCCGGGCCTCCTGGAGGAGCGCCCGCGCGATCTCCACGACCTGCTGCTGGCCCAGCCTCAGGTCCCCGACCGGCCGGTCGGGGTCCAGGTCCTCCTCCAGGCTGCGCAGGATCGCCACGGTGGTGGCCCGCTGGGAGGCGCGGTCGATCGTGCCGAACCCGCCGTGGATCTCGCGGGCCAGGAAGAGGTTGTCCTGGACGCTCAGGTTGGGGCAGAGGTTGAGCTCCTGGTGAATGATCGAGATGCCCTGGTCGGAGGCGTCGCGGGGGGAGAGCAGCTCGACGGGCCGCCCGTCCATCTCGACGTGGCCGGTGGTCGGGTACTCGATCCCCGAGAGGATCTTCATCAGGGTGGACTTGCCGGCCCCGTTCTCGCCGAACAGCGCGGTCACCCGGCCGGAGGCGACCTCGAAGTCGACGCCCTTGAGGGCGTGCGTGCCGCCGTAGACCTTGGTGACGTCGCGGGCGCGCAGGATCGGGGTGGCCGAGGTCGTCACGACGCCTCCTCGATCGAGATCGGGGTGATGGTCACCACGGAGGGGCTGAGCAGGCTGAAGGCACCGACGAAGGTGATCTTCTTGCCGGCCAGGCTCGGCGCGTCCAGGGTGGTGAGCAGCTTCTGGCGCATCTGGTTGTTCAGCGCGGTGGCCGCGTCGGCGTACTCCACCTGGTTGAGGAACTGGCCGAAGGTGATGTACCCGGCCGCGTCCCGCAGCGCCGTGCCGTTGATGGCCGGGCCGACCTGCAGCGACACCCGGGTGCCCTCGGGCAGGTCCGGCACGGTCACCGGCATCAGCCCGGACTTCGCCGTCCCCGCCTCGCCGGTGCCCTTGACCGCGAAGCTGTAGGGGCCGGTGCCCTGGCGGACGCCGTACCTCTCACCGGCCGCGTCCTTGTCGGCGGCCAGCGCCCTCACCAGCACGGGCAGCTCGACGGCCTTCTTCTCGATGGCGGGCACGACCTTGCTCTCGTAGTTCTGCGCGCCGAACGCGGCCGGGTCGAACCGCTTGGGACCCGAGGCCGCGGCCGACTCCGTCGAGCGGTACTGCGTGCTGAACCCGATGGCCGCGAGGAGGAGCGCGCCCAGGGCGGCCGCGATCCACCTGGCCGGGATCCGCCGGCGGGACGCGCTCCCGGCGTGTTCCTGCGCTTCGGTCGGCGTGCTCATGCGCCGCTCCTCTCGGCCAGGCTGTCGCCCGCCTCCTGGTTCGTGGGGTGAGACCCGGCCCCGTCCGGGCCGGTGTCCGGGTGGAGGTCCGGGAAGGTGGCCGGGCGCAGGTCCGGGAAGGTGTTCCGGTGCGTGTCCGGGCCGGTGTCGCGGTGCGCGCCGGTCCGCGGGGGCGCGGTCGTCCCGGTACGGGGCAGGGACCGTCCGACCGCCCGGTGCCAGGCGGCGCGCCGGGCGGCCCGGTCCGGCGCGCCGGTGGCCGGGTGGAAGTCGTCGGACGGACGGGGACGGGCCTCCAGGTCGGCCAGGCTCCACAGGCCGGCCACCAGCCCGGCCGCGTCGGCCACGCCGAGCGCGGACAGGTCGTGCTCGGCCGAGCGCGAGACCGTCCGCCCGCCGATGTCGGCCTGGAGCCGCATCATCCGGTCGCTGCGGGTCAGCCCGCCGTCGGCCAGCAGCACCCGTACCGTGCCGGTGGCCCGCTCGATCGCCGCGATCACGTCCTCGACCTGGAAGGCCACGGACTCCAGGGCCGCGGCGACCAGGTGGCCGCGGCGGGCGCCCAGGGTCAGGCCGCTCAGCACCGCGGTCGCGCCGGGCTCCCACCAGGGGGCGCCCAGCCCGCCGAAGGCCGGTACCAGGTGAACGCCCAGCGACGTCTCCGCGGCCTCGTCGAGAAGGGCCGGCGTGGTGGTGCCGAACAGGTCGGCGAGCCAGCCGAGGGTCCGGCCGGTCGCCCGGACGTTGCCCTCCACCGCGAGCACCGGCCCGGTCACGTCCCAGGCGACGCTGCGGCACAGCCCCGGCACGTCTCCGCCCTCGCCCTCGCCGACGGCCATCACCGACGAGCCGGTCCCGTAGGTGGCCTTGACCACGCCGGGCCGCCACCCGCCGTGCGCGAACATCGCGGCGTGCGAGTCGCCCATCACGGCCAGCACGGGCACCCCGTCCGGGAGCGGCGCCAGGCCGCGGACCGCGGGGAAGGGGCCGCGGGAGGGGACGATCCTCGGCAGGACCTCGCGCGGCACGCCGAACAGGCCGAGCAGCGCGGGGTCCCACCGCCGGGTCGCCAGGTTCATGAGCTGGGTACGGGAGGCGTTGCCGACCTCGATCAGGTGCTCACCGGCTCCGGCGCGGTCCCCGGGGTCGCCGCCCAGGCGGCTCAGCAGCCAGGAGTCGACCGTTCCCAGGCACAGCTCGCCCGCCAGGCTGCGGCGGCGGTCCGGGTCGTGGGCGTCGAGGAGCCGGCGGGCCTTGAGCGCGGAGAACATCGGGTCCAGCGGCATCCCGCTGGACGCGCGCACCGCCGGGCCCGCGCCGGTGGCGGCGAGCGCCAGGCAGTCCGCCGCCGTGCGCTGGTCCTGCCAGCTGATCAGGGGACCGGCCGGAAGGCCGGTGCGGCGCTCCCAGAGCACCAGCGACTCGCGCTGGGTGCTGAGGCCGACCCCGGCGACCCGGGAGGCGAGCGAGGGGTCGACGCAGTCGGCGACGGCCCGGCGCACGCTCTCCCAGATCTCCTCGGCCGACTGCTCCACCCGGCCCGGACGGGGCTGGCTCTCGGAGACCGGGGCCGATCCGCGCGAGACGACCCGGCCGTCCCGGGCGACGAGCAGCGCCTTGGTGGAGCCCGTTCCCTGGTCGACGGCCAGAACGAGCGGGCCGGTGCTAGCCATGTCCCAGCAGTTCGCGCACGGCGGTGGCGACACCGTCGGCGGAGAGCCCGAAGTGGTCGAGCAGGAACGAGGCGTCCCCGGTGGGGGCGAAGACCCGCGGCACGCCGAGGATCCGCATCGGGCAGGGGTGGCGGGCCACCACGACCGAGGCGACGGCCGCGCCCAGCCCCCCGCTGACCGTGGCCTCCTCGGCGGTGACGATGCCCCGGGTCTCGCGGGCGGCGGCCACCACGGCCTCCTCGTCCAGCGGGGACACGAAGGGCATGTTCAGCACGCGTACCGAGACGCCCTCGTCCCGGAGCCGGTCGGCGGCCTCCAGGGCCCGGGAGACGAGCGAGCCGACGGCGACCACCGTGACGTCGCCGCCGTCGCGCAGCAGGACGGACCGGCCGCGTTCGAAGGGGGCGTCACCGGGGGTCACCTCGGGCACCTTGAAGCGGGGGACGCGCAGGTAGGAGGGCCTGCCGGAGGCGGCGGCCCAGCGTACGGCCGCGCGGGTCTGCGTCGGGTCGGCCGGGACGACCACGTCCAGGCCGGCCACCGCCCGCATCCACGACAGGTCCTCGATGGAGTGGTGCGTGGGGCCGAGCTCGCCGTAGGCCATCCCGGGGCTCTGGCCGCACAGCACGACGTGCGTCTCGCTGTAGGCGACGTCGGCCTTGATCTGCTCCAGGGCGCGGCCGGTGAGGAACGGCGCCGCCGCGCAGACGAAGGGGATCCTGCCCGCGTTGGCCAGCCCCGCGGCGACGCCCACCAGGTCCTGCTCGGCGATGCCGACGTTCACCAGCCGGCGGGGGAACTCCTGGCGGAAGCCCACCAGGTTGCTCGACCCGACGGAGTCGTTGCACACCGCGACGATCCGCTCGTCGGCGCGGGCGAGCGCGATCAGTTCCTCGGCGAACGCCTGGCGGGAGTCGAAGGTCGGCCGCTGGTCGGTGATCGTCATCGGACCGGCTCCAGCTCGGTGAGGGCCGCCTCGACCTGCTCGGGACTGGGCACCTTGTGGTGCCACTCCACCCGGTCCTCCATGAACGACACGCCCTTTCCCTTGACGGTGTTGGCGATGACCACGACCGGTCTGCCGCTGGTGGAACGTTCCAGGGCGGCCAGCAGCGCGAGGTGGTCGTGGCCGTCGACCTCGCGCACCTCCCAGCCGAAGCTGCGCCACTTGTCGGCGAGCGGCTCCAGCGTCTTGGTCTCCTCGGTACGGGCGCCCTGCTGGAGGCGGTTGCGGTCGATCACGGCCGTCAGCGACGACAGCCCGTAGTGGGACGCGGTCATCGCCGCCTCCCAGTTGCTGCCCTCCTGGAGCTCGCCGTCGCCCAGCACCACCACGGTCCGCCAGGGCGCCCCGTCCAGCTCGGCGCCGAGCGCGCAACCGGTGGCGACCGGGAACCCGTGCCCGAGCGCCCCGGTGTTCGTCTCCACGCCGGGCACCTTGATCTTGTTGGGGTGCCCGTTGAGGGCCGAGAGCGGGGCCATGAAGGTCTCCAGCTCGGCCGTCGGGAAGAAGCCGCAGTGCGCCAGGGTCGAGTACAGGGCCGCCGCGCAGTGGCCCTTGCTCAGCACGAACCGGTCGCGGCCCTCCCAGCGGGGACGTTCGGGGTCCACCGACAGCACCCCGTAGAAGCAGGCGACCAGGATGTCGGTGACCGACAGGTCGCCGCCGACGTGACCCAGCCCGGCCCGGGAGATCATCTGGACGATGCTCCGGCGGACCTGGACGGAGACACGCTCCAGCTCGGCGACCGCGTCCCGGGGGTCCCCCGCGCGGATGCGCCCGGAGACCTCCCGGTACTCGGTGACGCGCAGCGGATCAGCGGTCAACATGGTGCTTCCATTTCTCGACGTGGTTCTCGACATGGTCGTCTCCGCAGGGGTGGCCGGTGGCCCGCCCGCCGGGGGAGAGCCCGGGGAAGGGCTCGCGGACGGACCGGGGAAGGGCCCGGGGGAAGGCTCGGGGAGCCCCGGGGCTTCCGCAGGGGCCCGGGGAGGCGGGTTCCCGCGGAGGCCGGGGCGGGGGCCCGGACCGGAGGCGAGGGGGAGGATTCCGGCCGGGAGCCGGGGAACGGCGCCGGGGGGCCGGCGGGGCGGGGGCGTCACCGTTCGGCGAGGGAGCTCAGCAGGGCCTGCTGGACGATGCGCTGCGCGGCCAGCGCGTCCTGGGCCTTCTGCGCGGCGGCGAGGGCCTCGCGGTCCACCAGGTCGAGAGCACGATGGATGTTCCTCATCATCCGTATACCCGCTCGGGCGGCTTCCACCGAGTTCTCACGGAACGGGAATTGGTCGAGCTGCCAGACGCCGTCCCAGCCCGCGTCGCGCAGCGCGTAGAAGAACTCGAAGGTCTCGGTCAGGTGGACCGAGCCGACGACCATGTCGTCGTCCCAGCCGCGGTGGTTGTCGTTGACGTCGATGGCGAACAGGCGCCCGCGGGAGATCGCCAGCCGCGCCGCGTCCGCCGGGGACTCGCCGCCGTAGAGGGAGTGGCCGAAGTCCAGCAGGACGCCGACGTTGGGCAGGCCGATCTCCTCGATGGCCAGCAGGGTCTTGGCCGCGGAGGAGAAGACGATGCTGTTGCGCGGCTCGCGCGGCTTGTACTCGATCGCGAAGCGCAGGTCGGGGAAGGCCGTGGCCAGCTCGCGCACCGCGTCCAGGGAGAAGCGCCACAGCTCGGAGTGGTCGGCCTGGAAGGGGTAGTCCCACCCGTCCTGGCCCGGCCAGAGCTTCACGTAGTCGCATCCCAGCTCCCGGGCCGTCTCGGCACCCTGGGAGACCAGCTCGACCGCCTGGCGGCGCACCTCGGCGTCGGGGTTGGTGAACGCGCCGCGGACGAAACGCCGGGTGTAGATCTCCGGCGTGACCGCGATCGCCCGCAGGCCGTTGCGCTCCAGGGCCGCCTTCACCTCGTCCAGGCCGAGCTCGGGCGGGTCGAAGGGGAATGTCAGGTCCACCACGGACAGATCACCCACCTGCCCGGCCAGGTCGATCGCCTCCAGCGTGCTGACCGGCGGGCCGTAGCCGTCGGTGGCGTACCGGTCCACGTACCGCCCGAAGTGCCAGATACCTGCGCCGAAGGTCGGCTCTTGAATATCTATGCGTGAGTGACTAGACATAACCATGACGGTAGGATCAGCAGGGCGTCCATGTCAATGAAATCTTTCGGCAACGTCCGCGACGCTCCGGAGTCACCCCCTGGACGGGCGGGCCGGTTCCGCCGTGCCCGCCGGGGCCGCGGGTCGAAAGGCTCCCACCTGCGGTGACGTCGACCTTGACCAGGTTTTTCCCCGTGACCCCTGCGCCGCCACCCATGGGTCGCGGGCACATGACGACGGCCGTCAGGCGGCCGGGAGGCTTATGGCGATCTTCGGCGAAACATGTCGGTAACATGTATCGGTTGCCAGGGAAGACGGCTTTCGTCCCGCCATTCGTGCTTCGTCCATGTAGCGTGGCGTTTGCGGTGGGATAGATGGGAATTTGTGTCCGTTTAGCCGACCCGCTCGCATGGCCGGGTCTGTGTTCGTAGGATCTATGCCGAACCTTGACCGAGACCTGTAAGCCCCCCACCGGTACGAGCCGGTGACATCCGGAACGAGGAGAGATCGTGCTGAAGTCCAGGACGCGGCGGCGCATAGCGGTCAAGACGGCCGTGATCGCGGCGGCGGGCGTAGGCGTCTTCGGTGCGTTCCCGGCGCTCGCCTCGATCTACGCCGCCCCCAAGCCCGTCACCTACACCTGCACGGTGGTGGGGGGCACGGCCACCGCACCCACGTTCGCGTTCCAGATGGACCTCACCGGTCCGACCGCGGCGGTGACCAACGCGCCGCTCACGGCCACCTGGAAGATCGGCGCCCCCAGCGGGACGCCCTCCTTCGTGGCGCCCATGCCCATCCCGTCGACCATGCGGCTCGTGATCGACGCCGACATGGACGTCTACAGCGTTCCCAGCACGCCCGCGCTGGTCCCCACGGGGCTGCGGTCGGTCGCCGCCACCGCTCCCGCCGCCGCGATCCCGTCGGGCCAGCCGCTGACCGCGCCCCCGCTGGTCGTCACGGTGACGCCCACCGCCACCGGCGTCGTCGCCTTCCGGCCCGACACCTTCAGCGTCCTGATGAACACCGGCACCGGGACGGGCACCGGGACCGACACCGAGCTGTTCAGCTGCAGCGTCGCGGATCCGGTGCAGGCGAGCGCGGCGGCGCTGCAGGTCACGGTCAAGGCGACGATCTCCACCTCGACCTCCCCGAGCGCCTCGGTCACCCCGAGTGCCTCGGTGACCCCCAGCGCGTCGGTCACCCCCAGCGCCTCGGCCACCCCCAAGCCGACGATCACCGTCACCCGGACCAGGACCTCCAAGCCCACCAGGAGCTCCGACGAGCAGATCGAGGAGACCCCCGACGGCGCGGCCTCCACGGGCGGTGGCGGGGACGCCGGGCCGGACGCCCGCACGATCATGTTCAGCGGCATGCTGATGGTGGCACTCGCCGGGGCCGGGGGCCTGGTGCTGCGGCGCCGCACCGCCGGGCGCGGCTGATCGGGGCCGCCGGATGACCACCCCTCCGCCGGACGGATGGCCGCCGGGACAGGTGCCCGGGTACGGGCCGGTGGGCCGGCCCTACCCGCCGCCCGGCGCGCAGCAGTACGGCCCGGCGTACGGGGAGTGGCCACCCCCGGAGCCCCCCGCCCTCGACGGCGGGCGGGTGATGCGGTCGGTGCTCATCCTGGCGGGGATCGCCGGGGTGGTCACGGTGCTGGTGGGCGTGCTGTTCATGCTGGCCTCCCCGGAGGAGTACGGCCTGGCCGACGGGCGCACCACGCTGCCGCCCCGCAGCGAGGTGGCCGGGGCGCCGGCCGACCCGTACTTCAAGGGACCCGCGACCGCGCCGCCGCCGCAGCCCACCGTGCCGGCGGCACCGCCCATGCAGCCCTCGTCCCCGGTACGCCTGGTCATCCCCAAGCTCGGCGTCAACGCGCCGGTCAGGTCGGTGGGGCTGGACCGCAAGGGCGCGATCGAGGTGCCGCCGGTCGGCAACCCGAACCTGGTCGGCTGGTACCGCTCGGGTCCCACCCCCGGCGAGGCCGGCCCCGCGATCATGCTCGGGCACAAGGACACCCGCTCGGGAAGCGCGGTGTTCAGCCGCCTCGACGAGATCCGCAACGGCGACGTCATCGAGGTGCACCGCAAGGACGGCATCATCGCCGTCTACACGGTCGGCGGGCTGGAGCAGGCGGAGAAGTCGGTCTTCCCCACCCAGCGGGTGTACGGGGAGTCGCCCGTCCCGCGGCTGCACCTGATCACGTGCGGTGGCGTCTACGACCGCGCGACCGGCCACTACACCGACAACGTCATCGCCTACGCGACCATGACGAGCACCAGGAGCGCCTGAGCCGTTCCCCGGCCGTCCCGGACCCCTGCGGCGTGCCGGTCGCCGCGGTCACCCCGAGTCCCCATGGTCAGGCCGGGTCCCCGTGCTCAGGCCGGGTCCCTGCGGGCAGGCCGACGTCGTGCCGGCGTCACGCCGACGGGGTCCGGATCGTCTCGACGAGGCGCGCGAAGCTGTCGGAGCCCCGGCCCGCGTCGATCGCCCGCCGGGCGGTGGCGTGGGCGGCGGCCAGCACGCCGGTGTCGAGGCCGTGTCCCCGCGCCGTGTGGACGATGTGCTCCATCCCGGCCGCGGCCGAGAGCAGGTCGGAGCCGTCCGCCGGATACTCGCCCTTGTCGATCTTGATGGCGAAGTCGTCCATGATGTCGGGGAGCAGGGCGCTGATCCCCTTGGCGTACGGGACGAGGTCCCGGGCGGAGATGTTCTCCGCCGCGGCCAGCGCGAAGGCGTGCACGATGCCGCTCATCGCGGTCCAGAAGACGTCCAGCAGCGCCACGTCGTGGGCGGCGGCCCGGCCCGGGTCGGTGCCGAGGTGCACGGCCGCGCCGCCCAGGTGCCGCAGCACCGGCCGGTGCGCCTCGTACACGGACTCGGGCCCGCTGTACAGGACGAGGGTCGAGGGGCTGCCGATCACGGTGGTGGGGACCATGATCGCACCGTCCAGGTAGCCGGCGCCGATCCCGGCGGCCCAGGCCGCGGTGGCGCGGGCACGGTCGGGGGAGTCGGCGGTGAGGTTCACCACCGTGCGGCCCGCCAGCTCACCGGCCACGGGTTCGAGGATGGCGTGGACGGCGTCGTAGTCCAGCACGCAGACGATGACGAGGGGGCTCGCGGCGACCGCCTCGGCGGCCGTGGCGGCGAGGACGGCGCCCTCGGCCACCACCTCGGCGGACTTGCCCGGCGTGCGGTTCCAGACGGTGACGGGGTGGCCGGCCCGCAGGAAGGTGGTGGCCAGGGTCCGGCCCATCGGCCCGAGGCCGAGGACGGTCACCGGCGACGCCGAGGGCAGGCTGGGGGAATGGCTCATAGGGTGCTCCCGTTCAGAGGATTGAGGGCGAGTGTGGATCGGCCGGAGGTCGGAGGTCGGAGGGGACATGACCCGCGAGGTACACGTCTGTGGCGTCGGCGCCGCGATCGACGTCGTCCAGGGCAAGTGGAAGACGTTCCTCCTGTGGACGCTCGCCGAGCGGCCCCGCCGTTTCGGTGAGACCAGGCGGCTGGTGCAGGGCATCAGCGAGAAGGTGCTCACCGAGCAGCTGCGCGAGCTCGAGACGGACGGGATCGTCCACCGCGAGGTCTACGACGAGTCGCCACCGAAGGTGGAGTACTCGCTGACCGCGAAGGGACGAGGGCTCTTCGAGGCACTCGAAGTCCTGGACGTCTGGGGCAGGCGGCACCTTGAGGAGGATCGGGTGTCGGTCGGGGTGCGTGGCGCGCCTTCACCAGACTCCCCGTCGCGCTCGATCTGATCAAGTACGCACCTGAAAGTGGGTGCCCACCTCGGGGTACGTGACCCCGGGCCGTCGCACGACCGGTGCCCGGTGACAGGCGGGGCGGGCGGCGGGTTCGCGGGCTCGTCGGACTGCCCGGCCCCCGGCGGCCGGTCCGCCCTCGGGCCGGTTCGCCCTCGGGCCGGGTCCGGCCTCGCGGCGGCGGGCGAAGGCCCGCCCTGGGAAGGCGTGGACGAAAGTTCTGTTGTAATCTCCTACTGACCGAACATTGCTCGGTTTCATACGCAGGAGGCACTGTGGCAGAGGCGTACATCGTCGGGGCGGTCCGTACCCCGGTCGGTAAGAAGAAGGGCGGTCTGTCCACCGTCCACCCCACCGATCTGGCCGCGCACACCCTGGGAGCGCTGATCGAGCGCACCGGGGTCGACCCGTCCGCGGTCGAGGACGTGATCATGGGCTGTGTCATGCAGTTCGGCCCGCAGAGCATGGACATCGCGCGCAACGCCTGGCTGTCGGCGGGCCTGCCGGAGAGCGTCGCCGGTGTGACCATCGACCGCCAGTGCGGCTCCTCCCAGCAGTCGATCCACTTCGCGGCCCAGGGAGTGCTCTCGGGCACCCAGGACCTGGTCGTGGCCGCCGGGGTGGAGTCGATGAGCATCGTCCCCATGGGGTCGAGCATCACCGCCGCCCTGGAGAAGGGCATGCCCTTCCCCTTCGGTGAGAAGTGGGTCGAGCGCTACGGCAAGCAGGAGATCTCCCAGTTCCGCGGCGCCGAGCTCATGTGCGAGAAGTGGAACCTCAAGCGCGACGAGCTGGAGCGGTACGCGTACGAGAGCCACCAGCGGGCGGCGAAGGCCATCGCGAACGGCCACTTCAAGGACCAGATCGCCCCGATCAACGGCGTCGAGGACGACGAGGGCCCCCGCCCGGACACCACCCTGGAGAAGATGGCGTCGCTGAAGACGCTGCGGGAGGACGGCCGGATCACGGCCGCCACCTCCTCGCAGATCTCCGACGGCTCGGGAGCGCTCCTGATCGCCTCCGAGCAGGCGGTCCGCGACCACGGCCTGACCCCCAGGGCGCGCATCGTCACCCTGGCGCTCACCGGCGACGACCCGGTCTACATGCTGACCGCGCCGATCCCGGCGACGCAGAAGGCGCTCAAGCGGGCGAACCTCTCCATCGACGACATCGACGTCACCGAGATCAACGAGGCGTTCGCCCCGGTCCCGCTGGCGTGGATCAACGACCTGGGCGCCGACCCGGCCAAGGTCAACCCGAACGGCGGCGCGATCGCCCTGGGCCACCCGCTGGGCGGCACCGGCGCGATCCTGATGACCAAGCTCCTGCACGAGCTGGAGCGGACCGGCGGCCGGTACGGGCTGCAGACGATGTGCGAGGGCGGCGGCCAGGCCAACGTCACGATCATCGAGCGTCTGTGACCCGGCGTCCGCGGCACCTCGCGGGGGCCGCGGCGCGCGACCGCGAGATGTGATCGAGGTCCCGCGGCACACGGAAAGGCCCCGGCCCCGGATTCCTCCGGGGCCGGGGCCGTGGCCAGGGGATCAGCGACCACCCTTGCCCGGGATGCGGCGCGGCTGCCGGGTGGGCCTGGTCGGCATCGGCGGCATCTGCCTCGGCGTCCGCTTGGGTGCCGGGGGCATGACGCGCTCGGCCGGCGGGGTCCGCGGCTCGAACGGTCCGTTGATCTTGACGGTCGTGACGGGGAGGGCGGACACGGATCCGCCGTCGCGCTTCTGGGCGGCGTGAATTCGCATATGGACTCCTTGAGGCATGTGGCGACGCGGTGAGATCCCGGTCGAGACTCAGCTGCCGCGTCGGAACGGACGGGCCTGACGGCTGAGTGCGGGCGGATCAGCGATGGCTGATCGACGCCGGCTCTAGGAGTTGATCCACATGTGAACGAGGTTACGCCGCCGCCGCCGGGACGTGCAAGACGTTTTCCGGCGGCGGCGCGCGAGGCGGTTCCAGCCGCGGGGCGGTTCCATCGCGCGGGCCGCTGACGCGCGCGAGGTGCCGGCGCGCGGGTCACCGCGACAGGCGCGTCACTTCTTGGGGACGCGGGCGACGCAGAAGACGGTCTGCCCGAACGGCGGGCGGACGAAGCGCTCGATGAGCCGGGTCAGCGGCACCACCGTACGGTCGTAGATCTTGACCAGGCGGGGGTCGGGGTAGCCGACGCCACCGCGCCGCACCGCGGCCCACCAGGCGATGCCGCCCAGGAAGTTGATCGGCTTGAGCACGTCGATGTCCAGGCCCGCCTT
Source organism: Streptosporangium sp. NPDC050855 (assembly GCF_044456585.1). Lineage (NCBI taxonomy): Bacteria > Bacillati > Actinomycetota > Actinomycetes > Streptosporangiales > Streptosporangiaceae > Streptosporangium > Streptosporangium sp. NPDC050855. The sequence goes on from NZ_JBITFY010000001.1 coordinate 621,369, forward strand.
GGAGACCGTGCTGCGCAGGGTGGCGGGGGTGTAGCGGGTGACGTGGCCGACCTTGCGGTCGAAGTCCCCGTACAGCTGCATGTAGCCCGGCACCCAGATGATGATCCGGCCGCCCGGGAGGGTGACGTCGGCCAGCGACCGCAGGGCCTCGACGTCCTCCTCGATGTGCTCCAGGACGTTCATCAGCACGACGGTGTCGACCTTCTCGCCGATCGGGATCTCGGTCGGCAGGCCGAACTGCAGCACGTCGATGTCGTCGCGGCCCTCGAAGCGCTTGTTCAGCTGCTCCACGCAGTAGGGGTCGAAGTCGCTGACCACCAGCCGGTCCAGGCGGGGCAGGAACTGCTCGGCGAAATGGCCCAGGCCGGAGCCGATCTCCAGCATGGAACGGCCCACGTGCGGGGCGACCATGTCGAACTCGTACTGCCGGTAGTTCTTGGCCTCGTCCCCACCGAGGTGGTTCTCCAGGGCCTCGTCACCGGCCGCGGGTTGCACTACGCGGTCATACCCAGACATGCGGTTCCGTCCAGCTCGTTCGGGGAAGGCCGCGGCGCGAACCGCGGATCAGGGACAGCCAGAGTCTAGTGGCCCCGCCCGCACCGCGGCCTCCCGACGATCGATGCCGGACCCGGCCGTCCGCGCCCCGCCGCGGCCGGGGCCCCGCCCCTGGTTACCGGCTCCGCCGAATCACCGATAAAGCACCTGCATTCTCGCCCTTTCCTCCGTACGGGAGAAGTCCGGCCCGGATGCGGCGGTGAGATGTGCACCGCAGGGCAAGGAAACCCCCCTGGAAAACGATGACCCCGCCGGTTCGTGATGTGGGAGGAGTGCGATTCCCGGTAAGTGAAAAAGGAGCGCGAACCCATGGAACAGGTCCAGTGGTGGCGTGGGAACCTCCCCGCGGAGACGGATCCCCTCATCGGCCGGGAGAGCGAGGTGCGGCGGTTGCTGAAGCTCGTGGCCGGCACGCCGCTGACCACGGTCACCGGTGCCGTAGGCGTCGGCAAGTCCCGGATCGCGGTCAGGGCCGCGCGGGAGCGGCACGGCCGCCATCCGGACGGCGCCTGGCTGGTGGAGCTGTCCGGTGAGCGCAACGGCGACCTGCTCGCCGACACGGTCGCGGCCGTGCTCGGCCTTCCCGAGCGGTCCGCGCGGCCGCAGACCGAGGCGCTGGCCGGGTTCCTCGCGGGCAGGAGGCTCCTGCTGCTCCTGGACGGGTGCGAGCACATCCTGCCGGCCTGCCGGGAGCTCGTCACCGCGATCGGGGCGGCCGCTCCGGACGTGCGGATCGTCGTGACCTCCCGCCGCCCGCTGGGACTCTCGCGGGAGGCGCTGCTGCACGTCGACCCCTTCGACGTGCCCGGCCCGCAGGACGACCGCACCGGCCCGGCGGTGCGTCCCTGGACGCAGGGACGCTCCTCGTGGGAGGGGCCGGCGGGCGGCGACGCGCTCCGTTTCTTCCTCGACCGCGCCGCCGCCGTGCCGAGGGCGGAACCGGCCGGGACCGGCCCGGCACGGACGGGAACCGGGACGCCCGCGGAGACGGGCGCGACCGCGGAGGCGCGGGCGACGGCGGGGACGCCCGCGGAGACGGGCACGACCGCGAGGATGACGGCGGAGGCGGGGACGACGGTGGAGGCGGGGCTCAGGATCTGCCGCCTGCTGCACGGCGTCCCGCTCGCCGTCGAACTGGCGGCCGGAGGGCTCCGCACGGTGTCCCCCGGACGGCTCGCGGACCTGGTGGAGAGCCGCCTGCGCGCGCCGTCCGGCAGGGGCGCCCCGGCCGTGCGCCCGCGGGCCCTTCCCGGTGGGGCCGCCCTCGCCGGGACCGTCCTCGACGAGCCCGTGCGCGACCCGGACACCTGCGACCGGGCCGTGCGCGCCGCGCTCGACGTGGCCCACGACCTCTGCACCCGCAGGGAGCGATCGCTCTGGGCCGGGCTCTCGGTCTTCGCGGGGGGCTTCACGGCGGCCGACGCCGAGTGGATCTGCGGCGGCGGGGACCTGTACGACGTGCCGGAGCTGCTGGAGCGGCTGGCCGCGCGGTTCCTGCTGGACCGGATCCCCGGTGGCTACCGGCAGCCGGTCGCGGTCAGGGAGTACGGCGGCGAGCGGCTCGCCCTGCGCGGCGACGAGGCGACGACGACGCGCCGGCACCGCTACCACTACCTGGACCTGGCGCGCCGGGCCGAGGCCGGCTGGTACGGACCCGGGCAGGAGGAGTGGGCGGCCAGGCTGACCTTCTCCATGGCCGACCTGCGCGCCGCCCTCGACGCGACCTCCCCGGTCCGCGTCGAGCTGGCCGGCACGCTCTGGATCCTCTGGTTCTGCCTGGGACGGCTGGACGAGGGCCGCTACCACATGGGCCGGGCCATCGAGACGGCCCCGGTGACGGATCCCGGACTGCCCCGGCTGCTGTGGGCGGACGGCTGCGTGGCCATCGCCCGGGGCGAGCTGGAGCAGGGCCGCTGCCGGGCCGAGGCCGCCCTGTCCGCGGCGCTCGACCGGGGGGACCACGCGGCGGCCGGGCACGCTCAGCTCGGGCTGGCCAGCCGGTCGCTGCTCACCGGCGCCCTGGACGAGGTCGAGCCCCGCGTCGAGCGCGTGCGCGAGTACTTCCGCAGGGCCGGGACCGCCACGGTCGGCGAGCCGCTCGCGCTGGTGACGGCGGCGATGGCCGTCACCTGGCGCGGCGAGTTCGGCCGGGCCGTCTCGGTGCTGCAGGAGGTGCAGCGGCTCTGCGACGCGCGCGGCGAACGCTGGGTCCGCGCCTGCGGGGACTACGTGCTGTCCATCGCCCTGCTCGGCCTCGGCCGGCCGGCCGAGGCGGCGGAGGCCGCCCGGCAGTCGCTCGACGCCAAGTGGCGCCTGCGCGACGCCATCGGGGTGGCGCTGGCCGTCGACCAGCTCGCGGTGATCGCCGCGGTCCAGGGCGACGGCCGCCGCACCGCCAGGCTCCAGGGGGCGGGGGTACGGCTCGGGGCGACCTTCGGGCTCCGCGACCTCGGCTCCGAGGGCATGTCCGAGCCGAGGACCGTCGCCCAGCGGACCGCCAGGCAGCTGCTCGGCGACGAGACCTACGAGGCGCTCTTCGCCGAGGGCTACGGGGACGAGCCGGACGCGGCGGTCGCCTACGCCCTGCGGTGAGGGCCGGTCCGGTCGCCCCGCCCGGCCGTCCGACGCCGGCCGGTCGTCCCGCTCACCCCTGCGACGCCGGCCGGTCGCCGATCCGCTCGGCGTCCGACGTCGGCCGGTCGTCGTCCCGCCCGGCGTCCGACGCCAGCCAGTCGTCGATGCCCTGGAAGAGCCTCTTGCGCACCTCCTCCGGGGCCGCCGAGACCCGGATCGACTGGCGGGCCAGCTCGGCCAGCTCCGGATCGGAGAAGCCGTACACCTGCCTGGCCAGCTCGTACTGGGGCAGCAGCCGGGCACCGAAGAGCAACGGGTCGTCGGCGCCCAGCGCGATCGGCACCCCCGCCTCGAACAGGCGCCGCAGCGGCACGTCCTCGGCCCGCTCGACCACCCCGAGGCCGACGTTGGACGTCGGGCAGACCTCGCAGGCGATCCCCCGCCCGGCCAGGCGCTCCATGAGCCACGGCGACTCGGCCGCGCGTACCCCGTGGCCGACCCGGTCGGCCTCCAGCACGTCCACGCACTCGGCCACGCTGGCGGCCCCCAGCAGTTCCCCGCCGTGCGGCACGGCCAGCAGCCCGGCCCGCTTGGCGAGCCGGAAGGCCCCGTCGAAGTCGCGGGCCCGGCCGCGCCGCTCGTCGTTGGAGAGCCCGAACCCGATCACGCCCTGGTCCATGTAGCGCGTGGCCAGACGGGCGAGCGTCTTGGCGTCCAGGGGATGGCGGGTGCGGTTGGCGGCCACCACCACCGCGATCCCTATCCCGGCGTGGTCGGCGGCCCTGCGCGTCGCGTCGAGCATCAGCTCCATGGCCGAGGTGAGGCCGCCGAACGTCGAGGCGTACCCGGACGGGTCGATCTGGATCTCCAGCCAGCCCGACCCCTCGGCCGCCTCGTCCTCGGCCGCCTCGCGCAGCAGGCGGTAGACGTCGCTCTCGCGCTGCAGCACCGAGCGCGCGATGTCGTACAGCCGCTGGAAGCGGAACCAGCCCCGTTCGTCGGTCGCCCGCAGCTGCGGCGGCCAGTCCTCCTTCAGGGCGTCGGGAAGGTGTGAGCCGTGCTCGAGGGCGAGCTCGACGAGCGTCGAGTGCCGCATGGAGCCGGTGAAGTGCAGGTGCAGGTGAGCCTTGGGCAGTTCGCTGAGGGGACGTGGCATTTCAACATGGTGCCGTACCCGGGGTGGTCGCGATGTTTCTTGGTCTCAACCTGACGGGGTCTCCATACGTTGGGGAGGGCGAAAGGGGACCTCGATGACGGAAGAAGACGAGGCGGCCTTCGACGAGTTCCTGGCCGCACGGAGTACGGCGCTGCTGCGTACCGCGATCCTGGTCTGCGGCGCGTCGCCGCACGACGCCGAGGACCTGGTGCAGAACGCGCTGGAGAAGGTCTACCGGCACTGGAGCCGGATCCGGCACGACAATCCCGAGTCCTACGCCCGCAGGGTCGTGGTGAACGCCGCGATCAACGTCTCCCGGCGCCGCAGGGTGATCCAGGAGATCACCTTTGCCCGTCCCCCGGAGACCGCGGTGGACGCGCCGGACGTGGACCTGCGCGACGCGCTCCTGGCCGAGCTGCGCAGGCTGCCCGCGCGGATGCGGGCGGTGCTGGTGCTGCGCTACTGGGAGGACCTGTCGGAGAACGAGACCGCCACGTTGATGGGCTGCTCGGCGGGGACCGTGAAGAGCCAGGCCGCACGGGGGCTGGCCAGGATCCGCGAGCGGATGGGCACCTTGGAAGGGGTACGGGGATGACGCTGGAACAGGAACTGTCCGAGGCGATGGGGGAGCACGTGGCCGATGTGCGGGCCTCCTCCCTGATGGGCACGAGGATCCGCCGCCGGCACCGCGGCAGGCGGGTCCGGGTCCGCACGGCCGGGGCCGCCCTGGTCACGGTCGCGGTCGCCGGGGCCGTGCCCTCGTACCTGGCGCTGACCGAGGGGCCGCGGGCCACGGTGGCCGGTCCGGCCGGGACGGAGTCCGAGGCCAGGGCCGGGATCGCCCCGCCGGTCGAGGTGCCGCGCGCGATCAAGATGACCGTGGCCGAGGCCAGGGCGGTCCTGGAGGCGGCGGGCCTGACGGCGAGCGTCGAGGGAGAGACCGGCGAGGCGGGCCTGGTGGTCGAGCAGACCCCCGAGATCGGGGAGAGCGTCCCCCGCGGGTCCGCGGTCAGGCTGGTGGCGATCGACCCGGCCCGGCCCGGCCCGTCCTCGACGGCCGACGGCCCCGAGGAGAAGACGACGATGCCGCAGGACCTCGGTGACCTCGGGGACGGCCGCGCGTTCGGCGGCGTCAGGTTCGGCTACCTGCCCGACGGCCTGGAATGGGGGAAGTGGTCGGGAAAGAATGGCTTCGGCACCACGAGCTACACCACGACGTGGCAGCGGCCGGGCCTGCCCGAGGGAGAGTACGACGTCCAGGCCGTGGTCTACCGGGATGGAGCCGTCGCACAGCTGAAGAAGCGGATGAGGGGGTACGAACGGCAGGGCGCCGAGCCGATCACGATCGACGGGCGCACCGCTTACCTCGTCCGGGCGGGCGAGGCCGCCTCCCGGATCGACGAGAACGGCACCCTCACGCTCGTGTGGACCGAGAACCGGGACGTGGCCGTCGAGGTCATGATGAGCCCCGGCTACGCCGGTGGGTTCGGCGACCGGGCCGAGGCCGAGATGAGGAAGATCGCCGAAGGGGTGGAGGCCGCGAAGTGAGACCGGATCGGCGGTCGATCCCTCTCGCCCTTTCCCCCGCGCTTCGATAATTACATTTTCACCTCAAAGGTGTTATTTCGGACGGACGTCACCGGTTTTCGGCGGCGTCCGTCCATATCTCATTCCGCCATATATCAAGGAAATCTGGGAAACGGGCTTTCAGTCGAGCGCGCCCCCGTGCGACCGTAGAGCCACACGTTGTCAGGAAGACGGTGGGGCTGCCATGGAAGCGGACGTCTTCGTCGGCAGGGAGACCGAACTCGCCGACGTGTCCGCCCTGCTGGAGAGGGTCCGGCACGTCACGCTGACCGGTCCCGCCGGAGCCGGGAAGACCGCCCTGGCCCTGCGGCTGGCCCGCACCCTCGCGCCGGCGTTCCCCGGCGGGGTGCACCTCGTGGAGCTGGCCGAGGCGCCCGCGGACCTGGACTCCCTGGCCGGGACGCTCGCCGACGCGATCGGCGCCCCGCGGCGGCCACGGACCCCGGCGCTGCGCGCCCTGGCCGACGGGCTCGCCGAGCGCCGGAGCCTGCTGATCCTCGACACCTGCGACCGCGTGGTCGGCGCCGCGGGCATCCTGGTCGGCCTGCTGCTGCGCTCCGTCGAGGAACTGCGCGTCCTGACCACCAGCAGGCAGCGGCTGGGCCTGCCCGGCGAGCACCTCTACCCGGTCGGCGGGCTCCGCGAGGCGGACGCCGTCCGGCTGCTGACCGCCCTGGGCCCCGGCCGCCCCGACCCCGGCGGCCTCGACGACACCGGCGGCCTCTGCGGCCCCGACGGCCCCGGCGGCCCAGGCGGCCCTGACGGTGCCGACGCGGACCCGGCCCGGTTCTGCGGCAGCCTGGACAACCTGCCGCTGGCCATCCGGCTCGCCGTGACCGGCACGCGGACGGACGGCACCGTCCACCGGCACACCTCCATGCGCGTCGCCCTCGGCTGGAGCCACGAGCTCTGCACCCCGGCCGAGCGCCTGCTCTGGGCGCGGGCCTCGGTCTTCGCCGGCACCTTCGACCTGGAGGCGGCCGAGGGGGTCTGCGCCGACGACGCCCTCGCCTCCGCCGACGTCCTCGACGGGCTGCTCGGCCTGCTCGACAAGTCCGTCCTGGTTCGCGAGGAGGGCGAGGGCGGGGTCCGCTACCGCCTGCTGAACACCGTCCGCGACTTCGGCGCCGTCTGGCTGGACCGGCTCGGCGAGACCGAGGAGATCCGGCGCCGGCACCGCGACCACTACCTCGCCCTGTCCGCCCGCGCCGAGATGAGCTGGCAGGGCCGCCAGCTGGAGTGGTACCGCAGGCTGGTCCTCGAGTGCGGCAACATGCGCGGCGCCATCGAGTACTGCTACTCCAGGCCCGAGGAGTACCGCAGGGGCCTGGACCTGGTCGGCAACCTGTGGTTCCTGTGGGCCTGCTGCGGCATGCAGGCGCCCGGCGACGACCTCCTCCAGCGGGGCCTGGACCTGGAGCACGCCGCGGGCCCCGAGCGGGTCAAGGCCCTGTGGGTGCACGCCTGGGTCTCGATCCAGCGCGGCGACCTGGAACGCGCCGAGCGGACCCTGGCCGAATGCGCCGCCCAGGACGCCGACGGCTACGCCACCGCCTACGTCAGCCAGTTCCAGGCCCACCTGGCCGTCGTCAGGGGCGACGTGGGCGAGGCGCTGCGGCTCATCAAGCACGCCCGGGTACGGCACCGCTCCACCGGCAACGTCTTCCCCGGCTTCCTGCCCACCTACACGGTGGTCGCCACCGCCATGATGCTCACCGGCCGCCACGACCAGGCCGTGTCCGTGCTGCGCGAGGGACGCGAGCTCTGCGACTCCTGCGGCGACTACTGGACCCTCATCCGCCTGGACCTCCTGCTGGGTCAGGCGGAACACCTCCTGGGGAACACCGCCTCCGCGGCCGCCTCCGCCCGCGACTCGCTGCGCGGGGCCCGCCTGTTCGGGGACACGGTCTCGCTCATGGAGGCACTGGAGGTGTTCGTCGTGATCGCCGAGTCGTGCGGCGACGACGTCCTCGCCGCCACCCTGTTCGGGGCCTCGGGGGCCGCGTGGCGTGAGGCCGAGGTCCCGCCCAGCCGATCCCCCATGATCGCGAACCTGCTCCGCACCGCGGAGCTGCGGCTGCGCGGGCGCCTGGGCAGGACGAAGTTCGAACGGCTGCTGGAACAGGGAGGTTCGATCAGCCTGCGGGACGCCGTGGACCACGCGCTGCGGGGAGAGTCTTCTTGACGCGGCGCGGCAACCTGCCGATCGAGATGAACAGCTTCGTCGGCCGCGCGGCCGAACTCGGCGAGATCGCGGAACTGCTCGCCCGCACCCGCCTGCTCACCCTGCACGGGGCCGGCGGGGTCGGCAAGACGCGCCTGGCCCTGCAGGCCGCGCGCGTCCTGCAGGACGGCCACCCCGACGGGGTCTGGGTGGCCGAGCTCTCCGCCGAGACCGACGGGGACCTGCTCGCGGGCGTCGTCGCCGGCGCCTTCGGCCTGTACGAGACCAGCGGGCGCCCGATCCTGGACTGCCTCGTCGACTTCCTCTCGCCCCGGCGCCTCCTGCTCGTGCTCGACGCCTGCGAACACCTCGTCGGACCCTGCGCCGCCGTGGTCACGGCCCTGCTGGACGGCGCGCCCGGCATCCGGATCATGGTGACCAGCCGCCAGGAGCTCGGCCTGCCGGCGGAGCTCGTGCTGCCCGTCGAGCCGTTCCCGGTGCCCCCGCCGGAGGCCGCCGACCTCGCCGGCTACGACGCGATGAGCCTCTTCCTCGACCGCGCCACGGCCGTCGCCCCGGGCCTGCGCACCGACGAGCGGGCCCTGATGGCCGTCGCCAGGCTCTGCAGGAGGCTCGACGGCATGCCGCTCGCCATCGAGCTGGCGGCCAGCCACATGCGCGGGCTCTCGGCGACCCAGCTCGCCGACCGGTTCGAGAACCGCTTCGGGCCGCCCTCCGGCGGCGTGGGACTGCTCCTGCGCCACACGCTGCACGCCACCACCGGCTGGAGCCACGAGCTGTGCACCCCGGCCGAGCGCCTGCTCTGGGCCCGCCTGTCGGTCTTCGCCGGCACCTTCGGCGTGGAGGCGGCGCGAGGCGTCTGCGAGGACGGGCGCCTGCCCGACGTGCCCGCCGTGCTCGACGCGCTCGCGGCCAAGTCCGTCGTCACCCGGGTGGGGGACCGGTACCGGCTGCTCGACACCATCAGGGACTACGGCCGCGACCGGCTCGACGAGCTCGGCGAGACGGACCTGACGATCCGCCGGCACCGCGACCACTACCTGTCCGCCGCCCGGCGGATGAGCGCGCGCTGGTCCGGCCCGGACCAGATCGCCTGGGCCGACTGGGCGTACGGGGAACTGCGCGACATCCGGGCCGCCCTCGACCGCTGCCTGGCCTCCGGCGACCCTCGTACGGCACTGGAGCTGGCCGGGGCCCTGCGGGTGCTCTGGTGCCACCTGGGCCTCGTCCGCGAGGGCCGCCGCTACCTGGACCGCGCGCTGGCCGCGGTCGCCGCCCCCGACCGGGTGAGGTCCAGGCCGCTGTGGGTGGCCGCCCACCTCGCGCTCGTCCAGGGCGACATGCCGCTGGCGCGCGCCAGGGCCGAGGAGTGCCTGGAGTCGGCCCGCCACCACGGCGACGCCGAGGCCGAGGCCGAGGCCCACCTCCGCCTGGCCGGGACCGACATGCTGGCCGGTGACCTGGCCGGCGCCCGGGAGCGCGTGCTGCGCGGGGCCGCGGGGCTGCGGCGGGCCGGTACGGGGTCGCCCGGCGTGCTCCTGGTCCCCCTGCTGCTCGCGGGGATCGCCGTCTTCGGCGGCGACCTCGACGAGGCGGTGGAGATCCTGCGCGAGACGCGCCGCAGGTGCGAGGCGCGCGGCGAGCTGTGCCAGCGCGCCATGGGCGACTACGTCCTGTCGCTGGCGCTGTTCAGCCGGGGAGAGCTCACCGCGGCCGCCGCCGCGGCGAAGGCGGCGCTGGAGACCAAGTGGCGGCTGCGGGACGCGGTCGGCAGCGTCCTGGCCATCGGCCAGCTCGCCAGGATCGCGGTCGGCGCGGGCGACGGCCTCCGCGCGGCCTGGCTGCTGGGCGCCGCCCGGCGGATCTGGATCACCTTCGGGCTGCCCGGCCAGGGCGTGGACTCGGTGTTCGAGCTCCGCACGGCCGCCGCGGCCCGCGCGGCGGCCCTGATCGGTGAGGCCGCCTACGCGCGGGCCTTCGAGGAGGGCTCGGCCGCCCACCTCGACGCCGCGGTCGCCTACGCCCTGCGGGACTGAGCTCAGCCGGCCTGGCCGAGGAACTTGGCGATGCGCCCCACACCCTCGGCGAGGTCGTCGTCGCCGAGCGCGTACGACAGCCGGAAGTAGCCCGGGGTGCCGAAGGCCTCGCCGGGGACGACCGCCACCTCGGCCTCCTCCAGGATGATCTCGGCCAGCTCGGCGGAGGTCGCCGGGCGCCTGCCGCCGAACTCCCTGCCCAGCAGCCCCTTGACCGACGGGTAGGCGTAGAACGCGCCCAGCGGCTCGGGACAGAGCACGCCCGGGATGTCGTTGAGCATCCGGACCATGGCCCGGCGCCGCCGGTCGAAGGCCTCGCGCATCTCGGCCACCGCCGACAGGTCACCGCTCACCGCGGCCAACGCGGCGATCTGGGCGACGTTGGAGACGTTGGAGGTGGCGTGCGACTGCAGGTTGGCCGCGGCCTTGACGACGTCCTTGGGGCCGATCAGCCAGCCCACCCGCCAGCCGGTCATCGCGTAGGTCTTGGCGACGCCGTTCAGGATCACGACCCTGTCGCCCAGCTCCGGGACCACCGTGGCGATGCTCGCGAACGTCGCGTCGCCGTACGTGAGGTGCTCGTAGATCTCGTCGGTGACGACCCACAGGTCGTGCTCGGCCGCCCAGCGGCCGATCCGCGCGACCTCGTCGGGGCTGTACACGGCGCCGGTCGGGTTGGAGGGGGAGACGAACAGCAGGACCTTGGTGCGGTCGGTGCGGGCCGCCTCCAGCTGCTCCACGCTCGCCAGGTAGCCGGTGGTCTCGTCGGTCACCACGTCGACCTGCACGCCCCCGGCGAGCTTGATCGCCTCGGGGTAGGTCGTCCAGTACGGGGCGACGACCAGGACCTCGTCACCCGGGTCGAGCAGCGTGGCGAACGCCTCGTAGACGGCCTGCTTGCCGCCGTTGGTCACCAGCACCTGGGACGCGTCCACCCGGTAGCCGGAGTCGCGGAGGGTCTTGTCGGCGACGGCCTGCTTCAGCTCGGGAAGGCCCCCGGCCGGCGTGTACTTGTGGAACCGCGGGTTCCGGCAGGCCTCGGCGGCGGCCTCGACGATGTAGCCGGGCGTCGCGAAGTCCGGCTCGCCGGCACCGAAGCCGATGACCGGGCGGCCCGCCGCCTTCATCGCCTTGGCCTTGGCGTCCACGGCGAGCGTGGCGGACTCGGAGATCGCGGAGATACGCGCTGAGATGCGAGGACGGGTCATGCCTCCATGGTTACAGACCTGTGCCGCCGATCCCGCCGGATATCCACCATCCGGACCTCGTCCGGGCCCCGTCCGCACCTCCGTCCGGACCCCGCGGGCGTGCCCGCGCCCGCCCCCGCGGTGCCGTCCCGGGCCGGAAAGCCCCTGAGCAGGGCTCTCATCCGCCGGTTCGACGTGATGGCCAATCACCCGTAGACTCCGGCATGGTCTTTCCGCCGCATGCGTGAACCGGCGGTCAAGACCGTGAGCCACGGACAAACTTCGGTCCAACCGATGTATGGTGGTTCATGTCTTAGGGCACTAGCGCAATTGGTAGCGCACCGGTCTCCAAAACCGGCGGTTGGGGGTTCGAGTCCCTCGTGCCCTGCGAGGAGCGGTCCGCGCATCTGGCGTCTAGCGCGCCGCTGTTATGCGTTGGACTCGAAGGATTCAGGTGAGGACTGTGGCGATCGACACGCGCGGCGAAACCGCAGACAAGCCGAGCGGTGAGAAGAAGACGAAGCGCACTTCTCCCGCCCTCTTCTATCGGCAGGTCGTCGCCGAGCTGCGTAAGGTCATCTGGCCTACGCGCAAAGAACTGATCTCTTACACCATCGTCGTCCTGGTATTCGTTCTGCTCATGGTCGGGATCGTGTCGGCGTTGGACGCGCTCTTCACCGAGGGTGTGCTGAGAATCTTCGGCGGATCCTGAGCCGCGACATCCCGCGGGCGAGGCGTCCCAGGACGCCCCGCCGGCCATCGACCATCGACGAAAAGAGATAGAGCACCGTGTCCGAGTCTGCACAGTCGGCCGGCCAGCCCCGCGACGAGCGCGAGGACGGGCCGGAGGAGGCCGTCGACGTCACCCGGGATTCGCTTGACGATTCCGACGGGCAGACCGTCGACGCCGAGACCGACGCCGAGATCGCGGAGGCCGGGTCCGGCGGCGACGCCGAGACGTCCGACGCCGACGCGGAGATCGAGCAGGCCGGGCAGGCCACGGCCGGTGCCGCCGACGGCGAGGACGACGGCGTGGACGGCGTGGACGAGGACGGCGACGTCCTCCCCGACGTCGACCCGGTCGAGGACTTCAAGCGGCACCTGCGCGGCCTGTTCGGCGAGTGGTACGTGATCCACTCCTACGCGGGCTACGAGAACCGGGTGAAGTCGAACATCGAGACCCGGACGCAGTCCCTCAACATGGAGGACTACATCTTCCAGGTCGAGGTGCCCACCCACCACGTGACCGAGATCAAGAGCGGCAAGCGCCAGCTGGTCAAGGAGCGGGTGCTCCCCGGCTACGTGCTGGTCCGGATGGAGCTCACCGACGAGTCCTGGTCGGCGGTGCGCAACACGCCCGGCGTGACCGGCTTCGTGGGCCTGTCCAACAAGCCGAGCCCGCTGAGCCTGGACGAGGTCGCCAAGCTGCTCGCGCCCGAGCCCTCGGAAGAGGTCAAGAAGTCCACCGCCAAGGCCTCGGCCGCGACGGTCGACTTCGAGGTCGGCGAGTCCGTCACCGTCATGGACGGACCGTTCGCCACGCTGCCCGCCACGGTCAGCGAGATCAGCGCCGAGTCCCAGAAGCTCAAGGTGCTCGTGTCGATCTTCGGCCGCGAGACCCCGGTCGAGCTCTCGTTCAACCAGGTCTCGAAGATCTGACCCGGTCGCGTAGACTTCATCAGTCTGCCCCGCGTTCGCGGGGATGGTTCCATGACCGCCGCGCCGCTCACGGCGCAGTCGCGGCCGACCTCGCGTGCGCGGGGATCAGGAACATCGCTCAGAGAAGAAGGACCCGGAGAGAATCATGCCTCCCAAGAAGAAAGTCGCAGCGCTGGTCAAGGTTCAGCTTCCCGCTGGCCAGGCCACGCCCGCACCGCCGGTCGGTACCGCCCTCGGTCCGCACGGCGTCAACATCATGGAATTCGTGAAGCAGTACAACGCTGCCACCGAGGCCCAGCGGGGCAACATCATCCCCGTCGAGATCACCATCTTCGAGGACCGCAGCTTCACCTTCGTCACGAAGACGCCCCCGGCGCCCGAGCTGATCAAGAAGGCCGCCGGTGTCGCGAAGGGTTCGGCCATCCCGCAGAAGGACAAGGTGGGCAAGCTCACCAGGGAGCAGCTGCGCCAGATCGCCGAGACCAAGATGCAGGACCTCAACGCCAACGACGTCGAGGCGGCGGAGAAGATCATCGCCGGCACCGCGCGGTCGATGGGCATCACGATCGCCGACTAGCACCATCCGCCGTACGTTCCCGGCGGTGACCTCGTGGCGGTGGACACCCCCGCGGGTCGGCCAGCAGGCGGCGGCGATCGCGACCCAGGTCGCGCCATGACACCGCACGTCGACGTCGAGTGGAGGGGCCCGCGCAGGCCCGTACCACGGACACTCGGATTCACAGGAGTGATCACATGAAGCGCAGCAAGGGATACCGCGCCGCAACGGCGCAGGTCGACCGCGAGACCCTGTACAGCCCCGCCCAGGCGGCCAAGCTGGCCAAGGAGACCAACGTCGCCAAGTTCGACGCCACCGTCGAGGTGGCCCTGCGGCTGGGTGTGGACCCCCGCAAGGCCGACCAGATGGTCCGCGGCACCGTCAACCTCCCGCACGGCACCGGCAAGACCGCCCGGGTCCTGGTCTTCGCGACCGGTGACCGTGCCGAGGAGGCCCGCGCCGCGGGCGCCGACATCGTCGGTGCCGACGAGCTGATCGACGAGGTGGCCAAGGGCCGTCTCGACTTCGACGCCGTCGTCGCCACGCCGGACCTGATGGGCAAGGTCGGCCGCCTCGGCCGCGTGCTCGGCCCCCGTGGCCTGATGCCGAACCCCAAGACCGGCACCGTGACCCCGGCCGTCGGCAAGGCCGTCACCGACATCAAGGGCGGCAAGATCGAGTTCCGTGTCGACCGGCACGCGAACCTGCACTTCATCATCGGCAAGGTGTCCTTCGGCGAGCGCCAGCTCATCGAGAACTACGCCGCCGCCCTCGACGAGGTGCTCCGTCTCAAGCCGTCCGCGGCCAAGGGGCGTTACGTCAAGAAGGTCGTCTTCTCCACGTCCATGGGCCCCGGCATCCAGGTCGACCCCAACCAGACGCGGGCGCTGACCGCCGAGCTCGACGCCTGATACCAGACGCGTTCCGCAGAGGGCCTCGACCGAATGGCCATTCGGTCGAGGCCCTCTTTCGTTCCTCCGGACGACGCGCCCGGCCGAGTCGACGCGTAGTGTCGTAAGTCAGGATCATCGGGGGAAACGAAGGAGTGAGGACGAAATGCGCCGAATGGCTCCCGCACTTGCACTGGGAGCGGCCGCGCTCGTCGCGGTCGCGGGATGCGGTGCACAGCAGAACACCGTGGCCCTCGGAAACGTCAAGCTCGCCGCGGCCGACGCGGTGCAGCAGAGCGCGCAGAAGGCCGAGGCGGTCACCTCGTACTCGGCGGACGTGGTTCTCGACACCAAGGGCGGCGGCCAGGAGGGCTCGGGCAAGGTCCAGGGCAGCATGCTCTACCAGAGCCAGCCCGAGCTCGCGACCGACATCAGGCTCGACACGATCAACTTCGGCGGGCAGAACGTGCCCGGCGGTGCGCGGGCCATCCTGACGGACGAGACCGTCTACGTGAAGTCCGAGATGCTGAACCGGATCGGCGGCATCACCAAGCCGTGGGTCAGGGTGCCGCTCAGCCAGGTCGACGCCGAGGGACAGGCCGAGATCAGGAAGTTCATGGACCAGGCCCGGCAGTTCGACCTGGCCGGCACCGTCAAGCTGCTGACCGCGTCCAAGGACGTCAAGGCGGTCGGCACCGAGACGGTCGGCGGGGTCGACACGACCCACTACAGCGGCACGTTCCCGGTCGCCGAGGCCGCCCGGCTGGTCGACCCGGCACAGCGTGAGAAGCTCCAGGAGGGCCTCTCGCACGCCAAGGACGTGAAGTTCGACCTGTGGGCCGACGCCCAGAGCCTGCCCCGCAAGGTGACGCTCAGCGGCTCCGAGAAGGACGCGACGTTCAACCTGACGGCGCTCTTCAAGGGTTTCAACGAGCCCGTGGAGATCACCGCTCCGCCGGCCGACCAGGTGGACGACCTTCCCAAGGGGCGCGCCGGGAACTGACGCTCCCTCGCCCCCGCTCTTCCGCCCGCGCCCCCGGTCCCACGACCGGGGGCGCGGGCGCGTCCCGCGCCGCCGTACGCTCCGCGCCGCCCGGCGGGCCCCTCCCGTCGCCGTCCCTGTGGCCGTCGCCGTCCCTGTGGCCGTCCCCGTCCCCGTCCCCGTGACCGTCCCCGCGACCGTCTCCGCGTGCGTGTGCGTTCCCCCGTGCGTACCCGCGTCGGTGGCCGTGCCGGGCCCGCCGCCGGGATCGATTTGGCATCCGGGGCGACAGGACGTACGCTGTCAACGCCGAAGACCGCCGGTCGTCGTCGGGCCTCATGGCCTGCCGACCTAAAGGATCCACGTTCAGTGGACGGCCCGCGTAGGTGTGATGTGAGTTTTCATCTGGACTAACCTCCTCATGTGAGCCCCGTGCGCCTGCGCCGGGGCTTGTTCTCTTTTCCAGGGCCTTTACCCCGGCGGCACATCTGGAAGGAGGCCCATGGCGAAGGCAGAAAAGGCAACGGCTGTCGCAGAGCTGAAGAGCAGCTTCGACGGCTCCAGCGCTGCCGTTCTGACCGAATACCGCGGTCTCACCGTCGCCCAGCTCAAGCAGCTGCGTGTTTCTCTCGGTGAGAATGCGAAGTTCGCCGTGGTGAAGAACACGCTGACCAAGATCGCGGCCTCCGAGGCCGGGTTCAGCCAGCTCAACGACCTGCTCGCGGGTCCGTCGGCGATCGCTTTCGTCAACGGCGACGTGGTCGAGGCTGCCAAGAGTCTGCGTGAATTCGCCAAGGCCAATCCCCTCCTGGTCATCAAGGGCGGTGTGGTCGACGGCAGGTCGATGACGCCGGACGAGATCACCAAGCTTGCCGACCTCGAGTCGCGCGAGGTTCTCCTCGCGAAGCTGGCCGGTGCCCTGAAGGCGAAGCAGGGCCACGCGGCCGCCGTCTTCAACGCGCTGCCCACCAACATGGCTCAGCTGGCCGAGGCCCTGCGCGCCAAGCGCGAAGGCGCCGGCGAGTAGGTCCGCGCAGGCGGTCACAGGGGATTAACGCAACCGCGGTCCCAACTTTCCCAGCACGTCACATCCGTATGGAGGAACCATCATGGCGAAGCTCAGCACCGACGAGCTGCTCGACGCTTTCAAGGAGATGACTCTTCTTGAGCTGTCCGACTTCGTGAAGGTCTTCGAGGAGACCTTCGACGTCAAGGCCGCCGCTCCGGTCGCCGTCGCCGCCGCGGCCGCCCCCGGTGCCGCCGCCGCCGAAGAGGTCGAGGAGCAGGACGAGTTCGACGTCGTCCTCGAGGCCGCCGGCGAGAAGAAGATCCAGGTCATCAAGGAGATCCGCGCCCTGACCAGCCTGGGCCTGAAGGAGGCCAAGGACCTCGTCGACGGCGCTCCCAAGTCCGTCTTCGACGGCAAGGTCAACAAGGAGCAGGCCGAGAAGGCCAAGGCCGCCCTCGAGGGTGCCGGCGCGACGGTCACCGTCAAGTAGTTCGTTCGCTTCACACGGGAAGAGCGGGTCCACCAGGTGCCGGTGGCCCGCTCTTTTCGCGTTCCCGGGCCGTCTCGTGGGAGCCGGGACGATCTCCGGAAGCTGTTGGACCCCCTTCCAATCCGGGCGATCGCGGTTACCGTTGATCCCATCGAGGGCTTGCGCCGGTGGAGTCTCCGCCACACCGGGGGCGGCTGCCGAGCCGGCGGCGGGCACCGCGGGTGCGCCAAGGCCGCTGTACGTACCGGTGTGGCGGGTTATGATCCGGCGGTCGGGGAGCATGCCGTCCCTGGAGGCGGGGGAGCCGCGCTCACCCGCCCGCGTTCCGCAGACCGCGTGAGGGGAGAGAACGCATGGCATCGCACGCCGCCCGTCCCCCAGGCTCCCGCCGCCTGCGCCGCGCCCGTGCCCGCAGGCCGCGCAGGCTCGCCGGGCCGGTGCTGGCGACGCTGATCGCGGTGCTGCTGGCCGTGGCGTTCTGGGTCGGCACGGACCTGCGCGACGCCCAGGCGGCGGCCGACGACAGGCAGGCCGCGATGCGGGCGGCGGGGACGCACGCCGTGCACCTGCTCTCGGTCGGTCACCGCGCCGTCGACGCCGACATCGGGCGCGTCCTGGCCACCTCCACGGGCGCGGCCAGGGCCGAGTACGCCAGGGCCGCCGCGGAGCTGAAGAGGACGACGGTCGCGGGCAGGCTGCTGCGCACCGGCGCGCTGCGCGCCACCGGCCTGGTCTCGCTCAGGGGCGGCACGGCCCGGGTGATGGTGGTGGGGGACGAGCTGACCAGAAGGGACGGGGGCGAGGACGTCCCGCAGGAGCGGTTCCACCGCTGGGACATGGAGGTGACCAAGGTCGGTACGGCCTGGCTGGTGTCCAAGGTGGAGCCGGTGCCGTGACGGGCGCCTCCCGGCTGGCGATCGGGCTCATGGCCGCCGTCGCGCTCGCGCTCTCGGCGGTGATCTGGATCATGCACACCGACCTGAGCCGGCTCCGCGCCGACGAGGAGGCGGCACGGGAGGCGCTGGCAGCCGCCCGCGCGGTCGCCGCCGACATGCTCTCCTACGACCACCGGACGATCGAGCAGGATTTCGCCCGGGCGGGCGGGTACACCACCGGGGCGCTCAGCCTGCACTACCGGGAGCTGTCCCGCACCATGGCGGCACAGGCGCGGCGCGAGAAGGCGGTCCAGCAGGCCGCCGTGACCGGGGCCGGGGTGGAGTCGGCCTCGGGGCGTTCGGGCCGCGTGGAGGTGCTCCTGTTCATGAACATCAGTACGGTGAAGACCCTCAAGGGCGAGGAGGAACCCCGCCGTCAGGTCAGCCGCAACCGGGCCCGTTTCATCATGGTCGAGAAGGATTCCCGCTGGCTGGTCGCGGAGCTCTCCACGCTGCTCGGGGACCCCCCTCCGCCGTGATCGGCGCGCCGCTTCATTCAATTGTTAGCAAAGACCTGGTTTGAGTTCGGTCGGTCACCGGGTACACCGGCCATGGCAGCGTCGATCGTCGGTCGAACCATCGGCCGGCGACCGGAACGCCGGGTCACTCAGCGTCAGTCACACCAGGTCGGTCACCGTCTTGGATCGTGGAGGTGTACGCAGGTCACCCGGTGGGAAAACTCCCATGGCCGCAGCTGTTTCCCGGCCGAAATGTCAGCTCCCGGGCTTGACGTTTCGGTTCCGAAGAGCGATGCTGCGACCAACGTGGAGCTTGCAGCGAGACTGAAGTGGACAGGTGTATGCCGTTCGGCTACACTGCCCCTTTGCGCTGCCCTTTGACGACCCGCTTCTTTTGGTGCTCTGATGCATGGTCGTCTGGCGTGCGTGTAGTCAGTCCGCCGCGAGCCCTCGGAAGGACATCTGTTGGCAGCCTCGCGCAACGCCTTCGCCGTACCCGCCGGTCCCCGTCGTGTGTCTTTCGCACGAATTCAGGAGCCGCTAGAAGTTCCTGACCTTCTCGCCCTACAGACCGAGTCCTTCGACTGGTTGCTCGGAAACGAGAAGTGGAAGGGGCGGGTCGAGGCGGCTCGCCAGGCCGGGCGCAAGGACGTTCCGGCCCAGTCGGGCCTTGAAGAGATCTTCGAGGAGATCAGTCCCATCGAGGACTTCTCCGGAACCATGTCCCTGTCGTTCCGGGATCACCGGTTCGAGCCGCCCAAGTACTCCGTCGAGGAGTGCAAAGACAAGGACATGACCTACTCCGCCCCGATGTTCGTCACGGCGGAGTTCATCAATAACACCACCGGTGAGATCAAGAGCCAGACCGTGTTCATGGGCGACTTCCCGCTCATGACCGGCAAGGGAACGTTCATCATCAACGGCACCGAGCGTGTCGTGGTCTCCCAGCTGGTCCGGTCCCCGGGCGTCTACTTCGACCGCAGCGTCGACAAGACCTCCGACAAGGACCTGTACGGCTGCAAGGTCATCCCGTCGCGGGGTGCCTGGCTGGAGTTCGAGATCGACAAGCGCGACAGCGTCGGTGTGCGCATCGACCGTAAGCGCAAGCAGGCCGTCACGGTGCTGCTCAAGGCCCTCGGCTGGACCAGCGAGCAGATCCTCGAGCGGTTCGGCCAGTACGAGTCCATGCGCGCGACCCTGGAGAAGGACCACACGGCCGGCCAGGACGACGCGCTGCTCGACATCTACCGCAAGCTGCGCCCGGGCGAGCCGCCGACCAAGGAGTCGGCGCAGACGCTGCTGGAGAACCTGTACTTCAACTCCAAGCGCTACGACCTCGCCAAGGTCGGCCGGTACAAGATCAACAAGAAGCTCGGGGTGGACAGCGAGATCACCCAGGGCACCCTGACCGAGGACGACATCGTCGCCACCATCGAGTACATCGTCCGGCTGCACGCCGGCGAGGTCTCGATGCCCGGCGCCAACGGTGAGATCGTCGTCGAGACCGACGACATCGACCACTTCGGCAACCGCCGCCTGCGCACGGTGGGCGAGCTCATCCAGAACCAGGTCCGCCTGGGCCTGGCCCGTATGGAGCGCGTCGTGCGTGAGCGCATGACGACCCAGGACGTCGAGGCGATCACGCCGCAGACCCTGATCAACATCCGCCCGGTGGTGGCGTCGATCAAGGAGTTCTTCGGTACCTCGCAGCTGTCGCAGTTCATGGACCAGACCAACCCGCTGGCCGGCCTGACGCACAAGAGGCGTCTGTCCGCGCTGGGTCCCGGTGGTCTGTCCCGTGAGCGGGCCGGCTTCGAGGTCCGTGACGTGCACCCGTCCCACTACGGCCGGATGTGCCCGATCGAGACCCCGGAAGGCCCGAACATCGGCCTGATCGGCTCGCTGGCCTCCTTCGGCCGGGTCAACTCCTTCGGTTTCGTGGAGACCCCCTACCGCAAGGTCGTCGACGGCCGGGTGACCGACCAGGTCGACTACCTGACCGCCGACGAGGAGGACCGGCACGTCATCGCCCAGGCGAACACGCCGATCGGTCCCGACGGAACGTTCCTCGAGTCCAGGGTCCTGGTCCGCAGGAAGGGCGGGGAGTTCGAGTCCCTGCGCGCCACCGAGGTCGACTACATGGACGTCTCGGCACGCCAGATGGTGTCCGTGGCGACCGCGATGATCCCGTTCCTGGAGCACGACGACGCCAACCGCGCGCTCATGGGCTCGAACATGCAGCGCCAGTCGGTGCCGCTGCTCAAGAGCGAGGCGCCGCTGGTGGGCACCGGCATGGAGTACCGTGCCGCCACCGACGCCGGTGACGTGATCACCGCCGAGAAGGCGGGCGTGGTGGAGGAGGTCTCGGCCGACTACGTCACGGTGATGAACGACGACGGCACCCGCACCACCTACCGGGTGGCGAAGTTCAAGCGCTCCAACCAGGGCACCTGCTTCAACCAGAAGCCGATCGTGGCCGAGGGCGACCGCATCGAGGCCGGCCAGGTCGTGGCCGACGGTCCGTGCACCGACAGCGGTGAGATGGCGCTGGGCAAGAACCTGCTGGTGGCGTTCATGCCGTGGGAGGGTCACAACTACGAAGACGCGATCATCCTGTCGCAGCGCCTGGTGCAGGACGACGTGCTGTCCTCGATCCACATCGAGGAGCACGAGGTCGACGCCCGCGACACCAAGCTGGGCCCTGAGGAGATCACCCGCGACATCCCCAACGTCTCCGAGGAGGTGCTGGCCGATCTCGACGAGCGCGGCATCATCCGCATCGGCGCCGAGGTCGTGCCCGGGGACATCCTGGTGGGCAAGGTCACGCCCAAGGGCGAGACCGAGCTGACCCCCGAGGAGCGGCTGCTGCGGGCGATCTTCGGTGAGAAGGCCCGCGAGGTGCGCGACACCTCGCTGAAGGTGCCGCACGGCGAGCAGGGCAAGGTCATCGGGGTGCGGGTCTTCTCCCGCGAGGAGGGCGACGAGCTTCCCCCCGGCGTCAACGAGCTGGTGCGCGTCTACGTGGCGCAGAAGCGCAAGATCACCGACGGTGACAAGCTCGCGGGCCGGCACGGCAACAAGGGCGTCATCTCCAAGATCCTCCCGGTCGAGGACATGCCCTTCCTGGAGGACGGCACGGCCGTCGACATCATCCTGAACCCGCTGGGCGTGCCCGGCCGGATGAACGTCGGCCAGGTGCTGGAGACCCACCTGGGGTGGATCGCCGCCCGCGGCTGGGACATCTCCGGCATCGAGGAGGCGTGGGCCGAGCGCCTGCGCGACAAGGGCTTCGCCGAGGTGGAGCCGCGTACCAACATGGCGACCCCCGTCTTCGACGGCGCCAACGAGGAAGAGATCATCGGTCTGCTCGACAACACCCTGGTCAACAGGGACGGCGGGCGCATGGTCGGCGCGAACGGAAAGGCCCAGTTGTTCGACGGGCGTTCCGGCGAGCCGTTCCCGCACCCGATCTCCGTGGGTTACATCTACATCCTGAAGCTGCTCCACCTGGTCGACGACAAGATCCACGCGCGGTCGACCGGCCCGTACTCCATGATCACCCAGCAGCCGCTCGGCGGTAAGGCCCAGTTCGGCGGCCAGCGCTTCGGTGAGATGGAGGTCTGGGCCCTGGAGGCCTACGGCGCGGCGTACGCGCTGCAGGAGCTGCTGACCATCAAGTCCGACGACGTCCTGGGCCGGGTGAAGGTCTACGAGGCGATCGTCAAGGGCGAGAACATCCCCGAGCCGGGCATCCCGGAGTCGTTCAAGGTCCTCATCAAGGAAATGCAGTCGCTGTGCCTGAACGTCGAGGTGCTCTCCAGCGACGGCATGTCCATCGAGATGCGCGACACCGACGAGGACGTCTTCCGCGCCGCGGAGGAGCTCGGCATCGACCTGTCCCGGCGTGAGCCGAGCAGCGTCGAAGAGGTCTGATCTAGAAGCTGAGGGGGATTACAAGTGCTCGACGTCAACTTCTTCGACGAGCTTCGGATCGGCCTCGCGACCGCCGACGACATTCGCCAGTGGTCGCACGGTGAGGTCAAGAAGCCCGAGACCATCAACTACCGGACGCTCAAGCCCGAGAAGGACGGACTCTTCTGCGAGAAGATCTTCGGCCCGACCCGGGACTGGGAGTGCTACTGCGGCAAGTACAAGCGCGTCCGCTTCAAGGGCATCATCTGTGAGCGCTGCGGCGTCGAGGTGACCCGTGCCAAGGTGCGCCGCGAGCGGATGGGCCACATCGAGCTGGCCGCTCCGGTCACGCACATCTGGTACTTCAAGGGCGTCCCGTCCCGTCTGGGATACCTGCTCGACCTGGCCCCGAAGGACCTCGAGAAGGTCATCTACTTCGCGGCCTACATGATCACGCATGTCGACAAGGAGATGCGCGAGCGCGACCTGCCGTCGCTGGAGGCGAAGATCTCCGTCGAGCGGCAGCACGTCGAGCAGCGCCGTGACTCCGACATCGAGGCCCGCCAGCGCAAGCTGGAGGCCGACCTGGCCGAGCTCGAGGCCGCCGGGGCCAAGGGCGACCAGCGCCGCAAGGTGCGCGAGGGTGCCGAGCGTGAGATGCGGCAGCTGCGCGACCGGGCCCAGCGCGAGCTGGACCGGCTGGACGAGGTCTGGAGCCGTTTCAAGAACCTCAAGGTCCAGGACCTGGAGGGCGACGAGCTGCTCTACCGCGAGATGCGCGACCGCTTCGGCCGCTACTTCCGCGGTGGCATGGGCGCCCAGGCCATCCAGGAGCGGCTGACCAACTTCGACCTCGCCCTGGAGGCCGAGAACCTCCGCGAGACGATCCGCAGCGGCAAGGGCCAGAAGAAGGCCCGCGCGCTCAAGCGTCTCAAGGTCGTCTCGGCGTTCCTGAACACCCGCAACTCGCCCAACGGCATGGTCCTGGACTGCATCCCGGTCATCCCGCCGGACCTGCGCCCCATGGTGCAGCTCGACGGTGGCCGGTTCGCGACCTCGGACCTGAACGACCTCTACCGCCGGGTGATCAACCGGAACAACCGCCTCAAGCGGCTTCTCGACCTCGGCGCGCCCGAGATCATCGTGAACAACGAGAAGCGGATGCTCCAGGAGGCCGTCGACGCGCTGTTCGACAACGGCCGCCGCGGCCGCCCGGTCACCGGACCCGGCAACCGCCCCCTGAAGTCCCTCAGCGACATGCTCAAGGGCAAGCAGGGCCGGTTCCGCCAGAACCTGCTGGGCAAGCGAGTCGACTACTCCGGCCGTTCGGTCATCGTCGTCGGCCCGCAGCTGAAGCTGCACCAGTGCGGCCTGCCCAAGCAGATGGCGCTGGAGCTGTTCAAGCCGTTCGTGATGAAGCGCCTGGTGGACCTGAACCACGCGCAGAACATCAAGTCGGCCAAGCGGATGGTCGAGCGTGCCCGGCCGGTCGTGTGGGACGTCCTCGAAGAGGTCATCACCGAGCACCCCGTGCTGCTCAACCGCGCGCCCACCCTGCACCGCCTGGGCATCCAGGCCTTCGAGCCGCAGCTGGTCGAGGGCAAGGCCATCCAGATCCACCCGCTCGTGTGCACCGCGTTCAACGCGGACTTCGACGGTGACCAGATGGCCGTGCACCTGCCGCTGTCGGCCGAGGCGCAGGCCGAGGCCCGCATCCTGATGCTGTCCACCAACAACATCCTCAAGCCGGCCGACGGCAAGCCCGTGACCATGCCCACCCAGGACATGATCATCGGCCTGTACTCGCTGACCACGCTCAAGGACGAGGACGAGAACGGCGCCGGCAGGGGCCGGGTCTTCGGCTCGGTGTCGGAGGCGCTCATGGCCTTCGACCGCCGCGAGCTGGACATCCAGTCGCTGATCCAGATCCGGATGAAGGGCGACGTCCCGCCGCCCCGCGACTGGACCGCCCCCGAGGGCTGGGAGCCCGGCGACGGGTACCGCCTGGAGACCACCCTGGGCCGGTGCCTGTTCAACCAGACGCTCCCGGCGAACTACCCGTACGTGAACTCGCAGGTCGGCAAGAAGCAGCTCTCGGTCATCGTCAACGAGCTGGCCGACAAGTACCCCAAGGTCGAGGTCGCGGCGGCGCTCGACGCCCTCAAGGACGCCGGCTTCTACTGGGCGACCAGGGCCGGTGTGACGATCTCCATCGAGGACGTCATCGCGCCGCCGAACAAGGCCGAGATCATGGAGACGTACGAACGCCGGGCCGACAAGGTCCAGCGGGAGTACGAGCGCGGTCTGATCACGGACGAGGAGCGCCGTCAGGAGCTCATCGAGATCTGGACGCACGCGACCAGTGACGTGACCGACGACATGCAGAAGGCGTTCCCGAAGACCAACCCGGTCTGGATGATGGTCCAGTCGGGCGCCCGAGGGAACCTGATGCAGGTCCGGCAGATCTCCGGCATCCGCGGCCTGGTGTCCAACACCAAGGGTGAGACGATCCCGCGTCCGATCAAGGCCTCGTTCCGCGAGGGCCTGTCGGTGCTGGAGTACTTCATCTCCACCCACGGCCAGCGGAAGGGTCTGGCGGACACCGCGCTGCGGACCGCCGACTCCGGCTACCTGACCCGTCGTCTGGTGGACGTGGCGCAGGACGTCATCGTCCGCGAGATCGACTGCGGCACCGACCGCGCCGTGCCGCTGCACGTCGCCGACCGCGACGCCCAGGGCAACCTGGTCAAGGCGGAGAACGCCGAGAGCAACGTGCACGGCCGCATCCTCGCCGAGGACGTGGAGGTGGACGGCAAGGTCGTCGTGCCGATGGGCGTCGACATCAACGACGCCCACGTCACCGCCCTGGTCGAGGCCGGTGTGGAGACCGTCAGGACCCGCAGCGCCCTCGTCTGCGAGGCCAAGATCGGTGTCTGCGCCACCTGCTACGGCCGCTCGCTGGCCACCGGCAAGCTCGTGGACGTCGGCGAGGCGGTCGGCATCATCGCCGCCCAGTCGATCGGCGAGCCCGGCACCCAGCTGACGATGCGGACCTTCCACACCGGTGGTGTGGCGGGCGCCGACATCACCCACGGCCTGCCCCGTGTCACCGAGCTGTTCGAGGCGCGCGTCCCCAAGGGCGTCGCCCCGATCAGCGAGGCCGAGGGCCGGGTCCGCATCGACGAGACCGACAAGACGCGGAAGATCGTGGTCGTCCCCGACGACGGCTCCGAGGAGGTCGCGTACCCGGTGTCGATGCGGTCGCGGATGCTCGTCTCCGACGGGCAGCGGGTCGGCGTCGGCCAGCAGCTGATCGCCGGTGCGGTCAACCCCAACGAGGTGCTGCGCATCCTCGGCCCCCGCGCCGTGCAGCTGCACCTGGTGGCGGAGGTCCAGCAGGTCTACCGCTCGCAGGGTGTGTCGATCCACGACAAGCACATCGAGATCATCGTGCGGCAGATGCTCAAGCGCGTGAACGTGCTGGAGTCCGGCGACGCCGACATGCTGCCCGGTGAGCTCGTCGAGCGGCCGCGCTTCGAGCGGATCAACCGCGAGTGCGTGGCCGAGGGCGGCACGCCGGCCTCGGGCCGCCCGGTGCTGATGGGCATCACCAAGGCCTCGCTCGCCACCGAGTCCTGGCTGTCGGCGGCGTCCTTCCAGGAGACGACCCGGGTGCTCACCGACGCGGCGATCCACGCCAAGTCGGACTCGCTGCTCGGTCTCAAGGAGAACGTCATCATCGGAAAGCTCATCCCGGCGGGTACGGGCATGCCCCAGTACCGCAACATCCGGGTCGAGCCCACCGAGGAGGCCAAGGCCGCGATGTACACGGTCGGCGGCTACGACGGCTCCGCGGCCGACTACACCTTCGGCTCGGGCTCCGGCGAGGCCGTGCCGCTGGAGGAGTACGACTTCGGTCAGTACAACCGCTGAGCGAGCACGCCCGGCACAGTGATCGAGACGGCGCCCGGTCCCCGCGAGGGGGCCGGGCGCCGTCCGTCTTGACCGGAACGTTGCGGCCCAAGCCGTACGTCAATGCGGAGAACGACCGGAGAAGTGTCCGGGGGCGGGTAAACTTCGGTGTGGACCCGGACGTGGTCGGTCGGAAACCGGTCACGGGAGCCAGGGCACGGATGCGGGCGCGCGTGACGGCGCCCGGCCGGTGCGGTCGTTTTGACGTGTTGCACTGGGCTGGGTAGTCTTTCCCTTCGTGCCCATGTCTTCATGGGTCCTCATGCGTGCGCGTCGACGGTTTCCCATCGAGGAGTCGGCAGGGGCGCCGTGTGGCCTCCTCCAGCGGATCGTTCCTTTCCGGGACGTGGTACGACACCCCGCGACACGCCCGAACGCGTGGGTCGGAGGAGCTGGAAGAACCGCAGGTCATGACACCGGCAGTACCTGCAAATGCACCACATTCGAATAACCGGCTAGCACGAACGGAGACGCGGTGCCCACGATTCAGCAGCTGGTCCGCAAGGGCCGCCAGGACAAGGTCACCAAGACCAAGACCCCGGCGCTCAAGGCCAGCCCTCAGCGACGCGGCACCTGCATGCGCGTTTACACCACGACCCCGAAGAAGCCGAACTCCGCCCTCCGCAAGGTGGCGCGTGTCCGGCTGACCAACGGCATCGAGGTCACGGCTTACATCCCCGGTGTCGGTCACAACCTCCAGGAGCACTCCATCGTGCTCGTCCGTGGTGGGCGTGTGAAGGACCTTCCGGGTGTTCGCTACAAGATCATCCGTGGTTCGCTCGACACCCAGGGTGTCCGCAACCGCAAGCAGGCCCGTAGCCGTTACGGCGCGAAGAAGGAGAAGTAGGAATGCCTCGCAAGGGTTCTCCTGGCCGTCGTCAGCTCATGGCCGACCCGGTTCACAACTCGCCCCTGGTCACCGCTCTGATCAACAAGGTGCTCCTGGACGGCAAGCGATCCATCGCCCAGTCCATCGTGTACGGCGCCCTCGAAGGCGCCAGGGAGAAGACCGGCAACGACCCGGTCGTCACCCTCAAGCGCGCGCTGGACAACGTCAAGCCCACCCTCGAGGTCCGCAGCCGCCGTGTCGGTGGCGCGACCTACCAGGTCCCGGTCGAGGTGCGCGCGGCGCGCAGCACCACCCTGGCCCTGCGCTGGCTGGTGCAGTACTCCCGCGCCCGCCGCGAGAAGACCATGACCGAGCGTCTGATGAACGAACTGCTCGACGCCAGCAACGGCCTCGGCGCAAGCGTCAAGAAGCGCGAGGACACCCACAAGATGGCCGAGTCCAACAAGGCCTTCGCCCACTACCGCTGGTAACAGCGGGTTCGACGAGACGACGAGGACGCGAGAGAAGTGGCCACCACGACCGCTCTTGACCTGGCCAAGGTCCGAAACATCGGGATCATGGCCCACATCGACGCGGGCAAGACCACGACGACCGAGCGCATCCTGTTCTACACCGGTATCAACTACAAGATCGGTGAGGTCCACGAGGGCGCAGCCACGATGGACTGGATGGAGCAGGAGCAGGAGCGTGGTATCACCATCACCTCCGCTGCCACCACCTGCGAATGGCTCGGCCACACGATCAACATCATCGACACGCCGGGTCACGTGGACTTCACGATCGAGGTGGAGCGTTCGCTCCGCGTCCTCGACGGTGCCGTCGCCGTGTTCGACGGCGTCGCCGGTGTCGAGCCGCAGTCCGAGACGGTCTGGCGTCAGGCCGACCGCTACGAAGTACCCAGGATCTGCTTCGTCAACAAGATGGACCGGGTCGGCGCGGAGTTCCACCGCTGCGTCGACATGATGGTCAGCCGCCTGAACGCGACCCCCGCCGTCATCCAGCTTCCCTGGGGCGTCGAGGCCGACTTCAAGGGCGTCATCGACCTGGTCAAGATGAAGGGCCTGCTCTGGAGCGCCGAGGCGGCCAAGGGCGAGATGTACGAGACCGTCGACATCCCGGCCGAGCACGCCGAGGTCGCCCGCGAGTGGCGTGACAAGCTCGTCGAGACCGTCTCCGAGAACGACGACGAGCTGATGGAGCTCTTCCTGGAGGGCGTCGAGCCCACCGAGGAGCAGCTGGTCGCGGCCATCCGCCGCGCCACGCTGAAGAGCGTCATCAACCCGGTCCTGACCGGCACCGCGTTCAAGAACAAGGGCGTCCAGCCCCTGCTCGACGCGATCGTCGCCTACCTCCCCGCCCCGATCGACATCGCGGCCTTCAAGGGCCACGCGGTCGGCAAGGAGGACGAGGTCATCGAGCGTCACGCCGACGTGAACGAGCCCTTCTCCGCGCTCGCCTTCAAGATCATGAGCGACCAGCACCTGGGCCGTCTCACCTACATCCGCATCTACTCGGGCACGCTCGAGACCGGCACCGCCGTGGTCAACTCGGTGAAGGGCCGCAAGGAGCGGATCGGCAAGATCTACCAGATGCACGCCAACAAGCGCGAAGAGCGCCCGTCGGCCGTCGCCGGTCAGATCGTCGCCGTGATGGGTCTGAAGGACACCACCACCGGTGACACCCTGTCGGACCCGGCTCATCCCGTGGTCCTGGAGTCGATGAACTTCCCGGCGCCGGTCATCAGCGTCGCCATCGAGCCCAAGACCAAGGGTGACCAGGAGAAGCTGGGCACCGCGATCCAGCGTCTGGCCGAGGAGGACCCGTCCTTCCAGGTCCGTCGTGACGACGAGACCGGGCAGACGGTCATCTGGGGTATGGGCGAGCTCCACCTGGAGATCCTCGTCGACCGGATGCGCCGCGAGTTCAAGGTCGAGGCCAACATTGGCCGGCCTCAGGTGGCCTACCGGGAGACCATCCGCCGCAAGGTGGAGAAGGTCGACTACGTCCACAAGAAGCAGACCGGTGGTTCGGGCCAGTTCGCCAAGGTCATCATTGACATCGAGCCGCTGGGCGAGGGCAACGACGGTTACGAGTTCTCGAACAAGGTCTCCGGTGGCCGCATCCCGAGGGAGTACATCCCCTCGGTCGACGCGGGCGCCCAGGAGGCGGCCGAGTTCGGTGTCCTGGCCGGCTACCCCATGGTCGGGGTCAAGGTCACCCTGCAGGACGGTGCCTACCACGAGGTGGACTCGTCCGAAATGGCCTTCAAGATCGCCGGCTCGATGGCCTTCAAGGAGGCCGCGCGCCGTGCGGACGCCGTAATCCTGGAGCCGATGATGGCCGTCGAGGTCACCACGCCCGAGGACTACATGGGTGACGTCATCGGTGACCTCAACGGTCGCCGCGGGCAGATCCAGGCGATGGACGAGCGCTCCGGCGCCCGGATCATCAAGGCGCTCGTGCCGCTCTCTGAGATGTTCGGCTACGTGGGAGACCTCCGTAGCAAGA
Organism: Streptosporangium sp. NPDC050855; assembly: GCF_044456585.1. Classification (NCBI taxonomy): domain Bacteria; kingdom Bacillati; phylum Actinomycetota; class Actinomycetes; order Streptosporangiales; family Streptosporangiaceae; genus Streptosporangium; species Streptosporangium sp. NPDC050855. The sequence continues at coordinate 650,870 of NZ_JBITFY010000001.1, forward strand.
CGCAGGGACGCGCGAGCTACAGCATGCAGTTCGACTCCTACGCGGAAGTGCCTGCGCACATCGCCAAGGAGATCGTCGCGAAGGTGCGGGGCGAATAAGTCCGGCATCCGTTCCGGGTGCGGGAGGCGAGGAGATCGCCGCCCCGCCACCGGAGGGGTGCGGGGCGAACAGCTCGGTATCCGTTCCGGGTGTGGGGGGGCGAGGAGATCGCCGCCCCGCCACCGGAGGGGTGCGGGGCGAACAGCTCGGCATCCGTTCCGGTGACGGGAGACGGGAGACCCGCCTCCCGCCACCGGAAGGGTGCGGGGCGCACAAGCCCGGCATCCGTTTTTGAAGACGCAAGTCACGTCAGAATCTCTAAGGAGAGAGCAGTGGCCAAGGCCAAGTTCGAGCGGACCAAGCCGCACGTAAACATCGGCACCATTGGGCACATCGACCACGGCAAGACCACTCTGACCGCGGCGATCACCAAGGTGCTCCACGAGCGTTTCCCGAACCTCAACGAGGCGACCCCGTTCGACAAGATCGACAAGGCGCCCGAGGAGAAGGCTCGTGGTATCACGATCTCCATCGCGCACGTCGAGTACCAGACCGAGAAGCGCCACTACGCCCACGTGGACTGCCCCGGTCACGCCGACTACGTGAAGAACATGATCACCGGTGCGGCTCAGATGGACGGCGCGATCCTCGTGGTCGCCGCCACCGACGGTCCGATGCCGCAGACGAAGGAGCACGTCCTCCTGGCCCGCCAGGTCGGCGTCCCCTACATCGTCGTGGCCCTCAACAAGTCCGACATGGTGGACGACGAGGAGATCCTGGAGCTCGTCGAGCTCGAGGTCCGCGAGCTTCTCTCGGCCCAGGAGTTCCCCGGCGACGACCTGCCGGTCGTCCGCGTCTCGGCGCTGAAGGCGCTCGAGGGCGACTCCAAGTGGGGCGACTCGATCATCGAGCTCATGACCGCCGTGGACGAGAACGTCCCCGAGCCGACCCGTGAGACCGAGAAGCCGTTCCTGATGCCGATCGAGGACGTCTTCTCGATCACCGGTCGTGGCACCGTCGTCACCGGCCGTATCGAGCGCGGTGTCGTCAAGGTCAACGAGACCGTCGACATCATCGGCATCAAGGAGACCAAGACCACCACCACGGTCACCGGTGTCGAGATGTTCCGCAAGCTGCTCGACGAGGGCCAGGCGGGCGACAACGTCGGTCTGCTCCTCCGTGGCATCAAGCGCGAGGACGTCGAGCGCGGCCAGTGCATCATCAAGCCGGGCACGACCACCCCGCACACCGAGTTCGAGGCCCAGGTCTACATCCTGAGCAAGGACGAGGGCGGCCGCCACACCCCCTTCTTCAACAACTACCGCCCGCAGTTCTACTTCCGCACCACCGACGTGACCGGCGTGGTGAACCTCCCCGAGGGCACCGAGATGGTCATGCCGGGCGACAACACCGAGATGAACGTCCAGCTCATCCAGCCCATCGCGATGGAGGACGGTCTCAAGTTCGCCATCCGTGAGGGTGGCCGCACCGTCGGTGCGGGTCGAGTGACCAAGATCATCAAGTAGTACGATCGCGGAGTGGCGGCCGGCCTCCATACGGGACCGGCCGCCGCGCCACGAGGGGCCCGCGCCGCAGGGCACGGACCTGGCAGGACCCACGAACCGTGATCTCGCAGTGGCTTCGGCCGGAAAATCTGCCGAAGTGACTGCCAGATCACGGAAGAAAGCGCGGACTCTCAGCGTCTGCTACGTGGGACACGTACGGAGAACGCCCCCGCGGGGGGACACGGACTCCCGTACGAGGCGGAGGGGACGTCGCGAGACGGACCCGCCCCACAGCACAGCGGCAACAGGCCGCACGTAACTTTTTCAGACGACAGCGAAGGACACCGAGGCCATTATGGCGGGACAGAAGATCCGCATTCGGCTCAAGGCCTATGACCACGAGGTCATCGACGTTTCGGCCAAGAAGATCGTCGAGACGGTGACACGGACTGGCGCCAAGGTCGCGGGCCCGGTGCCGCTGCCGACCGAGAAGAACGTGTACTGCGTCATCCGCTCGCCGCACAAGTACAAGGACAGCCGCGAGCACTTTGAGATGCGCACGCACAAGCGGCTCATTGACATCATCGACCCGACGCCGAAGACCGTCGACTCGCTCATGCGACTCGACCTTCCCGCCGGCGTCGACATCTCGATCAAGCTCTGAGGGAACGCACTGACATGGCTAAGCAGATCAAGGGCGTCCTGGGCAAGAAGCTCGGCATGACCCAGGTCTTCGACGCGGACAACCGGATGGTCCCGGTGACCGTCGTCGAGGCCGGTCCGTGCGTCGTGACCCGCGTCCGCACCCCCGAGAAGGACGGCTACTCCGCCGTTCAGCTGGGCTTCGGGCAGGTCGACCCACGGAAGGTCAACAAGCCGCTCGGCGACTACCTGCGCAAGCACGACATCACCCCGCGCCGTTACTTCGCGGAGATCCGCACCGACGACGCCGGTGACTACACCCTGGGCCAGGAGCTCTCGGCCGACACCTTCGAGGCCGGCCAGTTCGTCGACGTGACGGGCAAGAGCAAGGGCAAGGGCTTCGCCGGTGTCATGAAGCGCCACGGCTTCAAGGGCCTGGGCGCCTCCCACGGTACGCAGCGCAAGCACCGCTCGCCGGGTTCCATCGGTGGCTGCGCCACCCCGGGCCGCGTCTTCAAGGGCGTGCGCATGGCCGGCCGGATGGGCAACGTCCGCACGACCGTCCAGAGCCTCAAGGTTCACGCCGTGGACGCCGAGAAGGGCCTCATCCTGATCAAGGGTGCGATCCCCGGTGCCAACGGCAGCCTGGTCCTGGTCCGCACCGCCGCCAAGAAGGGGGCTGCCAAGTGAGCACCATTGACGTCCTCGACGTGAGCGGCGACAAGGCCGGCACCGTCGACCTGCCGGAGGACATCTTCGGCACGAAGGTCAACATCCCGCTGATCCACCAGGTCGTCGTGGCCCAGCTCGCCGCTCGCCGGCAGGGCACCCACAAGGCCAAGACCCGCGGTGAGGTCCGGGGCGGCGGCAAGAAGCCGTACCGCCAGAAGGGCACCGGCCGCGCCCGTCAGGGCTCGACCCGCGCCCCGCAGTTCGCCGGCGGTGGCACCGTCCACGGCCCGGTGCCGCGGGACTACTCGCAGAAGACTCCCAAGAAGATGAAGGCCGCCGCCCTGCGCGGTGCCCTGTCCGACCGGGCGACCGGTGGCCGCGTTCACGTGGTCAGCGGTCTGGTCGCGGGGGAGACCCCGGCGACCAAGGCGGCTCTCGAGTCGCTTCGCAGGATCACCAAGGCCCGTAGCGTTCTCGTCGTCGTCGACGAGGGTGACGAGCTCACCTGGCTGAGCCTGCGCAACGCCCCCGAGGTCCACCTGCTGGACGCCGGGCAGCTCAACACCTACGACGTGCTCTGCTACGACGACGTGGTCTTCACCCAGGCGGCCTACGACCAGATCGTGGCCCGTCTGAGCAAGAGCGGGAAGGAAGACGCCTGATGGAGAAGATCGCCGACCCGCGCGACATCATCATCAAGCCGGTGGTCTCCGAGAAGAGCTACGGCCTGATCGACGAGCACAACAAGTACACGTTCCTGGTGCGGAAGACGGCCAACAAGACGCAGGTCAAGATCGCCGTAGAGAAGATCTTCGGTGTCAAGGTGGCCAGCGTCAACACCATCAACCGCCAGGGCAAGCGCAAGCGGACCAGGTTCGGCTACGGCCAGCGCCCCGCCACCAAGCGGGCGATCGTGAGCCTGGTCGAGGGCGACCGGATCGACATCTTCGGTCAGATCGGCTGACGCGCTCGCTCAGTACGTACAGGGAGAAAGCCCCTCACCAGCCGGTGAGGGGCATTCGACCGGATTAACCGACGAAGGATGAACGAAAAAGATGGGCATCCGTAAACTCAAGCCGACGACCCCGGGTCGCCGCGGCGCCAGCGTCTCGGACTTTGCCGAGATCACGCGCAGCACGCCCGAGAAGTCGCTGCTTGCACCCTTGCACAGCAAGGGTGGCCGTAACGTCCACGGCCGTGTCACCACCCGTCACCAGGGCGGTGGCCACAAGCGCGCCTACCGGATCATCGATTTCCGGCGTCACGACAAGGACGGGATCCCGGCCAAGGTCGCTCACATCGAGTACGACCCGAACCGCACGTCCCGCATCGCGCTGCTGCACTACGCCGACGGGGAGAAGCGCTACATCCTCTGCCCGACCGGTCTGAAGCAGGGCGACAACATCGAGAACGGCCCCACGGCCGACATCAAGCCGGGCAACTGCCTCCCGCTGCGCAACATCCCGACGGGTACCTTCATCCACGCGGTGGAGCTCCGTCCGGGTGGCGGCGCCAAGCTGGGCCGGTCCGCCGGCGCGCAGATCCAGCTCCTGGCCAAGGAGGGGCAGTACGCCACGCTGCGTATGCCCTCCGGCGAGATGCGCCAGGTCGACGTCCGCTGCCGGGCCGCCGTCGGCCAGGTCGGCAACGCCGAGCAGGCCAACATCAACTGGGGCAAGGCCGGACGCATGCGGTGGAAGGGCAAGCGCCCCACCGTCCGCGGTGTCGCGATGAACCCGGTCGACCACCCGCACGGTGGTGGTGAGGGTAAGACCTCCGGCGGTCGTCACCCCGTCAACCCCAAGGGCAAGCCCGAGGGTCGTACTCGTGCGGCGAACAAGGCCAGCGACCGGCTGATCATCCGCCGTCGTACCAAGCGGAAGAAGCGGTAGGAGCAGCCAAAATGCCACGTAGCCTCAAGAAGGGTCCCTTCGTGGACGACCACCTTCAGAAGAAGGTGGATGTCCAGAACGAGAAGGGCACCAAAAACGTCATCAAGACGTGGTCGCGGCGCTCCATGATCGTGCCCGACATGCTCGGCCACACGATCGCCGTTCACGACGGCCGCAAGCACGTCCCGGTGTTCGTCACCGAGTCGATGATCGGCCACAAGCTCGGTGAGTTCGCCCCGACGCGAACCTTCCGCAGCCACGTCAAGGAAGACCGCCGCAGCCGGCGATAAAGCGCCTCACAGGGAGGGCTCGTCCCGCCCGCAGACGACCGGACGGCGAGAGCCGTACCGGTCACCACCGGGCGAGACAGACCCGACCGACACGAAGCAGAAGGTAAGAGGAGTAAGCGATGGAAGCCAGGGCTCAGGCGCGGTTCGCGCGCCACACGCCCATGAAGGCCCGCCGCGTGGTGGACCTCATTCGCGGGCTGCCCGCTTCGGAGGCGCAGGCCGTGCTGCAGTTCGCTCCCCAGTCGGCGAGCGAGACCGTGTACAAGGTGCTGTCCAGCGCCATTGCCAACGCGGAGCACAACTTCAAGCTCGACCGGGAGACGCTCTTCGTGAGCCGTGCCTGGGTCGACGAGGGCCCGACGCTGAAGCGGTTTCGTCCCCGCGCCCAGGGTCGCGCCTATCGGATCAACAAGCGGACCAGCCACATCACCGTGATCGTGGAGTCCCGCGAGCCGAAGGGGAGGACCCGCTAGTGGGTCAGAAGGTCAACCCGCACGGGTTCCGCCTCGGCATCACGACCGACTTCAAGAGCCGGTGGTACGCCGACAAGCTCTACAAGTCGTACGTGGCCGAAGACGTGGCGATCCGCCGCATGCTCAAAAAGGGCATGGAGCGGGCCGGCATCTCCAAGGTGGAGATCGAGCGGACCACCGACCGGGTACAGGTCGACATTCACACCGCCCGTCCGGGCATCGTCATCGGCCGCCGCGGCGCCGAGGCGGACCGGATCCGCGGTGACCTCGAGAAGCTGACCAAGAAGCAGGTCCAGCTGAACATCCTCGAGGTCAAGAACCCTGAGATCGACGCTCAGCTCGTCGCCCAGGGTGTGGCCGAGCAGCTGTCCAGCCGTGTCTCGTTCCGCCGTGCCATGCGCAAGGCGATGCAGTCGGCGATGAAGAGCGGCGCCAAGGGCATCCGGGTGCAGTGCTCGGGTCGTCTGGGCGGCGCCGAGATGTCCCGCTCGGAGTTCTACCGCGAGGGCCGCGTGCCCCTGCACACCCTCCGCGCGGACATCGACTACGGCCTGTACGAGGCCCGCACCACCTTCGGCCGCATCGGCGTGAAGGTGTGGATCTACAAGGGTGAGGCCCCGACCAGCCGCGCCGAGCGCGAGGCGGCCGCCGCCGGTGCCCGCGCCGGCGGCCAGCGCCGTGACCGCGACGACCGTCGTGGCCCCGGTGCCGGTGGCGGCGACCGTCCCCGTCGTGGTGGCGGCGGCGCCGGTGGCGCCCGTCGCGGCGGCGGTGCCGGTGGCGCCGGTGCCGGTCGTGGTGACCGCGCCGCGGCTCCGTCCGCACCCAGGAACGAGGCGGCCTCACAGGCCGCCCCCGAGACCGGCCCGGCTGCGCAGCCGGGTGCTGAAGGGAGCTGACCATGCTGATCCCGCGCAGGGTCAAGCACCGCAAGCAGCACCGGCCCGACCGTCACGGCGCCGCCAAGGGCGGCACCAGGGTCGTGTTCGGCGAGTTCGGCATTCAGGCGCTTGAGCACTCCTACGTGACCAACCGCCAGATCGAGTCGGCTCGTATCGCGATGACCCGTCACATCAAGCGTGGCGGAAAGGTCTGGATCAACATCTACCCGGACCGTCCCCTCACCAAGAAGCCTGCCGAGACCCGCATGGGTTCCGGTAAGGGTTCGCCGGAGTGGTGGATCGCCAACGTCAAGCCCGGCCGCATCATGTTCGAGCTGTCGGGTGTCGCCGAGCCGGTGGCTCGCGAGGCCCTGCGGCGCGCCATGCACAAGCTGCCGATGAAGTGCCGGTTCGTCAAGCGTGAAGTGGGTGAGGCGTGATGGCTAAGGGCCTGACCGCTGGTGAGCTGCGGGTGGAGGACCAGGACACGCTGGTCACGAAGCTGAAGGAAGCCAAGGAGGAGCTGTTCAACCTCCGCTTCCAGGCCGCGACCGGCCAGTTGGAGAGCCACGGGCGGCTGCGTGCCGTTCGCCGCGAGATCGCCCGTATCTACACCGTGATGCGCGAGCGGGAGCTCAAAATCGTCACGGTAGAGAAGGAGTCGATCGATGGCTGAGGCCGTGGAGACCACCGAGAGCACCGAGAGCACGACCAAGGCGCGGAACTACCGCAAGACCCGCGAGGGCCTGGTCGTCAGTGACAAGATGGACAAGACCGTCGTGGTCGCCGTCGAGGACCGCGTCAAGCACCCCCTGTACGGCAAGGTCATCCGCAGGACGACCAAGTACAAGGCGCACGACGAGGCCAACGACTGCGGCGTCGGCGACCGCGTTCTCCTGATGGAGACCCGGCCGCTGTCGGCCAGCAAGCGCTGGCGCGTCATCGAGATCCTCGAAAAGGCCAAGTAGGCCACACGCCTCGTGGGGGGTGACGGTGTCACCCCCCACGACGGCGTCCAAGGGGGCGAAGCGATCTTCGCCCCGCCTCGGCCGCGGTCCGTCAGGGCTGTGGTCGCAGGACAAAGACCCAGCAGGTTCCGCAAGGCTCACCCGAGGGTGAGAACCGGCGAGACAAACAGGAGTTCAAGTGATCCAGCAGGAGTCGCGGCTCAAGGTCGCCGACAACACCGGTGCGAAGGAAGTCCTTTGCATCCGCGTGCTCGGCGGCTCGGGCCGGCGCTACGCGGGAATCGGCGACATCATCGTCGCCACGGTCAAGGACGCCATCCCGGGCGGCACCGTGAAGAAGGGCGATGTGGTCAAGGCCGTCATCGTCCGTACTGTCAAGGAGCGCCGCCGGCCCGACGGCTCCTACATCCGCTTCGACGAGAACGCCGCCGTCATCATCAAGGACAGCGGCGACCCGCGGGGCACTCGCATCTTCGGTCCCGTCGGACGCGAGCTGCGTGACAAGAAGTTCATGCGGATCATCTCGCTCGCGCCGGAGGTGTTGTAATGCCGAAGCTGCACGTGAAAAAGGGTGACCTGGTGCTGGTCATCGCAGGCAAGGACAAGGGTGCCAAGGGCCGCGTGATCGCCGCCCACCCGCGTGACGAGCGCGTGGTGGTCGAGGGCGTCAACATGGTCACCAAGCACTCCAAGGAGACCAACCAGGGTCCGCGCGGTGCCAAGAGCGGTGGCGTGCAGACGATGGAGGCTCCCATCCACGTGAGCAACGTCAAGAAGCTCAAGGATGACGCCAAGCCCGCCAAGGATGACGCCAAGTCCACCAAGGCCACCAAGGACGACACGTCCACCAAGGACGACACGTCCGCCAAGGCCGAGGCCAAGCCCGCCAAGGACGACAAGCCCGCCGGGAAGGAGACGGCCGAGGCCGCCTCCGACGAGACGGGCGGGGACAAGTGATGACCGCGAACACCACCGAGACCGAGCAGCGGACCCTTCCGCGCCTCAAGCAGCGCTACCGCGAAGAGATCATCGCGAAGCTGAACGAGGACTTCGGGTTCGAGAACATCATGCTGGTGCCCACGATCACCAAGATCAAGGTGAACATGGGCGTCGGCGAGGCCGCGCGCGACTCGAAGCTGATCGAAGGCGCCGTCCGCGACCTCACCGTGATCACCGGCCAGAAGCCGGCGGTCGTCCGCGCCCGCAAGTCCATCGCCCAGTTCAAGCTGCGCGAGGGCATGCCGATCGGCGCTCACGTCACGCTCCGCGGTGACCGCATGTGGGAGTTCCTCGACCGGCTGCTCTCGCTGGCGCTGCCCCGTATCCGTGACTTCCGGGGCCTGTCGCCCAAGCAGTTCGACGGCAACGGGAACTACACCTTCGGTCTCACCGAGCAGGTCATGTTCCACGAGATCGACCAGGACAAGGTCGACCGTCAGCGGGGCATGGACATCACGGTCGTGACCACCGCTAAGACCGACGACCAGGGCCGGGCGCTGCTGAAGCACCTCGGATTCCCCTTCAAGGAGGCCTGATCATGGCGAAGACGTCGCTCAAGGTCAAGGCTGCTCGCAAGGCCAAGTTCGAGGTCCGGGCCTACACCCGCTGCTCGCGCTGTGGCCGTCCCCGCGCCGTCTACCGGAAGTTCGGCCTGTGCCGCATCTGCTTCCGCGAGATGGCGCACCGGGGCGAGCTGCCCGGCATCACCAAGTCGAGCTGGTAGCCCCCCGCGCGGTCCCGTGACCTTACGGGTCCGCGCGGTCTCCGGCCCCACATAGAATTTCGTATTCACCGGGCGCTGATCGAAGCGCCCATGACCGCACCGTAGGTCCCCTGTGGAAACCGCGGTGAGGAAGGCCACCGGCCATGACGATGACCGACCCGATCGCAGACATGCTGACGCGTCTGCGAAACGCGAACTCGGCGTACCACGACAGCGTGGCGATGCCGTACTCGAAGATCAAGGCGCACATCGCCGAGATCCTCCAGCAGGAGGGATACATCCAGGCCTGGACCGTCGAAGACGCCAAGGTCGGGAAGAACCTCGTGGTGGAGCTCAAGTTCGGGCCGAGCCGTGAGCGGTCGCTCGCGGGCCTGCGCCGGGTTTCCAAGCCCGGCCTGCGGGTCTATGCAAAGAAGGACAACCTGCCCCGAGTCCTGGGCGGACTGGGCGTCGCGATCATCTCGACGTCCGGCGGTCTCATGACGGACAAGCAGGCCGGCAAGCGTGGAGTGGGCGGGGAAGTCCTCGCCTTCGTTTGGTAGAGGGGAGAACGAACAGCATGTCAAGAATCGGACGGCTGCCCATCCCCGTACCGAACGGAGTGGACGTCGCCATCGACGGCCGGGACGTCACGGTCAAGGGTCCTAAGGGCACACTTTCACACACGGTCGCGGAACCCATCGCGATCGCCAAGGGCGACGACGGGAACCTCTCCGTCACCCGCCCCAACGACGAGAACAAGGTCCGTGCGCTGCACGGCCTGTCCCGCACCCTGGTCGCCAACATGGTGACCGGTGTCACCCAGGGGTACTCCAAGACCCTGGAGATCGTCGGCGTCGGTTACCGCGTCCAGGCCAAGAGCCCGACTCAGCTCGAGTTCGCTCTCGGTTTCAGTCACCCGGTGATCGTCGACGCCCCCGAGGGCGTCACCTTCCGCGTCGAGCGGCCGACCCTGTTCCACGTGGACGGCATCGACAAGCAGAAGGTCGGCGAGATCGCCGCGAACATCCGTAAGTTGCGCAAGCCCGACCCGTACAAGGGCAAGGGTGTGCGTTACCAGGGTGAAGTTATCCGCCGCAAGGTCGGAAAGGCTGGTAAGTAGGCATGGCTGGCAAGACTGCGTTCGGCAAGCACACGGCCGCCCGCGCCGTCTCGCGGGCCCGCCGCCACGGCCGAGTCCGCAAGAAGGTGGTCGGCACGGCCACGCGTCCGCGTCTGGTCGTCAACCGCTCCACGAGGCACCTCTTCGTGCAGATCGTCGACGACGCCCAGGGCCACACGCTGGTGAGCGCGTCCACCATGGACGCCTCGCTGCGCTCGGCGGACGGCGCCAAGACCGACAAGGCCAAGCAGGTCGGCGAGCTTCTCGCTCAGCGGGCCAAGGCGGCCGGGATCACCGCGGTCGTGTTCGACCGGGGTGGCAACCGCTACGCGGGCCGTATCGCGGCGCTCGCGGAGAGCGCTCGCGAAGGCGGACTGGAGTTCTGATGACTCCTTTCCGAGGACCGCAACCGATGGCCCGTCTTACGAATGAGAAGAGGAACCACTAATGGCTGGAGCTCCGCGTCGCGGTGGCGCCGCCGGTGGCGAGCGGCGTGACGGTCGTCGTGACGACCGCCGCGGTGGCAACGCTGACAAGGGCGTCTCGTACATCGAGCGCGTCGTGAAGATCAACCGAGTGGCCAAGGTCGTGAAGGGTGGTCGTCGCTTCAGCTTCACCGCCCTCGTCATCGTCGGTGACGGCAACGGCATGGTCGGCGTCGGTTACGGCAAGGCCAAGGAGGTGCCCGCGGCGATCGCCAAGGGCGTCGAGGAGGCCAAGAAGAACTTCTTCAGGGTGCCCCGGATCCAGGGCACCATCCCGCACATCGTGCAGGGCGAAGAGGCCGCGGGCGTCGTCTTCCTGCGTCCGGCCTCGCCCGGTACCGGCGTCATCGCCGGTGGCCCGGTGCGCGCCGTGCTGGAGTGCGCCGGCATCCACGACGTGCTGTCCAAGTCGCTCGGCTCGGACAACCCGATCAACATCGTGCACGCCACCGTGGCGGCTCTGAAGGGCCTCAGCAGGCCCGAGGAGATCGCCGCCCGCCGTGGCCTGCCGATCGAGGACGTCGCGCCCAAGGCGATGCTCAAGGCTCGCGCCGAGGGTCTCGCCGAGGCCGCGGCCGCGAAGGCGGTGAGCTGACCGATGGCACGCCTGAAGATCACCCAGGTCCGCTCGAAGATCGGTGGCAAGCAGAACCAGCGTGACTCGCTGCGCTCGCTCGGTCTGAAGCGAATCGGTGACGTCGTCGTCAAGGAGGACCGCCCGGAGATCCGCGGCATGGTCACCGTGGTGACGCACCTCGTCACCGTGGAAGAGGTCGACTAGACATGGCAGAGAACACTCCGCTCCGCATCCACCACCTGCGTCCGGCCCCCGGCGCCAACAAGTCCAAGGTCCGCAAGGGCCGTGGCGAGGCGTCCAAGGGCAAGACCTCGGGTCGTGGCACCAAGGGCACGAGGGCCAGGAACAAGGTTCCCCTGGGCTTCGAAGGCGGACAGGTCCCGCTGCAGCGGCGCCTGCCCAAGATGAAGGGCTTCTCCAACGCCCTCTTCAAGACGACCTACCAGGTCGTCAACCTCGACCGGCTCGGTGAGCTGTTCCCCGACGGTGGCGACGTCACCGTGGAGGCGCTCGTCGCCAAGGGCGCGGTCCGCAAGAACCAGCTCGTCAAGGTTCTGGGAACCGGCGAGCTCTCCGTGGCGTTGAACGTGGAGGCGCACGCGTTCTCCTCGGCCGCCAAGGACAAGATCGCCGCTGCCGGGGGCTCCGTCTCCGAGCTGTAGGTGTCATCATCACGTGGCGCGGGGGCTCAGCAATGGGCTCCCGCGCCCGTAGTGCGTTAGAGTTCGCTGGACGGTGGGCCTCGACTCATTTCCTCGGGCTCATTGACTGGATATGGCAAAGATGGAACACCCCCGCACCATCGCTGACCGACCTCGCCTTTCAGGCGCGCAGGAGGGACCGTGCTGACCGCATTTACCCGAGCGTTCCGTACGCCGGACCTGCGTAAGAAGTTGCTCTTCACCTTGGGCATCATCGCGCTGTTCCGACTTGGATCGGTTCTGCCGACCCCGGGTGTGCATACCGAGAACATCAGCCGTTGTCTCACCCAGGCGCAAGCGGGGGACGCGGGCAACATCTACGGAATGGTGCAGCTGTTCAGCGGCGGCGCGCTTCTGAAACTTTCAGTCTTCGCCCTGGGCATCATGCCCTACATCACCGCGAGCATCATTCTTCAGCTGCTCGTCGTGGTGATTCCGAGGCTGGAGGCCCTCAAGAAGGAGGGCCAGGCCGGGCAGACCAAGATCACGCAGTACACCCGTTACCTGACGGTCGGGCTGGCCGTTCTCCAGTCGACCGCCTTCGTGGCGCTGGCGCGCACCGGGCAGCTGTTCCCGCAGTGCCGCGAGGAGATCCTGCTCGACAAGGACAACGTCTTCGCCATCGTCACGATGGTGCTGACCATGACCGCCGGTACCGCCGTGGTCATGTGGCTGGGTGAGCTGATCACCGACCGCGGCATCGGCAACGGCATGTCGATCCTGATCTTCACGCAGGTCATCGCGGTCTTCCCGTCCGAGCTGATGAACATCGCCCGCCAGAAGGGCGCCTTCGTCTTCGCCGTGGTCATCGTCGTCGGTATCGCGATGATCGCCCTGGTCGTGATGGTGGAGCAGGCACAGCGCCGCATCCCGGTGCAGTACGCCAAGCGCATGGTCGGCCGCCGGATGTACGGGGGGACCTCCACCTACATCCCGCTCAAGGTCAACCAGGCCGGCATCATCCCGGTCATCTTCGCCTCGTCGCTGCTGTACCTGCCGCAGCTGATCACCACGCTCTTCACGAACACCCAGTCGGAGCCCCACCCGATCATCCAGTGGATCTCCCAGGAGTTCGGCGGCGGCGGCACCACCCCGACGTACATGATCACGTTCTTCCTGTTGATCGTCTTCTTCACGTACTTCTACGTGTCGATTACCTTCAACCCCGTTGAGGTCGCCGACAACATGAAGAAGTACGGTGGGTTCATCCCGGGCATCCGCCCGGGGCGCCCGACGGCTGAGTACTTGAACTTCGTGCTCACGCGACTCACCGCTCCCGGCGCGCTGTATCTGGGCCTGATCTCCATGGTGCCGATCGTCGCGCTGGCGCTCGTCGGCGCGAGTCAGAACTTCCCGTTCGGAGGGACGAGCATTCTGATCATGGTTGGTGTCGGCCTTGACACCGTGAAGCAGATCGAGAGCCAGCTGCAGCAGCGCAACTATGAAGGCTTCCTGAAGTAGTGCGCCTCGTCCTGGTCGGGCCCCCCGGAGCGGGTAAGGGGACACAGGCCCAGTTCGTCGCATCGAACCTGTCGATCCCGAAGATTTCGACAGGTGACATCTTCCGCGCCAACGTCTCGGGCGGCACGGAGCTCGGCAAGCTTGCCAAGGAATACATGGACCGCGGCGACCTCGTACCCGACGAGGTCACCATCGCGATGGTCCGCGACCGTCTCGCCGAGAAGGACGCGCAGGACGGTTTCCTGCTCGACGGCTTCCCCAGGAACGTGCCCCAGGCCGAGATCCTGAAGAAGATCCTCGCCGAGTTCGGGGCCGGGCTGGACCTCGTCCTGGAGCTCGTGGTCGACGACGAGGAGGTCGTGCGCAGGCTCGCGGGCCGCCGTACCTGCAGCCAGTGCGGCCGTATCTGGCACGTCGACTTCGACGACAAGAAGGACGACGTCTGCGACGCCTGCAACGGGAGGCTCTACCAGCGCGACGACGACAAGGAGGAGACCGTCAGGCACCGCCTGGAGGTCTACCAGGAGCAGACCGCCCCCCTGGTCTCCTTCTACGCCGGCGAGGGCATCCTGGTCGGCGTGGACGCCACCGGTCCGGTGGAGGAGGTCACCCGGCGTGCGATGGAGGCCCTGAGCCCCTACGCCGGCTGACGAAGCGGTCATATACGCCCTGTACGCCACCCATGGGTTCCCATGGGTGGCGTACTGCCATTTAGGGCAGAATCGGGGGAATTGGCGTCCCGGTCCGTCCGTTGAGTCACCCCAGGGGGTGTGCAGGTGTTCAAGAAGAACAAGCACGGAATCCAGATCAAGACGCCCGAGCAGCTCGACAGGATGCGGGCGGCCGGCCTGGTGGTCGGCCGTACCCTGAACCTGCTGCGCGGATGCGTCCAGCCCGGCATGACGCCCCTGGACCTCGACGCCATCGCCGAGAAGGCCATCCGCGACGAGGGGGCGATCCCCTCGTTCAAGGGCTACCAGGGTTTCCCCGCCACGATCTGCGCCTCGGTCAACCACGAGGTCGTGCACGGCATCCCGAGTGATCGCCGCAAGCTGCGCGAGGGCGACATCATCTCGATCGACTGCGGCGCCATCCTGGACGGCTGGCACGGCGACTCGGCCGTGACCGTGCCGGTCGGCGAGGTGGCCCCCGAGCTGACCGAGCTCATGCGGGTCACCGAGGAGGCCATGTGGCGGGGCATCGCCGCGCTCACCGTGGGCCGTCACCTCTCCGACATCGGCCACGAGGTGGAGCGGTACGTCCGCTCCCAGGGGCGCTACGGCATCCCGCAGGAGTACGGCGGGCACGGCATCGGCACCGAGATGCACATGGACCCGTGGGTGGCCAACCACGGCAGGCCCGGTCGCGGGCCGAAGTTCGAGGAGGGCATGTGCTTCGCGGTCGAGCCCATGGTCAACCTGGGGACGGACCGGACCAAGGTGCTGGCCGACGACTGGACCGTGGTCACGGTCGACGGGAAGATGTCCGCGCACTTCGAGCACAGCGTCGCCGTGACACATAATGGTCCTTGGGTACTGACCGCGCTTGACGGGGGTAAAGAGCGGCTTGCCGACCTGTTGGGAGACGCGGGCTAGTTCGGGCCCGGTGCTGAGTGGATGTGGTTGACATGCCGTCCGGTCCTGAGATGCGGGCCTCCGACGGGGACCGCGACAAGGTCGCCTCGGTCCTGCGGGAGCACTACGCCCAGGGGCGCCTGACCACCGAGGAGTTCGACGAGCGCCTGGAGCAGCTCTACACCAGCAAGACCTACGGGGAGCTGGCCACGCTGACCTACGACCTTCCCGACGTCGATCTGCGCAGCCTCCCCGAGACCCCTTCCAAGGCCCCGCAGCGTGCCACCGGGGCCACGGGCGCGGCGGCGCCGGACAAGGGCCTGGGGGCCGCCTGGGCCGTCTGGGCGACGGCCAGCGGCATCAACTGGATGATCTGGCTGATCGTCGGCGTGACCTCCGGGCTCGACTTCCCTTACCCCTGGCCGCTGTGGGTGATGGGTCCCTGGGGCGTGGTGTTGCTGGTGTCCACCCTCGCCTCCGGTGCGGGACAGTCGAAAAAGCCGGAAAAGCCGTAATAGTGCACTCTGCGGCTTGAGTGTGCATTCCTCCGCAGAAGAGAGCGGCGAATCTTCCTAACGTGAGCGGTGTCCGAACGGCAGGACCCCCGCTCCACAGGAGGAAGAGACCATGAGCATGATCCGTACCGCTCTCGTCGGTGCCACGCTGGCCGGTTCGCTGGCCGCGGGTGTGGCCGCCGCCCCGGCCTCGACGGCCTCCACGGCCCCGGCCTCGACGGCCTCGGCCGCCGTGGTCCAGGAGGCCCAGGCGTCGGGCAAGCACTTCTTCGGCCCCTACCACTCCGGCTTCGGCCGGGGCGAGAGCTTCGGCAAGCGCTCCTACTTCAAGGGGTATTGGACCAAGGACGGCGGCCGCTACTGGTTCTACGGCGACCTGTTCGACCGTGACCGCGACCGCGACCGCAGCTACGTGTGGTTCAAGTGGCACGACCGCTTCGGCTCGCACACCAAGGTCTTCAAGACCT
Organism: Streptosporangium sp. NPDC050855; assembly: GCF_044456585.1. NCBI lineage: Bacteria > Bacillati > Actinomycetota > Actinomycetes > Streptosporangiales > Streptosporangiaceae > Streptosporangium > Streptosporangium sp. NPDC050855. The sequence continues at coordinate 666,837 of NZ_JBITFY010000001.1, forward strand.
CCGGCCGCTCGCACTTCCACAGGTTCGGCGGCTTCAAGAAGAGCAACGGCTTCGACGACTTCAAGATCCGGGTCTGCGAGGGCGACGACAAGTTCGACGACTGCGGCCGCTGGGGCGACGCCTTCTGAGAAGGTGACCCGCCCACGACGGGCCCCCGCCACGGCGCGGGGGACCTTTCGTCCAGGAGACGATCGCGAGGAGCCCCCCGGTGACAGGCCACCGGGGGGCTCCTCGCGTGGGAGGGGAGGCTCCGGGGCGGGACGTGCGCGCCGGAAGGCATGGGAGGCGCGTGGGGCGTGGGGGACGTGGGGGCGCCGGGGCCGGTGTCGCGGCGCCGGAGGGCTCCCCGCATCCGCGCAGGAGGGTCCGGGTGCTGGTCTGACCAGGCCGGACGTGCCACAATGAGGGCGCGGGTACACGCGCGCCGAGCCGCGCCGTCCGTCCCTTGCGGGATCTGCGGTATCCTATGTAGCGGTTGTGTCAAGGCACCGGCCGTGTGTTTCGCCTTTCCTCGCCCGGTGCCGTACACTCCTTTTTCGGTTCACTATGACCATTGCGCATCGGCGGTTTCGCAACCGTCGCTCTCATCGAAGCGCTGGGTCGCGGCTGCGTAGTGTTCCGAAGCCTCAGACGACCGATCAGTGAAACGCGAGGGACATGGCCAAGAAAGACGGCGCCATCGAGATCGAGGGCACTGTGGTTGAGTCGCTCCCGAACGCGATGTTCAGGGTGCAACTCGACAACGGCCATAAGGTCCTGGCCCACATCAGCGGGAGGATGCGGATGCACTACATCCGGATCCTTCCTGACGACAGGGTTGTCGTCGAACTGAGCCCCTACGACCTCAGTCGTGGGCGGATCGTCTACCGATACAAGTAAGCGTCTGAGGGACGAATAGGACTATGAAGGTCAAGCCGAGCGTCAAGAAGATCTGCGACAAGTGCAAGGTGATTCGCCGGCACGGTCGCGTCATGGTGATCTGCGACAACCTGCGCCACAAGCAGCGCCAGGGCTGATTCGCTCCACCAGGCCCCGCAAGAGTCCGCTCCACGTGGCGGACTCGACCCATGTCGGGCCGACACCGTAAATGCGTCTCACACCTGCGCCGGCGGCTTCGGTCGTACCCCGCAGGAGACCCCCGGTCGGAGGCCGGGGCCCTCACCCCGGGCATGGGGAGGGGAAGTGAGGCGTAAGACCTCCGTCACAACGAAGGAGAATGCCCCACCATGGCTCGCCTTGCTGGTGTGGACCTCCCCCGCGACAAGCGGCTGGAGATCGCTCTCACCTACATCTTCGGAATCGGCCGCACCCGTGCGCTCGAGACCCTCAAGGCCACCGGCGTGAACGGCGACCTCCGTGTCCACCAGCTCACGGACGAGGAACTCGTCCCGCTGCGTGACTACATCGAGGCGAACTACAAGATCGAGGGTGACCTCCGTCGCGAAGTTCAGGCCGACATCCGCCGCAAGATCGAGATTCAGTGCTACCAGGGCATCCGGCACCGCCGTGGCCTTCCCGTGCACGGTCAGCGCACGCAGACCAACGCGCGTACCCGCAAGGGCAAGAAGAAGACCGTGGCCGGCAAGAAGAAGCCCGGTAAGAAGTAGTCCGCGTAGCCGCAGGACCGACCACCTCAGGAGTGAAGGCACAGAATGCCTCCTAAGAGCCGCCAGGGTGCACCCAAGAAGGTGCGCCGCAAGGAAAAGAAGAACGTCGCTCACGGGCACGCCCACATCAAGAGCACGTTCAACAACACGATCGTCTCGATCACCGACCCGAGTGGGAACGTGATCTCCTGGGCCAGCGCCGGCCACGTCGGGTTCAAGGGCTCCCGTAAGTCCACCCCGTTCGCCGCGCAGATGGCCGCGGAGAACGCCGCCCGCCGCGCGATGGAGCACGGCATGCGCAAGGTCGACGTCTTCGTCAAGGGTCCCGGCTCCGGCCGTGAGACCGCGATCCGCTCGCTTCAGGCGACCGGGCTCGAGGTCGGATCCATCCAGGACGTCACCCCGGTGCCGCACAACGGTTGCCGTCCGCCCAAGCGCCGTCGCGTCTGACGCCCAGGAGAAGATAGAAAATGGCTCGTTACACGGGTGCGGACTGCAAGCTCTGCCGGAGGGAGAAGACCAAGCTCTTCCTCAAGGGTAAGAAGTGCGAGTCCGCCAAGTGCCCCATCGAGATCCGTCCTTACCCGCCGGGTGAGCACGGCCGCGCTCGTCCCAAGGAGTCGGAGTACCAGCTCCAGCTCCGGGAGAAGCAGAAGACCCGCCGCATCTACGGCGTCCTCGAGAAGCAGTTCCACAACTACTACGAGGAAGCCAACCGCAAGACCGGCAAGACCGGCGAGAACCTCCTCCAGATCCTGGAGAGCCGTCTCGACAACGTGGTCTACCGCGCCGGTTTCGCCGAGTCGCGCGACGCCGCCCGCCAGCAGGTCCGTCACGGGCACATCCTGGTGAACGGCAAGAAGGTCGACATCCCGTCGTACCGGGTGCGCGAGCACGACATCGTCGAGGTCCGCGAGAAGTCGCGCAACCTCCTGCCCTACGAGGTGGCCCGCGCCACCGCCGGTGACAAGACGTACCCGGCGTGGCTGGGTGTCATCCCGGACGCGCTCCGCGTCCTGGTCCACCAGCTCCCGGTCCGTCAGCAGATCGACACCCAGGTCCAGGAGCAGTTGATCGTCGAGCTCTACTCCAAGTAGCGGCTCCGTCGGTGCCGTGCGGCCCTGTGCCGCACGGCACCTATGCTGTTGTTCGAGCGGCGTCAAATAGCGGGCGCCGCCACGCAAGGGAGATCCCACATGCTGATCGCTCAGCGCCCCTCCCTCCTCGAGGAGTCCATCGAGGAGACCCGGTCCAAGTTCATGATCGAGCCGCTGGAGCCGGGTTTCGGCTACACCATCGGCAACTCGCTGCGGCGCACGCTGCTGTCGTCCATCCCGGGCGCGGCCGTGACCAGCATCCGCATCGAGGGCGTGCTGCACGAGTTCACCACCGTGCCGGGCGTCAAGGAGGATGTCACCGACATCATCCTGAACCTCAAGGACCTGGTCGTCTCCTCCGAGCACGACGAGCCCGTGGTGATGTACCTGCGCAAGCAGGGCCCCGGTGACGTCACCGCCGCCGACATCGCGCCCCCGGCCGGTGTCGAGGTGCACAACCCCGAGCTGCGCATCGCCACCCTGAACGGCAAGGCGAAGCTGGAGATGGAGCTGACCGTCGAGCGCGGTCGCGGCTACGTCTCCGCCGCCCAGAACAAGCAGCCCGGCCAGGAGATCGGCCGCATCCCGATCGACTCCATCTACTCGCCGGTCCTCAAGGTCACCTACAAGGTCGAGGCGACCCGTGTCGAGCAGCGCACCGACTTCGACCGCCTGATCCTGGACGTCGAGACCAAGCCGTGCATGAAGCCCCGCGACGCGGTGGCCTCCGCCGGCAAGACCCTGGTCGAGCTGTTCGGCCTGGCCCGCGAGCTGAACGTCGAGGCCGAGGGCATCGACATCGGCCCGTCGCCGACGGACGCGGCCCTGGCCGCCGACCTGGCGCTGCCGATCGAGGAGCTGAACCTCACGGTCCGCTCCTACAACTGCCTCAAGCGCGAGGGCATCCACACCGTGGGTGAGCTCGTGGCCCGCAGCGAGCAGGACCTTCTCGATATAAGGAACTTCGGCGCCAAGTCCATCGAAGAGGTCAAGCAGAAGCTGCACGAGATGACGCTCGCCCTCAAGGACTCCCCGCCCGGGTTCGACCCGAGCGCGGTGGCCGGCGGCGGTTACGACGACGACGACAGCGCCTACGTCGAGACCGAGCAGTACTAGAGCCTCACGCCCCGCCGGACCGGTGCCCGCACGGGTCCGGCGGATGCGCGGGTTACGCGCGTTTCACGATGACGGGGGCCCTCCGGCCCCCGGCCCGACCCCGGTACCTCGTACGGCCGGGGCGGTTTCACTCCCAAGGAGAACGTTATGCCCAGGCCCACCAAGGGTGCCCGTCTCGGCGGCAGCCCGGCCCACGAGCGGCTGATCCTGGCGAACCTCGCCACCCAGCTGTTCCAGCACGGCCGGATCAAGACCACCGTGGCCAAGGCGAGGCGTCTGCGCCCGCTGGCGGAGAAGCTGATCACCAAGGCCAAGCGGGGCGACATGCACAACCGTCGCCAGGTCCTGACCGTCGTCAAGGACAAGGGCGTGGTTCACCACCTCTTCACCGAGATCGCCCCGACCTTCGCCGAGCGTCCCGGTGGCTACACCCGGATCACCAAGATCGGTCTCCGTAAGGGCGACGCCGCCCCCATGGCAGTGATCGAGCTGGTGTCCGAGCCGCTGAACCAGGTCCGGGTCGGCCAGACCCAGCCCGCCGCCAGGCCGGCCGCGGCACCGAAGCCCGCGGCGGAGGAGGCCCCCAAGGCCGAGACCGAGGAGACCAAGGCCGAGCAGGCCGAGGCGACCGAGGCCGGGACCGCCCAGGAGCCGAAGGCCTCCGAGGAGGGCGCGGAGACGAACGAGACTCCCGCCACCGAGGCCAAGAAGGACGACGCCTGATCCCTCAGGTCCGGTGAACGGGCCCGGCACCCTCCCAGCGGGGGTGCCGGGCCCGTTCTCGTTCCCGAGGGGTCCGGCCAGGCGCAGGAAGGAACATCGTGGTACGGCTTCGGCTGGATCTCGGCTATGACGGCACCGACTTCTCCGGCTGGGCCAAGCAGCCGGGGCGGCGCACGGTCCAGGGGGAGATCGAGGAGGCGCTCGGCAGGATCCTCCGCCTCCCCGAGCCCCCCGCGCTGACCGTGGCCGGACGGACCGACGCCGGCGTGCACGCCCGGGGCCAGGTGGCCCACGTCGACCTGGACGCCGCCACGCTCGGCACACTGGACGGCCGCTCCCGCCGGAAGGGCCCGGAGCGGGACGGCCCGGCGGACGGCGCCCCCGAGGAGCCCGGCGCCGAGGCCGAACTCGATGAGCGGCTCTCTGCGCTCCGCAGGAGGCTGGCCGGGGTCCTGCCCCCGGACGTACGGGTGCATCGCGTCACCGTGGCTCCTGAGGGCTTCGACGCCCGCTTCTCTGCCCTGTCGCGGCGGTACGCCTACCGGGTCTCCGACGCCCCGGGCGGGCCCGACCCTCTCCGCCGCCGTGAGGTCCTCTGGTACGCACGCCCTCTGGACGTGCCGAGGCTGAACGCGGCCGCCGCCGCGCTCCTCGGCGAGCACGACTTCGCGGCCTTCTGCAGGAAACGCGAGGGCGCGACCACGATCCGCGAGCTGCAGCGGCTGGACTGGGCCCGGCAGGACGGTCTCGTCGTCGCGACCGTGGTGGCCGACGCCTTCTGCCACTCCATGGTCCGCGCGCTCGTGGGGTCCCTGCTGCCGGTGGGCGAGGGGCGGCTCGGGGTCGACTGGCCGGCCGGGGTGCTGGCCAGGGCCGTACGGGACTCCGGGGTGCACGTCGCGCCCGCGCTCGGGCTCTGCCTGGAGGAGGTGCGCTACCCCGACGCCCCCGAGCTCGCCCGGCGGGCCGCGGAGACCCGCCGGGTGCGGACGCTCGGTCCCTGACGCCCGGCCCGTGACGTCCGGGCCCATGGCATACGGGCCTGTGACGTCCGGGCCATGACGTCCGGGCCACCCGCCTGTGAGGCCCGAGCCCGTGACGTCCGGGACGCCCTGGGCCGGGGACGCTCAGCTCGTGACGCGCCGCTCGACGACCTTCGCGGTCTGGTCGCGGAACGCCCCGCTGACCTTGGCGAGGGTCTTCTCCTTGGCGGTCGGGGTGTGGCCGTCGCTGAAGGTGGCGTAGCTGAACACGATGTAGCGACCCCACACCATCCCGGCCGCGTAGCCGCCGGCGATGTGCACCCGCTCGGCCCCGCTGCCGGCCGCGGCGGGCAGGCCGCGGAACCACAGGTTGTCGTCCAGCTTCTTGGCCCGGTCGGCCGCGATCGCGGACTCGCGGGTGGGCAGCACGGCGATCCCGGTGGTCACGGCGTACCTGCGCTTGCCGTCCACGTACGTCGCCCGCAGCACCCGGCGGCAGTCCTGGTCGCGCAGGGTGTCGGCGAACCTGCCGGCCGCGGCCTTGTGGCACCGCTCGGTGACGTCGGTCTTGACCCGGGTGAACGTGGTCCCGGCCAGGGTCACCTTCTTGACGAAGGCGTCGGACACCTTCACCGTGCCCGGATCGGTCTTCTCGGAGTTGAGCACCGTGGTGTTGACCGGCTCCGGCTCGGAGGTGATGTTCAGTTCGTCACCGGTGTCCACCTCTCCCGGGGTGGGGATCGGGTTCGCCGCGGTCGCGGACTGGTCGGCGCTGAAGGAGCGGTAGGCGAAGAAGGCACCGATGCCGATGCCGATCACCACGACCGAGACCACGGCCGCCAGCAACAGCGTGCTCGCCCGGCTGCGGGACGGCGCCGGGGGGGCGGGCGGCGGTTCGGGGGTGAACTCCGACAGCGGCGTGAACGGGCCACGCGCCGTCGCCGGATCGCTCGATGCGGTACCCGCCTGCGGACCGCCCGCCTGCGCGGGGACCGCAGGCAGGGCCGGGAAGATCGGGATGCCGCCCGGCGGGGTCGCCTCGTCCACCGGAGGCGGGGGTGGGACGGGCAGGGAGGAACGGGCCGTCCGGGGACGCGTGACCTGCTCGGTGTCGTGCTCGTCGGACTCCTCGAGGGGCGGCACGGGCGACTGCGCGCTCGGCTCCCTCACCGGCGGCGTCACCGGCGGGGTCACCGGCGGCACCACGGGTGCGGAGGACGCGCCGGGTGACCCGACGTGCGACCTGATGGGCGACCCGACGGGCGCGGAGGGTGCGAGAGGTGCGGACGCGAGGGGGCCGGGAGGCAGGGGCGGGGCGGCCGGTGGCTCCTGCCGCGGGGCCGGACCGTGCAGGGCCGACGCGCCCTGGTCGGCGGGGGCGGCGTGACCGGGGACCCACGCTCCCGTCCGTCCGGGTTCCTCGAAGGTGCCGGGCGCCTGCCGTCCCGCCCCCTCGGGAGCGGGGGGCGCCGGAGACTCCACCGCGTCGGGCGTGCCGGGCGCTCGCGCTCCCGCCCGCCCGAACTCGGCGGGTGCCGCGGGTGCCGCGGGTACCGCGGGTACCGCGGGTGCCGGGGATCCCGTCCTGCCGGACGCGCCGGGTACGGCGCCCCGGACATCGGCGGTGGTCTCGCCGGTCTCGCCGGCCGAGACGGCGTCCGGTGGCCAGACGGCGACGTCCCCGGGCTCCCCGGGACGGCCGGGCGACTCCTCGGGATCGGACCAGACCGGCTCGCCGGTGGCGGCGGGCCAGGGAGAGGACTCCTGTCCGGCGGCGGGCCAGACCTGCATGCCCGCGGCGGCTGCGGTGAAGGCCGGGGGCGGCTGCCACGGCGGGGCCCCGGGGACGACGGGCCCCTCGGGGAGCGTCCGATCGCCCGGCGGGCTCACCGGACCGGGCGACGAGCTCAGGACGTCGGACGAGGGCGAACCGGCGGGACCGGGCGACGCCGGGGAACCCTGCGGTGACGAGCCCAGGGGGTCGTGCGGGAAGCCCTCGGGCCGTACGGGCCAGGCGGGGCGGCCGGGCTCGGGGGGCGTGGGGGAGTTGATCCACGCAGGGGGAGCCGGCTCGGGCCGGGAGAAGTCGTTCCAGGGGGGACCCGCGGGACCCGCGGGGTCACGACCGTGAACCGGGTGACCGGGATCGGAGGGGTCGAGAAGGTCGGCAGGCCCGGACCCCGGCAGACCGGAGCCGGGCAGACCGGGGCCGGGCAGACCGGGGCCCGGGGCACCGGGGCTCGGGGCATCGAAGGTCGCGGGGCGGGGAGCCATGAGGCCGGGAGCCGGAGCGCCGAGCGGGCCCAGGGGACCCGACCCCGAGGGGCCGTGGGCCTGGAGGCCGGGTGCCGGAGCGTTCAGGGGATCCGAGAGGCCGGACCCCGAAGGGCCGGAGCCTGAAGGGCCGGAGCCCGAGGCGCCGGGATCCGAAGGGCCGGGGCCCTGAGGACCCTGAGGACCTTGAAGACCCTGAGGACCGAGCGGGCCGGAGGGCCCGGAGCCGGGCAGGCCGGAGCCGGACGCGCCGGAGCCGGGGACGGCGGGGTCCGAGAGGCCGAAGGTGCCCGGGACGCCGGAGCCCGAGGGCCCGAGAGGACCGAGCGGGCCCAGCGGCCCGGAACCCGACGGTCCCGAGCCCGACGGTCCCGAGCCCGACGGACCCGAACCGGACGGACCCGAACCGGACGGACCCGACGGGCCGGCACCCGGGGAGCCGGGAGTCGCGGGAGCGGGGCCCGGGGGGCCGAGGGGACCCGAGGGGCCGAAGCCCGAAGGACCGCCCGGAACCGAGGGGCCGCCCGGGACCGGAGAACCTTGGGACGAAGATCCCGGAGCAGGGAGACCGGGAGCCGGGGAGCCCGGCCCGGTGGCCTCTCGGGGCAGGCCGGTCCAGGCGGGCCCGGCGTGCGGGTCGGCCGGAGGCGCGGGAGGCTGTGACGGCGGGTCGGACCAGCCCGGAGGCGGGTCCTCCTCCGGCTGGGCGTACCAGTCGTAGGGGACCCCGTCGTCCACGGGAACCGTCCATGGCGAAGCCGCTCCCGGGGCCGGCTCCGGCCACGCGGAGGGGCTGGGAGACTGCTCTTCACCTGCGACTTCGGCCCGCAGCACGTGTGGCGAGGGTCGGCCGAAACTCGGCGGTGGCGTCGCCGGTGCCGCCGAACCCTCGGTGTCACGGTGCTGATCGGACCCGGATTCCTGGCCACGCATACGCCGAAGCCTAGCGACAGCCGGAGATCGCCATGCGGGTATGGCCGTATCGTCTGCCGGATTCATGCCCGAAAACGGTGGTATGGCTCCTTGGTCAGGGCCGCTTGCCGGTCAGGGAACGCGAGTCCAGCGCGGGGGTGACGGTCGCGTCCACCACGGCGTACGCCGTCCGGCTCAGCTTCTTGGCCTCGGTCTTCTTGGGCAGGTGGCCGTCCTTGTACTGGAACCAGACCAGGATCGCGTAGTGGCCGTGGGTCCAGTAGCCGACCGACGCCTGTCCCGCGCCGAGAAGCTTGGTGACCTTGTCCTTGCCGGGCAGCGCCTTGAGGTACTCCTCCTGCTTCTTGTCCGACTTGACGGCGATCACCTTGGTCGCCCCGGCCGAGGTCTTGAGGTTGGCTACCCCCACGGTGCCGATGATCTTCCCGGAGGAGTCCCGGAAGCTGGCGCGCAGCAGCTGGGTGCACTTGGCGGCGGTGAGCGCCTTCTTCAGCTTGGTCCCCACCACTGCCTCCTCGCACTTCTTGTCGAGCCTGCGGGTGGTCATCAGATAGGTCTGGTCGCCGGCCCGTACCTTCTCGCGCCCGAACAGCTCCTTCAGGGTCAGGGGATGCGGGTCCTTGGCGCGGGAGGAGGCGAAGCCGAACTCGCCGCTGGGGATCTCGACGGTCGGCGCGGCGGGGTTCTCCGCCGCCGGGCTCGCCGAGCCGGGGCCCGGCGCGGGGTCGGACCGGGCCAGCATGGCCAGGCCGACGCCCCCGGCGACCAGGAGGGCGAACGCCCCGGCCGCGATGAAGATCGGGCGGTACGAACGGGGGCCCTCGTCGTAAGGGCTCCACATCCGCTGGGGCGGCCGTTCCTTCGGGGTCTTCTGCGAGCGGGGGGATCCGGCGGGCGGCGCGGAGCCCCGCGAACCTCGCGAGCCCCGCCCGCTCCGCCTGCCCTCGACCGTCTCGGCGGCGCGAGGGTCCTCGGGCGCCCCGGGCGGCCCGAAGGCTCCGGGGGCGTCGGTGGCCCCGAAGGGTCCGCGGGCATCGGTGGTCCCGGGATCGCCGAAGGAGCCGGGGGCACCGAAAGGCCCCGGAGCGCCGAAGGCTCCGGGGGCGCCGGGACGGCCGGAGTCGCCGGGAGCACCGGAAGGGCCTCGGGCGCCGGGAGCCCGGGAAGGACCTGGGGCGCCGGGAGGCCCGGAAGGGCCCGGGGCACCGGGAGGCCCGGAGGGGCGGTCGCGTGCCGAGGGGTCGAACCAGTGCCGGTCCTGCGCGGGCGGCGGTGCGTCGGGCCGGTCGGGCGGTGCGTCGGGCCGGTTGTAAGGCCGGCGGCGCGGCGGCTCCACGGGAAAACCCATGCGCCGAGGGTAGCCCGGTATCGGGGCCACGGGCCTCAGGAGTATCCGAAGTCCTGGGTCCACCAGGGCCCGTCGACCCCCTGGACGGCTCCGACGCCGGTGGCCCTGAGCTCGCAGTTGAGGATGTTGCGGCGGTGCCCGGAGGTCTTCATCCAGTTGGCCACCGCCTCGTCCGGTGAGGTGTAGCCGCGGCCGATGTTCTCGGCGCCGCCGTCCCGGTAGCCGGCCGCCTCCATCCGCTCCCAGGGCGAGGTGCCGTCGGGGGAGGTGTGGGAGAGGGCTCCGCGGGCCGCCATCTCGGCCGAGTGCCTCCCGGCCGACCTGGCCAGCCTCCTGTCCATCCGGAGTGGCCCGCACCCGGCCCGCCTGCGCTCGACGTTGATCAGGCGGACGACCTCCCGCTCCATCGCCGCGAGGGCGGAGCTGGCGGCGTCGTCGCCGTTGAGCAGGTAGCGGGAGGGGCCGCCCGGGCCGGTGCGGTCGCCGGTGGACGGGGTGGCGGCCCCGGAGGGACGCGGGCGCCGGTTCTGGGAGGCGGTGGGGCGGACGGCCCGGGCCAGCGGGGCGCGCTGCTCGTCCGGCTGCTCGTCCGCCCGGCCCGCCGCCGCTCCGTCGGTCGGCGTGGCCCTGGCGGGGCCTGCGTTGTCCAGGTAGATCTGGTCGACGGCCGTGCCCTCGCGGCTGTTGCGGCCGATGAAGAAGCCGGCCAGCAGGACGGCGGCCAGGCACGCGAACATCCCCATGCGACGCAACCGCGCTCGCTGGGTACGCCGGGCGTGAGGAAGCTGCCACATACCGCTATCAAAGATAGGGATGTTCGGGGTGATGAAGAAGGGAATATTGAGAACGAATCAAAACCGTTCCGTGAGAAGGGCCCGGCCGGGGCCCGGCGGATCGCGGCGCGGCGGCCCCGGGCACCGGCCGGGCCCGGGTAGACTGCCCGGGTACCGGTGTGGAGCCCGTCGTTTTGACCAGCGCTCATCCGCACCGGTATTCTGCTAGTTCGTTGTGTGCGAATTGGTCTCCTCTGCAGACCGATACGCGGCGCGTCCGGCGTCATCTCCTCTTTTCCTTGGAGACGGAAGGTCCGGGCTGTCGTGTGCCCGCACCTACCGACCATGTTGCTGTCACCTCCGACAGCGCCGACGACGCGACCAAAGAAGGCATACGACCGTGCGCACGTACACACCCAAGCCTGCCGAAGTCGAGCGTCAGTGGCACATCATCGACGCCACCGACATCGTGCTCGGCCGGCTGGCCAGCCACGTCGCGATCCTGCTTCGCGGTAAGCACAAGCCGACCTTCGCCAACCATGTCGACACCGGTGACTTCGTCATCGTCATCAACGCCGACAAGATCGCGCTGACCGGCAACAAGCTTGAGCAGAAGAAGGCGTACCGCCACTCGGGCTACCCGGGCGGGCTGCGCTCCATGACCTACGGCGAGCTGATGGACAAGCGTCCCGACCGCGCCGTCGAGAAGGCCGTGAAGGGCATGCTGCCGAAGAACGCCCTGGGCCGGAAGATGATCAAAAAGCTCAAGGTCTACGCCGGTTCCGAGCACCCGCACCAGGCGCAGCAGCCGGTGCCCTTCGAGCTCACCCAGATCGCCCAGTAGTCGCTAGCCGCTTGTCGCCAGCAGCGTCGGCCGAGGGCCGGCGCCGAGTAGGAAAGTTAGAGGAGAACCGTGGCTGAGCCCACCGGTGTCGAGACGCCCGTCGAGGGCGATCAGGAAGCGTACTCCGCGGAGGAGTTCCCCTCCGAGTACACCTCCGAGTCCACTGCCGGCGGCACTGACGCCGCCGTCCGCAAGCCCATCACCACCGGTAACTCCTACGGCACGGGCCGCCGCAAGGAATCCGTCGCCCGGGTGCGCATCGTGCCGGGCACCGGCAAGTGGACGATCAACGGCCGCACGCTGGAGAACTACTTCCCGAACAAGGTGCACCAGCAGATCGTCAACGAGCCCTTCGTGGTGCTCGGTGCCGAGGAGCAGTTCGACGTCATCGCCCGCATCAACGGCGGCGGCGTCACCGGCCAGGCCGGTGCCCTGCGCATGGGCCTGTCCCGCGCGCTGACCGCGCTGGACGTCGAGGTCAACCGGGCGCCGCTGAAGAAGGCCGGCTTCCTGACCCGTGACGCCCGCGCCACCGAGCGCAAGAAGTACGGTCTCAAGAAGGCCCGTAAGGCCCCCCAGTACAGCAAGCGTTAAGTTGGGTCGCCTCTTCGGCACCGACGGGGTACGTGGGGTCGCCGGTCGCGACCTCACGGCCGAGCTCGCCATGGACCTGTCCGTGGCCGCGGCTCATGTCCTCGGCGATGCCGGGGCGTTCAACGGCGGCGGGCGGCGAGACCGTCCCGTCGCCGTCGTGGGCCGGGACCCCCGCGCTTCAGGAGAGTTCCTGGAGGCCGCGGTGGTCGCCGGCCTGGCGTCGTCCGGCGTGGACGTTCTCCGGCTCGGCGTGCTGCCCACCCCGGCGGTCGCTTACCTGACCACGGCTCTCAGAGCCGACATGGGCGTGATGATCTCCGCCTCCCACAATCCCGCTCCCGACAACGGGATCAAGTTCCTCACCCGCGGCGGATACAAGCTGCCCGACGCGGTGGAGAACGAGATCGAGCAGCGGCTCGGCGAGAAGTGGGAGCGCCCTGTCGGTGCCTCGGTCGGCCGCGTACGCGAGGCGTACGGCGAGGCCGACCGTTACGTGTCCCACGTGCTGTCCACGGTGGACGGCCGTCTCGACGGTCTCAGCGTGGTCCTCGACTGCGCCCACGGAGCCGCCCACATGGTGGCCCCCGAGGCGCTGCTGCGGGCCGGGGCCACCGTGGAGACGATCGGGGCGCGCCCCGACGGTCTCAACATCAACGCCGGGGTGGGCTCCACCCACCTGGAGAAGCTTCAGCAGATCGTGGTCTCCCGCAACGCCGACGTCGGGATCGCCTATGACGGCGACGCCGACCGCTGCCTGGCCGTGTCGCACACCGGTGAGATCATCGACGGCGACCAGATCATGGCGGTGCTGGCCATGGCCATGCACGCCGAGGGCACGCTGGCGGGTGACACCGTGGTGGCCACCGTCATGTCCAACCTGGGCTTCAAGATCGCTCTGAAGAACGCCGGCATCGACGTCGTCGAGACCGCCGTGGGCGACCGTTACGTCCTGGAGGCCATGAGGGCGGGCGGCTACAACCTGGGCGGGGAGCAGTCGGGCCACGTCCTGATGCTCGACCACGCCACCACCGGCGACGGGCTGCTGACCTCGCTCCACCTGCTGGCGGTGGTCGCGCGGCAGAAGCGGTCGCTGGCGGAACTGGCCTCGGTGATGACCCGGCTGCCGCAGGTGCTGGTGAACGTCAAGGGCGTGGACCGGACCAAGGCCTCGGTCCCGGAGCTGTCGGCGGCGGTCACCGCCGCGGAGTCGGAGCTGGGCGAGAGCGGCCGGGTGCTGATCCGGCCGAGCGGCACCGAGCCGATGATCCGCGTCATGGTCGAGGCGGCCTCGGCCGAGCAGGCCGAGTCGCTGGCCGGCCGCCTGGCCGACGTCGTCCGTACCGCCTGCGTCTGAACGACGAGAGCACGGCCCGCACTCCGGTGCGGGCCGTGCTCTCGTCGTGTCCGGCCCTTTTCCCGTCGCAGGCCGGTACGTCGTGCGCCCCGGCGGAGGGCGCACGACGCGGGGAGACCTACTCGTCGCCGGTGAGGGAGAAGCTCCGCAGGCGCCTGCCCGCCCACAGGACCGCGCCGACGGTGACGATCGCGAGCGCCGGGACGGCGAAGCCGAGGGCGATCTCGGTGGAGAAGAACGCCGAGGACGACAGCTGGTCGGCGACCGTCTGGGCCCACTGCTGGATGGAGAAGCGGCGGGCACCGGGCACGAAGTTGCCGACCACGCCCTCCCAGACGAGCGCGTAGACGATGCCGATCGTCACCGCGTGCCGGGTCAGCACGCCCAGCAGCATGAACACCGCGGCGTAGGCGACCCCGCCGACCAGCGAGCCGAGCGCGAAACCGGAGGCGATCCCGGACTCGGTGCCCACCAGCAGGTAGGCCGCGACGAAGGTCGGCACGGTGCCGAACAGCGCGAGCAGGGAGGCGGCGACCACGAACTTGGTCTGCGCGATCACCGGCCGGGAGATCGGCTTGGAGAGCAGGTGGATGATCGTGCCGTCGTCGATCTCGGGGGCGATCACCCCCGTTCCCGCGATGAGGCCTAGCAGCGGGAGCATGGTGCCGATGGCGAAGGTCTGCATGAGCGTGACCGCGCTGCGCTCGTCGTCGGCACCGAGGAACCGCAGCAGGACGGCCATGGCGATCAGCGCCACCGGCAGCATGATCAGCAGCCAGATCCGGCGGCGGCCCAGGAGCGCCCGGTAGGAGAGTCCGGCGATGACACCGTTCATGGTCAGCTGCTCCTGTTGATCAGGTAGGAGAAGACGCTCTCCAGGTCTTCGTCGGAAGGGGAGACCTGCCAGAGGCGTACGCCCGCGTCCTTGGCGACCCTGGGCAGCAGCCGGGTGAAGCGCCGGAAGTCGACGGCCTGCACCTCCAGGCCCGCCTCGGTCAGCGACACCGCGCCCGAGGAGGGGTCGGCGATCAGCGCGGACGCCAGGCGGCGGTCGTCGCTGGAGCGGACCCGGAACAGGTGCGGCCGGTCGGTCATCCGGCGGCGGATCTCCCGGAAGTCGCCGGAGGCGGCGTGACGGCCGGCCACCAGCACCTCGATGTGCTGGGCGACCCGCTCGACCTCCTCCAGGATGTGCGAGCTGAACAGGATGGTCTTGCCCGCGGTGCCCATGGCGCGGACCAGGTCCATCAGGTGCAGGCGCTGGCGCGGGTCCATGCCGTTGAACGGCTCGTCGAGCAGCAGGACCTGCGGGTCGTGCACCAGGGCGGCGGCCACCTTGACGCGCTGGCGCATGCCCTTGGAGTACGTCTCGATCCTGCGGTCCTTGGCGCTCTCCATCTCCACCAGGGCGAGCGCCTTGCGGGCGGCGTCGTCGGGGTTGGGCAGGCGGTGCAGCCTGGCGCTGGAGAGCACGAACTGCCAGCCGGTGAGGAAGCCGTAGACGGCCTCCCGCTCGGGGACCAGGCCGATGGAGCGGTAGATCTGGTGGTTGCGCCAGATCGGGGCGCCGTCCAGGGTCGCGGTGCCGCCCGAGGGGGCCAGGAACCCGGCCATCATGTGCAGCAGCGTGGACTTGCCCGCCCCGTTGGGGCCGAGCAGGCCGGTGACGCCGGGGCCGATGGTCATGGTGATGTCGTTGACGGCGACCACGTTGCCGTACCAGCGGGAGACCTGGGCCAGTTCGATGTTCATCGGGAGGCCGCCTTACGGTAGCGCGCGACCAGGGCCGTCACGGACAGGACGATCAGCACGAGCACGAGCGCTCCGGCGACCAGGGGCCCGGCGCCGGAGGGGTAGATGACGCTGGAGGCCGGGGGCGCGTCGAAGATCCCGACGTGCACGGCGGCGTCGACCATGAAGAACGGGTTGATCAGCCAGGCCCAGGAGGCCATGGCGTCGTCGCCCATCGACTCCAGCGTCGCGTACAGCACGGTCGAGACCGCGGAGGCGAGCAGGTAGAAGGCGATGATCGAGGCGACGCCCAGCCCCCGCCGCGGGGTGAACGAGGCGATGGCCACGCCCAGGCAGGACAGCAGCACCGCGTAGCAGACCGCGCCGGCCATGGCGGTGAGGTACGCGCCGGTGTGGGTCTCCCCGGGCAGGTCGATGACCACCTCGCCGATGAACAGCACCGTGAGCGGCACCGCCAGCAGCAGGAACATGGCCGCCGTCATCGCCGCGAGCTTCGCCCCGACGTAGTCCCACAGCGTCACCGGGCGCGACAGGTAGAGCGGCAGCACCCGGAAGCGCAGGTCCGGCGCGACCGCGTACGGCGACTGCGAGGCCAGGAAGATCGCGAGCACCGCCTGCATGACGACCGCGTACTCGGTGTAGCGCATCCCCTCCTGCTTGGCCAGCGCCATGATCGCGATGGAGACGACCGCGGGCAGCATCATGACGCCCACCAGCAGGAAGGGAATGATCTTCGAGCGGACGGTACGGCCGAGCCCGAAGATCCCGCGCAGGGTGTGCACGGTCAGCGCGGCGGTGGCGTGGCCGCGTCCGAGCCGCGCCCCCTCGTAGTGGCGGTATCCGATGTCGTGGATGACACCCGTGGGCTCAGACACTGGCGGGCTCCCTGAAGACGTCCTCGATGCGCTGGCGGCCCTGTTCCACGCGGATCAGGCTGAGGTCGAGCTCGCAGACGGCGTCGCGGAGCGTGTCGAACGTCTCCGGCGCGCGGACGTGGACGAGCAGCGTCCTGCCGTGCGCGGTGACGGTCTCGCCGAGCTCGGTCAGCCGGGCCGCCAATGCGTCCTGGCCCTCCTCCACCTCGACGGAGACGGTCTGGGTGCGCTGGGTGAACTCGCCGATGGCCGAGGAGCGCAGCAGCTTGCCCCCGTCGATCACGATGACGTGGTCGCAGACCCGCTCCAGCTCGCCCAGCAGGTGCGAGGTGACCAGCACGCTGATGCCGAAGTCCGAGCCGATCCTGCGGATCAGCGCGAGCATCTCGTCGCGACCGGCCGGGTCGAGGCCGTTGGTCGGCTCGTCCAGCAGCACCAGGCGCGGGTCGTGCACCAGGGCCTGGGCCAGCTTGACGCGCTGCTTCATGCCGGTGGAGTAGCCGCCCATCGCCCGGTAGCGCTCCTCGTACAGCCCCACGTGGCGCAGCACGTCGGCGGCGCGCTCGCGGGCGGCGGTGCGCGGCAGGCCGGACATCTGGGCCATGTGCACGGTGAACTCGGTGGCCGACAGGTCGGGGGGCAGGCAGTCGTGCTCGGGCATGTACCCCACGACCCGGCGGATCTCGGCGCCGTGGGTCGTCACGTCCATGCCGAGCACCTGGGCGCCGCCCTCGCTGGGGTCGAGCAGGCCGAGCAGGATCTTGATCAGCGTGGATTTGCCCGCGCCGTTGGCGCCCACCAGGCCGGTCACGCCGGGGCCGACGGTGACGGTGAGCCGGTCGAGCGCCGTCACCCGGGGGAAACGTCTGGTCAGTCCCTCGGTGGCGAGGATAGTCATGGTCGGACCTTATCGGCCGGGATGGGAGGGGCACCTCGGCCATACGAACGAGTCGTCCCTCGTCCGAAAGGGCAGCGCCGGGGCCGGCGGCCGGGACCTGGGTGGGAGCCCAGACCCGGGTCTGGGCGGGACCGCAGGCCCGGTGCCGACCCGGCGGACGGGACCCGGGCGGGACCACGGGCCCGGCGCCCGGGCCCGGCACGGGGGCCGGTCGTCACGGGCCGGTCGTCACGGGCGGGGCCCGGCGGGCCGGTCGTCAGCCGGGGCCGGGGCGTGCCGGGAGCCGCATGCCGAACCGGGACCAGTAGGCCTTCTGGATCAGGAGCGTCACCACGCCGGAGATGACCATGCCCGCGATGTTCACCCCGAGCTGGAGGGCGGAGCCGGCCATGTCGTCCCAGCGGGAGAGCGCGGCGGCGACCGCGAAGTAGCCGGCGGCGGGGACCGTGGTGACCGAGATGAAGACGCCGACCAGGGCCGAGGACTTGCCCGCGGTGACCGAGAGCACCCCGGCCGCCCCGGCGAGCAGCGCCACCATGAACGACCATCGATCGGGCTTGACGATGAACTCGATCTCCTCGTGCCCGTCCAGCGAGCCGGCGCCGATCCAGCCGAGCCAGCGTCCGGCCAGCGCGAAGACCAGGGCGATCGCCAGGGCGATGGCGAAGCCCAGGACCAGGGTGCGGAGCGCGCGGCCGATCAGATCGCGGTCGACGCGGATCAGGCCGAAGCAGATCGCCGCGACCGCGCCGAACTCCGGCCCCATCACCATCGCGCCGATGATGAGGATCGGCGAGTTGACGATCACGCCGATCGCGGCGAGCAGCGTGGCGATCGTCAGGAACGCCATGAAGGCCCAGGTGAGCTGGATGTCCTCCTCCAGCCGCTGGGCGAACTCGGCCCAGACCACGGCGTCGTCCCCGTCACCGGGCGCCTCCTCCCGGGCGCGGTCGGCCACCTCGGAGATGGACAGGTCGATCTGCTCGGCCGCGATCGACCCCTCGGCGTGCAGGCCCAGCTCCTGCAGCCGGTCGATCACCTCGTTGGCCGACTCCCTGGCGATGTCGAACTGTACGAGGTCACCGGCGGGGGAGCGCGCGGCGCCGGGGAACACGACGATGTTGACGACGCCGACGCACTCGTCGAGCACCTTCAGCACCCCGTCCGACAACTCCGCCGGGGTGATCACGCGTAGATGTAACACGGGCCAACCCTAGGACCTGTGCCACGGCTCGCTGAATCCCGCGGGCGGTGCGGGCACGCGGCGGCTCCCCGACCCCCGACGGCCCGGTCCGGCGATCCCGCCCTACGGCGGCGAAGAGCGGGGCTCGTCCGGTGCGCGTCCTTTGCCGGGGCGGTCAGGCGCCGGGGGCGGGGGCGAGGGCCGCGGCGGGTCAGATGCGGCGGAGCCTGACGCGCCTGATCGAGTGGTCGGCGCCCTTGTGCAGCACCAGGTCGGCCCGGCCCCGGGTGGGGGAGATGTTCTCGACGAGGTTGCGCTCGTTGATGTCGCGCCAGACGTTCCTGGCGAAGTCGGTCGCCTCCTCCTCCGACAGCTCGGCGAGGTGCCTGAAGTAGGACTTGGGGTCCTCGAAGGCCGTCCGGCGCAGCTTGTGGAAGCGGTCCACGTACCAGTCGCGGATGTGCTCGACCTTGGCGTCCACGTAGATCGAGAAGTCGAAGTAGTCGTTGATCGCCAGCGCGGTGGGCGGTGCGGGCTGGAGCACGTTCAGGCCCTCGACGATGAGGATGTCGGGGCTGCGCACGGTCTGGACCGCGCCGGCCACGATGTCGTACTCCAGGTGGCTGTAGACGGGGGCGGTGACCTCGGGCAGGCCCGCCTTGACGTCGGCGACGAACCTGACCAGGGCCCGCCGGTCGTAGCTCTCCGGGAAGCCCTTGCGGTGCATGATGTCCCGGGCGGTGAGCACCTCGTTGGGGAACAGGAAGCTGTCGGTGGTGATCAGGTCCACCCGGGGGTGCTCGGGCCAGCGGGCCAGCAGGGTGTGCAGCAGCCTGGCGGTGGTCGACTTGCCGACCGCGACGCTGCCGGCGATGCCCAGCACGTACGGGGCCGCCCGACGCCCGCCGCCGAGGAAGGTGTTCAGCGCCGCGCTGCGCTGCCGGGCGCCGGTGAAGTGCAGGTTGAGCAGCCGGGTGAGCGGCAGGTAGATGTCGGTGACCTCGGCCAGGTCGATCGGGTCGTCGAGGCCGCGCAGCTCCTCCAGCTCCTCCGCGGTGAGCGTCAGCGGGGTGTTCCTGCGCAGCTCGCTCCACCGGGATCGGCTCAGCTGCACGTACGGTGTCGCGGCGTCAGGACCGTTGGCCATGGTGCATGAGCCTACTGATCGCACCGGGGCGCGCTCCGGCCGGGGCGCCGGGCGGGATTCTTGGGCTGCGCTGGGGGTTCTCCATAGGTACGGTGGCCGATCCTCAAGGAAGGGGGGTGGCCATGTGCGGGATCGTGGGATACACCGGGCGGCGGCAGGCGATCGAGGTCGCGGTCGAGGGGCTGGGACGGCTGGAGTACCGGGGGTACGACTCCGCGGGGGTGGCCCTGGTGGGATCCGGCGGCCTGGCGGTGGAGAAACAGGCGGGCAAGCTGGCCAACCTGCGCTCGGCGCTGCTCTCCCGGCCCACGCCGCCGGCCACGACCGGGATCGGGCACACCCGGTGGGCCACGCACGGGGCCCCGACCGACCGCAACGCCCACCCGCACACCGACTGCGCGGGGCGGATCGCGGTCATCCACAACGGGATCATCGAGAACTTCGCCGCGCTCCGGGCCGAGCTGGAGGACGCCGGGCACCTGCTGGTCTCCGAGACCGACACCGAGGTGGTGGCGCACCTGCTGGAGGAGTTCGCCGCCGGGGGCCTGGCCGAGGCGATGCGCCGGGTCTGCCTGCGCCTGGAGGGGGCCTTCACGCTGCTGGCGATCTCGGCCGACGAGCCCGAGGTGGTGGTGGGGGCGCGGCGCAACTCGCCGCTGGTGGTCGGCCGGGGGGACGGGGAGAACTTCCTCGGCTCGGACGTGGCGGCGTTCATCGCCCACACGCGCGAGGCGGTGGAGCTGGGCCAGGACCAGGTGGTCGAGCTGCGTCCCTCGAAGATCACGGTGGTCGACTTCAACGGCATGCCGGCCGAGACGCGCGACTACCACGTGGGCTGGGACGCCGCTGCCGCCGAGAAGGACGGCTACGACCACTTCATGCTCAAGGAGATCGCCGAGCAGCCCAGGGCCGTCGCCGACACGCTGCTCGGCAGGGTCGGCCGGGACGGCCGGCTGGCACTGGACGAGATGCGGCTCTCTGACCAGGAGCTGCGGGACATCAACAAGATCATTCTGGTCGCCTGCGGGACCTCGTACCACGCGGGGCTCATCGCGAAGTACGCCATCGAGCACTGGGCCGGGCTGCCGTGCGAGGTCGAGGTGGCCAGCGAGTTCCGCTACCGCGACCCGATCCTCGACCGCGACACACTGGTGATCGTGATCAGCCAGTCCGGCGAGACCATGGACACCCTCATGGCGGTACGGCACGCCCGCGGGCAGCGCTCCCGGGTGCTGGCGATCTGCAACGTGAACGGCTCCACGATCTCCCGCGAGTCCGACGCCGTCCTGTACACGCACGCGGGCCCGGAGGTCGCGGTGGCCTCCACCAAGGCGTTCCTGACCCAGCTCGTCGCCTGCTACCTGGTGGCGCTCTATCTCGCGCAGGTGCGGGGCACGAGGTTCGGCGACGAGATCACCCAGATCTTCGACCGGCTGGCGCAGCTGCCGTCCAAGGTGAGCGAGGTGCTGGCGACGGTCGAGCCGGTCCGCGCGCTGGCCAGGTCGCTGGCGAGCGAGCGGTGCGTGCTGTTCCTCGGGCGGCACGTGGGTTTCCCGGTCGCGCTGGAGGGGGCGCTCAAGCTCAAGGAGCTGGCCTACATGCACGCCGAAGGGTTCGCCGCGGGCGAGCTCAAGCACGGCCCGATCGCGCTGATCGACGCGGGGCTGCCGGTGGTGGTCGTGGTCCCCTCCCCGACCGGCCAGCGGGTGATCCACGACAAGATCGTGTCCAACATCCAGGAGATCCGGGCCCGCGGCGCCAGGACCCTGGTCATCGCCGAGGAGGGCGACCTCGCGGTCGAGCCGTACGCCGACACGCTGATCCACATCCCGGCGGTGCCGACCCTGCTCCAGCCGGTGGTGGCCACGGTGCCGCTGCAGGTCTTCGCCTGCGAGCTGGCCACGGCCAAGGGGCACGACGTCGACCAGCCCCGCAACCTCGCCAAGTCGGTCACGGTGGAGTGAGGCCCGTCCGGGGCTCCGCGCGGACGGCGTCGAGGCACGTCGAGGCACGTCGAGGGACATCGGGCACCGGTGGCATCGTCGGCACCACGAACACCACGAACACCAAAAGCGTCAAAAGGCTCGAAGAAACCTATGGGCACCGGAAGCCGACAAGAGAGGAGTCGTTTACCTTTCCGGATTATTAATTATTCATAAATGCCCTATAGCGGTCCTCCGGAACAGATTAACGTTGCGTGAACGTACCTGATCCAAGGGAGCCACAGATGGATCGTCGCCGTTTCCTCGCCCGGAGCACCGCACTGGCGGCGATCGGGGTGGCCGGGCCCTTCGCCGGGGTCGCGCGGGCGGGACAGAGCGGGCAGCTCCGCTCCGGGAGCGGCTACGGGCCGCTGGTTCCGGTCGCGGACGAGCGGGACGGCGTGGTCCGCCTCCACCTGCCCTCCGGTTTCCACTACCGCTCCTTCAGCGTCGCCGGCGACACGTTCACCGACGGTTCGGTCGTCCCCTCGCGGCACGACGGCATGGCCGCCTTCCGGGGGCCCGGAACCAGCGCGATCCTGGTCCGCAACCACGAGGTCAACGGGCCGGTCGGCGCGTTCGGCGACCCGGCCAAGGCCTACGACCCGGCGGCCGGCGGCGGCACCTCCACGCTCCGGGTCAGCCGCTACGGCGAGGTGCTCGCCTCCGCCCCCAGCCTGACCGGCACCCAGATGAACTGCTCGGGCGGGCCGATGCCCTGGGGTGCCTGGGTGAGCTGCGAGGAGACCGTCAACGGCCCCGACGTGGGCAACGACCCCACCGGCCAGGACAACAGCAAGCTGACCCAGAAGCACGGCTACGTCTTCGAGGTCCCGATCGACGGCCGCGGCCGCGTGCCGATCAGGAGCGCCGGGCGGTTCGCCCACGAGTCGGCCGCGTTCGACCCGCTCACCGGCGCGCTGTACCTCACCGAGGACGACTTCCTCTACCCGTCGGGCTTCTACCGGTACCTGCCCCCCAAGAACCCGCTGACCGCGGGCCGCATCCTCGACGGCGGCAGGCTGCAGATGCTGGCCGTGCAGGGCGCCCCGAACAAGGACCTCTCGATCGGCCAGCCCGCAGGGGCCTCCTACGCGACGACCTGGGTGGACATCGACGACCCCGACCCCACCTACACCGGCACCACCACCTACGAGACGGCCATGCTGGCGGTCTCCTCCCAGGGCAGGGCCAAGGGGGCGGCGCTCTTCTCCCGGCTGGAGGGGGCGGTCAGCCACCACGGCACGATCTACTTCGTCTCCACCCAGGGCGGCGCGACCGCGCCCGGCGACACCCCGCCCGGCGGCTACGGCAAGGGACGCGGCCAGGTGTGGGCGTACGAGACGTGGAGCGGCCGGCTCAAGCTGGTCTACGAGTCGCCGGGCTCGGTCACCCTGGACCTGCCGGACAACGTCACCACCAGCCCCCGGGGCACCCTGGTCCTGTGCGAGGACGGCTCCGACGGCAACTATCTGCGCGGCCTCACCGCCGCCGGTCAGATCTTCGACTTCTCCAGGCTGGCCCCGGTCCAGGGCGACTCCGGCGCCGAGTTCGCCGGCTCGACCTTCGGCCCCGGAGGCCACACCCTCTACGTCAACATGCAGGCGTCCCAGGGCATGAGCTTCGCCATCTGGGGTCCCTGGCAGCGCGGCGGCTTCTGACCGGCCCGCGGGTCCCCTCCGGGAAGGCCCCCGCGGGCCGGGTCCCCTCCGGAGGAGGTCCGCCGGCCGGGGCTCTCGCCGGTGGGAGCCCCGGCCGGCCGGGGAGCCGGGCCACCGGGCGCGGAGGCCGCGAAAGGCCGGGTCGTCACGGGGAGAGCCGGGTCACCAGGGGAGCGGGCCCTCCTGCGCGCCGAACGTGCCGGTCGGACCGTCCTGGCCGAGGACGGCCATCCGCACGGCCACCGCCGCGCCCTCGGCCGCCGTGCGGGTCCCGGTGTGACCGGTCAGGTCGGTGGCGCAGTGCCCGGGATCGACCGCGTTGACCAGGATCCCGGATCCGCGCAGCTCGTTGGCGTACATCACGGTGATCGCGTTGAGCGCGCTCTTGGCGGAGTTGTAGGCCAGCATCGTCCAGTCGCGGTTGATGCCGTCCCTGGCCGCGGTGAGGGCCAGCGAGCCCAGCCGGGAGGTCATGTTGACGATCCTGGCCTCGCCGGAGGCCCGCAGCAGCGGGATCATCGCGTGGGTGACCGTGACGACGCCGAACACGCCGACCTCGTACGTGCCCCGCATGTGCCCGGCGGTCACGTCCGCCGGGGCCACCCCGTGGTCGCCGCAGAGCGCGGCGTTGTTGACCAGGACGTCGAGCCTTCCGAACTCCTCCCCGACGACCCTGGCGGCGTCGCGGGCCGCCGCCTCGTCGGTGACGTCCAGCGGCAGCGGGCGGGTGCCCTCGGGGGCGTGACCCTCGTCGCGTACCCCGGCGAACACGGTCATCCCGTGCCCGGCGAGCTGCCGTGCGATCTCCCTGCCGATGCCCCGCCCCGCTCCGGTGACCAATGCGATCCTCATGAGCCGTCGTTCCCTTCTGTAAATGTCCATAGATGTCCGTCGATGTCCGTGCCGAGGACGCACAGTCTGGGCGGGGCCGCTTGGAAGTGACCTGGGGGCCGGTTGTGACGGCGCGGACCCGGGCGACCGGCGGCCCGCGAGCACCCGGATCCCCCGGATCCCCTGGATCCCCTGGATCCCCCGGATCCGTTGGGCCCCCGCCCGGATCCCCTGGACCCTCTCGGCCTCCTCGGGACCTCCTGGCCCCCGGACCTCCTGGCCCCCGGACCTCCTGGCCCCCGGACCTCCTGGCCCCCGGACCTCCTGGCCCCCTGGCCCCCTTGGATCCTCGCCCGGACGTCCGCCCGGCCCCGGGCGTCACGGCACCGCCGCCCTCTCTTCTAGCCTGGGTGGATGATCGTTGGTATCGGCGTCGACGTCGTGGACGTGGCCAGGTTCGAGGTGACGCTGACGCGCACGCCCGCGCTGAGGACGCGCCTGTTCACCCCGGCGGAGAGCGGGCTGGCCGCCGAGTCCCTGGCCGCCAGGTTCGCGGCCAAGGAGGCCGTCGCCAAGGCGCTGGGCGCGCCTCCCGGGCTGCCGTACCGGGACGCCGAGGTCGTGCGCGGCCAGCACGGCCGTCCCGAGCTGCGGGTGACCGGCCGGGTGGCCGACGTCGCCCGTGAGCTGGGCGTGGCCCGCTGGCACGTCTCGCTGACCCACGACGGGGGCGTCGCCATCGCCTACGTGATCGCCGAGGGATAGATTCGGTGGAATGCGGACCGCGTACACCTCCGACCAGATCAAGGCTGCCGAAGCCGCGCTGATGGCGACCCTGCCCGAGGGGGCCCTGATGGAGAGGGCGGCCACCGGGCTTGCGGTGGTCTGCGCCAGGATGCTCGGCGGCGTGTACGGCTCCCGCGTCGCGTTGCTGGTCGGCGGCGGCGACAACGGCGGGGACGCCCTGTACGCCGGGGCGCGCCTGGCCGCCCGGGGCGCCCGGGTCGAGGCGATCGCGGCCGGCACGCGCGTCCACACGGGCGGGCTGGAGGCCCTGCGCCGCGCGGGCGGCCGGGTCGTCGACCCCGAGGGCGCGGCCGCCCGCGCGGTGCTCGGCGCGGCGGACCTGATCGTGGACGGGATGGTCGGCATCGGCGGGAGCGGGGCGCTGCGGGAGCCGTACGCGACCCTCGCCCGGCTGGCGGCCGAGGCGCCCGGCGAGGTCCTCGCGGTGGACGTGCCCAGCGGGGTGGACGCGAGCAGCGGCCAGGTGGAGGGCGCCGCGGTCCAGGCCGACGCCACCGTCACCTTCGGCGCCTGGAAGACCGGGCTGCTCGTCGACCCCGGCCGCGGGTACGCGGGCCGCACCGAGCTCGTCGACATCGGCCTCGGCCCCCACCTGCCCGACCCCGGCGTGATCGCGCCGCAGGACGCCGACGTGGCGGCCCTGCTGCCCAGGCCCGGCGCGACCTCCGACAAGTACCGCCGGGGCGTCGTCGGGATCGCGGCAGGCAGCGAGCGCTACACCGGCGCCGCGGTGCTGGCCGTGGGCGGGGCGCTGCGGGGCGGGGTGGGCCTGGTCCGCTACGCCGGGACCGCCGAGCCGGTGGCCCAGGTACGGGCCCGCTGGCCCGAGGCCGTGATCACCACCCTGGCGCCCGGCGAGGGCGTGGAGCGGGTCGGCCGGGTGCAGGCCTGGGTGCTCGGCCCGGGGCTCGGCACCGGCGAGGAGGCGCACGCCGTGGCCCGCTCGGTGCTGGCGAGCGACGTGCCGGTGCTCGTCGACGCCGACGGCCTGACGCTGCTGGCCGCCGACCGGTCGCTGCTCCACCGCGCCGCGCCCGTGCTGCTCACCCCGCACGCGGGCGAGCTGTCCCGCCTGACGGACGTGCCGCGCGACCGGATCGAGGCGCGGCGCCTGGAGAACGTACGGCAGGCCGCGGCGGAACTGGGCGTGACCGTGCTGCTCAAGGGCTCCACCACGCTCGTCGTCCAGGAGGGGCGTCCGGTCGTCGTCAACCCCACCGGCAGCCCCTGGCTGGCCACCGGCGGCACCGGGGACGTGCTGTCCGGCCTGACGGGTGCCCTGCTGGCCGCCGGCCTGGACACCTACGACGCGGCCTCGGCCGGCGCCTACCTGCACGGGATCGCCGGGCGCAACGGCCCGCTGTCCGCCTGGGACGTGGCCCAGGCCCTGCCGGAGGCGGCCCGTGGCCTGGTCAACGGGCCTCGGAGGGGTGTCCCAGCTGCCAGACTGGGGCGATGAGCTTCCCGACGACCCCCGCCGAGGCACGGGTGGACCTCTCGGCGATCCGCGAGAACCTGGCGCTGCTCACCGGCCACGCCCCAGGCGCCGAGATGATGGTGGCGGTCAAGGCCGACGCCTACGGGCACGGAATGGTCCCGGTGGCGCGCGCCTGTCTGGAGGGCGGGGCCGGGCGGCTGGGCACCGCCTTCGTCCGCGAGGCCCTGGAGCTGCGGGCCGCCGGTGTCACCGCGCCGATCCTGGCGTGGATCATCCCGCCGGGGGAGCCGCTGGAGGAGGCCGTCGCCGGGGACGTCGAGCTGTCGGCGTCCGGCCCGGCGACGCTCGACGCGATCGCCGGCGCCGCGGCCTCGGCCGGGCGTACGGCCCGGGTGCACCTCAAGGCCGACACCGGCCTGTCCCGCGGCGGCACCACGATCGGGGACTGGCCCGCGCTGCTGGACCGGGCGCTGGCCCGCCGGGCCGAGGGCACGATCGAGATCGTCGGGCTCTGGTCCCACTTCGCCTGCGCGGACATACCGGGACACCCGTCCGTGGCCGACCAGATCACCGTCTTCGACGAGGCGCTGGGCATCGCGGAGAAGGCCGGGCTCGGCGGGTCGCACGTGATCAGGCACATCGCCAACTCGGCGGCGCTGCTGACGCTTCCGCACGCCCGCTACGACATGGTCCGCTCCGGGATCGCGGTCTACGGGCTGAGCCCGGTGCCCTCGATGGGAGACTTCGGGCTCCGTCCGGCGATGACGCTGGTGGCGCGGGCCGCATTGGTGAAACGGGTGCCCGCCGGGTCCGGTGTGTCCTATGGACACCTCTATGTCACAGATCGGGAAACCACGCTTGGCCTGGTTCCGCTCGGGTATGCGGACGGCGTCCTGCGGCACGCCACCAACCGGGCGGAGGTGCTGGCGGGTGGCCGCAGGCGGCGGATCGCCGGCCGGGTCTGCATGGACCAGTTCATGATCGATGTGGGAGACGATCCGCTGGCGGAGGGCGACGAGGTGATCCTGTTCGGTGACGGCTCACGCGGCGAGCCGACCGCCCAGGAATGGGCGGATTCCCTTGGCACGATCACGCATGAGATCGTGACCGGGATCGGATCGCGGGTCCCGCGCGTTCACCGGTGAAGGGCATCTCAGGGGGGCTCATGAGTACTACCAGACGGCGCAGGGCCGGGGTCGCGGGTGCGATCGTCGGTGCGGCGTCCGCCGGAGTGGCCGCCGCGGCCCTCGCCAAGCGGTACGCCGTCGGCCGCATCAGGCTCCGCCCCGACCTGGAGGCGAGCGAGCCCCTCGGAGAGCTGCGCGGCCGCCCCGTCACGGTCACCGCCTCCGACGGCGTCCACCTGTACGCCGAGGTGGACGGCCGCGAGGACGCCCCGCTGACCGTGGTCTTCTGCCACGGCTACACGCTCAACCTCGACTCCTGGCACTACCAGCGGCGCGACCTGCGCGACTCCTACCGCCTGGTGCTGTGGGACCAGCGCTCCCACGGGCGCTCGCCGCGCATCCCGACCGAGGACAGCTCGATCGACCGGCTCGGCGAGGACCTGGCCGAGGTCATCGAGACGCTGGTGCCCGGCCCGTGCGTGCTCGTCGGCCACTCCATGGGCGGTATGACGATCATGGCGCTGGCCGACCGGCACCCCGGGTGGTTCGGCGACCGGATCAAGGGCGTCGCGCTGATCTCCACCTCGCCCGGCAGGCTCGGCGAGATCTCCCTGGGCCTGCCCGCGCTGGTGGCGAAGGCGGTGCACATGGTCACGCCGAGCGCGGTGTCGATCCTGCGGCGCGGCGGCACGCTGGTCGACAAGAGCCGCCAGGTCGGCAACGACGTGGCCTTCCTGGCCCTGCGCCACCTGGGGTTCGCCGACTCCAAAAACGTCAGCCCCACGCTCGTCGACTTCGTGGAGTCGATGATCCGCTCCACCCCGTTCGAGGTGATCGCCGAGTTCTACCCGGCGCTGGTGTCGCACGACAAGATGAACGCGCTCGGTGTGCTGAACGGCGTCTGCACCGCCATCATGGTCGGTGACGAGGACTGGCTGACACCGGTCGAGCACAGCAGGGAGATGGCCAAGGCCCTGCCGGAGGCCCGCTTCACCGAGGTCCCCGGCAGCTCGCACCTGGTCCAGCTGGAACGGCCGACCGCCGTCAACGACGCGCTGCGCGACCTGCTCAAGCGGGCCGCGGCCGACGGGGGCGCGGAGGCGGGCGGCACCGGCGCGAGCGGCGACGGCGTCGCCGCGGACGGCTGAGACCGGCCGGGACCGGCTGAGGTCGGTCAGGGCCGGCCGGGACCGGTGGGGACAGGGCTCCGGGCCCGCGCGGGCCGGGCCACAGAGATCGACAGGAGTGACGAGGCACGTGAGAGACGTGGCGACCGCCGAGGAGATGCGGGAGCTGGGCGAGGAACTGGCGGCCCTGCTGCGGCCGGGGGACCTGGCCGTGCTGTCCGGCCCGCTGGGCGCGGGCAAGACGACCCTGGTGCAGGGGATCGCCGCCGGGCTCGAGGTGCGCGGCCCGATCACCTCGCCGACCTTCGTGATCGCCCGGGTGCACCCCTCGCTCTCGGACGGCCCGGCCCTGGTCCACGTCGACGCCTACCGCCTCGGCGGTGACCTGGAGGTCGACGACCTGGACCTGGACGCCTCGCTGGAGGAGTCGGTGACCGTGGTCGAGTGGGGGGAGGGTCTGGTGGAGGGGCTGGCCGAGGACCGGCTGGAGATCGTCATCGCCCGGGGCGCCGCCGAGGACGCGGGCGAGGGCCGCACCGTCGCGCTCCGCGGCGTCGGGGCCCGCTGGGAGGGCGTCCTCTGAATCCCCTACGGGGACGGGGAAATCCTGGCACGCTGGCACTACTCCCCATTGGTCTAGATCGTCTGGCGTGATGATCGACTGTTGCGGGTTTGCCCATGTTTAATGGGGAACAGGTGGGTCATCGTGCCGGGCGAGGGTCGTCGGCCGGAGGGCGAAACGGAGTTCGACGGTGCCAAGCGTCAAGCGTGTCGCGGTTGCAGGAGCCATCGTCATTTTCGGGATGACCGGATGCACGGCCGAGGCCACCTCGGGGGGCAGCCCGACGGGCACGCCCACCCCGACCCAGCCCGATTTCGGCATCAGCCGGCAGGACATCGAGGTCCAGCTCCAGCCGGCCCGCGCCAGGGCCGGGCAGAAGGTGTGGATCCTGGCGAACTGCCCGATCCCGCAGGGAGGGCCCGAGCACCGCGGCACCGCCTCCTCCCGGATCTTCCGCACCCCGGTGACCCTCGACCCGATCCTCGCCACGCCGACCCCGGACCCCGCGGCCACCGCGACCCCGACGCCGCGCCCCTGGGTCCGCGGCCAGGCGACCGTCGCCGCGGGCACCGCGGTGGGCGTCTACGAGATCAACGCCAGGTGCGAGGGGACCAACGACACCGGCACCACCAACCTGCGGATCGTGGCCGCCACCGAGCCGAGCTCCACGCCCACCTCCAGGCCGACCAGGACGATCATCAGCACCGAGGGGCCGGGCACCGGTGGCGGCGGCACCGCGGCCGGCGGGCCCGCGGACCCGGGCGCGCCGATCGGCACGGCCGGGGTGCTGCTCGCCGTGGCCCTGGCGGGCGGTATCGGCATCGCGGTCGTGCGTCGCCGCCGCTCGTAGTCCGCGATGGCCGATTCCACCCGCTGGTCCAGGATCGTCCTGGCCGGTGTCATCACCGGGATCGTCATGGTCGCGATCAACGGCAGGGGCGGGGACGAGGAGAAGCCGCCCGCCCGCGCCTCGGTCGTGCCCAGCCGCATCGACATCCCGTCCCTGGGGATCAAGGCGCCCCTGATGAAGCTCGGCGTGGACGACGGCCGGGTCGAGCTGCCGCCGTACGAGAAGCCGAACGTCGCGGGCTGGGTCAAGGACAGCGTGGTCCCCGGTGACAAGGGGCCCGCGGTGATCCTGGGACACGTGGACACCAGGACCTCGCCCGCGGTCTTCTACCGGCTCAAGGACATGCGGCAGGGGCAGGTCATCAAGGTGGTGCGCAGCGACGGCAAGGTCGCCCAGTACCGGGTGGACACGATCGAGCAGATCAGCAAGAACCGGTTCCCGGCCGACAAGGTCTACCTCGAGGACGGCCTGAGGCTCATCACCTGCGGCGGGACCTTCGACCGGGACGAGAACGAGTACCGGGACAATCTGATCGTCTACGCCACCCTGGTCGAGACCTGAGACGTGAGCTCTCGCGGGACGGACTAGGCTAACTGTCCGTGCTGGTCCTGGCCTTTGACACCGCCACCCCCGCCGTCACCGCAGCGCTGCACGACGGTGAGAGGGTCCTCGCCGAGTCGACCACGGTCGACGCGCGCCGCCACGGCGAGTTGCTCGTGCCCACGATCGAGACGGTCCTGCGGGAGGCCGGAGTCTCCCTCGGCGACGTCACCGCCGTCGTCGCGGGCTCCGGGCCCGGTCCCTACACCGGCCTGCGGGTCGGCCTGGTGACCGCCCAGGCCCTCGCGACGTCCCTGGGCGTCCCGGCGTACGGCGTGTGCACCCTCGACGCGCTGGCCTACGGCAGCGGCCTGGACGGGCCGTTCCTGGTGGCCACCGACGCGCGGCGCAAGGAGGTGTTCTGGGGCCGTTACGCCGACGCGCGCACCCGGCTGTCCGGGCCCTCGGTGGACCGGCCCCAGGACCTGCCGGGGGATCTCCCGCTGGTCGGCGCGGGCGCGCGGATGTACGCCGAGGTCCTCGGCGACACCCGGCTGGCGGACGCGCCGGAGTACCCCTACGCGGGCGCGCTGGCCGCGCTGGCCGCCGCCGCGCTCGGCGAGCGTGGGCTCGGCGAGCGGGGCACCGGTCACTCCTGGGACACCGACGAGGCCCGGCGCGCCGACGGGGCCCCGGGGGAGACCGCGGCCGCCGGTGAGGCCGAGGGGGCCGGTGCCCGTTCGGTGCTGGGCCCGCCCCTGCCGATCTACCTGCGCCGTCCCGACGCCCGGGTGCCGTCGGCGCCCAAGAAGGTCTCCACGTGACCCCGGTGCTGCGCCGGATGACCGCCGACGACCTGCCCGCGGTCATGGAGATCGAGCGGACCGTCTTCCCGGACGACGCCTGGAGCGAGGGCATGTTCCGCGGCGAGCTCGACGACCAGCCGAGGACCAGGCACTACCTGGTGGCCCTGGTCGACGACGTGATCGTCGGCTACGCCGGGCTGGCCGCGGCGGGCGACCAGGCCGACGTCCAGACCATCGCCGTCCTGGCCGAACGGCGCCGGAGCGGTGTCGGCGGCGCCCTGCTGACCGAGCTGCTGGCCGAGGCCGCGCGCCGGGACGCCGTCTCGGTCTTCCTGGAGGTACGGGCGGACAACCCGGACGCGCAGGCGGTCTACCACAGGTTCGGGTTCGAGCGGATCGGCCTGCGCCGCCGTTACTACGAGGACGGCACCGACGCGATCATGATGAGGAAGGATCTCCATGAGTGACGAACCGGTGGTCCTGGGCATCGAGACCTCCTGCGACGAGACGGGCGTGGGCATCGTCCGGGGGCACACCATGCTGGCCAACGCCATCGCCTCCAGCGTCGAGCAGCACGCCCGCTTCGGTGGGGTGGTGCCCGAGGTCGCCTCCAGGGCCCACCTGGAGGCGATGACCCCGACCGTGGAGCGGGCCCTGGAGAAGGCCGGGCTGCGCCTGACCGACGTCGACGCCATCGCGGTCACGGCCGGGCCCGGCCTGTCCGGGGCGCTGCTGGTGGGCGTCGCCGCCGCCAAGGCGTACTCGCTGGGCCTGGGCGTGCCGCTGTACGGGGTCAACCATCTGGCCGCCCACGTCGCGGTGGACCAGCTGGAGCACGGGGCCCTGCCCAAGCCGTGCGTCGCCCTGCTGGTCTCGGGCGGGCACTCGTCCCTGCTGCTGGTGCCCGACGTCGCCAAGGAGATCGTCCCGCTGGGCTCCACGGTGGACGACGCCGCGGGCGAGGCGTTCGACAAGGTGGCCAGGGTGCTCGGCCTGCCGTTCCCGGGGGGCCCGCACATCGACCGGGCGGCCCGCGAGGGCTCCGGGACCGCCGTCGCCTTCCCCCGCGGCAAGTACGAGGACGGGACGCTCGACTTCTCCTTCTCCGGCCTGAAGACCGCGGTGGCCCGGTGGGTGGAGGCCAGGCAGAAGGCGGGCGAGACGGTTCACGTGCCCGACGTGGCGGCCTCGTTCCAGGAGGCGGTGGTGGACGTGCTGACCCGCAAGGCCCTGCGGGCGTGCGCCGAGCACGGCGTCCAGGACCTGCTGATCGGGGGCGGGGTCGCGGCCAACTCCCGGCTGCGCGCGCTGGCGCAGGAGCGCTGCGACGCGGCCGGTGTCCGGCTGCGGGTCCCCAGCCCCGGGCTGTGCACCGACAACGGGGCCATGGTGGCCGCCCTGGGCTCGGACCTGGTGTCGGCGGGCATCACGCCGTCCCCGCTGGACATCCCCGCCGACTCCTCGCTGCCCGTCACCACCGTCCACGTGTGACCCCCGGGCGCCTCGTGGCTTCCCGAGTGTTCCCGCACGCCCCCGTGCGGTCGGCCGGTCTCAGGCCGACGCCGGGTGCAGGGACAGCACCGGGTAGTCGGTGTAGCCCCGGTGGTCGCCGCCGAAGGCCGTGGCGAAGTCGGCCTGGCTGAGCTCGGCGCCGAGCCGCAGCCGGAGCGGCAGGTCGGGGTTGGCCAGGAACGAGGCGCCCAGCGAGACCAGGTCGGCGCCGCGCTCCAGGGAGTGCGCGACCCTGGCGGACGGGTCGCCGATCGCGGGGGTGTTGAGGACCAAGGCGTTCGGCCACGCCTTGCGGATCTCCTGCTCGAGGTCGTCGGAGGCGCCCGCCACCAGGTGCAGGTAGACGAGGTCGAGCGCGGCCAGCTCGTTCACCAGCGCCGGGTAGACCTCGTGCATGTCCTCCTCGACCAGGTCGCCCATGCCGTTGCCGGGCGAGAGCCGGATGCCGACCCTGGAGGCGCCGATCCGGTCGACGACCGCCCGCGCGGTCTCCACGGCGAAGCGGATCCTGTCGTCCACCGACGACCGGCCGAAGCGGTCCTCGCGCAGGTTGGCGTTCTGTGACAGGAACTGGTGGATGAGGTAGCCGTTGGCGCCGTGCAGCTCGACCCCGTCGAAACCGGCCTCGATCGCGCGGGCGGCGGCGTCCGCGAAGTCCTGGACGGTCGCCTCGACCTCGGCGGTGGTCAGCTCGATCGGCGTGAGGTGGTCCTGCATGCCCGCGGGCGTGAAGATCTGCCCGGCCGGCCGTACGGCGGAGGGGGCGACCGGCACGGCGCCGGTGTTGTCGGGGTGGCCGATCCGGCCGGCGTGCATGATCTGGGCGAAGATCCGCCCGCCCGCCGCGTGCACGGCGTCGGTGACCTCACGCCACCCGGCCACCTGCTCGTCGGTGTGCAGGCCGGGGGTGTTCATGTAGCCCTTGCCGGCATGGCTGGGCTGCACCCCCTCGGTGACGATCAGGCCCGCGGAGGCCCGCTGGGCGTAGTAGAGGGCGGTCAGCGAGGACGGGATGCCGTCGACGTAGGCCCGCGAGCGGGTCATGGGGGCCATCACCAGGCGGTTGGGGAGGGTGATGTCGCCGAGCGTGAACGATGAGAAAGGCATGACGTTTCCCTTCTTGGCTGACCAACTTGGCCAGCCAAGGATTATTTGTACAACTTGGTCGGCCAACATGCAAGCGGTAGTCTCGACAGGGACGGAAAGGACCCGGACATGGCGGAGACGCGGATCGAGACGGTGTACGAGGCGGACGGAAGCTGCGACGGCACGAGCGGAGGCTGCGGTGAGTACGAGGAGAGCCTCAACTGCCTGATGGTCGTCGCCGGCCGTGACCACCGTGCCCTGCTCGCGAACCTCCTCGCGGAGATCGACCTGTACCCCGGTCAGGAACGCGTGCTGGGCGCGCTGGGGGACCACGGTCCCCAGTCGCAGAACGCGCTGGCCAGGATCGTCGGCGTCGACGTGTCCACCATGACCAAGACGCTCCAGCGCCTGGAGCGCAGCGGGTTCGTCAGCCGCAGTCCCTGCCCGGCCAACCGGCGGATCAGCATGGTCGAGATCACACCCGCCGGGCGCGCGCTCCTTCCCGAGGTGGACCGGGTCATGGCCGAGCTGCAGCACCGGATGACCCGGGGGCTGACGGACGAGCAGGTCGAGGAGCTGTCGGCCCTGCTCAAGGTGGTCAAGGGGAACCTCTGCCGCGAGACGTACCCTCCGGGAGGGCAGGTCGCGGGCGCCCCGAGCACCCCGGGCACCCCGGCTGAGAGGATCCCGGCGACCGCGCGGATCGAGCCCGTGCGCACCGGGACCGCATAAGCCGGGACCGCATAAGCCGGGACCGCACGGACCGGAACCGCACGGACCGGAACCGCACGGACCGGGATCACACGGGGATCGCACAGACCGGGCCCGCGCGGTCCGGGGCCCGGTCAGCCCTTGTCGGGCCTGGCCGGACGCAGTAAAGCCTCCGCGAGCGCCAGCATGGTCTCCTCCAGGGCGCCCAGGCGGCGGGTCAGGTCGGCGTGCGCGGGCTCCACGGTCTCGCTCAGCGCCTGGGTGAGCTGCTCGCGGTCGGGCCGGGCGCGGACCATCTCGGCCAGCGGGGCCAGCGCGGCCTCGGCCCGCCGGGCGCGCTCCTCCAGGGTGTCGAAGCGCTCCCGCTGCTCGGTGGCCTGGGCGCCGATGAGCACGTCCAGGCCGAGGATCGCGGGCAGGAAGCCGACCCGCTCGTCCAGGCTCTCCAGGCGCTCGGCCGACTTCTCCGCGTGGCCGTCCAGGGTGGACAGGCGGGAGTCGATGACGTCCATGCGGCCGGTGACCCGTCCCTCGATGTCGTCGAGGCGCTCCTCCAGGGTGTCGAAGCGCCCTCCGGCCGCCGTCCGATGGCCGTCCAGGCGGTCGATGCGGCTCTCGACGGCCGCGGTCCGCTCGTCGATCCTCGGCACGACCAGGTCGACCCTGCCGCTCACCTGGTCGACCTTGGCGTTGACCTGGTCGACCGCGGCCAGCACCCGGTCGGTGGCGGTGCCCAGGGCCTGCTGCAGGCTCGTGGACGCCTCGAGCATGCCCGCCTCGACGCGCCCGGTGCGCTGGGCCAGGTCGGCCAGCGCCCGGTCCAGCCGGCTGAACCGGTGCGCGGCGATGCC
Source organism: Streptosporangium sp. NPDC050855 (assembly GCF_044456585.1). Taxonomy (NCBI): domain Bacteria; kingdom Bacillati; phylum Actinomycetota; class Actinomycetes; order Streptosporangiales; family Streptosporangiaceae; genus Streptosporangium; species Streptosporangium sp. NPDC050855. The sequence goes on from NZ_JBITFY010000001.1 coordinate 702,229, forward strand.
CATGTCGGCCTGGAGCCGGGCGAGGTGCTCGGCCAGCCCGCGCACCTGCTCGTCGACGCCCTGGGTGCCGTCCGAGATCGCGCGCAGCCGGGCCAGGGCCTCCTCCACGCCCTCGCCCATGGCGCCCAGGTCGGTCCACAGGCTCGGCAGCTCGCCGACGTCCGAGATCCGGTCGCGCACCGCGTCGACGCGCCGTCCGACGGCGTCGACGTGGTCGCGGACCGCCTCGACGTGCTGGGCCAGGCTCTCGGCCCAGGTGGGCGGGCGGGCGGCGATCTCGTCCAGGCGCCCGTGCACGGATTCGAGGGTGCCGTTCAGCCCGCCGATCTCGCGCTCCCTGACCTCGCGGAGCAGCCACTCCATGCCCTCCAGGCGCTGCCGGATCTCGTCGAGCACGGCGCCCTGGGTCCGCTGCTCGTAGACGTGGTCCTGGGCCGCGCGGGCGAGGAGCTCGCGCATCCGGTCGGAGATGGCGGTCTGGCTGCCCGCCTGGAACAGGGCGTGGTCGGAGTGATCCACCGAGAACTCCTTCACTCGCCGACGGTCGGCCGCGCGGTGGGATGGGGTCGGTCGCTGATGAACGCTGATGAACGCTGACAAATACTGATGAACGCTGACGAATACTGCTGAACGTGGTGAAACCGCGGACGAGGGAGAACTCCCGCCCCGAAACCTTAGCCGGTGGATCAAGGTTTTCCAGCGGCGAGACTAAAAGATGGGAATTGCCGGTTGGCTGGAAGAATTAACTATTTTGGCTGGTCAGCCGGGGCTGCAGACGAAGGCGAACGGCCTCTCGCCGATCCGGGTGAGAATGACCGTGACGGATTCACCGCCGGAGAGCCGGAGGTCTTTCCTGAGCCGGTCGACGTCCACCGCGGAACCGCGTTTCTTGATCGTCACGTTTCCTGCGTCGCGCTCGCGCAGCGCCGCCCGCAACCGCTTGAGCGAGAACGGCAGCGTCTCGTGGACCTCGTACCGGGACGCCCACGGCGTCGTCACCGCGTCGTCGCCGGTGATGTAGGCGATCTGCGCGTCGAGCAGGCGCCCGCCGACCGAGGCGGCGATCTCCGCGACCAGGTGGGCCCGGATCGCCGCGCCGTCCGGCTCGTAGATGTAGCGGCCCACCGGGCCGGTGGGCGGGGCGCCGAGCGCGGGGTCGGGCGTCATCGTGACGCCGGACGGCAGGAGCGTGGCCCGGCGCGGCGTCGTCCCGGCCGGCGCGCCGCACCAGATCACCGCCTCCTTGACGTCGCCGCGCCAGGAGACCCACTCGGCCTCGGCGCCGTCGGGGATGAATTCGTACGGGATGCCGGGGGCGACCTTGAGGCAGGCGGCACCGGCGCGGGCCACCATCTCCAGCACCGCGGGCCAGGGCGGCGAGTACCCCATCGGGTCGAAGGTCCTGCCCCGGGCCGTGCGGCGCGCGGGGTCGGCGAACAGCACGTCGAAGGCGGCCGGGTCCAGGACGGAGGCGTCGGCGGCGCGGACCGAGACCCGCTCGCCCAGTCCCAGCGCGTCCGCGTTGGCCCGCGCCACCGCGGCGGTGAGCGGGTCGGCGTCCACGGCCTCGACCGTGCATCCGGCCCTGGCCAGGGCCAGCAGGTCGCCGCCGATGCCGCAGCAGACGTCGGCGACCCGCGAGCCCGCCGCCAGGCGGCGCGCCCGGTGGTCGGCGACCTCGCGGCGGGTGGCCTGCTCCAGCCCGGCGCGGGTGAAGTACATCAGGTCGGCGTCGGGGCCGAACTTGTCCCTGGCGCGCACCCTGAGCGCGGCCTGGGTGAGCGCGGCCGAGGTCAGGTCCGCGTCGTAGTGCCTCCGGAGGCGGGTCACCGCCGTCACCGGGTCGTCGCCGGCGGTCCCGGCCGCGGCGGCGAGCGCCTCCTGGCCGCGCGGGGTGAGCAGCTCCCGGAATGCGTCGAGATTCACAGCAGCCGACGCTATCGCCTTCCGTCACGGGCCTGATGAGGGGTTTTCCTCCCGGTTCGCCGTCCGCTCCTAGCGCAGAAGGGCGCTTCGTGTTGACTGTCAAGGCCTCCTTGCATACTGTTCCGTATTGGCACTCTCCCCGTGAGAGTGCCAAATCAATGCGACGAGGCAGGTCTGACACCCGCGACGGCAGACCGCTGGTCGCCTCTTCTAGATCGTTCACATCTGAAGGGGAGGTCCGACGTGACGACCGCCACCAAGGTTCCCGTTAAGCCGCTCGGCGACCGCATCGTGGTCCAGCCGCTTGAGGCCGAGCAGACCACCGCTTCCGGTCTGGTCATCCCGGACACCGCCAAGGAGAAGCCGCAGGAGGGCAAGGTCCTCGCGGTGGGTCCCGGCAACTGGGACGACGCCGGCACGAAGCGTGTTCCGCTCGACGTCAACGAGGGCGACGTGGTCCTCTACAGCAAGTACGGCGGCACCGAGGTGAAGTACAGCGGCGAGGAGTACCTGGTGCTCTCCGCCCGCGACGTGCTCGCCATCATCGAGAAGTAGATTTCGCTTCACAAAAAGATGACGTATCGAGCCCCGGGTCGCGACAGCGCCCGGGGCTTTGATGCGCCGACGTACTTATAGAGAGGATTGTCATGCCGAAGATCCTGTCGTTCGAGGAGGACGCGCGCCGAGCTCTCGAGCGCGGCGTGAACGCTCTCGCGGACGCGGTCAAGGTGACGCTGGGCCCGCGTGGTCGCAACGTCGTCATCGACAAGAAGTTCGGTGCGCCCACCATCACCAACGACGGTGTCACCATCGCCCGTGAGGTCGAGCTGGAGGCGCCGTACGAGAACCTCGGCGCGCAGCTGGCCAAGGAGGTGGCGACCAAGACCAACGACGTCGCCGGTGACGGCACCACCACCGCGACCGTCCTGGCCCAGGCCATGGTCCGCGAGGGCCTGCGCAACGTGGCCGCCGGCGCCCAGCCGCTCTCCCTCAAGCGCGGCATCGACATCGCCGCCAAGACCGTCAGCGACAGGCTCATCGAGTCCGCCCGCCCGGTCGAGGACAAGAAGGAGATCGCGCACGTCGCGACGATCTCCGCGCAGGACGCCAAGATCGGCGAGCTGATCGCCGAGGCGTTCGACAAGGTGGGCAAGGACGGTGTGATCACCGTCGAAGAGTCCAACACCATGGGCCTGGAGCTGGAGTTCACCGAGGGCCTGCAGTTCGACAAGGGTTACCTGTCGCCCTACATGGTGACCGACCAGGAGCGCATGGAGGCGGTCCTGGAGGACCCCTACATCCTGATCACCCAGGGCAAGATCTCCTCGGTCGCCGACTTCCTGCCGCTGCTCGAGAAGATCGCGCAGACCAAGAAGGCCCTGCTGGTCATCGCCGAGGACGTCGAGGGCGAGGCCCTGGCCGTCCTGGTGACGAACAAGATCCGCGGCACCTTCACCTCGGTCGCGGTCAAGGCGCCCGGCTTCGGTGACCGCCGCAAGGCCATGCTGCAGGACATCGCCATCCTCACCGGTGGCCAGGTCGTCAGCGAGGAGATCGGCCTCAAGCTGGAGCACGTCGGCGTCGAGGTGCTGGGCACCGCCCGCCGCGTCGTGATCACCAAGGACTCCACCACCGTCGTCGACGGTGCCGGCGAGGCCACGGCGATCGCCGACCGCGTCAAGGAGATCAAGCTCGCCATCGAGCAGTCCGACTCCGACTGGGACCGCGAGAAGCTCCAGGAGCGTCTGGCCAAGCTCTCCGGCGGTGTCTGCGTGCTCAAGGTCGGCGCGGCCACCGAGGTGGAGCTCAAGGAGAAGAAGCACCGCCTCGAGGACGCGATCTCGGCCACCCGCGCCGCGATCGAGGAGGGCATCGTCTCCGGCGGTGGCTCCGCGCTCATCCACGTCTCCAAGGCCCTCGACGACCTGGGCCTGACCGGGGACGAGGCGACCGGTGTCTCGATCGTCCGCAAGGCGCTCGTCGAGCCGGCCCGCTGGATCGCCGAGAACGCCGGTCTCGAGGGTTACGTGGTGACGGCCAAGGTCACCGAGCTCTCCGCCGGCCAGGGCTTCAACGCCGCCACCGGCGAGTACGGCGACCTGATCGCCCAGGGCGTCATCGACCCGGTCAAGGTCACCCGCTCGGCCGTCCAGAACGCCGCCTCCATCGCCGGCATGCTGCTGACGACCGAGGCCCTCGTGGTGGACAAGCCCGAGGAGGAGGCCCCGGCCGGCGGCGGTCAGGGCCACGGCCACGGTCACGGCCACTGATCGGTACCGCTCCCGCGCGGCCCGCGCCCCCCTCGGGGGACGCGGGCCGTTCGTGTCTCCGCGTCCGGGACCCGCCGGGCTCGCGTGGAGGATGAAGGACGATCGCTTCCGGCGGTGAACCGAAAGCGGTCCCAAAGCGTCATGGCACGTCTTCCGGCGTGGAAGATCCAAAAAACGCTTCTGCTCTATAGAACGCATTCTGGCAATCGAGCGGAATATTCCTACATACCGTAGTCGATAGCGTCGCCCCTTGATTACGCGCGGTTATCACCGCCTCAATGTGACCAATCCGTAGCCGTTTGCCATGACGACAGGCACTATCAGGGCGGGCATCATGCCTAACGTGACCGAGGGATGCGTCGCCGACGCCAAAAATGGGGTGAGGCTTGCGACGAGGTCCGATGGGGTCGCCCACAGGGATGATCTCAAGGATCTGACAAGCCTCGCCGTTCAGGGGGATCGCACCGCGATCGAGGCTCTGATCGCGCAACTGCGGCCGATGGTCGTGCGTTATTGCCGTGGTCGTCTGGGCCGGGTCTCCGGTCAATACCACATCGCGGACGACGTGGCCCAGGAGGTGTGCATCGCGGTGCTGTCCGCGCTGCCCCGCTACCGTGACATGGGCCGCCCTTTCGCGTCCTTCGTCTTCGGCATCGCCTCCCACAAGGTGGCCGACGCGCTGCGCAGCTCGGTGCGTTCGGCCGTGCCCACCCAGGACCTTCCGGACGGCCCCGACGAGGGGCCGGGGCCGGAGGAGACCGTGGTGCGCTACATCGAGGCCGAGCACGCCCGCCGGCTGCTGTCGCGGCTGCCGGACAACCAGCGGGAGCTGCTCATGCTCCGGGTGGTGTCGGGCCTTTCCGCCGAGGAGACCGGTAATGTACTCGGCATGTCACCAGGTGCGGTTCGTGTCGCCCAGCACAGGGCGCTGGCCAGGCTTCGGGCGATGGCGGAGTTGGAGTCGATAGCTTGACCGCGGAGCCGCTGAGCAGGGGCCGCGAGCGGAGACCCGAACCGCGGGACGGGGCTCGCGACGACCCGGAGCGAGAACGATCATGACAACGGTTCACCCGCGACGTCCGGCCCGCAGGTACGGGCCGGACGAGGATCCGGCCGTGACCGAGACCGAGGCGGTCGTCGAGGCACTGTCCCGCAGGACACCGGTCTCCCCCTCGAAGGCCGGAGACGTCGCGGTCGCGCTACTGGCGGCCCTGGCCGACGACGTGGATCAGCGGTGTTCCTCGGTGTCGATCACACCGTCCACGTAACCCCGGGCGTACTCCCAGCTCACGTAGTCGGTGGGGTCGGGCTCGTAGGCGGGCTCATGGACCTGCGGCTGGCCGTTCTCGATCATCTGGCGCAGGTTGCCGCGGAGCAGTTCCCAGTCGAAGTAGTGCTGCTCGCCGCATTCGGGGCAGTCGAGCACCAGGCCGAGCACTCCCTGGGGCTCCAGCAGCGAGCGGAAGACCTCCACGTCGGCGAGGTCGGTCATGGCCTCGTCGCGCTCGTCCGTGGTGAGCGGCTCGGGATCGTCGGGATCGCCCAGCGCCGCCGCCGGGTCGTCGGGGTCATCCGCGAACGGGTCGCGAGGGACATCGTCGAGCACGATCCCACCTTATGGCCTGGATGTGACAGAGAGGCATGGAACTGCACGAGTGCGGCGGTCCCGGGCGAGGCGTATCCCGCCCTGCCGGGGGCGTACGGCGCCTCGGAAGGCGTCCCGGCCCTGCGGAGAGCCGGTCGCCCGAAGGGGCAGGGGCCGTACCCGAAGGCGTCGGAGAAGGCAACCGGAGGCGCCGGGGCCGCGCCCGGAGGCGCGGGAGGTCCCCGGTCGCCGAGGGAGGGCCGCGGTCCTAGGAGAGCCAGCCGCGCCGGGCCGCCTCCACCCCCGCCTGGAAGCGTGACTGCGCGCCCAGCTCGGCCATGGCGTCGGCGAACCGGGCCCGTACCGTGCGGACCGAGACGCCCAGCTGCCGGGCGATCATCTCGTCCGGGACGCCCTGGCCGGCCAGCCGCAGCACCCGGACCACGACGTCGTCGCGGTGGGTCCAGGGCAGCCGGGCCGAGCGTGCCCACAGCTCCCGAAAGAGCGAGCCGAGCGCGGCCACCACGACGGGCGCCCGGAGCAGGTGGAAGTTGTAGGCGTTCTCCGGCAGCGTGCCTCCCCACTGGGGCGGCAGGCCCGCGGCGTCGCCCCCGGCGACCAGGAACCAGCTCGGCACCACGTCCAGGGTGCGCACCTGGGCTCCGGCCCGCTCGAACCGGTCCAGCTTGTCGCGCAGGCCCGGGATCTCCAGCGTGTGGACCGGGATGACGACCCGGCAGGAGAGCAGGCCCGCGTGCTGGGCCCCGATCCACTGGTCGGCGTAGCGGTGCGCGAAGTCGCTCATCATCCGGCCGTCCGGGATGGCCGACAGCAGCGTCAGCGGCGGGGACTGCACGGCCAGGCCGATCACGCTCTCGTAGAACTCGTCGGCCCCGCCGACGGCCTCCACCGGGAACCGGCCGGCCTGGTAGTCGTGCCCCGCGTCGTACTGGTGGATGAAGCCGCGGATCGAGCCGAGCACGCGGTCGATGCCGCGGCTCTCGGCGGCCAGCCGGTCCAGCCTCTCGGCGATCAGGTTCCCCAGGGCGGTGGCCGGGTGCCGGGCGAGGTACTCGCCGCCCTGCTCGGCGACCACGCCCAGCCGTACCAGGGTGGCCAGCTCGCGGGTGATCGGCTCCGACGAGCCGTCGGTGGCCTGGACCAGGTCGTCGCGGGTGGCACGGTGCAGGCGCAGGACCGTGTTGTACAGGCTGGCCTGGGCCGGGGTGAGGCCCAGTGTCTCCAGCGGGTCGGACGGGGCGGACATGGATGTGTCAGTACGCATCAGTGAGGGACTCCTGCAGATGACACGGGGGGTCTGGCGAGGATAGCCCGGTGAATCATCCCTGTCCGGGCGTTGCCTCTACCGGCATGCCGTCGTGTGCAACTTCGTGCAATTGCACGTTTCTACATTGCCTGCAGAACGTATCGTGACGCACTCTTGACGCAGCGTCGGTACCGACACGGATGACGCCGCCATCCGGGTGCGGAGGGGGGTCCGGTGGCGCCAAGGCGCTCCGTGACGGTACCGGTGATCCGGGGGACCGAGCGGGTCACCGACCGCTCGGCCCCCCGACCTTCTCCCTCTCCCGGACGGCCTGTCCCCCCTGACGGCCCGCTTTCCCAGACGGCCCTTCCCGGGACGGCCCGTCCTTCCCCGGCTCTCTTCGGCGACCACCCTCTTCGGCGACACCCCCTACGGCGCAGCGCCCTCCCCGGCCGTGGCCCGGCCCCGCCACGCGCGGGCTTTTCCCCCGGGTCGGCCCGGATCGGTGCCAGACTCTAAACTGTGAGCCCGGGGGTCGGCGCCTTTCCCCGTCATGAGAGCGCCGTGGCAGGAGGGTTGCTGATGGCCAAGTTCACCGAACCGGGGCTCACGTACGACGACGTGCTCCTGGTCCCCGCCTATTCGGACCTGCAACCGGGCGAGGCCGAGACCACCACGCGCCTGTCCAGGGGCATCACCCTGAGGATCCCGCTGATCTCCGCGGCGATGGACACGGTGACCGAGGCCCGCATGGCGGTGGCGATGGCACGCCAGGGCGGCATCGGCATCCTGCACCGCAACCTCTCGATCGAGGACCAGGCCCAGCAGGCCGACCTCGTCAAGCGCTCCGAGGCCGGGATGGTCACCAACCCGGTCACCTGCTCCCCGGACGACACGCTCGCCGACGTCGAGCGCCTCTGCGCCACGTACCGGATCTCGGGCGTGCCCGTGACCGACGGGACCGGCGTGCTCGTCGGCATCGTCACCAACCGTGACATGCGCTTCGAGACCGACCACAACCGCCCGGTGCGCGAGGTCATGACCCCGATGCCGCTGGTCACCGCGCCGGTCGGGGTCTCCACCGACGACGCGTTCGACCTGCTCAGGCAGAACAAGATCGAGAAGCTTCCGCTGGTGGACGCCGGGGGCCGGCTGCGCGGGCTCATCACCGTCAAGGACTTCACCAAGAGCGAGAAGTACCCGATGGCGACCAAGGACGCCGACGGCAGGCTGGTCGTGGGGGCGGCCGTCGGCGTCGGCGGCGACGCCGACAAGCGGGCGGCCGCGCTGATCGAGGCCGGGGTCGACGTGATCGTGGTGGACGTCGCGCACGGTCACTCCAAGGGACTCGCCGACATGATCGCCAAGATCAAGGCGAACGGCGGGATCGACGTGATCGGCGGCAACATCGCCACCCGCGCGGGCGCCCAGATGCTGATCGACGCCGGAGTCGACGCGGTCAAGGTCGGGGTCGGTCCCGGCTCCATCTGCACCACCCGGGTGGTCGCCGGTGTCGGCGCCCCGCAGGTGACGGCCATCCACGAGGCGTCGCTGGCCGCGGGGCCCGCCGGGGTGCCGGTGATCGGCGACGGCGGCCTGCAGTACTCGGGCGACATCGTCAAGGCCATCGCGGCCGGGGCCGACTCGGTCATGCTCGGGTCGCTCCTGGCCGGCTGCGAGGAGTCCCCGGGCGAGTTGATCTTCATCAACGGCAAGCAGTTCAAGTCGTACCGGGGGATGGGCTCGCTCGGCGCGGTCCGCAACCGGGAGCGCGGCGGCACCTCCTTCAGCAAGGACCGCTACGCCCAGGCCGACGTCGGCACCGAGGACAGGTTCATCCCCGAGGGCATCGAGGGCCAGGTCCCCTACCGCGGCCCGGTCGCCGCGGTGGCCCACCAGCTCGTCGGCGGCCTCCGCCAGGGCATGTGGTACGCCGGATGCCGCACGGTCGCCGACATGCACGAGCGGTGCGAGCTGATGCCGATCACCGCGGCGGGCCTGAAGGAGAGCCACCCGCACGACATCCAGATGACGGTCGAGGCCCCCAACTACCACGGTCGTTAGAGCGGCGGGCACGGCGCGCGCGTGAGGATCACGACGCGCGCCGCATCCGCATGAACGGGAAAGACAGGCATATGACTCAGGTGGAGATCGGCCGCGGCAAGAGCGGCCGTCGTGCCTACGCGCTCGACGAGATCGGCATCGTCCCCTCGCGCCGGACCCGCGACCCCGAGGAGGTCTCGATCGCCTGGCAGATCGACGCCTACCGCTTCGAGCTGCCCGTCGTGGTGAGCCCGATGGACAGCGTGGTCTCGCCGCGGACCGCCATCGAGGTCGGCAGGCTCGGCGGTCTCGCCGTGCTCGACCTCGAAGGGCTCTGGACCCGGTACGACGACCCGATGCCGCTGCTGGAGGAGGTGGCCGCGCTCAAGGGGGCGCCCGCCACCAAGCGGCTGCAGGAGATCTACAACGCGCCGATCAAGGAGGAGCTGATCGGCCGCCGGATCGAGGAGATCCGCGCCGCCGGGGTGGCCACGGCCGTCCGGCTCTCCCCGCAGCGGACCGTCCAGTACCACAAGGCCGTCATCGACGCGGGCGTGGACATCTTCGTGATCCGCGGCACCACGGTCTCGGCCGAGCACGTCTCCGGCAGGGCCGAGCCGCTCAACCTCAAGCAGTTCATCTACGAGCTCGACGTCCCCGTGATCGTCGGGGGATGCGCCACCTACACCGCGGCGCTGCACCTGATGCGGACCGGCGCGGCCGGGGTGCTCGTCGGCTTCGGCGGCGGCGCCTCGCACACCACCCGCACGGTACTGGGCGTGGTGGTGCCGATGGCCACCGCGATCTCCGACGTGGCCGCGGCACGCCGCGACTACATGGACGAGTCGGGCGGGCGGTACGTCCACGTCATCGCCGACGGCGGCATGGGCACCTCCGGTGACATCGCCAAGGCGATCGCGGTGGGAGCGGACGCGGTCATGGTCGGCTCGCCGCTGGCGCGGGCCTCCGAGGCCCCCGGCCGCGGCTTCCACTGGGGGTCGGAGGCGCAGCACCCGGAGCTGCCCCGGGGCAAGCGGGTCGAGTTCGGCACGGTCGGCACGCTGGAGCAGATCCTCCAGGGCCCCTCCTCGGTGGCCGACGGCTCGATGAACCTGATGGGCGCGCTCAGGCGCACCATGGCGACCGCCGGGTACTCCGACCTCAAGGAGTTCCAGCGCGTCGAGGTGGTCGTCGCCCCCCACGTCACCTGAGAACCGCCTCGCGCTCGCGGGGCGGTTCCACCCGCGGGGCCGTCCCGGCGGGGGCGTTCCGGTGGGGGCGTTCCGCCCGCCGGGCCGTGACCCGGCGGGCGGGCCGGTGGGTCAGCGCGGTTCGGTGATCCAGGAGCCCCGGCGCATCACCCCGGAGACCTCCAGGTCGTCGGAGAGCACCACCAGGTCGGCCTGCCTGCCGACCGTGATCGAGCCCAGGCGGTCGTCGAGGCCGAGCACCCTGGCCGGGGTCAGGGACGAGATCTCGGCCGCCTCGGTCATCGAGAGGCCCACCTCGCGCACGGCGCGCCGGAACGCGACGTCCATGGTCAGGGTGCTGCCCGCGATGGCGCCGCCCTCGGCCAGCCGGGCCACCCCGTCGATCACGTTCACGCTCATCGGGCCGAGCCCGTAGACGCCGTCGCCCATCCCGGCCGCCGCCATCGCGTCGGTGATCAGCGCGGTCCTCGCGGGACCCGCCGTCGTGAAGGCCAGGCGGGTCATGGCCGGGTGCAGGTGCACACCGTCGTTGATCAGCTCGACCGTGACGCGCTCGTCCTGGAGCAGGGCGGCGATGGGCCCGGGGTCGCGGTGGTGCAGCGGCGGCATCGCGTTGTACAGGTGGGTCGCCACGCTGCCGCCCGCGTCGATGCCCGCGATCGTCTGCTCGTAGCTCGCGTCGCTGTGGCCGAGGGCGGCGATCACGCCGCCCGCCACCGCCTCGCGTACGGTGTCCAGCGCGCCGGGCAGCTCCGCGGCGAGGGTGACCATCCGCACGTGGCCGCGCCCGGCCCTGAGCAGCCGGGCGAGCTCCCGCGGGGAGGGTTCGCGCAGCAGGGCCGGGTCGTGGGCCCCGCACCGGGCGGCGGCGATGTAGGGGCCCTCGAAGTGGATCCCGGCCAGCAGGCCGTCCTCGCACAGCTCGGCCAGCGCCGCGGCCGCCGAGGCCAGGTCGTCCAGGGAGGCGGTGACCAGGCTCGCGACGAGCGTGGTGGTGCCGTGCCGGGAGTGCAGGTCCGCCGCCGTCCTGGCCTGCGCGAGGTCGCCGGAGGGGAAGGAGCCGCCCGCCCCGCCGTGGTTGTGGATGTCGACGAAGCCCGGCACGACGTACCGGCCGGCCAGGTCCAGCCCCGGCCCGGGGGCGGCGCCCTGCCCCACGTGGGTGATGCGGCCGTCCTCGATGGTCAGCCAGCCCTCGTGGACACCGTCGGGGGTCACGACGCGGGCGTCGGCGAGTGTGATGCTCATGGGCCCCATCCTTCCGGGTCCGCGTGCGGACGCGTTCCCGGGCCGGGGCTCCGCGCCGGGAGGGTCTTCCGCCCTCACCCTGAGCCCACGTGTTCCATGAGGGCGAGGTAGCCGTCCTCCAGGGTCGGTTCGGCCGGGAGGGCGGCGGGGCCGGGGGCCGTGGGGGCGATGACGCGGTAGCGCGTTCCGGTGCCCTCGGGGACGGCGGCCACGACCCTGCCGTGTGCGGGGACCGGGCCGGAGGTGGTCAGGGTCCACACCCTGCTGTCGGCCCGGGAGACCAGCGCGCCGACGTCCCCGGTGAAGGCCAGGCGTCCCCGGGCGAGCACCGCCAGGAACCGGCAGGTCTGGGCCACGTCCTCGACGATGTGGGTGCTGAGCAGGACCGTGCGGTCGCCCGCGAGCCGGGAGAGCAGGGTGCGGAACCGGATCCGCTCCTCGGGGTCCAGGCCGGTGGTCGGCTCGTCCACGACGAGCAGGCGGGGGTCGGCGAGCAGCGCCTGGGCGATGCCGACCCGGCGCAGCATGCCCCCGGAGTAGCCCCTGAGCCTGCGGTCGGCGTCCTCGGTCAGGGCGACCACGTCGAGCAGCTCGCCGATCCGGCGTCGCCGGGTGGTGCGGGAGTCGATCCCCTTGAGGAGGGCGATGTAGTCGAGGAATCCCCGCGCGGTCAGGTCGGGGTAGACCCCGACGCCCTGCGGCAGGTAGCCGAGCGTCCGCTGCACGGCGAGGCGTCCCTCGGCGGTGGCGATGTCGTGCCCGCCGACGCGGACCGTCCCCGAGGTGGGCCTGAGCAGCCCGGCCAGGATCCGCATGAGCGTGGTCTTGCCCGCCCCGTTGGAACCGAGCAGGCCGTACATGCCGGTCGGCACGTCGAGGTCGATCCCGTCGAGGGCCCGTACGCCGCCCCGGTAGGTCTTGGTCAGGCGGGAGATCTCGATACGCATGTCAGGGCTCCGTCCGGAGGGCGTGCAGGCGGGCGAGGAACAGGACGCAGACCGTGAGCCCCAGCATCACGCCGATCCACAGGCACGCGACGGCGGGGGTGGCCTCGGGCCGCAGGAAGCCCAGCGCGGCGTCCGGCCAGGGGGCGTAACGCATGCTCTCGGGCACGATGACGAGGTGCGGGGCCGGTTCCGGTACCGGCTCGTGGCCGAGAAGGCCGAAGGCCACATACTTGGCGCCGGGCGACAGGACGCTGTGGGTCAGCGTCGGCATGACCGTGGGGGGGACGACGTTCCCCCAGAACCAGTAGGCGACGAACAGCACCTGGAACGGGATCGGCGGCATCAGCAGAGGGCCGGCCAGGGCGAGCGCCCCGGTGAAGAGCAGGCCGGGGACGAGGGCCAGGACGAGGATCGCCCCCGCCCAGCCCAGTGCGGCGGGCTCGCCCTCGGTGATCGCGTAGGCCACGGCCCGGCCGATGTAGGCGAGCGCGAGCGGTACGGCGGTGGCCGCGCAGACGCCGAGGTACTTGCCGATCAGACGGGAGGTACGGCCGGCCGGGGTCGTGTCCAGGAGCTCGCCGACGCCGAGGCGCCGGTCGCGGACGAGCCGGTCGGTGATCAGACATCCGTAGGCCATGGGCGGCAGGGTCATGAGCAGGGAGGCCGACGCGACCATGGCCGTCTTCGGGGCGTCCCCCGCACGCCCCAGGGTCGGGTCCAGGTACATCGGAAGGAGACTCACGACTGTCACCGCGTGGACAAGCCCGTGGACGATCCACAGGGCGGGACGGCGGATCTGCATGCGGAACTCGTAGCGGAAGGTCGCGATCATGTTCTCTCGCCTTCGGGAGGGCGCCCCGGGCCGCCGAGCGGGGGGCCACCGTGAGGCTCGTGATCTGCGGGTCGCCCGGGGGCGCCGGGCGCGGGGCAGGTCGCCGTGGGGATCATGATCCGCGGGCCGGGCGGGCGCGCCGGATCGGTTCGCCCGTACCGGCGGCGGCGACGGCGGCGACCCCCAGGGCCAGGGCGAGCCCGATCGTGAGCGGGCTGGTCGTCCAGAAGTCCCGGAGACCCTCAGTCGCGGGCAGGCCGGTGGTGGTCATCGCGTGGAGGACCCAGATCGCCAGCCCGGTGCCCATCGCGCCCGCGGGGTTCCAGCACACCGACAGCAGCAGGCTGAGCGCCGCGAGCATCGCCATCGGGCCCAGCCAGGCGGTGATCAGCGGCATCATCCCCCACGAGGAGGAGCTCTGCGGGAGCGCCGTCATCGCCGCCGAGGCGAGCAGCGCCAGCGCCAGGTCGTAGCCGAACACCAGCGTCACCCGGGCCAGCAGGATGACGCGCGGCGAGACCGGTGTGGCGGCGACCAGCTCGAAGGCGTCGTCGTGCTCGGGTCCGTACGCCATGGCGAGGCCGGCCAGGGCGACCAGCGAGACGACGAGGGAGAGCACGTCGCCCGCGGCCCGTCCCTGGGCCATGACGAAGAAGGCACCGGCCGCCATGACCAGCGCGGAGGCCGGCCAGACCGCAGGGTGCAGCAGCCTGGCCTCCATCGTCAACAGTGCCCACGCGCGGTACGGCCCGGGAGCCGGGGCCGCCTCCGCCTCGCCCGGTTCGAGCCGGGTCAGGGCGGACCTCACCAGGACGGCGCGGACGATCTCGGGGCCGGGAGGATCGGGGATGCCGTCGTGGAACCCCCGCAGCTCGGGCCATTCGTGGATCTCGACCGGCGGTCCGGGCCGTGCGCGGGCCTTCGGCGGCACGGGCGGGCCGGGGGGCCGACACGGTTCAGGACGTTCGTTCATCGACGTGCTCCCTCAGGGTCGCTCGGGCGTGGTGCAGGCGGCTCTTCACCGTGCCGACCGGGATCTCCAGGACGTCGGCGATCTCCCGGTGACTCAGGTCGCCGAGGAAGGCGAGCACGACCACCTCGCGCTGGGCCAGCGGAAGCCGGGCCAGGGTCGCCCGGACCCGCTCCTGGCCCACGGCCAGTTCCTCCGGGCCCGGCAGGGGGTCGGCGCCGTCGTCCGGTTCGGCCGCCACGGGGGGCGGGACGCCGCGGAGCCGGTTGTGCGCCTGCCTGCGCGCCACCCCGAACAACCAGGTGCTCACGCTGGAACGGCCCCGGTAGGAGCCCGCCGAGCGCCACACGGCCAGCAGCGTGTCCTGGAGGATCTCCTCGGCCGTTCCACGGTCCCCGGCGAGCCGGTAGAGGAAGGCGAACAGGGGCCCGGCGTAGCGCTCGTACAGCGCGGTCAGCGCGGTCGCGTCGCCGTCGGCCACCGCGGTCAGCGCGCGCCCGTCGTCCTGCCGGGCATGGGCGGGCCGTGCGGCGCCGGGCCGGTGCGGCGGCATCTTCTCGGCACCCCTGTTCATGTCGGGTGGGTAGCGACCGGGGTGGCCGGAGGTTCACATGATCTCGGCGGGACCCCTGGGAGAAGGGGCCTCGGCGACGGGTTCGCGCTGTTCACCGGGGTTGTGACGGGAATCTCGCCCGCCGTTTCCTACCGGCCGGTAATGGTGCCTAGGGTAGATGGGTAGATACCTCACGTAAGGCGACAAGACGCACCCCAGGGGGTTGCACATGACGGCGCGAATGGGCACGGGACGGCTCGGGCCTGCCGAGCGATCCGCCGCACTGGCGCAGATGAGCGCCGCGGAACTCGACGTGGTGGTGATCGGAGGCGGGGTCGTCGGAGCCGGGGTCGCGCTGGACGCGGCGACCCGGGGGCTGTCCGTGGGGCTGGTGGAGGCGCGCGACTTCGCCTCCGGCACCTCGTCCAGATCGTCCAAGCTGATCCACGGGGGCCTGCGCTACCTGGAACAGCTCAACTTCGACCTGGTCAGGGAGGCGCTCCAGGAACGCTCGCTGCTGCTGCAGCGGATCGCCCCGCACCTGGTCCGGCCGGTGCCGTTCCTGTTCCCGCTCAAGCACCGCGGCTGGGAGCGGCCCTACGTCGGCGCCGGCCTGGTCCTGTACGACACCATGGGCTTCTCCTTCGGGTCCGGCCGGGGGATGCCCGGCCACCGGCACCTGTCGCGCAGGCGGGCGCTGCGGCTGGCGCCCTCGCTGCGCAAGAGCGCCTTCACCGGCGCCGTGCAGTACTGGGACGCCCAGATCGACGACGCCCGGCACGTGATGACCACGCTGCGCACGGCCGCCATGTACGGGGCCAGCGTGGCCTCCAGGACGCAGGTGGTGGGCTTCCTGCGCGAGGGGGAGCGGGTCACCGGGGTTCGGGTCCGCGATCTGGAGAACGGCGGCGAGATGGAGATCCGGGCCCGCCAGGTGGTCAACGCCACCGGGGTGTGGACCGACGATCTCCAGGAGATGGTCGGCGGGCGGGGGCAGATCCACGTACGCGCCTCCAAGGGCATCCACCTGGTGGTGCCGCGCGACCGGATCCACTCGCTCACCGGGATCATCCTGCGGACCGAGAAGTCGGTGCTGTTCGTCATCCCCTGGGGCCGTCACTGGATCATCGGCACCACCGACACCGCGTGGGAGCTGGACCGGGCCCATCCGGCGGCGTCGCGCTCCGACATCGACTACGTCCTCGACCACGTCAACGAGGTGCTGGAGGTCCCGCTGACCCGCGAGGACGTCGAGGGCGTCTACGCCGGGCTGCGCCCGCTGCTGTCGGGGGAGTCGGAGGAGACCTCCAAGCTCTCCCGCGAGCACGTGGTGGCGCACCCGGTGCCGGGGCTGGTCATGGTCGCCGGAGGGAAGTACACGACGTACCGCGTCATGGCGAAGGACGCGGTCGACGCGGTGGCGCACGGCCTGGACTACCGGGTCCCGCCCTCCTGCACCGACCGCATCCCGCTCGCCGGGGCCGAGGGCTACCAGGCGCTGTGGAACTCCCGTCACCGGCTGGCCCACTCCTCCGGGCTGCACGTGGCCAGGATCGAGCACCTGCTCCAGCGGTACGGGTCGATGATCGACGAGGTCTTGGCCCTGGTCGAGCAGGACCCCTCGCTGGGCAAGCCGCTCACCGGCGCGGACGACTACCTGCGGGCGGAGGTGGTCTACGCGGCCACCCACGAGGGCGCCCGGCACGTGAACGACGTGCTGACCCGGCGCACGCACATCTCGATCGAGACCTTCCACCGGGGGGTGGCCGTGGTCGAGGAGGCCGCGCAGCTGCTCGCCGGGCCGCTGGGCTGGGACGCCGAGCAGATCAAGCGCGAGGTGGAGTACTACACCAAGCGCGTGGAGTCCGAGCGCCTCTCCCAGGAGCAGGACACCGACCAGGAGGCCGACGCCATCCGCCTGGGCGCCCCGGAGATCGTGCCGGTGGCGGCCCCGGAGACGCACCCGGTCTGACGCGGCCGGTGACGGAGCGCGTCCTGTCCGATCCTTCGCAGACGAGTGCGGCCCCCGCCGGAAGGCGGGGGCCGCACTCGTCTTTCGCGGGCACTCGTCTTTCCCGGGCACCGGGACACCCCGGGTACGGAGCCTTGCCGTACCCGGGGAGCCCGGTGTCGTGAAGGAACGAGTCGCTAGCGGGTGAACGCCTGGAACTCGGCCGCGCGCAGCTGGTCCCTGGCGGGGTTGGCGGTGGCGCAGTCGGTGAAGGAGTTGGGGTCGGCGTCCTGCTCACCGGCGTAGAGCGGGTTGCCGGTGCACTGGGTGGAGACGGCCCGCAGGGTCAGGTGGGTCGCCGTGGTGGTCGGGATCTTGAAGGACTTCATGATCAGGTCGGCGCCGCGGGGGCGCGGCCGGCGGGTCTGGAAGGCGTCGTCCGGGCTGGTGTAGACGACCGAGAAGGACTCCGGCGAGGAGCAGTCCTTCTTGGTGGCGTCACAGGCCAGGACCTCGAAGGCGCGCAGGGCCGTGAAGCGGTTCTGGGCGCCGGGGTCGGCGGTGTCGCCGGTGTTGGGCCGGAGCATGGCGCTGACCTGCACCCGGCGGACCTTCACCGGGTCGGTCCCGGCCAGGTCCACGGTGACGGCCTTGCCCTTGACCGGCGCGGTGAGCGAGGCCCAGTTCGTCGCCTCGGTCTCGTCGATCAGCAGGGCCTGGTTGACGCCGTCACCGGCCGCGGTGGCGCCGAGCGCCGCCGAGGCGACGTTCTTCGGCACCGACACCGGCAGCGGCAGCTTCACGCCGGGCAGCACCGCGAACTTCAGCCGGGTGTGCCCGTAGCCCTTGCCCGTGACCACGAAGTCGTACAGGCCCGGGGTCATCTTCACGGTGTCGCCGAGCTCGGTCGCGGGGTCGGTGTCGGCCACCGGCACCACACGGCCCTCGTAGTGGCCCACGTACAGCCGGAGCGCGGCGCCCTTGGACTCCAGCAGCGGCTTGAGCTGGAGCTCGCCGTTCTTGCCGGACGGGTTGACGAAGCTCGGCGTCGGGTCGGGGTCGTTCGTCCCGGCGCTCGCCGCGTCCTCGCCGAGCCCGTGCTCGGCGAAGGCCCGCCACATGATGCCCTGGTTGGCCCCGCCGAAGCGGATGGCGTCGGCCGCGAGCAGCGCGTCGCGGTGGTCGACGTAGCTGACCGCGCCGGAGGCCATCAGCAGCAGCGCGTCGAAGGAGAGCTGGGCCCAGCGCCGGTTGCCCGGGCACTGGTCGAGCGGGGTCGCGCCGTCGGCGCACGCCTTCTGCCTGGCCGGGGTGCCCTGGCCGTACTTCTGCACGAACGCCTTGCGCACGTCGAACTGGGTGGCCGACCAGATCTCGCCGTCGGCGTGCACCTGCTGCCCGACGAGGTCGTAGGCGATGTCGCTGTAGTTCAGCGGCGAGGCGGACATGTCGTAGTTGCGGATTCCGGCCTTCTTGTCGCCGGTGACGTAGCCGCCGGTGACGTACGGGGTGTCACCCGCGGGGCGGAAGCCGTACTCGGCCAGGTACTCCATCGCGAACAGGTCCGAGGTGCTCTCGTTCATGGCCCCGGCCTGGGCGCCGCTCCATCCGGCGTTCGGGCCGCCGACCATGCGGCCGGAGATCGCGTGGGTGTACTCGTGGCCGATGACCGACATGTCGTAGTCGCCGTCCACGCAGGGCGGGTAGAACGCGCCCGCGACCGGCTGCCAGAGGTACATGTTGGTGATGGGGGCGACCCCGTCGGGACCGGTGATCTGGTTGGCGTTGTCGCGCACGCTGAGATCCCGGGCGCCCGCCTGGGCGTTGCCCTGCTCGGGGTCGCCGTCCAGGCCGCCGCGCTCGCCGTTCTCCTGCTGCATGTTCCACGCGGTCTCGGTGAAGCCGAGCCGGTAGGACCAGTCGTGCATGCGGTTGTGCATGACGTGCAGGTTGGTGATGGCGGCCTCCAGGTCGGCCTCACCGGGCTGGTCCAGCGACGCCGGGTCGCACTTGGCCGTGTACCACTTGTTGGTCCACGGGTAGGCGTACTCGCGGCTGGGCGTGTTCACGTTGCTGCGGGTGCCCACCGTGTACGGGTCGGCGCTGGCGCGGTTCTCCACGGTCTTGGCGGCGTTGCCGATGCTGGTGAACGTGGGGGCGCCGGCGACGTGGTCGAAGTCCCACGGCTTGCCGGTGGCCGGGTCGGCGCCGATGACGTCGCAGCCGGGGCCCGCGATGGAGCACCACGTCGCGCGGGTGTCGGTGGAGGAGTAGTCGGCCGGGGGGTTGGCCGGGAACGCCTTCCAGCGCGGGTCCTCCGGCGCGGAGTGGTGGTCGACCAGGTTCTCGCGGGTGAGGATCTGACCGCTGACCGCGTCCACGTGCGTGGTGTACGCGGCCGGGTCGCCCTTGCCGCCACCGATCAGGACGACCTGGAACGCGTTGTGCGTCCCGTCCGGCGCGGGCACCGCCACGGCGGTGACCTTCTTGACCGTGGCCGTGGCCAGGTCGATCCCGCCGTCCCTGGCCGCGGCCTCCAGCGCCTGCTGCTCGGTGATCCGGGCGGCCGGGGGCGCCTGGGTGGAGCGGGAGAGGGTGGAGGTGACGTGCAGGACCTTGCCGCCCTTCACGCCGACCACGACCTGCCCGTCCACGCCCGCGGGCAGGTCGCCGAACTTCTGCCTGAGCAGTACGGCGTGCCCGTCCCCGATGGGGTTGGCGGCGATCTTCTCAAGGGCGTCCACGGCCTCGGCCGAGAGGCCGAACAGGTTCTCGTTCGCCTTGAGGTAGGCGCGCGCGGCCTGCTCGGGGTCGGCGCCCAGTCCCTCGGCGAGGGGGGCGGAGGAGGTGACGACGGCGGGGGTGCCGAGAGCGTTCCAACGGACCGTCGCGGCGCTCGCCAGTGATCGGGCGGACGACGACGGGGGCGCGACGCTGCCGCGCCGGTTGTCCAGGTCGGGCTTGGCGCCGTGTTCGGCCTGGAAGTCGAGAGCCCTGGGGGGCTGCCCTCCGGGTTCGCCCTGGGCGACTCCCGGAAGGGGAAGTACGAGCGCCGCTGTCGCGGCCGCTATGACGGTGAGGCGTAACCGGGGGTTGGTCGGCACCGATCCTCCTGCGCAGAGATGGCCGTCGTTGGCCATGCCACACGCGACTCGCGTGTGTTGCGCAAGAGGTAACACCTATTCAAGTGACATGACAAGATATTGTAAAGAGGGATATGTAGGTGTAATAGGGGCCCTATGGGGACGGGGAAACCGTCCCCCGGCGGGTGGGCCGGGGCACGGTCCCGAGGTGACGAACGCCTGTCAGGAGAACGGGATCCAGGCCCGTTCGGCCAGGCCGTCGAGGGTGTTGACCTTGAGGCCGAGGTCGGAGACCGTCCACAGCTCGTCGCCGATGACGACCGAGCGGCGGATTCCCGGGTCGTAGGCGGCGAGACGGGTGTTGCCCGCCCGCTTGCGCGCGGAGTGCTGGATCGTGCCGACCTTGGTGATCTCGGTCTCGCCGATGTCGAGGACCACGGCGGCCCCGGTGGTCGGCTCGCTCCCGGCCCAGGAGCTCAAGGGGATGACCGCGGTGCCCGTCTTCGGCCAGTACAGGAAGGCGTGCGGGTCCCACTCGGCCTCGGAGCCGGAGTCCTTCTGGAACATCTGCGACAGGCGGCGCGGGGCGGCCGGGTCGCCGACGTCGAACAGGGAGACCTGGGTGCCGAGCGTGCGCCCCTGCTCGCTCGCCTCCTGGCCGACGCCGATCAGCCGTCCCTCACCGGCCGGGTGCAGGTACGCCGAGTAGCCGGTGATCTTCAGCTCGCCGGTCGCCCTCGGCGCGGCCGGGTCGCGCAGGTCGAGCGTGTAGAGCGGGTCCACCTGGCGGAACGTCACCACGTAGCCGAGCGGGCCGATGAAGCGCACCGAGTAGATCCGCTCACCCCGTCCGAGCCCGCCGACCTCGCCGGTCTTGACCAGGGTGTCGGCCTTGAGCACGTGGACGGAGCTGGAGGTGTCCGGCACGCCCGGCGGCTCGGCGGCGGGGTCGACGGCCGGGTCGGGGGCGGGGGCGGTGGACGGGCTCACGGACGGGCCGGTGGACGGGGTGGTGGACGGGGAGACGGTCGGTGCGGGCAGGGTCAGGGTGGTGGCGACCCGCAGGTGCCCCTCGTGTTCCGACAGGGAGTACTGGTTGAGCAGCCTGCCCGGGATCCTGCCCGAGGCGACGTAGCGCGGCGCGCCGGGCGCGGTGACGTCGAACCGGTGGATCTCGGTCTCCTCGGGAGGCCGCGTCGGCTCCACCGACTCCGCGGACGGCGTGCCGGTGGCGGGCGAGGAGACGGCCGGGGAGACGACCGGGGTGGCCGTGCCCGGCGTCTCGGCCGGGACCGGCGAGGTGACCGGCGCGCTCGGGGCGGGTTCGGGGGAGGCGGTGGACGCGTCCGGGACCGGTTCCGGCAGCAGGGTCGGCTGCGGGTCGAGGCCGGGGACGGCACCCGGGGCCGCCGGGGCGTCCGGCGCGGTCCTGCCGGGTGTGGGCGTCGAGACCGCCGGGGGAGCCGGGGACGCCGGGGACGCCGAGACCGCCGGGGGAGCCGGGGACGCCGTGGGGGTGGCGGCCGGGGTCGCCGGGGCGTCGTCGACGATCACCGAGTCGATCGGCCGGGGCGACCACCAGCCCGGGTTGCTGGTCACGTACAGGCTGGAGCCCGTCCCGTAGACGGTGTCCCCGTCGGCGACCACGCCGATCGGGACGGTGTCGGTGAGCGTTCCCGCCAGGTCGAGGGTGTGCACGCTCAGCATCGACGTGCCGGTGTACTTCGCGGGGTGGCTGATCCGCTCGCATCCGACGGTGCGCTTCGAGGCCGTCCCGCCGGTGGGCGCCAGCTCGTACCGGGGCAGCCACGCCTCGATCGGCGCCTTGGCGACGATCTCCGCGTTCCGCCGGGTCCGCTCGTTCTCCGACACGTCGCCGTGGTCGGGGAACTCGATCCGCGGCTGGCTGCGGACCACGATCCGCACGGTCGAGCCGACCATCCGGGCGTCCACGTGGGAGCCCTCGGGGGTGAGCGAGCCGATCACCTTCGGCTTCCCGGACAGGTCCACGAGGGCGTAGTGCGGCCCGCCGATCGCCGCGCGCTTGGACGTCGCGCCGAACGGGACGATCCCGCCGCCGGAGAACAGCACCAGTGCCCGGTCACCGCTGACGAGCAGGTCGGCCGGGGCCCACATCTCGGGGTTCACCAGCCTGAGGGTGCCGGTGACCTTCCTGGTCGCGGTGTCCGCCACCCGCAGCACGCCGCGGTTCACGGTGATCACGCGCTTGCCGTCGGTCTTGACCAGGTCCGGCTCGTCCACCCCGGCCTCGTGCACGTTCGTGGTGGAGTGCTCGGGCGCCTCGCCCCCGCTCTTGGCGGAGGCGGCCGAGTCCCGCGCCGT
Organism: Streptosporangium sp. NPDC050855; assembly: GCF_044456585.1. Taxonomy (NCBI): domain Bacteria; kingdom Bacillati; phylum Actinomycetota; class Actinomycetes; order Streptosporangiales; family Streptosporangiaceae; genus Streptosporangium; species Streptosporangium sp. NPDC050855. Next base: position 724,458 of record NZ_JBITFY010000001.1, read on the forward strand.
CGCGTACAGGATCGAGGGCCCGCCGAGACCCCAGGGGCCGACGTTCCCGGCCGTGGACGCGCGCAGCCCGGCCAGCATGTCGTCGCAGCCGTCGTAGGCGACCAGCGTGACCGGGGGCAGCTTGACGACGCCCTGCGTGGCCGTTCGCGTGCCCGGCGCGCCGCCGGTCCCCGTCTGCGTGCACGCGCCGGCGAGCAGGGCGGCGGCCAGGGTGGCCGCGCCGACGGTGCCGGCCGTACGCGTCGATGTCCTCATGCCCCTATGACGGATCGCGGGGGCGGGCGGTTCAACGGCTTGCTACCGGTTGGTAGCCATGGCGGGTCCATCCCGATTACCCTGCGAACATGGCCGTTCCCCCCGAAGTGACGCGGGCCCTGTCCCCCCGCATGATCGAACGCGTCGTAGGACACGTGGCCTCCACCGGCAAGACGCAGGAGATCGTCGCGCCGTTCACCGGTGAGGTCCTCGCCGAGATGCCCGTCTCCACCGCCGACGACGTCCGCGACGCCTACCGGGCCGCGCACGAGGCGCGGCGGGCGTGGGCGGCGCTGCCCGCGCGGGAGCGCGCCGAGCCCTTCCTGCGCCTGCACGGCGCCATCCTCGACCGTCGCACCGAGGTCCTGGACATCCTGCAGTGGGAGACCGGCAAGGCGCGCAGGCACGCCTTCGAGGAGGTCCTCGACGTCGCGGGCTGCACCCTGTACTACGCGCGGCGCGCCCCCGGCCTGCTGGAGCCCGACCGGCGCGTCCCCTTCATGCCGCTGGCCACCAGGACGGTGGAGAACCACCGGCCCAAGGGGACGGTGGCGGTGGTCTCGCCGTGGAACTACCCGCTCTCGCTGGGCGTCACCGACGTCGTCCCGGCGCTGCTGGCCGGCAACACCGTGGTGCACAAGCCCGACACCCGGACCGCGCTCTCCACGCTCTGGACGATCGACCTGCTGGTCTCGCTGGGCATGCCCCGGGAGATCTGGCAGGTCGTCCTGGGCGAGCCCGCCGAGGTGGGCGACGTGCTGATCGAGGGCGCCGACTACGTGGCGTTCACCGGCTCCACCCGGGCCGGGCGCCGGATCGCCGAGCAGGCGGGCAGGAACCTGATCGGCTGCTCGCTGGAGCTCGGCGGCAAGAACCCGATGCTGGTGCTCGACGACGCCGACCTCGACCTCGCGGCCCAGGGCGCGCTGCGCGCCTGCTTCACCAACGCGGGGCAGCTCTGCCTGTCGGTCGAGCGGCTCTACGTCCACGACTCCGTCCACGACGCGTTCGCCGACAGGTTCGTCCGCCAGGTCGGCAACATGAGGCTCGGCGCCGGGTTCGACTGGAACCTGCAGATGGGCTCGCTCTCCTCCCGGCGGCAGCTGGAGGCGGTCACCGCGCAGGTCGACGACGCCGTGGCCAAGGGCGCCCGCGTGCTGGCCGGAGGCCGGGCCCGCCCGGACCTGGGCCCGTTCTTCTACGAGCCCACCGTGCTGACCGGCGTGGACGAGAGCATGGAGCTCTGCCACGCCGAGACCTTCGGGCCCGTCGTGGCGCTGTACCGCTTCGGCGACGACGACGAGGCGGTGGAGCGGGCCAACGACACCGCCTACGGGCTCAACGCCTCGGTCTGGACCCGCGACGTGGCGCGCGGGCGCGCCCTGGCCGCCCGGATCGACGCGGGGACCGTCAACGTCAACGAGGGGTACGGCTCGGCCTACGCCTCCTACGACGCCCCCATGGGCGGCATGAAGTCCTCGGGGCTGGGCCGCCGTCACGGGGCCGAGGGCCTGCTGAAGTACACCGAGTCGCAGACCGTCTCCAGCCAGGCCCCCTGGCTGGGTTTCGAGCCGATCCTCGGCATGACCTACGAGCGGTACGCCGACACCCTCGTGAGCGTCTTCAAGGTCCTCAAGGCGCTCCGGGTGAAGTGAGGCTCCGTGTTCGACCATGACGTATTGGTGATCGGATCGGGATTCGGCGGCAGCGTCTCGGCGCTGCGGCTGACCGAGAAGGGCTACCGCGTCGCCGTGCTGGAGGCCGGGCGCCGCTTCGACGAGAGCACGCTGCCCAGGACCTCCTGGCGGGTCCGGGACTTCCTGTGGGCGCCCGCGCTGGGCCTGAAGGGCATCCAGCGCATCCACGTGCTCCGCGGGGAGAAGGGCACCGGCGTCATGGTCCTGGCGGGCGCCGGGGTCGGCGGCGGCTCCCTGGTCTACGCCAACACCCTCTACGAGCCGCACGAGGCCTTCTTCCGGGACGCCCAGTGGGCGGGCATCACCGACTGGAAGGCCGAGCTGGCCCCGTACTACGACCAGGCCAAACGGATGCTGGGCGTGGTGCTCAACCCGACCGTCACCCGCGCGGACGAGGTGATGCGCACGGTCGCCGAGCGGATGGGCGTGGGCGACACCTTCCACATGGCCCCGGTCGGCGTCTTCTTCGGCACCCCGGGCGTCGAGGTCGACGATCCCTACTTCGGCGGGGCCGGGCCGCGCCGCAGCGGCTGCACCGAGTGCGGCGAGTGCATGACGGGCTGCCGCCACGGGGCCAAGAACACGCTGGTCAAGAACTACCTGCACCTGGCCGAGCGGGCCGGTGCCAGGGTCTTCGCCGAGGCCACGGTCACCTCGGTCGCCCCGCTGGACGGCGGCGGCTACCGCGTCGAGGTGCGCAGGACCGGCACGCCCTGGCGCCGGCGCGTGCTCACCGCCGAACAGGTGATCTTCGCGGCCGGGACGTACGGCACCCAGCGGCTGCTGCACCGGCTCAGGGCGGACGGCGTCCTGCCCCGGATCTCCGACCGGCTGGGCACCCTCACCCGGACCAACTCCGAGGCGCTGCTCGGGTTCGAGCGCCTGTCGGTGAAGGGGGAGAAGCTCAACCGCGGGGTGGCGATCACCTCCTCCATCCACCCCGACGCCCACACGCACATCGAACCGGTCCGCTACGGCGACGGCTCCAACGCGATGGGCGTGCTCCGCTCCCTGCTCATCGACGGCGGCGGCGCCCCGCGCTGGCTGAGGTTCCTCGGCGAGGCCGTACGCCGGCCCCACCGGGTGGCGCGGCTGTTCGACCATCGCCGCTGGTCCGAGCGCTCGATCATCGCCCTGGTCATGCAGGCCAAGGACAACTCGATCACCCTGTCGGCGCGCAGGGGGCCGTTCGGGCCGCGGCTGCGCTCGGGGCGGGGTCACGGCGAGCCCAACCCCACCTGGCTGCCCGCGGGCCACGAGTTCGTCCGGCACGCGGCCGAGGAGATCGGCGGCATGCCCGGAGGCTCCTGGCTCGACCTGTTCGACATCCCGGCCACCGCGCACTTCCTGGGCGGCTGCGCGATCGGCGCCGGGCCGGAGACCGGGGTGATCGACCCCTACCACCGCGTCCACGGGTATCCGGGTCTGCACGTCGTGGACGGTTCCGCGGTCTCGGCCAACCCGGGCGTCAACCCCTCGCTCACCATCACCGCCCAGGCCGAGCGGGCGATGGCCCTGTGGCCCAACCGGGGCGAGCCGGACACCCGCCCGGCCCCCGGCTCCCCGTACGTGCGCCTGGCGCCCGTCGTTCCCGGGAACCCGGTCGTCCCGGCCGCGGCCCCGGGGGCCCTGCGCCTGCCCATCGTCCAGATCACCTGACGGGAGGCGCCGGTCCCGTCGGGGGCCGGCGGCTCCACCGGACCCGAGGTACGTCGGAGCGCCACGAAACCGGCGCGGTTCAGACCGTCAGGCCGTACCGAACCGGTGGGCCCGCCGGCAGGGATCGCGCCACACGACCCGGACGAGCAGCGTCGCCGCAGGTCACGATGAGCGCCGGCTCGCGGGCGAAAGCCGGTTGCACCGTGAAGGGAGGTCGACGATCATCTCACCGTGCGAGTGGGAGTGGTGGGGCTCAAGATGGGGCTCCACCTGGCGACGTGGTGTCGCCGGGTGGGCATGGACGTGGTGTCGCTGTGCGATCGCGACCCCGAGCGGCTCGCCGCGGCGAAGGAGCGGCTGCCGGAGGCGGCCCTCACCGAGCGGTGGCAGGACCTGCTGACGCAGGGGCTCGACGGAGTGGTGCTCGCCAATGACTTCGACGCCCACGCGCCCCTGGCACTCTCGTTCCTCGCCAGGGGGGTGCACGTCCTCTCGGAAGCGGCGGCATGCACCTCCTACGAGGAGGGGCGCCGGCTCATCGCGGCGGTGGAGAGTTCCTCCGCGACCTACTCGTTCGCCGAGAACTACGTCTTCCACCCGCATGTTCGTCTGATCCGGGAGGCGGTCGACACGGGCGAGGTCGGACGGGTGAGCCTCATCGAGGCCGACTATCTGCACGGCATGTCGCCGGAGGCGGTCGCCGCGCTGATCGGTGACCCCCTCCACTGGCGAGGACGTATCGCCGCCACCGCCTACTGCACCCACACCGTCTCGCCCGTGTTGGCGGTCACGGACGCGTGGCCCGTGGAGGTCACGGCATTCTCGGTCGACGAGGCCGATCCGCGGGCCGCGGTCGTCATGACCGTGCGACTGTCCACCGGCGCGCTCGCCGTCACCCGCCACGGATTCCTCCAGGGCGAGCCGGACAGCCACTGGAGCTGGCTCTCCGTGCGGGGCACCCACGCGCTGGCCGAATCCGTCCGTGGGCCGGGTGAACAGGCGTGGTCGGTCCGCTTCAGGACAGAGGCGTGGGCCGGCCCCGAGGGGACGACCCGCGACGAGGTACGGGTGCCGCCTCCGCTCGTCCTGCGCGGAGAGACCGTGGAGCGCGCCGCGGAGGGAACCGTACTGCTGCTTCAGGCCTTCCGGGCCACCGTGGAACGAGGGGCACCGCCGTTGATCCCGGTCCGGCCCGCCGTCGCGGCCTCACTCGTCGGTGTGGCCGGGGCGGAATCGCTGCGGAACGGCTCTCACCCGGTGCCCGTACCCGATCCGGTCTAGGAGGCTCTCCTTCCGGGTCAGTGGCCGCCGGCCTCCCGGCACGCCTCGGAGGCCCCTGCCATCAGGACGGCGGTGATCGCACGGGCGGCGTCACCGAGTGCGGCGAGCTGCTCGGGCGTCAGCACGTCGATGACGAGACGACGCGCCTCGCGGACGTGACCGGGGGCGATCTCCTCGACCTTGGCGAAGCCCGCGTCGGTGAGCCGCGCCTGCATGCGCCGGCCGGCGCAGCCGGGCTCGCTGCGCCGCTCGACCCAGCCGGACCGCTCAAGACGGGTGATCGCGTGGGAGAGCCGCGAGAGCGACCCCTGTGACGACGCGGCCAGGTCGCTGAGCCCCAGCGTGCGGTCGGGCCTCTCGGAGAGGGCCGCGAGCACCTGGTACTCGAAGGCGTTCACCCCGGCATCGCGCTTGAGCTGCGCGTCCAGCGCGGGCGGAAGGGTCATGAACAGGGCGACCAGCGCCCGCCAGTCGCGTTGCTGGTCGGGCGACAGCCACGGCGGGTCGTGATCGATGGTGGTCTCGCGAGGGGCGTCGGCGCTCACCCCCTCACCCTACCGACCCTGTCTGCCGACTTGAATGTTCAAGTCATCCGGCGTACTGTCGAGCTTGAACATTCAAGTCACCTCCGTACGTCAGGGGAATCCCATGTCCGTGCTCCGCGTCGACGCCTCCATCCAGGGCGACCGCTCCGCCAGCAGCGCACTCGCCGACCGCATCCTCGACGAGTTCGCCGCCGCCCGCCCCGGAGTGCCGGTGGTACGGCGTCACCTCGGCCGGGACCCGCTGCCCGCGCACGCCTGGGAGACCGCGATCTCCGGGAATTTCGTTCCGGAGGCGGACCGCACCGCCGCGCAGCGCGAGGCGCTCGCCACGGCCGAGGGGCTCGCCGGCGAATTGCGGCAGGCGACGAGCGCCGTGCTCGCACTGCCGCTCTACAACTTCGGCGTCTCGCAGCACGCGAAGACGTGGATCGACCTCACGCTCGCCGGAGCGCCGCACGGCACCCGCCTGCTCGACGGCACGCCGACCGTCCTGGTCGTCACCCGCGGTGGCGCCTACGGCCCCGGCACCCCGCGCGAGGGCTGGGACCACAACATCGACTACCTGCGCCGGATCCTCGTCGACATCTGGGGCGCCGACCTCACGGTGGTCGAGCGCGAGTTCACGCTCGTCGGCGTGAACCCGGCCCTCGACGAGTTCACCGAGCTGGCGGCGATCATGCGAAAGGCCGCCGAGGAGGCGGCGGTCGAGGCCGGAAGGGCCCTCGCCGCCCGGCACGCCGCCTGACCCCTCGCCGGGAACCGGCCGGACGTGTCGCGACCGCGCCCTGCCCGGCCCCATGGCCTTCAACGCCCCGCAGGCCATGGGGCAGTCGGACGCGGACGCCGCCGAGCTGGTCCGGATGCTCCGCACCGTCCGCGCCACCCTGTCCTCCGGGGGTAATTTTCGACCTGGATGATCGGATAAGCCGTTGTCGTAGCCAGACCGTATGCCGCTTGTGGCAGGTCATAGCTATCACCAGGGTGAGAAAGGCCAGGTAGGCGCGAGGACAACGCTCATCATGCCCCGGGCCGTGCGAAGAGAGGCGCGCGACTGGACGGAAGCCGTCCATCGGCACGGGTAAAGCTTGGTCACAAGCTACGCTGAAGCTACAGCCCGGGTGACGCGACCGAAGGAGGTTGGGTGACGATGAGCGTGGACCTCGAGCACGAGCCCATTCATGATCTCGCCCGCCGGGTCATCCGGTTGGCCGAGGAGACCCAGCACGCCGCTCAGGTGCTCGAACGCCGCCTGGAAGCGCTGGAACGCCGCACCGGAGCCGCCGAAAGAGCCGAACGTATTCTGAGTGTCGCTGTCAGCATGCGAACTCACTTTGGTCAGGACAAACTGTCCACGGATGACCTCTATGACCCGGACACCGGCCTGCCTGCATGATCATCGATTCCAGCGCCATCATCGCCGTCATCAACGGTGAGCCCGAGGCCATCGGCTTTGCCAACGCCATCGCCGCCACCGTGTGTCGTATCTCGGCTGTGAACTACGTCGAAGCGGCCATCGTGGCGGACAACCGCGGGGAAGCCATGCGCGTGCCTTCGACGTGCTTGTCAACGAGATGGGCCTCATCATCGAACCAGTAACCGCCCATCAGGCAAGAATCGCGCGCCGTGCTTGCCAGACGTACGGCAAGGGCAACGATTCCAAGGCCAGACTCAACATGGGTGACTGCTTCGCCTACGCTCTCGCCAAGGACCTTGGCCAGCCCCTGCTCTTCAAGGGCGAGGATTTTCCACACACCGACATCACCCCGGCGCAGCCATAACGGTCAGCGAAGCTTTATCGACCGGCCACTTGCTGATCGGCAGCCGTCACTGCCGGGTCGTCGAACGAACCGTCTCCCGACTGCCCGGCTGCCGCCGCCTATATCGCCGCTACGAACGCCGAGCAGAGCACTTCGCGTCCTTCGTCGCCGTCGCGGCGGCTCTCATCTGTTACCACCGCCTCACCGAACCAGTCACGATCTTTAAGAGTCCCTCGGCCGGTGTCTGAAGGGCCCTTGCGCCTTCTGGTCACGTCAGAAGTCGAACTCGCCCTTCTTGGCTCCGTCGACGAACGCGTCCCAGATACCGGCGCTCACCACGAAGGGGGCCTTCTCCGGGGCCTCGGTGTCGCGCAGGCCGACCCTTCCACCGGACAGCGGAGCCACCTCAAGGCAGTCGTCTTGGTTGGACGCGCTCTTCGTGGCCTTATGCCGGACCGCGTTCTCCAGCTCCTTGGTCAGGTCCACAGTTTCTCCGCCTCTCCGACCAACTCGATGGAGACGTGCTGAGGATGTGCATGGACTCGAATCATGTCGTACCCGATTCCCTGCATCCATGAGACACGGACATGCCGACCGATCACGGGCCGGGGCGGCCCCGGCACCTTCGTCTCGACACCGGCGCCCTGCACGGCCCTGGCCTGACCATCGTCGAGGCCCTCTCCCACGGTTCCGGCGTCGTCCCGCTGCCCGACCACCCCGGCAAGACCGTCTGGGCCCGCTGGAGGCTTCCTCCTGAAGCGACGCGTACGACGTCCCGGCCGTCGGCCTGAGACGCGGGTCAGCCGGTGGGCCGCTGGACGGGCTGGGTCTCGGTCCGGTAGATGAGGGTCGTCTCGACGTGCACGATCTCCGGGCGGATCAGGAACCTCTCCAGCAGCAGCCGGTGCAGGCGGTCGGCGTCGGCGACCGCCACGTGGACCAGGAAGTCCTGCGGCCCGGCCACGTGGAACAGGGCGATGGTCTCGGGCAGGCCCAGGACGAAGGCCCGCAGCGGGTCGACGAGCTGGCTGGTGTGCGGGCGTACCCGCAGGGCGAGCAGCGCCTGCAGGGGACGGCCCAGTGTGGCCGGGTCGACCTCCGCGCGGAAGGCGCCGATCACCCCGCGCCTGCGCAGGGAGCGCACCCGCTCCAGCGCGGTGGACGGGGCGACGCCCACGCGCTCGGCCAGGTCCTTGTTGGGCAGCCGCGCATCCTTCTGCAACTCGACCAGAATCCGCCGGTCCACCGAATCCAGTTCGACGCCCATCGTCTTACGTCCTCCGCGATTCGGACAGCATGGCGAGCCACCGTGAATTCCACCAGTATCCCCGTGTGATGTGGAATGTCGAAGAATTCGTGAACGCGGCGAACGCGACCGTCGGTGAGCTGGCCGCCTACGTCGACGAGAGCCAGCGGGGCGTGCCGCCCGTCATCCGCCGCAGGCCCCCGCGCGAGCTGGCCGAACGGCTCGGCCTCGCCCGGTGGATCCGCGAGGGCGGGATGACCGCCGACGACCACGCGGAGTTCCTGCGGGTCTACCTCGCCGAGGGCACCCGGCTGCACCACCCCGCCTACCTCGGCCACCAGGTCGCCGTGCCCGACTTCCCGGCCGCGCTGGCCGACCTCGTCCACGGGGTGAGCAACAACCCGATGGCGATCTACGAGATGGGCGCCTCGGCCGCGACCGTGGAGTTCGAGGTGTTGCGCTGGATGCTCGCCACGGTGGGGTTCGGCGAGGCGGGCGGCGGGGTGCTGACCCACGGGGGGTCGCTGGCCAACCTCACCGCGCTGCTGGCCGCGCGGGCCTCGGTGGCCCCGGACGCGTGGACCGACGGCGTACCGGGCGATCTGGCCCTGCTCGCCCCGGCCTCGACGCACTACTCGCTCACCCGCGCCGCCGCGATCCTCGGCCTGGGGGAGCGGGCCGTGATGCCGCTGGACGTGGACGGGCTCGGCAGGATCGACGTCGCGCGCCTGCCCGAGGCGTTGGCGCGGGTACGCCGGGCCGGGCGGCGGCCGATGGCCCTGGTGGCGAACGCCTGCGCGACCGGGACCGGCCTGTACGACGACCTGCGCGGCGTCGGCGGGTTCTGCGCGGCCAACGGGATCTGGTTCCACGTGGACGGTGCCCACGGCGCCTCGGCGCTGCTGTCGGAGGGGCACCGCCACCTGCTGGACGGGATCGAGCTCGCCGACTCGCTGATCTGGGACGCGCACAAGATGCTCCGTACCTCCAGCCTGGCGGCGGCGGTGCTGACCCGCAGGGAGGGCGACCTGGACGCGGCCTTCCGGCAGAGGGCCAGCTACCTGTTCTACGGCGAGCAGGGCTTCGACCTCATCGGCAGGACCGTGGAGTGCAGCAAGGCAGAGCTGGGCCTGAAGATCTTCCTCAACCTGGCCTGGCGGGGCGAGCGCGGCCTGGGCGAGTACGTCGCGCAGCGGTACGCCACCGCCCACCGCCTGTGGGAGCTGGCCGCGCGCCGGCCGGGCTTCACCTGCCCCTACGAGCCGGAGAGCAACATCGTCTGCTTCCGGTACGGCAACGGCGACCAGGCGGCCGTCCGGGAACGCCTGATGGAGGACGGCTCGTTCCAGCTGACCTCGGCCGAGATCGGCGGGGTCCGGCACCTGCGGGCGGTGGTGATGGCACCGGCCACCGACGACAAGACGCTGGAGGCGCTGCTGGACCGCGTCGCCGAGCCGGACGGGCGGGCGGCGCGGTAGGAGCGGGCCGGGCCGGGTCGGGCCGGGTCGGCCAAGGGGTCAGCGGACGTCGGAGCCGGGGTTGGCGGCGTCCCAGCGGCGGCGGGAGTCGGCGATGCCGTCGCGGTGCTCGGCCGACCAGTCGGCGAGGGCCTTCACCAGGTGGGTGAGGCTGTGCCCGGTCGGCGTCAGCTCGTAGTCGACCTTCGGCGGCACGACCGGGTGGACGGTCCTGGAGACCAGGCCGTCACGCTCCAGGCGCCGTACGGTCAGGGTGAGCATCCGCTGCGAGATGCCCGGGACCGCCCGCTGGAGCTCGCGGAACCGGCGTACTCCCTGGGCGAGCTCGACGACCACCAGGACCGACCACTTGTCGCCGATCCGGTCGAGGACCTCGCGGATGCCGCAGTCCTCGGTCTCGCCGCCGCAGGAGACGACCGGATCGGCGGTTACCGCCGTGTGCCCTACCGACATTGGAATGCCTTCTTACGTCGAGTGTCCTGGTTACTGAGAATGGGGTGGTTACTACAGGGAACCACATGAGCGGGGGACTTCCATGATTCTGGTCACCGGAGCGACGGGGGCGCTGGGGCGCCTCGTCACCGAACGGCTGGCCGGGCGGCCCGATGTCGCGATCGGCACCCGCTCCCCGGAGGAGATCCCGGCCGGATCCCCGGCCCGCCGGATCGACTTCGACGACCCCGGTTCGCTGGATAAGGGCTTCGCCGGGGTGGACACGCTGTTGCTGATCTCCGCGGGTTACGGGGAGGACGACGTCGTGATCGCCCGGCACGGCGCCGCGATCGACGCGGCCGAACGGGCCGGGGTGCGGCACATCGTCTACACCAGCCTCAGCGCGGCCGGAGACCACCTGGCCTACGCGCTCGCCCACCGCTGGACCGAGCGCAGGCTCCGGGCGGGCACCGCGAGCTGGACGATCCTGCGCAACGGCCTGTACGCCGAGCTGCTGGCGACGCTCGCCCCCGTCGCGGACGGCAGGATCACGGCGCCGCTGGGGGCGGGGCGGCTGGCCGCGGTGGCCCGCGCGGACCTGGCCGAGGCGGCCGCCCTGGTCGCGGCCGACGCCCCCGCGCACGCGGGACGCGTCTACGAACTCGTCGGGGAGCAGGCGGTCGGCGGCGCCGACCTGGCCGCCGCCCTGTCGGGCGCCACCGGAAGCACCGTCTCGTACGAACCGGGCACCCTGGCCGGCGCGCGGGAGGATCTCGCCGCCCTCGGGCCGGCGCCCTTCCAGATCCCCATGCTGGTCGGCACCTACTCGTGCATCGCGCACGGGTTCATGGACGGCACCGGCGGCGACCTGCGAAACCTGCTGGGCAGGGCTCCCCGGCCCGCCCTGGAGATCGCGACCGCCGTCCTCGCCGGATAGGGCGGCTCCCGCCGCACAGGGCCGCTTCCGCCGCAGGGGGCCGCCCTCATGAGGGGCGATCGCCAGGCGTCCCCCATGACGTCGTCGAGCAGGCGCCGTCCCCGGGCCGGGCCGGTGACGCCGTCCCGGGGAGTTCCAGCCCCGCGCCCACCGCGAGGAGGCAGACCAGCCCGCCGAGCCCGAACAGGTCGGCCTCCCGGGCCTCTAAAGCACATTTTTGGTATTTACAAGTATTCAATCCGTGGCGGTCTCCTCCCCGCTCCGCCGCCCTCCCCGTACCGCCGCCAGAACGGCGAGCCCGGCGACCTGCGCCGAGGCCAGGACGATCACACCGGCGCGGAAGCCGCCGGCCCCGCCCCCGGCCAGGTGCCACGCCAGGGACGTCACGGCCGGGCCCACCGTGAAGCCGAGGGTCCGGACGGTGGCGCCGACCCCTCCGGCCGTGCCCGTCATGCCGGGGGGCGCCGCGGCCAGCAGCGCGGCGTTGTTCGGGGCGTTGAACAGCCCCTGACCGGCACCGACCAGCGCCAGCCGCCAGGCCAGGTCCGCGAGCCCCGCGGACGGGCCCAGGGTGAGCATGCTCAGCGTCCCGGCCAGGGTCACCGCGCCGCCCGCGACGGCGATCACGTTCGGCCGGTACCGGTCGGCCAGCGCCCCGCTGACCGGGGAGCACGCCGCCATCCCGCCGACGAAGAACAGCAGCGCGACCCCGGTCGTCCCGGGGGTGCCCCGCAGCACGTCGGCCACGAGATAGGGCAGCAGGAACAGCGTCAGCCCCACGACCGAGCTCATCAGCAGCAGGGCGGCCAGCGGCAGGCCGTACGCGCGGCGGCGGACGAGCGTGATCACCGGCCGGGAGGCGGGGAGCCGGCTCCACGCCACGGCCAGCGCCAGGGCGGTGACCGCGAGCGGTACGACGACGACCGCGCCGCCGCCGACCCGGTCGAACGCCAGGAGCAGGGCGGCGACCGCGCCCCCCAGGATCGCGACCTCGCCCAGCAACGACCGGTCCGGCGCGGGGAGCCCGCCCCGGCCGCCGGGAACGGTGCGGTACCCCAGCCACAGCACGACGAGCAGGATCGGGATCTTCAGCAGGAAGACCGGGCGCCACCCGTACGCCCCGGCCACGAGCCCTCCCAGCGACGCGCCGGCCATCGTGCCCAGGGGCATGATCGTGGCGATGTAGCCCAGGGCGCGGCCGCGGTGCTCGGCCCGGACGCTCGCCCGCACGACGGGCATGTAGACCGCGACGACCAGGCCCCCCGCGATCCCCTGCAGCACCCGGGCGACCAGAAGTGTCCAGAACGCCGGCGCGAACGCCGCCAGCAGGCTCGTCAGCCCCACCCCGGTCACCGCGACCATGAGCACCGACCGCAGGTCGGCGCGATCCACCCACCGGCCCGCGGGGACGGCCAGGGCCGCCGTGGGCAGGACGTAGCCCAGCAGCACCCAGGCGGTCGCGGCCGGGCCGACGCCCATCTCGGCCCCGATCACCGGCAGGGTGACCGCCGCCAGGCTCATCTCGACCGAGACGACCAGCATCGCCATGGCGAGCGCCACCACCGGTCCCCATCGCGTGCGCTCCACGGCCCCGGCCGTGGTCGGTGTCTCGTGCTCGTTCATGGTCACGACGCTAGGAAGGGACGCGCCGCCGCGCTTCTGTCGATCGACTGGCGCCGGCGGCCGGACACGCAGGTCACGCGGGGCCGGGGTCCGCGTCCGGGGACCGCGCCGGTCGCCGCGGGACACCAGTCATATGACTCATGCGGCGCCGTCCCGCCTCCTCCTACCGTCGGTGTCACCGACCGAACGAGGCATGAAGGAGATCACGGTGTCCCAGGACCGGCTGCGTCTGGCGATCATCATCGGCAGCACCAGGGAGGGCCGTTTCGCCCCGACCGTGGCCCGGTGGTTCACCGGCCGTGCCGAGCAGCACGGCGACATGGACGTCGACGTGCTGGACCTGGCCGAGGCCCGGCTGCCCGCCACGCTCACGAACGAGCCCCCGCCCGAGGTGGCCGCGCTCACCCCGCGGCTGGCCGCGGCCGACGCGTACGTCGTCGTGACCCCCGAGTACAACCACAGCTTCCCCGCGTCGCTCAAGAGCGCCATCGACTGGCACTTCACCGAATGGCAGGCCAAGCCGATCGGCTTCGTCTCCTACGGCGGCATGGCCGGAGGGCTGCGCGCGGTGGAGCACCTGCGGCAGGTGTTCGCCGAGCTGCACGCGGTGACCGTCCGCGACACGGTCAGCTTCCACGGCGCGCACAACCGGTTCGACCCCGACGGCCGGCCCCGCAGACCCGAGGAGTGCGACGCGGCGGCCACGTCCATGCTCGGCCAGCTCGCCTGGTGGGCCCGCGCGCTGCGGGAGGCCAGGTCCAGGCGGCCCTACACCGGCTGATCCGTCCCCTCACCGAACCGATTCAGGAGATCGTCATGCACGCCATCCGGCAGTACGCCTTCGGCCCCGCCGAGAACCTGCTCCACGAGGAGGTCGAGGACCCCTCGCCCGGCCCGGGACAGGTCCGCATCGCGGTACGGGCCGCCGGGGTCCACCTCATGGACACCTCGATCCGCGCCGGTTCCGCCGACGAGCTGCCCTTCCCGCTCCCGGACCTGCCGATGACCCCCGGCCGCGAGGTGGCCGGCGTCGTCGACGCGGTGGGCGAGGGCGTCGAGGAGAGCTGGCTGGGCCGCCGGGTCGTCGCCCACCTGGGCCTGGCCAGCGGCGGCTACGCCGAGTTCGCGGTCCGCGAGGCCGAGGCGGTGCACGCGCTCCCCGACGGCCTGGCGGACGACGTCGCGGTGGCGATGATCGGCACCGGCCGCACCACCATGGGCATCCTCGACGTCGGGCAGATCGTGCAGGACGACGTGGTGCTGGTGACCGCGGCCGCCGGCGGGATCGGCAACCTGCTCGTCCAGGCGGCGCGGAACATCGGCGCGACCGTCGTGGGCGTGGCCGGCGGCCCGGCCAAGACCGAGCGGGTCCGACGGCTGGGGGCGTCGATCGCCGTCGACTACGACACGCCGGACTGGGGCGGCCGGGTGCGCGACGCGCTGAACGGGCGCGAGGTGACGGTGGCCTTCGACGGGGTCGGCGGCACCCTGGGCCGTACCGCCCTGGAACTGCTCGGCGTCGGCGGCCGGTTCGTCATGTTCGGCTGGTCGGCGGGGAAGCCGACCGAGCTGTCCACCGATGACCTCTACGCCCGCTGCCTGACCGCCTCGGTCGCCCTGGGCCCGCGGATCCTGAAGGCGCCCGGGGGGCTGCGCGGCCTGGAGGAGCGCTCGCTCGCCGAGGCGGCGTCCGGCCGGCTCGTCCCCGAGGTCCAGCGGTTCGCGCTCGCCGAGGCCGCGCTGGCGCACACCGCCCTGGAGACGCGGGCCACCGTGGGCAAGGTCGTGCTGGTCCCCTGAGCCGGTCGCCTGCGGGCCGCGGACAACGGTTGAGTAGTTTTTAGTCATGTTCCACGGGCGGACCGACGAGCTGGCGGTCATCGACCGCCTCCTGGCCGACGCCCGCGGCCGCCGGAGCGGGGCCCTGGTCGTCCGCGGGGAGGCCGGGATCGGGAAGTCCGCCCTGCTCGACCACGCGGCGGCGGAGGCCGGTGACATGCGGGTGCTGCGCGGGGTCGGGATCGAGTCGGAGAGCGAGCTGCCGTTCGCCGGCCTGCACCTGCTCCTGCGGGGGGTCGCGGACCACGTCGACGCCCTCCCCGACAGGCAGGCGCGGGCCCTGCGCGGCGCGCTGGGGATGGCGCCCGTGTCCGGCGGCGACCGGTTCCTGACCGGCCTGGCGGTCCTGACCCTGCTGGCGGACCTGGCCGAGGACCGCCCGCTGCTGTGCCTGGTCGACGACGCCCACTGGCTCGACCACGCCTCCGCCGAGGTCCTGCTGTTCGCCGCCCGCCGCCTCGGCGCCGAGGGCATCGCCCTGGTCTTCGCCGCCCGCGACCTGCACGCGCCCGCCTTCCCCGCGCCCGGCCTCGCCGAGATGCGCCTGTCCGGGCTGGACGGGGCGACCGCCGCGGACCTGCTGGCCGGGCACGCCGCCGACCTGCCCCGGCACGTGCGGGAGCAGATCCTGCGCGAGGCCCGGGGCAACCCGCTGGCCCTGCTGGAGCTGTCGGCCGCGCAGCGCGAGGGCCAGCTGCCCGCCTACCCGTACAACCTGGGAACGCTGCCGACGCACAGCCGGATCCAGCAGACCTTCACCGACCGGATCGCCACCCTGCCCGAGCGCACCCGCACCCTCCTGCTGGTTGCCGCGGCCGACGACACCGGCGATCCGGCCGTCGTGCTCGGGGCCGCCGCGCGGCTCGGCGCGGACGTCGAGGACCTGGAACCGGCCGAGCACAGGCGCCTGCTGCTCTTCACCGAGGACCGGCTGGTCTTCCGGCACCCGCTGATCCGGGCCGCCGCCTACCGGGGGGCCACGCTGAGCCGGCGGATCGCGGTGCACCGGGCCCTGGCCGACACCCTGGAGGCGCACGCCGACGCCGACCGGCGCGCCTGGCACCTGGCCGCCGCCAGCACGCGTCCCGACGAGGAGGTCGCCGCCGCCCTGGAGCGCAGCGCCGAGCACGCGCGCGCACGCGGCGGGTACGCGGCGATCGCCGCGGCCTACGAACGCGCGGCCTCGCTCAGCCCCGACCGGCACGGCAGGGGCAGGCGCCTGGCCGCGGCGGCACGGGCCGCCGTCGACGCCGGGCAGCTCGACCGGGCCGTCGCCCTGGCCGACCAGGCCGTCCCGCACGCCCTGGACCCGACGACGGCGGCGGAGGTCGCCAGGGTCCGGGCCACCGTCGCCGGCGAGCGAGGGCAGCCGAAGGTGGCCCACGAGATCCTCGCCGAGGCGGTGCTCTCCACCGCCGGGCACGACCCGGACACGACGGCGGCCATGCTCTTCGACGCGGTCGAGGCCGCCTGGTTCGCCGGTGACCTCGCGGCCGTCACCGGCGTCGTGGAACGGGCCCGCGCCCTGGGCCATGCCCCCGACGACCGCGTACGGGCCCTCGTCCGGGTGGCCGCGGGGCTCACCGGCCTGGCGGCCGACGAGGTCGGGGACGGGCTGCCGGCGCTGCGCGAACTGATCGGCCTCACGGCGGGCGGGCCGCACCGGGCGGGTTTCCGGGAGCGCGCGCGGGTCACCTGGTGGCACCTGATGCTCGGTGAGCACGTCGCGGCCCACGACCTGGCCGTCGCCCTGGTGCGGGACTGCCGTACCGAGGGCGCGATCGGCGTGCTGCCGCGGGCCCTGGCGCTGCTGGCCAGGGCGCAGATGCCCCAGGGGCGGTACCGCGACGCGCTGGCGAGCGGCACCGAGGGGCTGCGCATCGCGCACGACACCGGTCAGAGCGACCACGAGGGCTACCACGCGGTCGTCCTGGCCCAGATCGCGGCCGTCGAGGGCGACCAGGAGCGCTGCGCCGACCTGGTGAAGGAGGTCCTGGCGCGGGGGACCGGGGCGAACCCGGTGTGGGCCGCGTGCGCGCTCAGCCTGCTCGACCTCGGCCTCGGCAGGCACGAGGCCGCCCTGCACCGGCTGGAGGGCGTCACGGCCGGCCCCAACCGGCTGGACACCCTCTCCAGCCTGCCCGACCTCGTCGAGGCCGCGGCCCGCCTCGGGCTGCCCGGACGCGCGGCGGAGTCCTGCCGCCGCTACCGGGGCTGGGCCGAGCAGTCCGGGCAGCCCTGGGCCGGTGCCGTCGCGCTGCGGTGCCGGGCGCTGCTCGCCGACGACGAGGAGGAGGCCGGCGCGTACTACGCGCGGGCGGTCCGGCTGCACCGCACCGGGGAACGCCCCTTCGACCGGGCCAGGACCGAGCTGCTCTACGGCGAATGGCTGCGCCGCTCCCGCCGCAGGTCGGACGCCCGCCCGCCGCTCCGCTCCGCCCTGGAGATCTTCGAACGGCTCGGCGCCGCACCGTGGGCCGCCCGTGCCCGCACCGAGCTGCGCGCCTCCGGCGAGAGCCTGGCCGCGAGGGATCGCGGCACCGGCCCGCTGAGCCGTCTCTCCCCGCAGGAGTTCCAGGTCGTACGGCTCGCCGCGGCGGGTCTGAGCAACCGCGACATCGGCGCCCAGCTCTTCCTCAGCCCCAGGACCGTGGGCCACCACCTGTACAACGCCTATCCCAAGCTGGGCGTCGCCACCCGGGGCGAGCTCGCCCGGCTCGACCTCTCGGCGGAGACGGGCTAGCGGCGCGTCCCCTGTTGTAGCGTCGCGGTCATGACCGAACTCGACGGCCGCCTTCGTGCGGTTTGCGACCTCACCGTCTCCGGCGTCAGGGAAATGGCCGGGCGGCACGAGTACGACGGCATGATCCAGGACCTGTCCCCGGAGGGGGTGCGCGCCGGGCTGGCCGCGCTGGGCCGGGGGCCGCTGCCCGCCGACCCCTACGACGCCGCCCACCTGCAGATCTTCGAGGAGGCCATGCGGGTGCAGTTCGGCGAGCTGCAGCTGCACCGGCGCAACCCCCTGGAGCACCTGGGCAACCTCGACCTGGCCACCTACGACCGCGACTACGCGCCCGAGGCCGACCGGGAGGCCGCCAAGCAGGCCCACCTCGCCCTGTGGCCCGAGGCGGTGGACCACGCGATCGCCTCCCTCGACCTGCTCAGCGCCCCCGTCGCGACCGCGCTGCTCGGAGCGGTGCGCGGCCTGGCGTCCGGGGTGCCCGGGGACGCGAAGGAGAGCGCGCGCGAGGCCGCGTTCAGGGCCCACGCCCGGCTGGTGGAGCACGTCGAGAAGGCCGCCCGTTCCGGGGACCCGGACGCCTCCCTCGGCGCCGGCGGCCTGGCCCGGCTGATGGGCGCGGGCGAGGGCCTCCCGGTCGACCTGGGACGGCTCGCCGAGCGCGCCGACGCCGAGCGCGACCGGCTGATGGCCCGGCTGGCGGAGTCCTGCGCGGCCCTGGGCTTCGCCGACCGGCAGCCGCTGGAGGTCGCGCGCGAGCTCGTCAGGGACCACCCCGGTCCCGAGGGCGTGATCGAGGCGGCCAGGATCGGCACCGAGCGGGCGATCGCGTTCACCCGGGAGAAGGACCTGGTGCCCCACCACGACGGGGAGTGCCTGGTCGGCATCGCGCCCGAGTCGCGCCGGTGGAGCATGGCCATGATGAGCTGGGCGGCGCCGGGCGAGCCCGACGGTCCCTCCTGGTACCACGTCACCCCGCCCGACCCCTCCTGGCCCGAACGCGACATCGAGGAGTGGCTGGAGGTCTTCAGCGAGACCACGCTCCCGGCGATCAACGTGCACGAGGTCGCCCCCGGGCACTTCTCGCACGGCCGCGCCCTGCGCCACGTCCGCTCCGAGGTGCGGCGCACGCTGATGTCGCTGGCCTTCGCCGAGGGCTGGGCGCACTACGCCGAGGAACTCTGCGTGGAGGAGGGCTTCGCGCCCGACGACCCGCGTTTCGAGATCGGCGTGTGCCTGGAGGCGCTGCTGCGGGTGACCCGGCTGGCCTGCGCGATCGGCGTGCACTCCGGCGCGATGACCGTCGAGGAGGGGGCCCGCCGCTTCACCGCCGACACCCACATCGCCGGTCCCGCGGCCCTGTCGGAGGCGGCGCGTGCCACCTTCGACCCCACCTACGGCCGCTACACCTGGGGCAAGCTGGAGATCCTCGGCCTGCGTGAGCGCGCCAGGGCCGAATGGGGCTCCGGGTTCGGGCTCAACCGCTTCCACACCGCCATGCTCGCCCTCGGCTCGCCGCCGCTCGGCCTGCTCGGCCACGCGCTGGGGACGGCGCCCGTTCCCGCGTGAGGATCCCGGCGGGCGGGCCCACGGGGCCCTTCTCGCGCTCGGCGACCGGTGATCGCCGCCCGTCGATCACCGATCAGCGGTCCACGGCCGTGGTCCCGCCGTCGACGACCAGGTGGGCGCCGGTGATGAAGGACGCCTCGTCGCTCAGCAGGAACCGTACGGCCGCGGCGACCTCGCCGGGGCGGCCCAGCCGGCCCAGGGGCGACCTGGTCCTGAAGGACTCCAGGTGGCCGGGGTCGCCACCGGTGGCGTGGACGAGCATCCGGGTGTCGATGTAGCCGGGGCAGACGGCGTTCACCCGGATCGGCACCAGCTCGTGGGCCATGGACCGGGTCAGGCCGAGCATCCCGGCCTTGGAGGAGCAGTACGCCGGGATGAACGCCTGCCCGACCAGGCCCTCGATGGAGGAGACGCCGACGACCGCGGCGCCCTCCTGCCCGCGCAGGTCCGGCAGCAGGGCCTTGACCAGCAGGGCGTGCGCGCGCAGGTTGACGGCGAGGACCGCGTCCCAGGCGTCCTCGGTCAGGTCGCCGAGGGCCGTGGGCGCGGCGATCCCGGCCGCGTGGACCAGCCCGCCGATCGGCCCGAGGGCGTCGCGGCCGGCGGCGATCGCGGCGGGGAAGGCCGAGGCGTCGGTGACGTCGACGGTCACGGCGACCGCGGCGGCCCCGTTCATGGCGACGAACGAGGCGGTCTCCTTGGCGCCCGGCCCGTCCAGGTCCCAGATCGCGACCGGGCGCCCGGCCTCGGCCAGCGCCAGCGCGCAGGCCCGGCCGATCCCCGACGCCCCGCCGGTGACGACGACTCCGCTGCTCGTCATGGGGCCTCCTCGACCGCCGGTGGTCTCCAACGTTAACTTGGTGGCCGATCGGTCGCCAGGTGCGCCACGGCCCGCGACGGCGCGGGACGCGCGCCACCGGCCCAAGGAGGCACGATGCGGGAACTGTCGGGCAAGGTCGCGGTCGTCACCGGCGCGGGCGGCGGCATCGGCAGGGCCCTCGCGCTCGCCCTGGCCGCGGAGGGCACGACCCTGATGCTCGCCGACGTCGACCCCGGAGGGCTCGCGGAGACCGCCTCGCTGGTGGAGGGGGTCACGGTGCTCACCGAGATCACCGACGTCTCCGACCCGGTGGCCGTGGAGCACCTGGCCGACCGGACCTTCGGCGAGCTGGGCGCCGTGCACGTGCTCTGCAACAACGCGGGCGTCTTCCAGGGCGGCCGGATCTGGACCAGGGAGCCCGAGGACTTCGCCTGGCTGCTCGGGGTGAACCTGTGGGGGGTGCTGCACGGCATCCGGGCCTTCGTCCCCCGCATGATCGAGCAGGACACCGAGGGGCACATCGTCAACACGGTCTCGGTCGCGGGGCTGTTCGCCGCCCCGCTCGCCGGGGCCTACTCGGTCTCGAAGTACGCCGCGTTCGCGGCGTCGCAGGCCCTGGCCCAGGATCTCGCGTCGGTCTCCTCCCGGCTCCGGGTGACGGCGCTCTGCCCGGGAGGGGTGCGGACCGGGATCAACCGCTCCGAGCGGGTCCGGCCGGAGCCCCTGCGGGTCGCCGGGCGGACCGAGGACGAGGCGCTCTCCGGGGAGATCATCGACGGGATCGTGGAGGGGGGCGTCGACCCGGCCGCGGTGGCGCTCGCGGCGCTGGAGGCCATCCGCGAGGAGCGCTTCCTGGCCCTGACCCACCCCGGCTACGCGCAGGGCCTGCGCGATCAGACCGACGCCCTCCTGGCCGGGGCCGTACCCCCCTTTCCCCGCCACGGATAGGCACTCCCTCGTACCCGAGCGGGCGCGCGGGCGGGCGCCGATAGACTGGCACGACCGCTCTGTTCCCTTCGGGGGTTCTTTTGGGGGTCTTGTGTCTGAGTTCGACACGGTCCTGGTCGTCGACTTCGGCGCGCAGTACGCGCAGCTGATCGCGCGACGGGTGCGTGAATGCCACGTCTACTCCGAGATCGTCCCCTCGACGATGCCGGTGGAGGAGATGATGGCCAGGAAGCCCAAGGCCGTCATCCTGTCCGGTGGCCCGTCGTCGGTGTACGCCGAGGGCGCCCCGGCCGCCCCCGCGGGCCTGTTCGGCACCGGCGTGCCCACCTTCGGCATCTGCTACGGCTTCCAGGTCATGGCCCAGGAGCTCGGCGGCGAGGTGGCCAGGACCGGCACCGCCGAGTACGGCGGCACCCACCTGGACGTGAGCGACCAGGGCGTGCTCTTCGCCGGGCTGCCCCGCAGCCAGTCGGTCTGGATGTCCCACGGCGACAGCGTCTCGGCCGCCCCCGAGGGGTTCCTCGTCACCGCCGCGACCGCCCAGACGCCCGTGGCCGCCTTCGAGCACCCCGAGCTGGGGCTGTACGGCGTCCAGTTCCACCCCGAGGTGTTGCACTCCGAGCACGGCCAGGCCGTGCTCAAGCGCTTCCTCGACGCCGCGGGCTGCCGCCCCTCCTGGACGATGCTCAACATCGTCGAGGACGCGGTCGAGGCGATCCGCGCCCAGATCGGCCCCGAGGGCCGCGCCATCTGCGGCCTGTCGGGCGGCGTCGACTCCGCGGTGGCCGCCGCCATGGTCCAGCGGGCCATCGGTGACCGCCTGACCTGCGTCTTCGTCGACCACGGGCTGCTGCGCAAGGGCGAGGCCGAGCAGGTCGAGCGCGACTTCGTGGCCGCCACCGGCGTCAAGCTCCGGGTGGCCGACGCCCAGGAGCGCTTCCTGAAGGCGCTCGACGGGGTCACCGACCCCGAGGAGAAGCGCAAGATCATCGGCCGCGAGTTCATCAGGGTCTTCGAGGACGAGCAGCGCGCCATCCTGGCCGACGGGCCCGTCGACTTCCTCGTCCAGGGCACCCTGTACCCGGACGTGGTCGAGTCCGGCGGCGGCACCGGCACCGCCAACATCAAGTCCCACCACAACGTCGGCGGCCTCCCCGACGACCTGCGGTTCTCACTGGTCGAGCCGCTGCGCGCACTGTTCAAGGACGAGGTCCGCCGGGCCGGCGAGGAGCTGGGCCTGCCCGCCGCCATGGTCTGGCGCCAGCCGTTCCCCGGCCCCGGCCTGGGCATCCGCATCGTCGGCGCGGTCAGCCGCGAGCGCCTGGAGATCCTCCGCGAGGCCGACGCCATCGCCCGGGAGGAGCTGACCCGCGCCGGTCTCGACCGGGACATCTGGCAGTGCCCGGTCGTGCTGCTCGCCGACGTCCGCTCGGTGGGCGTCCAGGGTGACGGCCGCACCTACGGCCACCCGGTCGTGCTCCGCCCGGTCTCCAGCGAGGACGCCATGACCGCCGACTGGTCCCGCGTCCCGTACGACGTGCTCGCCCGGATCTCCACCCGCATCACCAACGAGGTCCGCGAGATCAACAGGGTGGTCCTCGACGTGACCAGCAAGCCGCCGGGCACCATCGAGTGGGAGTGACCCTCCGGGGGGAGTGATCGGTCGGCTCGCCGGGACGGCTCGTCGCCGACGGCAAGGCTTCGCAAAGTGCCGGACGGTAGGTTGGGGCGGGTGTCCTCCACCTCTCCGATCGGCGCCGGCGCCCCCCCGGCCTCCGCCGCCCGCCTGGCGTGGCTCGACGCGCTGCGCGGCCTCGGCGCCGTCGCCGTCATGCTGGAACACCTGCTGCCCTGGTTCATGCCCTCCCTGAGGCCGTACTGGTTCAACCTCGGCATGTACGGCGTCCTGGTGTTCTTCCTGGTCAGCGGCTACATCATCCCGGTCTCGCTGGAGCGGCGCGGGGACGTGCGGGCCTTCTGGATCAGCCGGGTGTTCCGGCTGTACCCGATCTACCTGCTGGTCGTGGCCGGGGTGCTGGTGGCGGCGATCTGGATGCCGGTCCGCGAGCAGGTGCCCAGGGACCTGTCGTCGGTCTTCGCGCACGCCACGATGCTGCTGGACGTGGTGCACCGGGGCGGCCTGGCCGACACCATGTGGACGCTCTCGTACGAGATGGTCTTCTACCTGGTCGTGACCGCGCTGTTCGTCGGCGGGGCGCACCGGGCGAGCGGGACGATCGCGGTGGCCTTCGGGACGGTCGCGGTCGTCGCCGGGCTGGTGCTGACCGGGCCGCTGCTGCAGGGGCCCTGGCCCGCCCTGGTGTCGGGCCCGGTGTTCCTCGCGGGCCTGGCCTGCCTGGTCGGCGGCAGGTTCCGCAGGAGCGCCGCCTACGTGCTGGGCGCGATGGCCCTGGTGCTGCTGCTCTTCTCCGGCTTCGTGCCGTGGCTGGGGGCGGTGATCCTGGCGGTGATGTTCGCCGGGACCGCGATCCGCCGCTGGGAGGAGGGGGCGGGAGGGCTCGTCCCGGTCGCGGCGACGGCCGTCCTGGTGGGCGTCACCCCCGTCTGGGCGCCCCAGGCGGGCTGGTGGTGGGTGCAGCCGGGGCCGTGGCTCGCGACCATGGTGCTGGCGGGGGCGACGTTCGCCGGGGGGATGGCCCTGCGCGGGCGCGAATTGCCCCGGTTCCTCGTCTGGCTGGGGCTGGTGAGCTACTCGGTCTACCTGCTGCACCATCCGCTGCTGCGGATCTTCCACGCCGTCGTCGGGGACGTGCGGGCCGCGGGGCAGGCGGTGCAGCTCCTGCTCAGCGCGGTGTTCGTGCTGACGGTGCTGGGCCTGAGCCTGCTCACCTACCGCTACGTGGAGCTTCCCATGCAGCGGCTGGGCAGGCGGCTGGCCCGCGGAGCGGCCGCGGGGAACGCCGGTGGCGCGGGGGGTGCGGAGGGAGCGACGGCCGCCGGGAGCACGAACGGCACGAACGGCACGGACGGCACGGACGGCACGGACGGTGCGGCCGCGGCGGGGAACGCCGGTGGTGCGGGGGGTGCGGCTCCCGGGCCGCCGTCCTCGGGCGACGGGGCTCGGGAGCCGTCCTGTGAGACCGCGGGTCAGGAACCGTCCGCCGGGGACTGCGCGAAGTCGTCCGGGTCGCCGGTGGGCGAGTCCGAGGTCAGACCCTCGTCCTTCTCGGAGCCGACGGGGTAGACGTCCCCGGGTGCGGTGGCCTTGGCGCCGCGCAGCGAGGAGACCGACACCACGTGGTAGCCCTGCTTCTGCAGCGACGCCAGCAGCTTCGGCATCACCTTGACGGTCTGCTCCACCCAGTCGTGCATGAGGATGACGCCGTCACGCTTGGCGTTCTTGAGCACCTCGTCGTGGATGGCCTTCTCGTTCCTGGTCGCCCAGTCCCGCGAGCCGCCGTTCCACAGGATGATCGGCATGCCCATCTGCTTGGCGATCGCCGTGACCCGCTCGTCGAACTCGCCGTACGGGGGGCGGATCGTCGTCGGGTACTTGCCGGTGACCTTCTTGACGATGTCCTGGGTGTTGATCAGCTCGTCGCGGATCTTGTCCTCGGACACCTCCCGCAGGTGCGGGTGGGTGTAGCTGTGGTTGCCGATCTCGTGGCCCTCGGTGACCATCCGCTTGGCGAACGCGGGCCGGGACTTCACGTACTGGCCCTCAAGGAAGAACGTCGCCTTGGACTTGTACTTCTTGAAGGTGTCGAGCAGCTTGTCGGCGTACTTGCCGGGACCGTCGTCGAAGGTCAGCGCGATGCACTTGACCTTCGCGCAGTCCACGGGCACGGGCTTGGGGGCGGGCTTGGCCTTGCCCGTCTCCTTCGCCTTGGAGGTCGTTTCGGGCTTGTCCGCACTCCACGCGGTGGTCGGAACGGAAACCATGGCCAGCGCGCAGGATGCGGCCAGCAACATTCGGACAGGAGACTTCATGAGGGGAGCTCCGGGTCAAATCGACGTCGGTCGAAGGGGCATCCTATCGAGACGGCTGAGGCCTTCCGGGGCGGAAGAGTCACGATGTTCTGTGAAACCCCACCCCGCCGGAGCCGGGGGCGCTCCGGCGGGCGTGTCGCAAGCTTGGTGATTACCCAGGTCACGGCTGCGTATATCGGCGCGGGCGGCCGGGGCGGGTGGCCGATGATGGGCACCCGCCCGCTGCCGGAACCCGCTGGGAAGACCATGACGATCAGTACGGTGCGGCCGAGCGTTGCCGGGGAGAGACGGCGGGAGACCCCCGGTTCCCCGGCGGACCCCGGCCGGTGGTTCACGCTCGCCTGCTACGCGACCGGCCAGCTCGTGCTGCTCGGCTGGTGGCTCGCCTTCCATCCGGGGCTGATGAGCCCCGACTCCGTCACCTACGTCGAGCACGTCACGACGGGTCCCTGGGTGGCCGGGCAGTCGGTCGCCTACGACGCGCTGCTCGGGCTCTGCCTGTGGCTGACCGGGGACGTGTCCGGGGTCACCCTCCTGCAGACGGCCGCGATGGCCGCCGCGCTGGCCCACCTGGCGGGCGCGCTCCGGCCGCTGGGCCCGAGGCGGCGGTGGCTGCTCGTCGCGGTCGGGTGCGCCACGCTGTCGCCGCCGCTCGGCGCCTTCACCGTGACGATCTGGAAGGACGTGCCGTTCACGATCTGCGCGGTGCTGGCCGTGGGCACCGCGATCCGGCTCGCCTCCGGGCGCACCGCGCGCGGCCCGTCGGGAGGTCCGTCGGGTAGTCCGCCGGGAGGTCCGGCCGAGGACGCCGCGGGCCGTCCCGACGGTGACGCGGCACGTGGGTCCGCGGCCGGTCCCATGACCGGTCCCGCGGCCGGTCCCGCCGGGGGTGCCGCGCGGGCCGGGTCCCGGCGGCGGGGCGGATCCCGGCGGCGGCGCAGGCCCGGCAACGGGTGGGTCTGGGACCGGCGTCACGCCGCCCTGGGCGCCGAGCTGCTCGGGCTCGGCCTGTTCCGCCACAACGGCTTCCTGGTCGCGCTGATCGCCGCCGTCCTGCTGGTCCTGCTGCTGCCCGGCGCCCGCCGGTGGGTGGCGGTGACGGCGGCCGGGGCGGTGGCCGTGCCCCCGCTGCTGCTGGGGGCCGGCTATCCGGCCCTGGGCATCGCGCCGCCGTCCCGCACGTTCGCCTACCAGACGGTCTTCGGCGACCTGGCCGTGGCGTACGGGGAGCGTCCCGAGCTGTTCGGCCGCGAGGAGCGGGCGCTGCTGGAGACCATCGCTCCGCCCGACGCCTGGCGGCGGGGGGCGACCTGCCAGACCATGGCGCGGATCTTCTTCGACCCCGCGTTCGGTCACGCCGCGGCCGAGCGGCGGATCTCCGACGTCCTGCGGCTGTGGCGGAGCCTGCTGGTCCGCGCGCCCGGCCTGATGCTCGGCACCCGCATCTGCCGCGCCGCGCTCGCCTGGCAGATCGGCTCGACCGCGGGCGAACCCGGCGGCGAGCTCTACCGCTTCTCGACGCACGACCCCCGGCTCCCCGCGGCCTGGGAGGGCACCGCGACGGCCTCGGTGATGCGGCAGCGGCCGTTCGTGCCGGTCCTGCGGAGCGCCGGGCTGACCGCGCTGGACGCCGCCACGGTCAGGCAGTTCGAGTGGCTGCTGTGGCGGGGGCCCCTGTGGTGCTACCTCGCCTACGCCGCGGCCGCGCTGGCCTGGCGGCGTACCGGGAGCAGGGCGGCGACGGCCGGGGCCGCGGTGGTCGCGGGCCAGCAGCTCGGCGTGATCCTCACCAACACCGCGCCGGACTTCCGGTTCATGGTGACGCCGATCCTGGTGGGGATCCTGCTGACGCCGCTGCTGGCGCGGGAGGTACGGATCCTGGCGGCCCGCCGCTGACCCGCGGACCGGCCGTCCGGCGACCGCTCCCGCCGGGGCCGTCGCGGACCGGGCGTCCGGCCGCTCGTGCGATCGATCTCGCCGGAGGCCGGCCCGCGGACCGGCCGCTCAGCGGTCGATCTCGTCGAAGAGCGCCTCCCACCGGTCCAGGACCCGGGGCAGCCGGTACTCGCCCATCCGCTCCCTGCCCCGCGCGCCCATCGCGCGGCGCAGCTCGGCATCGGACATGAGGCGTTCCAGCGCGGCGGCGAAGCTCGCGGCGTTGCCGGGCTCGGCCAGCATCCCGTTGTCCCCGTCCCGGACCAGGGTCCGCACGCCCGCCGAGGCGTCGCTGGCCACGGCGGGCAGGCCGCAGGCGGCGCCCTCGGCCAGCACCAGCCCCCATCCCTCGAAGTCGCTGCTCAGCGTGACGATGGAGGCGTCGAGGTACTCGGACTCGACGTCGGCGACCTGCCCCCGGAAGACGATCCGGTCGCCGAACCCGGTCTGCCACGCCTGCGTCTCCAGCGTCCCCCGCAGCGGCCCGTCACCGATGATGTGCAGCTCCCACCGCTCGGCGACGGCCGGGGCCGCGGCGGCGAAGGCGTCGATCAGCAGGTCGATCCGCTTGACCCGGACCAGCCGCCCCGCCGAGACGATCCGGGGGGTGCGCAGCGGGGCCGCGCGCTCGGGGAAGATCCCGACCGGGTTCAGCATGGTCCCGCAGTTGGCGAGCCGGTGGCCGGCGAAGGAGGTGGCGTAGTCCTCGCAGAGGAAGAGGGCCTTGTCGTAGTGGGCGTAGTGCTTCTTGATCAGCCTGAGGTTCGGGGACTCCACCGCCTCGGCGTACGACTGGTGGTACTGGCCGACCTTGGCGATGTGCTCCAGGGGCAGGTCGGCGATCCAGTGGGCGGCCCAGGGGGAGGCGACGACCAGGTAGCCGCCGCGGACCGGGTCGGTCAGCCGCAGCAGCCTCGTCCTGGCGGCCTCGACCTCCCGCGGGGAGCGCCGGGGCCTGCCCCTGCGCCACGGAAGCGCGCGGGCGGCGGCCTCGGGCGCGGGAGTGTCGTACAGCGTGGCGCGCCGGTAGAGGGGGTCGGCGACGTAGGTCTGCGGCTGCCTGGACGGGTTGATGCTGATCATGGTCACCCGGTGGCCGCGTGCCCCGAGTCCCTGGGCCAGGGTGTGGATCACCCGCTGGGACCCGCCCATCGAGTCGGCGTCGGTGCTGAGGAAGAAGACGTCGCGGGCTCTCATCGGATGATCTCCTGCGGGAAACGGGTGAAACGGGGGGAACGGGGGACGCGCCGGCGTCGCGCGGCCCGCCGGGGGCTCAGGGGACGCGGGGGACGCGGGGGCTCGTCGTCGCACGGCCTGTCCTCGGCCGTGGGGGACGCGGTCATCGGACGGCCTCCCCGAAGAAGGCGTCCACGACCCTGGCGGCGGACTGCCCGTCATCGAGGCCGCACCAGCGCTCGCGGAAGCGGGCGTAGCGCTCGGCACAGGTCTGGGTGACCTCGTCGAGCCCGGCCAGCGCGCCGGCCAGCTCGCCGGTGTCGCGCAGCAGCGGCCCCGGCGCGACCTCGGCCAGGTCGAAGCAGACGCCCCGCTGGGCGGAGGCGTAGCTCTCGTGGTCGTCGACGTAGTACAGGATCGGCCGGCCGAGGCAGGCGTAGTCGAACATGATCGAGGAGTAGTCCGTCACCAGCACGTCCGAGGCCAGCATCAGGTCGTTCACCTCGGGGTACGCCGAGGCGTCCCGGACGAGGAAGCCCAGCGGGTCGGGCACCGAGAACCGGTCGTAGCGGTGGGCCCGGACCAGGATCACCCAGTCCGGGGGGAGCGCCTCGGCGAGGGCGGGCAGGTCCAGCCGGATCGAGTCGCCGCTGAAGCGCCCGCCGTCGCGGTAGGTGGGCGCGTACAGGACGACCCGTCTGCCCGCGGGGATCTCGAAGAACTCCCGTACCAGCCGCGCCCGCTCGCGCTGCGCGGGCTCGGCGTGCCGTACCAGCACGTCGTTGCGCGGGTAGCCCGCGTGCAGCGGCTCGCCGTCGAAGCCGCTGGCCCGGGCGAAGTCGCGCTGGAAGTCGCGGCTCGGCGTGAGCAGCACGTCCCAGCGCGCCACGGCCTCGGCGTACCTCCTGGCCAGGGCGGGCTGCGTGCGGTGCCGGGGTTCCTCCAGGCCCATCTTCTTGAAGACCTGGCCGTGCCAGGTCTGCAGGTAACGGGTTCCCCTGCGCTTGCGGTAGCAGTAGGGCAGGTTGTGGCTGTCCACCCAGTACCCGGCGCGGGCCAGCGTCCAGGCGTAGCGGAAGGTGTCGCGCCGGACGAGGTCGACGTCCTCGGGGAAGCGCTCGGGAACGCCCGCGTGCGACCAGACCGCCCGCAGCTCGGTGGCGCGCCGCTGCAGCTCCTCGTGGATGTAGCGCGGGTTGCCGGTGTAGTCGCTCCCCTCGGCCGACTCGAACAGCACCAGACGCCGGTTCACCGGCACGACCGCGCTGACCAGCCGGTAGAAGCGGCCCAGGTTGCGGAGGGTGGCGAGGTCGGCGAGCAGGCTCCGCCACAGCTCGGCCGGCCTAGGGAACCGCCGCCGGGGGACCGGGCCGAGCCTGCGCGCGGTGAGGCGGAACGGTGCGTCGGGCGAGGACTCCAGGACGAGCCGTCCCGGGCCGCCCGACACCCCCGAGCCCACGGACGCACCGGATGTCCCGGATGTCCCGGATGTCCCGAGCCTCCCGAACCTCCCGAACCTCCCGAACCTCCCGAGGCTCCAGGACGTGCCGGACACCCGGGAGGCCCTAGATCCTCCGGAGCCTCCGGGCACCCCGGAGCCCACCTCGCCCACGGAGGTGAACGACAGGCCGGGGGAGGCCAGCAGGGGCCTGACGTTGTGGCGCCCGCCCTCGCTCAGCACGACCATGACCGCCTGCGGCCGTACGACGCCGTCCGGCCAGACCAGGTCGGACAGGGCGATCGACACCGTCCCCTCCAGGACGACCGGCCCGTCCGGGGACCCGGTCCCTTCTGGCGACCCCGTCCCGTCCATGGATCCGGTTCCGTCCGGGCCGGTCGCCGCGGGCACCGGCGCGAACGGGATCGAGGCGATCGTCCTCCTCCTGCCGCCGAGGCGCAGCGACGCGGACGGCGCCCGGCCGTCGAGCACCCGGCCGGGGTCGTAGGTCCGTACCGTCAGGTCCACCCGGTCCCCGGACGCCTGCAGGTCGACCAGCTCGTGCCGCAGCAGCGCGCCGGTCAGCGGCTGTTCGGCCAGGTGCAGCTCGGTGACGTCCAGCTCGCTCCGCCCCCGCTCGTCCACCGGCGGCGTCGCCCCCCAGAACACCCGCCCGCCGTGCGCGACGACCTGCCGGGGCGGGATCGAGGAGGCGCCGCCCAGCTCGACGGCGGCGAGCGCCGCGTCGGCGCCGCGCCGCTCGCGGACGAGCTGGATGCAGACCCGCTCGGCCCGGCTCAGCCGCCGGATCGCCCCCGGCTCCAGGGTGTCGACGTACGGGATGACGATGCCGGCGAACTCGTCGATCCACCGCGGGTCGCGCAGCGGCAGGTCGCCCAGGTAGAGGCGGAGGTCGTGGGAGAGGAAGCGGAAGTCCTTGTCCTGCTTGAGGTCGAGGGAATGGGTCTCGGCCAGCACGCGGTCGCTCAGCTCGGCGGCCGTGACGCGCTGGCGCACGTTCTCCAGCTCGTGCCGCCGGGAGGAGATCGACCTGGTCGCCGGGGTGGCCGCGAGCAGCCAGCGGTAGACCGGCCACGGCACCAGGGCGAACAGCTTGCTCCGGCAGAACAGCTCGGTGGACCAGACGATGTCCTCGTGGTGGATGTCCTCGTGGAACCGGATGCCGGTGGCGTCCAGGAAGCTCCGCCGGTACAGCTTGTTGGTGGCCAGGCAGTTGAAGAGCAGCTCGGGCTCGGCGCGGATGCCCTCCACGGTCCGCCGCTCGGCGAACAGCTGCGGGTACCACAGGGTGACGGCGCCGGTCGCCTCGTCGACGCGCTCCACGGTGCCCATGACGAAGTCGGCGTCGGTGCGCTCGGCCTCCAGCAGCAGGCTCTTGCAGGCGTGCCGGGGCAGCTCGTCGTCGCTGTCGAGGAACATCAGGAAGGGCGCGCGGGCGGCGTCCATGCCGGTGTTGCGGGGCGCCCCGCAACCGCCGCTGTTGGCCGGCAGCCGCACGTAGCGGACCCGGTCGTCCTGTTCGGTGAGCGCCCTGGCCACCGCCGGGGTGTCGTCGCCGGAACAGTCGTCCACGATGATCACTTCGAGGTTCTTGAGCGTCTGGCCGAGAACGGACCGTACGGCCCGGGGTAACCGGGGCGCGTCGTCGTAGGTGATGACGATCACGCTGACGTCGGGGACCGTGAAACGCTGTGTCATGGTGCGCAACTCCAGACGGCTGGGAGGAAAGCCTTGATCTGCGACGGCTCCCGGGCGGCGGGAGCCGGAGGGGGCGTGACGGGACCGCAGGAGGCCCGTGCGGGCGTCCGTGCGGTGCTCACCGGACGGGGGCCGGCCGCCGGGTGGCGTACGCCGGCCCGCACCGGTCCGCAGGGGTCGACAGTGGTTCGTGACGGGTCGCGACAGGTCGTGACGGTTCGTGACGGGTCGCGATGGTTCGTATGGGCGGACGGGGACGGTACGGCCCCCGTCCGGCCGGAGGGTCACCGGGTCATCGGGCCGGGATCTCCCGCGGCACGGGGGCGTCGCGGCCGGTGCCCCCGCGCGGGCCGCGCGGGCCGCGGGCCGTGGACTCCTCGTGGTAGTCGGCGTCGACGTTGACCTTCCAGACGTCGTGCCGGGCCCTTTCGGCGATGTTCTCCACGGTCAGCATCGCGGTGAGCATGGAGTGGTCCTGGTTGTTGTACCGGTGCATGCCGTTGCGGCCGACCGGGTGGACGCGGGGCCACTCCACGTCGAGGTACTTCCTGAGCACCTCCACGTTGTGGGCGTGGCCGGCGTCGTAGACCGGGTAGGCCTTCGGCATCCGCACCACGTATCCCCGCTCGACCGCGCCGGAGGCGACCAGGCCCAGGCGCTCCAGCTCCCGGGTGCCGAACGCCACGAGGTCGTCGTCGGGCATCCGCCACAGGTCGTCGCCCTCGGTGACGAAGTACTCCAGGCCCAGGCAGGTCCGCCCGGCCCGCACCAGGTCCGCCGACCAGGAGCCGTAGTTCTGCACCCGGCCGAGGCGCACCTCGGGGGAGTGGATGTAGATCCAGTTGTCGGGGAAGGAGAACCGCTCGGGGACGACCAGCGCGACGGTGAGGAAGTCGCGGTATCTCAGCCCGGCCGCGGCCTCGGAGACCACGTCGGGCACGTCCGGCCCGAACGCGCGGATCAGGGCGCCGAGCGGCATCGAGGAGATCAGGTCGTCGCAGTGCACCTCGCGGACGACGTCCCCTGAGCCGCGGGACGCGTGCGGGCCCGGGGAGCCGTCCCGCGCGGCGGGCCCCTCCGAGCGGACGGTCACGGCCAGCC
Source organism: Streptosporangium sp. NPDC050855 (assembly GCF_044456585.1). Taxonomy (NCBI): domain Bacteria; kingdom Bacillati; phylum Actinomycetota; class Actinomycetes; order Streptosporangiales; family Streptosporangiaceae; genus Streptosporangium; species Streptosporangium sp. NPDC050855. The sequence continues at coordinate 756,604 of NZ_JBITFY010000001.1, forward strand.
GGTCGCCGTGGCGGCGGATGCGCTCGACCCGGGCGCCGAGGTGCACGGCACAGCCCTGCTCGCGGAGCCGGTCGGCGCAGGCCTCCCACATCATCCCCGGCCCCAGCCGGGGGTAGTGGAACTCCTCGATCAGGCTGGTGATCTCCTTGCGCCTCCTGCCGGGGGTGAGCGCGTCGGCGACGGCCCTGCCCAGCGAGAGGTCCCGGATCCGCTGCGCGGCCCAGTCGGACTGGATGCTCGCGGCCGGAACGCCCCAGACCTTCTCGGTGTAGGTCTTGAAGAAGATCCCGTACAGCCGCCGGCCGAACCTGGCCGTGACCCAGCCCTCGAAGGTGGACTGGTCGGCCGGTGGCCGGATCCGGGCCCGCAGGTAGGAGCCGACGCACCGCACGGACTCGACCAGGCCGAGGTTGGCCAGGGCGTTGGACGCCTTGAGCGGGTAGTCGTAGAAACGGCCGCGGTAGTGGATGCGGCTCATCCTCGGCCGGAGCGGGAAGTCCCGCTCGTCGAGGAGCTCGTGCCAGAACTCCCTCACCCTGGGCACCTTCGTGAAGAACCGGTGCCCGCCGATGTCGAAGCGCCAGCCGTCGCGTTCCTCGGTACGGCTGATGCCGCCGACCACCAGGTCGGCCTCGAAGACCTCGCACGGGCGTCCTCGCCGGGCCAGCTCGTAGGCCGCGGTGAGCCCGGCCGGCCCCGCTCCCACGACGACTGTTGACTCCATGCGTCTCCCCCCGCGAATACCGTTCGTTGCGATCCCGCCCGTCTCGGTCACCGATCGTGTCGGACGCCGAGGGGGGAACGAGGGGTCATTACGACTTACCAGGACGTGTGCATTCCCAGCCTTGACCGCACCGTGGGGAAGGCGTTGCCGCGGCACGGGGCGACCGGCCGCGGGGTCCGCCCGGCCCGGCGGCCGGGACGGTCAAGACTCGGTCAGCGCAGTTCATGGCCGTCATGTTTCGGGCTCGCCCTTCCCTCCGCGAAGCCATGCTGCTGACGTGACGTCCACCTCGGGTCCGGGGTCGCCGGGTGGTGTCGGCGGACGGACGGGCCTTCTTCGCCGCTCCCCGGCGGCCGTCCGGTCCCCGCCCCCGCCCGGGACGTCGTCCACGAGAAGTGGATCTTCACCTGCGTGCCGTCTCCGGTGTTCGAGCCGATGGACCGGACCGTGAGCTTTCGACTACCGGAGGACCGATCGTGGCCCCAGTGAGCATCATCGTGCCCATCTACGACGTGGAACCGTACCTTGAGGCGTGTCTGGAGTCGCTGGTCGCGCAGACCTGGGCCGACATCGAGGTCGTGATGGTGGACGACGGTTCTCCCGACTCCAGCGCGGAGATCGCCGAGACCTTCGCCGCGCGCGACGCGCGGTTCCGGCTGATCCGGCAGGAGAACACCGGGCTGGGCGGCGCGCGCAACACCGGCGTCGCGCACGCCACGGGCGATTTCCTCGCGTTCGTGGACAGCGACGACATGCTCCCGCTGACGGCCGTCGAGGCGATGGTGTGCAGCCTGACCGACAGCGGGTCCGACCTGGTGACGGGCAACGTGCTCCGCTTCAGCGGCAAGGGGGTGCGCCAGTCGCCGATGCACAAGGCGATCTTCGCCGGCTCCGCCCGGCGCACCCACGTGAGCGCCGACCAGGCCCTGCTCAAGGACAGGCTGGTCACCAACAAGCTCTGGCGCCGCGCCTTCTGGGACGAGCACGGCATGAGCTTCCCCCAGGGGGTGCTGTGGGAGGACATCGCGGTCTCGCTGCCCGCCCACTTCCTGGCCGCGTCGGTGGACGTCCTGTCCGCCCCGGTCTACCTGTGGCGCGAGCGCGAGGGGGAGGACGTCTCGATCACCCAGAACCGGGGACACGTCAAGGGGATCGAGGACCGGTTCGCCGCGATCGCCTCGGTGCGGGACTTCCTGGCCGGCACCGGCAGGACCGCGCACCTGGCGGCGTGGGACCGGATGGTCCTCGACGGCGACCTGCCGACCTTCCTGCAGGTCTTCGACCAGGCCGGTGAGGCGTTCCAGAACCGCTTCCTGGACCTGGCCTGCGCCTACCTGGAGCAGGCCGGGCCGAAGGTCCTCTCGCTCGTCCCGGCGCAGCGGCGGGTGAAGTGGGCCCTGGTGCGCGAACGCCGCCTGGACGACCTCGTCCAGGTGCTGGAGTGGGACAGGACGGTCAAGCCGACCGCCCGCGTCGTCGGCGGCGGGGTGCGCGGCTACCACCTCAACACCCCCGTGCAGGTCGGGCGGTCCGTGACCCGGATGCGCGAGGAGCTGGACCTGCGCCAGCGGGTGGACACCATGGACTGGCGGGACGACGCCCTGGTCATCGAGGGCCGGGTCTCGGTCCGCTACCTGCGGGCCCGCAGGAGGATGCAGCAGCACGTGCTCGCCTGGCTGGTCCCCGAGGGGCCGGGCCGCAGGATCCGGCTCCCGGTGACGGCCAGGCGGAGCCTGTCGCTGGTGGACACCGGCCCGCGCAGGCGCAAGGACTGGTGCGGGTTCCGGCTGACCGTCGACCCGGACCGGCTTCCGGCCGGCTCGACCTGGCGGATCGAGCTGCGCGTGCTCTCCCGGGGCCTGCTGCGGCAGGGCGCGCTGGGCCGGCCGAGCCCGGCCGCGCGGCGGCTGGAGTTCTCCGGCCGCGAGTCCGGGAACGTGGTGTGGACCGAGTGGACGGCCGGCGAGGAGTTCCGGCTCCGGGTGGAGCGGCCCGGCGGCCGGGTCACCGGGCACCGGGTGGCCGAGGGCGCGCTGCGCGTCACCGGCCGGTGCGGGACCGGCCTCGGCGCCGCGCCGGTGTTGCGGCTGGTCCGGCCCCAGGGCGGCCGGGACCGGCGCTATCCGATGACCGTCACCGGCGACGCCTTCGAGGTGACGATCGACCTCGACGACGTGCTGTCGGAACGCTGGCCCGCCCTGGACCCGGCGAGCCTGGAGATGAGCGCGCTCCACCCCGGCGCCGAGTGGCACTTCGAGATCCTCCCCGAGGAGGGCCCGGCCCGGCCGCTGATCGTCGCCGACGGGGTGGAGCGCGGCCTGCACCGCCTGCGCGGGCGCGACCTGGTGCTGGACCGGTCGCAGCGGGGCGGGTTCGTGCTGCGCGAGCAGCGGCCCACCTTCTACGTGGAGCGGGTGCACTGGGACGAGCAGGGGCACCTGAGGCTGACCGGGGCGCCGATGCGGCCCATCGACGGCCCGGCCTGGCTGGTCGTCACCTCCCGCAGCCGGTTCACCGAGCGGCTGTTCCCGCTGGTCGACGGCACGGTCACGGTGACGCCCGAGGGGAGCGACACGCTCGCCGGGCGGCTGCCGCTGCCCGCGGGCACGCACGGCTTCTCGGTCCGTACCGGTCTGGGTGACATGCGGGTGGAGTTCCGCCCGTCCGCGCCGCTGGAGCACATCTCGGCCACCCGGACGTTCACCTTCGAGACCGACGTGATGGCCGAGGCCGTGTTCACCGTGGGCGACGACCTGCGCGCCTCGGGCAGGCCCAAGCAGCAGCGGCTGCTGCGCGAGGACTTCTACCCGGCGCGCCGCGCCGAGCCGCTGCGGCCCGCCGTCCTGTTCGACAGCTTCGGCGGCAGGCAGTTCTCCGACAGCCCCAGGGCGATCTACGAGGAGCTGCGAAGGCGCGGCTCCGACCTGGAGTTCATGTGGCTCGTCCGGGACGGCCAGGTGGAACTGCCCGAGGGGACGGTTCCGGTCCGGCGCTACGGGCGCGAGTTCTACGAGGCGCTGGCCCGCTGCCGGTACGTCGTCACCAACAGCGACCTGCCCGCCTGGTTCGAGCGCAGGCCCGGGCAGACGGTGCTGCAGACCTGGCGGGGCACGCCGCTCAAGCGCGTCGGCTTCGACGTGGAGAAGGTGCCGTTCGCCCGGCCCGACCACCACGAGCGGCTGGCCAGGACCGTCGCGCAGTGGAGCCACCTGATCTCGCCGGGCCCCTGGTGCAGCTCGGTCCTGGACAGCGCGCTGCGCTTCCAGGGGGAGATCCTGGAGATCGGCTCCCCCCGTGACGACCTGCTGCGCCGCGGCGGGCCCGAGGAGGTCGCGCGACGGGCGGCGCGGGTCCGCGACCGTCTCGGCCTGCCCGAGGGGAGGAAGGTCGTCCTCTACACCCCGACCTGGCGGGACGACAAGTTCTACAGCAGGGGACGCTACCGCCTGGACCTGCACCTGGACCTGCAGCGGATGGCCGACGAGCTCGGCGAGGAGTACGTGTTCCTGCTGCGCAAGCACCCGACCGTGACCGACCGGGTGCCGCGGGCCGGCGACGGCTTCGTCCGCGACGTCTCGATGTACCCGGACGTCCAGGAGCTCTACCTGGTCGCGGACATGCTGGTCACCGACTACTCGTCGGCCATGTTCGACTTCGCGGTGACCGGCAGGCCGCTGCTGTTCTACACCTACGACCTGGAGCGCTACCGCGACGAGGTGCGCGGTTTCAACTTCGACTTCGAGGCCGAGGCCCCCGGTCCGCTGCTGCGCACCACCGAGGAGCTCGTCGCGGCCGTGCGGGACGCCGATGAGACCCACGCCGGGTACCGCGGGGCGTACGAGGCGTTCACCGCGCGGTTCTGCCCGCTGGAGGACGGCGGCGCGGCGGCGCGGGCCGTGGACCGGCTGTTCGGCTAGCGGCGCGCCCCACCCGTGCGGCGGGGCGGGGCCGGTAGCGCGATCCGGAGGCCGGGGAGCTCTCTCCCCGGCCTTTCGCGCCCTCAAAGCGCCCGATCGCTTCGGCGCGGGCCGGTCAAGAAGTGGCATGGAGATCTTCTAGTAGTTACAGAGAGTAGATGACAGGAGACACGGCGTGGCCATGCTGGAACACATGAGGGCCTATTCGTTGGACGACGTTCACGCGACCCGGAAACGAAAAGACTCCTGGTGGACCGTCTTCCTGGTCGACCCGGTGGCGTGCAGGCTCACCCTGCTCGTCGCCAACCACACGTCCGTCACCCCCAACGGCCTGACCCGCCTCTCCCTGATCCTCGGGATGTGCTCCGCGATCTGCTTCGCGGGCGGACGGCTGGTCGCGGGGGCCCTGCTGTTCTACGTGAGCTTCGCGGTCGACTGCATGGACGGGAAGATCGCCCGTCTGAAGGGGACCGGTACCGCGTTCGGCCTCTGGCTCGACTACGTGGGCGACCGGATCAGGGTGGTCTGCTGCGCCTCCGGCCTGGCCTCCGGGCAGTACGCGGTCACCGGTGACGTCTCCTACATCCTGCTCGGCGCCGGGGTGGCCGTGCTCGACCTGTTCCGGTACGTGAACGCGCCGCAGATGAAGCGGGTGCGCGAGACCGTCAAGGAGAACCGGCTCGGGCACCTGGCGTCCGTCGGCCCCGTCGGTTCCGTCGAGCAGGGGGCCGCCGGCCGTTCCGGGCAGAACGGGCGCGCCGGGGACGCCGAGGTCGTCATGCTCCGCGAGCCCATCACCCCGCGCGAGCCGCTCACGCCCCGCGAGCCGATCACCCCGCGTGAGCCGCTGCGGGACGCCGGGTTCGGCGACGAGGCCGTGCCGCTGTCGGCGTCGATGTCGGCGTCGCCGCCGGCGCCGGGGGAGCCGGTGCGGCGGGCGGGGAGGCGCTCCAGGCTGCCCCGGCGGGTCGGCCGCCTGCTGGCCCGCCACCGGGTGCGGACCCACCTGATCAGCGGCATCGAGTTCCACGCCGCGGTGTTCGTGGTCGCCCCGCTGATCGGGACGGCCGCGCTGGTGCCCGTCGCGGTCGGGGCCGGGGCGCTGCTTCTGCTGAACGAGGTCTTCCTGATCTACCGAATGTGGCTCTTCGCCCGGGTGGCACCCGTCGTGCCCCTCGTGGAGAAGGCGCCGCGCGTATCTGTTTGACCAAGCGTTACGGGGGTTCGTTGTCATGCAGTCCGACCGCCCGATCTTCGTGATCGGTTGTCCGCGTTCCGGCACCACCATGCTGCAGCTCATGCTGCACTCGCACCCGCGCATCGCGGTGCCGCCGGAGACCCGGTTCGTGGTGCCCGGTTACTACCGCAGGTTCTCCTTCGGCGACCTGCGCGAGGAGCGCAACCGCCGCAGGGTCGGCCGGTGGATCGTGAACGACAAGGACACCAAGTTCAAGGAGCTCAAGCTCGACGGGGAGAAGCTGATCGAGGACATCATCGCCGGTCCGCCGACGCTGGGGTCCGCGATGGGCATCACCTTCCGCTCCTACGCCGAGCAGTACGGCAAGAGCCGCTGGGGCGACAAGCGGCCCAGCTACTACCACCACGTCGACCTGCTGATGCGGCTCTTCCCCGACGCCCAGTTCGTCCACCTGATCAGGGACGGCCGCGACTGCGTGGCGTCGCTGAAGGAGATGCCCTGGTACACCAAGGACGTCTTCCACGCGGTGGTCAACTGGAGCGAGGCGATCGACTTCGGGCGCCGGCACGCCAGGAGGCTCCCCGCCGACAGCTACTACGAGCTGCGCTACGAGGACCTGACGGCCTCCCCCGAGACCGAGCTGAGCAAGCTCTGCGGCTTCCTCGGCGAGGACTACGACCCGGCGATGGCCGAGCCGTACCACGTGGCCCGGGTGGCGATCCCGCAGCACAAGGTCTGGCACAGCAACACCCACGGCGACGTCACCACCGCCAGGGCGGGCTCGTGGAAGGCCAGGCTGGACCCGTGGGAGATCTCGGTGTGCGAGACCGTCCTGGCCGAGCGGCTGACCGCCAACGGCTACGAGCTCAGCGGCGCGCCCAGGGCGAGCAAGGCCCACATCGCGGCGTGCGAGAAGGCGGCCTCCAAGCGGCGCTGGACGCGCCGGCGCAAGGAGCTGCGCGACCGGGTCAACCGGCTGCGCGAGCCGAGCCCGGTGGCCGCCAAGCTCACCAGCCGGCAGCTGGGCGAACTGGCGAAGGTCTGACCATGAAGCCCGATCGCCCGATCTTCATCCTGGGCTGTCCCCGCTCGGGGACGACGATGCTTCAGCTGATGCTGCACGCCCATCCGCGGATCGCCATCCCGCCGGAGACCCGCTTCATGATCTCGGCCTACCAGCGGCGGCTCCGGTTCGGGGACCTGGAGGACGCCGGGCGCAGGCGCGAACTGGCCGAGTGGGTGGTCGACCGGCGCCAGACGCGCTTCCACGAGCTGAACCTGGACCGCGACGAGGTGCTCGGGCAGATCGTCACGGGGCCGCCGACGCTGGGCTCGGCGCTGGGCATCGTGCTGCGCGCCTACGCGGCCGCGCAGGGAAAGGCGCGCTGGGGCGACAAGCGGCCCTCGTACTTCCAGTACACCGACGTGCTGCTGCGGCTCTTCCCCGACGCCCAGTTCGTCCACCTGATCAGGGACGGCCGCGACTGCGTGGCGTCGCTGAAGGAGATGCCCTGGTACAACGGGAGCCTCTACAGCGCGGTCTCCGTCTGGGCCGAGGCGATCGACTTCGCCCGGCACGGCGCGCCGAGGCTGCCCGGCGGCAGCTACCACGAGCTGCGCTACGAGGACCTGACCGCCGACCCCGAGTCCCACCTGCGCAGGCTGTGCGAGTTCCTCGGCGAGGACTACGACCCCGCCATGTGCGACCCGGCCGCGGTGGCCGGCGTGGCCGTGCCCGCGCGCAAGACCTGGCACGCGCTCACCCACGGCGAGGTGACCACGGCGCGGGCCGGCTCGTGGCGCGAGCGGCTCGACCGCGCCGAGATCTCGCTCTGCGAGAGCGTGCTCGCCGACCGCCTGAAGACCTACGGGTACGAGCTCAGCGGCGCGCCGAAGGCGGACACCTCGCGGATCGTCGGCTACGAGCGGACCGTGGCCAAGCGCAGGCTGGCCCGGGTCAAGCGGCTCACGTTCGACCGGCTGATCCGGTTGCGCGAGCCGAACCCGCTGGGCGCGCGGCTCACCGCGGCCCAGATCGTGCTGGCCGGGGTGCCGATGCCGCGCACCGAGCCGGTGCGGGTCACCGGGTGATCTCCTCGAACAGCGTCTCCCACCGGTCCAGGACCAGGTCCGGCCGGAACGTCTCGACGTGCGCCCGGGCGGCGGCGCCCAGCCGTCGCCGTTCGGCGGCCGAGGCCATCAGCCCGGCCAGCGCGGTGGCGAGCGCGCTCACGTCGGACGGGGGCACCAGCAGCCCGGTCCGCCCGTCCAGGACGAGCGACCTGAGCCCGCACGACACGTCGAACGCCACCGCCGGGATCCCGTAGGACGCGGCCTCGCCGACCACCAGCGGCAGCCCTTCGTGCTCGCTGGACAGGGCCAGCACCGAACCGCCCAGGTACTCCCGGCCCATCAGGGCCGCCGGCACCGGGCCGCGGAACACCACCCGGTCGCTCACCTCGCACGCCGCGGCGTGCGAGCGGAGCCGGTCCAGCTCCGGGCCCTCACCGATCAGGTGCAGCTCCCAGCCCTCACCCGCCCGCTCGCGCTCCCCGCGGTCTGCGCGGTCCCCGGGGCCTTCGGGCCGCCCGTCCGCCGGCAGGTTCGCGCCGGGGAACGTCCCGCCCCCCGTTCCGCCGCACGCCTCGGCGAAGGCGGAGATCAGCCGGTCGAACCGCTTCACACCCCCCAGCCTGCCGATCCCCAGAACCCGCCGGGCGCTCAGTTCCGCGGTCCGCGACGGCCAGACCGGCAGCGGGTTCGGGATGGACCAGGTGTTGGGCAGCAGCGCGTGCTCGGAGAAGAGCCAGGCGTCCTCCTCGCTGAGGAAGACCGCCTTCTCCAGGGAGCCGTAGTGGCCGCGGACCGAGCGCAGGTGCCACGACCCCCGGGCGTGCTCGTAGGAGCCGTGGTACTGCCCGATCGGCAGCAGCCGCTCGGGCAGCAGCCGCCGGATCCGGGTGACCACGCTGGGCGAGGCGAGCACCGCGAACCCCGGCCCCACGTCGCGCAGCAGCCGCTCCAGCGTCCTGCGCTCGCGCCTCCGGCCCGGCCGCGAGAGCCTGCCCACCGGCGTCCGGTGGATCACGTGGGTGGTGTAGCGCGGGTGTTCCACGTACCGGAACGGGCTCTCGGCCCGGTGCAGCCCGATCACGTGCACCTCGCGGCCCCGCTCGGCCAGCCCCTGCGCCACGGTGTGGGTGACCCGCTGCACGCCGCCCAGGGTGTCGGCGTCCAGGCAGGCGAACACCACCGCCTCCCGGCCGCGGCGGCTCACCGGAACCACCCCGGGATCGGGAGCCGGATCGGCGACCGCCACCCGGCCCGGCGCGCCCGGCCCGCCGCCCGGCCGTCCGCACCCGCGCGGTCCCGCGCGCGCCCGTCCGGTACGCCCGGCACGAGGACCGGCTCACCGGCGCGCTCCGGCACGGACCGGACGGCCGGTCCGGGGACGCGCTCCGGGGAGGGGCCGAAGAAGTCGTCCACCACCCTCGCCGAGGCGTGCCCCCTCTCCTCGGCGCACCACAGCTCGCGGAACGCCCGGTACCTGGGGGCGAACGACGCGGTCACGCCCTCCAGGTCCCGCAGCGCCTCGATCAGCTCCCCGGTCGTGGTCAGGCAGGGGCCGGGGGCGATGGCCGGCAGGTCGTGGTAGACGCCGCGCTCCAGGTGGCGGTACTCGTCCCAGTCGTCGATCAGGAACAGCATCGGCCGCCCGGTGACCGCGTAGTCGCACATCAGCGACGAGTAGTCGGTCAGCAACGCGTCCGAGAGCAGCATCAGGTCGTTGACCTCCGGGTACGACCCGGCCGGGCGGACGAAGTGGCGCAGGTGCTCGGGCACCCGGAACCGCTCGACCGGGTGGGTCCGCAGGACCATCGTCCACTCGCCGGCCAGGGCCTCGGCCATCGCCGTCAGGTCCGCCCTGACGGACCGGCCCGACCCCCTGGCCCGGTCGCGGTAGGTGGGGGCGTACAGCAGCACCCGGGAGCCGGGCGGGATCTCCAGCCGTTCCCGCGCCCGCTCGGCCGCCTCCGGGTCGCCGCGCACGAGCACGTCGCACCGGGGCGAGCCGTGCCGCAGCAGCGGCCCCCGGTAGCCGTTGGAGGGCACGAAGACCCGCTCGAACTCGGCGCTGGGCGAGACCAGCGCGTCCCAGCGCTCCACCGCCGCCCGCCAGGCCGCCCTGGGCGCGTCGAAGTCGGCGCGCAGGTCGGGCGCGTCGAAGCCGACCGACTTGATGCCCTGCCCGTGCCAGGTCTGCAGGTATCGGGTGCCGGACGGTTTGGGGTAGGCCAGCGGCATGCCGTGGCTGTCCACCCAGTAGCCGGCCCTGGCCATGGTCCAGACGTGGCGCCAGCTCATCCGGCGCACCAGCCGGGTGCCGGGCGGGAAGTTCCGCCGGTTCCGGGACACCGACCAGACCGTCCTCAGCGGCGTGCCCCGCCGCCTGAGCTCCTCGTACACGTAGCGGGGGTTGCCGGTGTAGCCGGCGCCGACGTCGGACTCGAACAGGACCAGGTCCCTGCGGGGCGGCAGCACCGAGATCAGCCCCTTGTAGACCCGGAGCTTCACCTCGGGCGCGCCGATCCTGCGCAGCAGCCGGACGCCGGCCCGCCGCAGCTTCGGGAGCCTCCGCAGCGGGCCACGGCGGCGCCAGACCACCCGCAGGAACGCCGCGGAGCCCTCGGCCCTGACGGTCACGTCGTGGTGGGGGACCGCGGCCGTGAACGGCGCGGCGGCGGGGTCGACGAGCAGCCGGTCGCAGGTGGTCCTCCCGTCGGGGCGGACGACCTCGACCACCGGGTCGTAACGGCCGTCGAACCCCAGGCGGCCGTGCCTGATCCCGGCGAGGTCGACCGTCGCCTCGCCCAGGTACTCGCCGCCGGGCTGCGCGCGCGGCCTCAGCGGCACCCGGTGGTCCCGGAACCGCAGGAACGCGGTCCAGCCGGGGGTGGCCTCCAGGACGCCGAACGGGTCGTAGGTCCTGATGGACAGCCTGAGCGTCGTGCCCTCGCCGGTGACGACCGCCTCGTGACGCAGCCGGGAGGCGGTGTAGGGCAGCTCGGCCATCCGCAGTGGGGTGATCTCCCGCCTGGGATCCGCCTCCGTGCCCCAGTAGGTGTGCCCGTCCTGCCGCAGGGCGGCGCGCGGCGGGGCCTTGGGCCCGTTCAGCGACCGGGTGGCGATCAGCAGCTCGTCGGGCCGGCCGTCGGTGATGAAGCTGCAGCAGACCCGCATGAGCGGGTCCACGGTCTCGAACACCACCGGGTCGAGCTCGGCCAGGTAGGGGCGGACCACCGAGACGAACTCGGCGATCCACGCCAGGTCGCGGGCGGGCAGCGGGTTGAGGTAGACCCGCAGGTCCTGGCGGACGAAGCGGCGCTGGCGCTCGTGCACCAGGTGGCCGAGGCCGTTCTCGCGCAGGATGTCGTCGCTCATCCTGGCCGCCTGGATCCGGGAGCGGACGTTGGCCATCTCGGTCAGGCTGAGCGAGATCGACGGCCGCGTCTCGCCACCGGCCGCGGCCCGGTGCCAGAGGTAGACCACCCAGGGGACCACGGCGAACCGCCGCGCCGCGCAGTACAGGGCGGTGCTGAAGACGTGGTCCTCGTAGTGGATGTCCTCCGGGAACGGCACCTGTCGCAGCAGCTCGGCCCGGTAGAGCTTGTTGGTGCTGAAGGAGTCCAGGAACATCTCCGGCTCCTGGGCGATCCCCTCGACGGTCCTGCGCCGCGCGAACAGGGCCGGGTAGTAGCGGGCGGTCTTGCCGGTCCGCTCGTACAGCCGGGAGATCTGCCCGGTGACGAAGTCGGCGCCGGTCCGCTCGATCTCCAGCAGCAGGCTCTTGCAGGCGTGCCTGGTCAGCTCGTCGTCGCTGTCGAGGAACATCACGTACGGTGCCCGCGCGGAGGCCACGCCCCTGTTGCGCGGGGTGCCGCAGCCCCCGCTGTTGACCTCGGTGCGCAGGTAGCGGACCCGGGGGTCCTCGCGCTGCAGCGCGCGGGCGACGGGTTCGGTGCCGTCGGTGCTCGCGTCGTCGACGATGATCACCTCGACGCCGCGCAGCGACTGCCGGAGCACGGATCGTACGGCCCTGGGCAGCCGGGTGGCGTCGTTGTAGGTGATGACCACAACGCTGCATTCAGGGATATTGATCACATTCTGAGGTATTCCCGAGAAAAGTGGTCAGTTGTCCCTCTTGTGCAGTAATGACGCTGTTTTTGGCGTTGTGTGAATTTACAAGGGTGAGACGGTCGCCCGTTCCCCTTCCCCCGGCCGCGCGGGTCCGGCCTCAGCCGTACGGGCCGTTCCCCGTGAGCGGGACGCCGTCCTGGAGGTACGCGGTCCGTCCCGTACGGCGCGCCGACAGGCAGGCCCGCAACCGGTGCGCCCGCGCCGGGGGCAGGAAGGCGTCCGCGTCCGCCGCGTCCACCATCCGCCACTCGCTGAGCTCCTCCGGCGGCAGCCGGATCGCGGCCCGCCCCCGCTCGTCCAGGACCCCGCCGTCGAAGAGCACCCGGAACCCCCCGGGCCGCCCGGCGTGAGGACGCATCCAGTCCGCGCACAACAGCACCGGGACGGGGAGCGGGAGCGTCAGCCCGAGTTCCTCGACGGCCTCCCTCGTGGCCGCCTCCCACGGCGTCTCCCCGTCCTCGACCGTCCCGCCGGGGAACTCCCACCCCTCCTTGTACGTCGGCCGGACGAGAAGGACCCGGTCGGCCTCGTCCGTGATGAACAACGCGGCCGCCGAGGGATGGCGGGCGAGGCCGCGGAAGTAGTCTTCGACGCTCATGGGGCGACCGTAACGGAGGGCGCCGGAGCGGGGGGCGTCCCCGTCGGCGGCGGGCCTCGCGAGATTTCGGGCGGGGTTCCGGGCCGGGCGCTACGGAGCGGTGGGACCCGCCTCCGCCCGTCCGGGACGGGTGGCGCGTGGCGGGTGGCGGATGAGAAATCACGGAAGGGTGGGACGGCCACCGGGCAACAAGGGGTGTCCTGTCCTTCCGGCAAGGGAGTCCCTTGCATGATCGTTGTTTCTGACGTGGCCTCGGTCGTCGACGCGGAGCGGTTCGGTGCCGTCTTCGACGCCCACTACGAGGAGATCCGCCGCTACATCGGGCGGCGGCTCGACCTGGACGTCGCCGAGGACCTGGCCGCCGAGACCTTCCTGGTCGCCTTCCGGGGGCGCGACCGGTTCGACGCCGCCCGGGGCGCGGTCCGTCCCTGGCTGTACGGCATCGCGACCAACCTGATCGGCCGCCATCGCCGGGCGGAGGTCCGCCGCTACCGGGCGATGGCCAGGGCCGGACCCGCGCCCGACGACGAGGGGCACGACCAGCGGGTCGTCGACAGTGTCGCGGCGGAGGTGACGGTCGGCCGGTTGTCGAAGGCGCTGGCGCGGTTGTCGAAGGGCGAGCGGGACGTGGTGCTCCTCGTCGCCTACGGCGAGCTGACCTACGACGAGGTCGCCGAGGCCCTCGGGATCGCCTACGGCACCGTGGCCTCCCGGCTCAGCCGGGCCAGGACCAAACTGCACAGATCGCTGGGAGCGGATGTCCGGTGAACGAATTCAAGATCATCAGCGATGTGATGCCGGACGTTCCCCCGTCGGATCCGAGGGAGGTGGCCGGCATCAGGACGATGGCGCTGGAGGGCGGGTCCCGCCCCCGGACGGTGCCCGCACGACCGGTCGCGGGGCGCCTCGGAGGGCGCTTCGGGTGGGCGGTCGCGGCCGTGGCCACGGCGGCGGTCGTCGCGGTGGTGACGGTGGTGCCACGGTTGCAGGCGGCCGCGCCCTCCCCGGCCGTGGAGCCGCCGGCCGCCCTGGAGGTCGTGGCCGGCCTGATGGCGGAACGGAAGGGGCCAGGGAGCGGCCGCTACTGGCGGACGACGAGGGAGACGACCACCCGCACGAAGACCGTCAAGGGCTACTTCGTCAACGATCGCGCCCGTGTGACCACGTGGCGGAGCGCCACCGGCCGGTCCAAGGTCGAGGAGTACAGGCTCGTCGGAGTCGAGCCGGCCGGACCGGCCGATCTGGCCGCCTGGCGGCGAGCGGGTTCGCCGGCGCTGTGCGAGGGCGGGAAGAGCTGTGCGGGCGGCTCCCTGAGACCGGGGCGGACGAGGTACGTCTCGGATTCGAGGGAGAAGGCGAGATACCTCTACGGCGGCCTGCTCGGGACCGGCCTGGACATGGTGAAGATCACCAAGTTGCCGGACGATCCGGTGGCGCTCAGGTCCGCGCTGCTCAGGTCGTGGCCCGCGTTCCTGTCCAGGATGGAACAGGCCGGCGTCGAGCCGGTCATGAGCAGGGACGAATGGCTCTGGTGGACGGGGGTCGGCCTCCTGCAGGACGCGCCGACCTCCCCGCCCGTCCGCGCCGCCCTCTACCGCGTGCTGGCGGACGTACCCGGTGCCCGCGTCCTCGACGACGCCCGGACGGTGACCGTGGCCAGGCGGAACCAGGACGGGCTCACCGACCATCACGTGGTGATCGACCGTACGACGGGGGAGGTGTCGGCCGTCCGGCAGGTCTCACCGGGGCCGGACCCGCGGCAGAAGGCCGGGAAGGGCCTGCCGAAGGGATCGGTCACCTTCGAGTCCACGCTCCTGTCGGCGGGCTGGACCGACGAGGCGCCCGCGCTTCCCGACGGGTGCGAGCGGGGCACGTGCGTCCGCTAGGGGCGTGCCGCCGGCCCGGGCTGTCCCGACTCCGATCGGCGCCCACCCGGCCGAAGGGGTGACGGGCACGCCTCCGGCCGCCCCGGCCCGGGCGGCCGTCCCCCGGTGCGTTCGCCGTCGTGCGCTCAGTGCCGGTTCAGTGCCGGTTCAGGGCGCGGCGGATCAACCAGGTGATCAGGATGAGGAACGCGAGGGCGGCGACCACCGGGGCGGCACGCTTGAGCAGCGGCAGGCCCGCCACCTCCAGGAGGTTCAGGGCCTCCTCGTCGGGGCTGAGCGAGGTGCGCGAGGTACCGGCCGGGTGGCTCCGGCGTGTGTCGGCCTCCTCGCCGAGGACCACGTCGGGAGGGGTCGGCACCGCGCTGAGGTGCCTTCCGGTCCCACCCGGCCCGGAAGCGGCGGGGGCGGCCGCCGGAGGGCTCATCCCCTCCGGGCCGTCCGGGCCGCCCAACCCGGAGGCGGCGGCACCCGCACCCGCCGTGCCCGCAGCCGTGCCCGCAGCCGTGCCCGCAGCCGTGCCCGCAGCCGTGCCCGCACCGGTCGTGCCCGTCTCGGACGGGTTCTGACCGTCCGTGCCGCCACCACGCGTGCTCGTACCACTCGTACCGGGGCCGTCCAGACCACCCGTGCCGGAGCCCGGCGTGCCGGAATCCGCGGTGCCGGTGTCGTCCGGGGCGGGGGGCGTGGCACCCGCGGTTCCTGCGGTACCGGGGCCGGTGGTGCTCCCCTCGGCGGGAGCCGCGGGGGCGGTGGCGCCCGCGGGGCCGGGGAAGCCCGTGGGCGGGTCCTGTCGGCCGGAGGTCTCCGTGGCGAGCGTCTCCGCGGCAAGTGCCTCCGCGGCGGGGGACCCGGGGGTGGGGGAGGCGGGGGCCGGGGCCGTCGCGCCCGCCGGGCCGGGGGCCGCCGTCCTCGCGTCCGCGCCGTCCGAACCCTTGGGGCGCTTCGGGCCCTTGGAGCCCTTGGAGCCCTTCGCACCGCCCGGGGTCGCCGGCGTCTCACCGGACTGCTCGGCGGACTGCTCGCCGGACTGCTCGGCGGGCACCGGTTCCGGTGCCGAGGGAGCGCTCCAGCCGCCCACGCCGCCCGTGTCGGGCGTGGTCTCGGCGGCGGTCTCCACGCCGGGACTCTCGCCCAGCAGCCGGGAGAGGTTGGCCGCGAACCTGTCGATCAGCTTCCCGCCGACCTCGGTCATCACGCCCCGGCCGAACTGGGCGGGGCGGCCGGTCACGGTGAAGGAGGTCTCGACGGTGACGCGGGTGGTGCGGCCCTCGGGGTGCAGCCGGGCGACGACCGTGGCACCGGCGGTGCCCGAACCCCTGGCCTCCTTGCCGGAGGCCTCCAGGGTCATGGAGCGGGCGTCCTCGTCCACCTTCTCGTAGGAGGCGCGTCCCTGGTAGGTGACCGTGATCGGCCCCACCTTCACCTTCAGCTTGCCGGTGAAGGAGTCTCCCTCGACCTTGTCGACGGTGGCGCCGGGCAGGCAGGGCGCGACGCGCTCGACGTCGAGCAGCACCGGCCAGGCCTGCTCGACCGGCACCGGGACCGTGAACTCGTGCTCGAATCGCATCGCCATCGATCCGCTCCTTGTCGATCGGTCGCTGCTGCGACATTACGACTACACGGGGTCGTATTCCAGTACACCGCTGCGGAAGCGGTCGAAGGACCCAACGCAACCCATAGTTGTCTTTATGCCTCTATATCGGACCACAATGGCTCGTAACGGTCCGAGCCGGTCGGTGTCCGTATCTCTGGTACTGCCCATCTGGGCGTGGACGATGCCTCGGCACCCGGTGATCCCGGCCGGATCGGGAGGCCGTCCCCGATCCGGCTCGGGACCCGATCGCCCCGGTCCCGAGCCGGGCAGGGCTCAGCCGATCGCGCTCCTGACCGCCCGCCGGGTCAGCACCCGGGCCAGATGGCGGCGGTAGTCGGGCCTGGCGTGCAGGTCGGACGAGGGCGAGGTGCCCTCGTCGGCTCGCGCGCACGCCTGCGCGATCGGGTCGGCCGTGCCGTCGGAGCCGGGGGAGGAGAGGTCCACCCCGCGCAGCGCCTCCTCCACGGCCCCGGCCCGTACCGGGACGGAGCCCATGTTGGTCAGCCCGATCCTGGCCTCCTCGACGATCCCGTCACCCCGCCGCACGGCCGCGGCGACGCCGACGATCGCCCACGCCTGGGCGGTCCGGTGGAACTTCTCGTAGTGGAACCCCCACCCCGGGCCCAGGACGGGCACCTTGACGCCGGTCAGCACCTCGCCGGGACCGAGCGCGGTCTCCAGGTAGTCGACGAAGAAGTCGGCCGCGGGGATCTCCCGCTCGCCGTCGCCGGAGCGGGCGACGAGGACGCAGCCGAGCGCCAGCGCCACCGCGGGCAGGTCCCCGGCGGGGTCGGCGTGGGCCAGGGAGCCGCCGAGCGTGCCGCGGTGCCGTACGGCGGGATCGGCGACCGTGGCCGTGGCCAGGGCGAGCAGCGGGGCGCGGTCCCTGATTACGGCGGAGCGCAGCACCTCGTCGTGGGTGGTGAGCGCGCCGACGAACACGTGGTCGCCGCGGTCGTCGATGCCGCGCAGCCCGGGCAGGCGCCCGAGGTCCACCAGCGTGGACGGGTAGGCCAGCCGGAGCCGCAGCAGCGGCAGCAGCGACTGCCCCCCGGCCAGCACCTTGACGTCGTCGCCGGAGTCCGCGGCCTCGCCGAGCACCCGGCAGGCCTCCTCCAGCGACTCGGGCCTGACGTAGTCGAACGACGCGGGGATCATCGGTCGCCTCCCTCGGAGTCCGGTCCTGCCGGACGGGCGGTCCCGGCTTCGGTCGCCGGTTCGGCCCCGGCTTCGGTCCCCGGTCCGGCTTCGGGCCCGGCCGCCGGAGCGCCTGCCTCGGTGACGGCGCGCCAGACGCGCTCGGGGGTGCAGGGCATCCGCACGTCGTTCACCCCGAAGGGGCGCAGCGCGTCGACGACCGCGTTGACGACCGCGGGCGTGGAGGCGATCGTCCCGGCCTCGCCGACGCCCTTGACGCCCAGCGGGTTGGTCGTCGACGGGGTCTCCGTACGGTCGGTGACGAAGGCCGGGAGGTCGGACGCGGACGGGATGAGGTAGTCGGCCATGGTCGCGGTGAGCAGGTTGCCCTCGGCGTCGTGGACGGCCTCCTCGAACAACGCCTGGGCGACGCCCTGGGCGATGCCGCCGTGCACCTGTCCCTCGACGATCAGCGGGTTCACCACCGATCCCACGTCGTCGACGGCCACGTAGGCGCGGATCCGCACCGCGCCCGTCTCGGTGTCCACCTCGGCCGCGCACAGGTGGGTGCCGTGCGGGAAGGAGAAGTTGTCCGGGTCGAAGGTCGCGTCGGCGTCCAGCGCGGGCTCGAACCCCTCGGGCAGGTCGTGCGCGGCGAAGGTCGCCAGCGCCAGCTCCTGGATGGTCTTCCCCACCCCGGTGCCGCGGACCGTGAACGTGCCGTCGGCGAACTCGACGTCGTCGGCGGACGCCTCCAGCATGTGCGCGGCGAGGATCCTGGCCCGCTCCTTGACCTTCTCGCAGGCGGCCAGCACGGCGACGCCGCCCACGACCAGGGAACGGGAGCCGTAGGTGTCCATGCCCTTGTGGGAGACGGCCGTGTCGCCGTGCAGCACCGAGACGTCCTCGAACGGCACGCCCAGCGCGTCGGCGACGATCTGGCTCCACGCGGTCTCGTGCCCCTGCCCGTGCGGCGAGGAGCCGGTGACGACCTCGACCTTGCCGGTGGGGAGCATCCTGACCGAGGCGTGCTCCCAGCCGCCCGCGCCGTAGCTGAGGCTGCCCAGCACCCGGGAGGGGGCCAGCCCGCACATCTCGGTGAACGTGGAGACGCCGATGCCGAGCTGCACCGGATCACGCCGGTCGCGGCGGTCGGCCTGCTCGGCCCTGAGCTTGTCGTACCCGAGCAGGGCCAGGGCCCGCTCGGTCGCGGCCTCGTAGTTGCCCGAGTCGTAGGTGAGCCCGCAGATTGTGGTGTACGGGAACTCCTCGTGGGTGATCCAGTTGCGGCGGCGCAGCTCGACGGGGTCCATGCCCAGCTCGTGGGCGAGCTCCTCCATCGCACGCTCGATCGCGAACGTCGCCTCAGGCCGCCCCGCACCCCGGTAGGCGTCGGTCGGCACCTTGGTGGTGAAGACGCCGGTGCAGGTGAAGTCGTAGGCGTCCATCTTGTAGATGCCGTTGTACATGAACGCGCCGAGCAGCGGCACGCCCGGTGTGATCAGCATCAGGTAGGCGCCCATGTCGGCCAGCAGGTTCACCTGGACGCCCCGCACCCGCCCGTCCCGGTCGGCGGCGAGGCGGATCCGCTGGAGCTGGTCGCGGCCGTGGTGCGCGGTCAGGTTGCCCTCGGAACGGGACTCGGTCCACTTCACCGGCCTGCCCAGCCGCCGGGTCAGCAGCAGGGCGAGCACCTCCTCGGCGGTGACCTGGAGCTTGGAGCCGAAGCCGCCGCCCACGTCCGGGGCGACCACCCGCAGCTTGTGCTCGGGGATGCCGGTGGTCAGCGCGAGCATGACGCGGAGCACGTGCGGGATCTGGGTGGCCGAGTACAGCGTGAACGAGTCGCCGTCGGTGGTGGCCACCACCGCGCGGGGCTCCATGGCCGTGGGGATGAGCCGCTGCTGCACGTAGGTGCGCTCGATCACCACCGGGGCGTCGCGGAACGCCTCCTCGATGTCACCCCCGGAGAACCTCCAGGTGAACGCCCGGTTCCCGGCGGACGCGCCCTCGTGGACCCTGGGGCCGTCCTCGGTGAGCGCCTCGGTCATGTCGAGCACCGCGTCCAGCGGCTCGTAGTCGATCTCGATCGCCTCCAGGGCGTCGGCCGCCCGGTAGCGGTCGGTGGCGACCACGCAGGCCACCGCCTCGCCGACGTAGCGGACCTCGTCGACCGCCATGGGCGGGTGCTCGGGGATCAGGACGTCCTCGCTGACCGGCCAGGCGCACGGGAGGCTGCCCTGCTCGTCGGCGAGATCCCGGCCGCCGTAGACGGCGACCACGCCCGGCCGGTCGCGCGCGGCCGAGGTGTCCACCCGGGTGATCCTGGCGTGGGCCATCGGGCTGCGCAGGAAGGCCACGTACATCATGCCGGGGAGCTGGATGTTGTCGGTCCAGGTGGTGCGGCCGGTGACCAGCCGGGCGTCCTCCTTGCGCCTGCGCGCCCTGCCGACCTCGTGGGCGGCGGACGGGGTGCCGAGCGCGTCGCTCTCGGCGATCCGCTCGGCGACCAGGCCCGCGTCGAGCTGCTCGGTCACGGCGTCCGCACCTGCCCTTCGGCCTCCTGCCGGGCCGCCCCGGGCCCCGGCGTGCCGGCCGTCTCCCGCTCCCCGTCCGGCCGCGCCATCTCCCGGGCGCCGCGCCGTACCGCCCGGACGATGTTGGTGTAGCCCGTGCACCGGCACAGGTTGCCCTCCAGGCCCGCGCGGACCGCCTCCTCCGACGGGTTCGGGTCGTCCCTGAGCAGGTCGATCGCGGCCATGATCATGCCGGGGGTGCAGTACCCGCACTGCAGGGCGTGCTCCTCGTGGAAGGCGCGCTGCATGGGGTGCCAGTCGGTGCCCTCCGCCAGGCCCTCGACGGTGACGACGTCGCTCCCGTCGGCCTGTACGGCCAGCACGGAGCAGCTCTTCACGCTCACCCCGTCGAGCAGCACGGTGCAGGCGCCGCAGTTGCTCGTGTCGCAGCCGACGGGCGTACCGGTCCTGCCCAGCCGGTCTCTCAGCAGGTGGACGAGGAGGAGACGCGGTTCGACCTCCTCCTCGTAGCGGACTCCGTCGACGGTGAGGGATGTTCGAGGCATACGTCCTCCCGGTGCACCCGGTGGGCATGGAGCTGTGGAAGCCGACAAAAGTGAACGTACGCCCCTGCTGTTGTCGGTCAACCCCTCCGCGCCACGCCACGCCGATGCCGGGCCCCACGGCCGGTACAGAGCCCGTCGGCCGGTACAGAGCCCGTCGGCCGGCGCCGGGCCCTCCCGGTCAGCGCCGGATCACCCTGGCCAGGATGGCGACCAGGCCCGCCAGGCCCAAGCCGCCGACCAGGATCGTGAGCATGATCAGCGGTTCGACGGACGGCCGGCTCACGAACACGACCCCGGCCGAGACGAACAGCATGCCGCTGAGCAGCGCCATCCAGTCCGTACGGTGCACGCGCCGGCGCTCGTGGAGCTCGCGGGACCCGGGACGCTCGGGATCATGCGGCACGGCGCACCTCCACGTCCCCGATGCCCGCCTTGATGTTCAGCACGATGGTCGCCACGTCCTCCTCCGGGTCCACCTCCGGCTCCAGGACCCTGCTGTGCCGGATGTCGGCACCGCCCTCCACGGTGTGGTCGATCTTGACGTCGCCGAACCTGGTGTAGCCGTTCACCTCGGCCCTGACCGTCGCGGGCAGGACCACGCTGATCTCCCCGACCGTGACCGACGCGTCCAGGACGGTCCGCGAGCCCGGTGGCAGCACCAGCTCGCTCAGGTCCAGGGTGCCCTCGCCCACGCCCACCTCGTAGCCGCGGGCCACCTCCGACAGGGCGACGGGCTCCCAGCGGTAGTTGCCGAACTTCTTGGGCATGCCGGCGAGCAGGGACCCGCCGACCAGGGCGATCGACAGCACGGTGCCGATCACGACCAGCCCCGCTCCCCGGCCGACCCAGGCGGCGACCAGCAGGCCGGCGCCGATGACGGCGAGCGCGGCGCCTCCGGCGACGGTCATGTCGACCGATCCCGAGGTGGACTGGATCGCCACGGTGATCCCTCCAACGATCATGGCCAGGATGATGGTGACGACCCCCACGAACGACCTCGGCCGGCGGGGCCTGGGCGGTGCCTGGACCGCCTGGCCGTACCCGGACAGGTCGTAGGGGTCGTGCGGCTGTGCCCGCCTGCGGGGGTCGAGGGGCTGGTAGGGCCCGTACGGCGAGAAGGGCTCGCCCGAGGAGTCGAACGACGAGCCCGCGGTGCGGTACGGGGCCGACGCGGCGCGGAAGGGGGCCGAGGGGAACCCCCCGGACGGGCCGGCGGGACCCGGACCCGGGGCGTACCCGCCCGGGGAGCCGGGGCCGGGCGGCTCCGAGGCCGGCTCACCACCCGGCCCGGCGACGGCGCGGGCCGGGGGGTGAGCGGCGTTCCCGGAGGCGTGCGCCGGACCGGGAGCGTGGGCGGAGCCTGGGGCGTCCGCGAAGCCGGGAGTGTCAGGGCCGGGGGCGTCCGCGGGGCCGGAGGCGCGCGCCGGGCCCGGGGCGTCCGCGGGGCCGGGGGCGTTCACGGTCGAGGTGACGGACTCCGCTGCATGGGCGGAGGTGAACGCGGAGGTCCGCGCGGCGTTCCCGGGGGAGGTCCCGGTGTCCCGGAGGTCCCCGCCGCCCCCGGCGTCCCTGGCGTTCCCGGGCACGGGAGGTCCCGCGTGCCCGTCGGCCCAGGCGGCGCGGGCGGCGTGGTCGTGCTCCCCGACCGGCCGGGGGCCGTCGGAGGCTCCCGGCCAGGAGTCGCCGGGACGCGTCCTCCCGCGGCGGCGCAGCCGGTCGGGCAGCGACCGGGCCACGGCCAGCAGGTCGACCCCCCGGGCGTGGGCGGCGAGCAGGGCGATGGCGAAGACGGTGCCGACCACGATCGTCCCGGTGCCGACGCCGTCCGAGGAGATGTTGATCACCAGGCCGAGGACGAAGACGCCGGTCAGCAGGGTCAGGACCGTCTCGCCGTCGAAGTCGCGCCGGGTCCACTGCTCCAGGTGGCCGGGACCGCCGTCGGTCTCGCGCATCAGCAGGAAGGCCGCGATGTAGAGGATGATGCCGATCCCCGAGCCGAGGACCAGCACCGCGAAGCCGACGCGGAACAGCACCGGGTCGATACCGGCGTACCGCCCCAGGCCGGCGCAGACGCCGGTGAGCATGCGCCCCTGATCGCTGCGCCCCAGGTTCCGCTCCCCCTCGGGGAGGGCGGACGCGGAGCCGGGCACGCCGATCCTGTGCTCCTGGGCCCGGCCGGTGTCTTTCATGCTCTCATCGTGGCCTTTCCGGCTCCCCGCCGCATCCGGGAGACCCCTGAGTGACCCCGGAGAGCAGGCCCTTTCCTCAGGGTCGCTTCAGGGGAACGCCTGATGCGGTGGCACGCTGGTTCGTGTGACGATGCTGACGATATGGCTGACCGACAGACACTTCTCGACACGGCGCCCGTGACGTCCAAGGACGCGCCCCTTCCCCGCCTCGTGAGGCCGGTGCAGGGGCGGCTGGTGGCCGGGGTGGCCCAGGGGGCCGCCGCCCAGCTCCGGCTCGACCCGGTCGTGCTGCGGCTGGCCTTCGTGCTGCTCACCGTGGTGGACGGCTTCGGTGCCGTGGCCTACGCCGCCCTGTGGATGTTCACCTCGCGCGAACCGCACGAGGGCAGGGAGCCCGCCAGGGACTGGAGCCAGATCGCCGCGTACGGCGCGATCGGGCTGGCGCTCGTCGCGCTGAGCTGGCTCACCGGGACCTCGGGGGCCGGGCTCGGCGCCTGGCCGCTCGCCGTGGGCGGCATCGGCTCGCTGATCCTGTGGCAGCAGGCCGACCCCGACCGGCGGCAGCGCTGGATGAGCCACACGGTGGGGCAGGTCCGCCAGAACCGGGTCCGCACCTTCCTCGGGCTGGTGCTCGTGGTGGTCGGCGCGATCGGCTTCCTGGTGGCCAACGACGAGCTCGGCAAGGCGCGTCCCGGCATCGTGTTCACGCTGGTGGTGGTGGGCGGCGTCGCGCTGATCGCGACCCCCTGGCTGGCCGCCCTGTGGAAGGAGCTGCAGCGCGAGCGCCGCGAGCGCATCCGCCAGGAGGAGCGCGCCGAGGTCGCCGCGCACGTGCACGACTCGGTGCTGCACACGCTGACGCTGATCCAGCGCAGGGCCCAGGACCCCCGCGAGGTGATGCGGCTGGCCCGCGCCCAGGAGCGGGAGCTGCGCAACTGGCTGTACCAGCCCCAGCAGGACGCCGACGCCTCGGTGGCGGCGGCCGTGCGGCGGGTCGCGGCCGAGGAGGAGGACGCCCACGGGGTGCCGATCGAGGTCGTCTGCGTCGGCGACGGCCCGCTGACCCCCGAGCTGTCCGCGATGATGCAGGCCGCCAGGCAGGCCATGGTGAACGCCGCCAAGTACTCCGGGGCCGAGGTCGTCTCCGTCTACGCCGAGACCGAGCCGGACGAGGTCACCGTCTTCGTCAGGGACCGCGGGGCCGGGTTCGACATGGACGAGGTACCCGAGGATCGTATGGGTATCCGCCAGTCGATCATCGGCAGGATGGAACGCCACGGGGGCAGCGCCCGGGTGCGTACCGAACCCGGCGAGGGTACGGAAGTGATGCTGACCATGAAACTGGAGAAGGCGTGAACGAGCGGCGAGTCATGACACGGCTGCGGGGGACGCGATGAGCACGGTGAAGGTACTGATCGTCGACGACCACCGGCTGTTCCGCTCCGGCGTCCGCGCCGAGCTGGGCGACTCCATCGAGGTGATCGGCGAGGCCGAGGACGTGGAGTCCGCGGTCAAGGCGATCGCCGAGCTCGGCCCGGACGTGGTCCTGCTCGACGTGCACATGCCCGGGGGCGGCGGGCAGGAGGTGCTGCGCAAGGTCCTGGGCTCCGGCTCCACGGTCCGTTTCCTCGCCCTGTCGGTCTCCGACGCGGCCGAGGACGTCATCGGCGTGATCCGCGGCGGCGCCCGGGGGTACGTGACCAAGAACATCAGCGGGCGCGAGCTCACCGACGCCATCCGCCGGGTGGCCGAGGGGGACGCGGTCTTCTCGCCCAGGCTGGCCGGGTTCGTGCTGGACGCGTTCTCCTCCAGCGAGGCCCCGCCGATCGACCCCGAGCTCGACTCGCTGACCCAGCGCGAGCGCGAGGTGCTGCGCCTGATCGCCAGGGGGTACGCCTACAAGGAGATCGCCAAGGAGCTCTTCATCTCGGTCAAGACCGTGGAGACCCACGTCTCGTCCGTGCTGCGCAAGCTCCAGCTCTCCAACCGCCACGAGCTGTCCCGCTGGGCCACGGCACGGCGCCTGGTCTGACCCGGGCCGGATGCCAGGGAGGACCGCGGGGGCCGTCCCGGCCGACCCCGCGCCCTCCGGGGACGCGGCTCCGGCTCCGAAGGGACCGCCCGGAGCCGTACCGGATTCTTGTCCTCGAATCGGTCGCGATCTCCTGTACGAGCAGTGACTTATGTGCGACTCTGCGAAGTATGGGACGTGATGTACCAGCGATGGTGTTCAGCCGCGAGGACAGGCGGCGCTACCGGGACAAGGTGCGCCGGTGCCTCGACGTCTTCGCGCAGATGCTCCGCGAGTCCAGGTTCGAGTTCGACGAGCCCAAGGCGGGGCTGGAGATCGAGCTCAACCTGGTGGACGACCGCGGCGAGGCCGCCATGCGCAACACCGAGGTGCTCCGGGCCATCGCGGAGCCCGACTGGGCCACCGAGCTGGGCCAGTTCAACGTGGAGATCAACGTGCTGCCCGAGTCCCTGGAGGGCGACGGGGCGGCCCGGCTGGAACAGGTGATCAGGGATCGCCTCAACCACGCCGAGGAGCGGGCCAACACCGTCGGCGGGCACATGGTCATGGTCGGCATCCTGCCCACCCTGCGCGAGGGGGACGTCCACGAGGGCACGCTCTCGGCCAACCCCCGCTACAAGCTGCTCAACGAGCAGATCTTCGCCGCCAGGGGCGAGGACCTGCACCTGTCGATCGAGGGCGACGAGTTCCTGGAGACCTACGCCGACAGCATCACCCCCGAGGCGGCCTGCACCAGCCTCCAGCTGCACCTCCAGGTCAGCCCCGAGGCGTTCGCCGCCAACTGGAACGCCGCCCAGGCCATCGCGGGACCCCAGGTGGCGATGGCGGCCAACTCCCCGTTCCTGTTCGGCCGCAGGCTCTGGCAGGAGACCCGCATCCCGCTGTTCGAGCAGGCCACCGACACCCGGCCGGTGGAGCTGAAGGCCCAGGGCGTACGGCCCAGGGTGTGGTTCGGCGAGCGGTGGATCACCTCGGTCTTCGACCTGTTCGAGGAGAACGCCCGCTACTTTCCCGCGCTGCTGCCGCTCTGCGACGAGGAGGACCCGCGCGAGGAGCTGTCCCGGGGGAACATCCCCGCGCTCGGCGAGCTGACCCTGCACAACGGCACCGTCTACCGGTGGAACCGGCCGGTCTACGCGGTCGTGGACGGCACCCCGCACCTGCGGGTGGAGAACCGGGTGCTGCCGGCCGGTCCCTCGGTGGCGGACGTCGCCGCCAACGCCGCGTTCTACTACGGGCTCATGCGCGTCCTGCCGTACGCCGAACGCCCGATCTGGACGCGCATGTCGTTCGCCGCGGCCGAGGACAACCTGCACGCCGCCGCCCGGCACGGCCTGGACGCCCGGCTCTACTGGCCCGGCCTCGGCGAGGTGGCCGCCTCCGAGCTGATCCTGCGCCGCCTGCTGCCGCTCGCCTACGAGGGGCTCGACCTGTGGGGCGTGAACCCCGAGGCCAGGGACCGGCTGCTGGGGATCGTCGAGCAGCGCTGCCTGACCGGCACGACCGGGGCGAGCTGGCAGATCGCGGCCGTGGACGCGCTCGGCGACATCGACAGGCACGAGGCGCTGCGCCGGATGACGCTGCGCTACATCGAGAACATGCACACCAACGAGCCCGTCCACACCTGGCCGTCCCCCTGAGACGTCGTGCCCCTGAGACCCGTACCTCTGAGGCCCCGTACCTCTGAGACGCGCCGTGCCCTCGGAGCGCCGCGCGGGTGGGGGGTCCCCTTCGCGCGGGGAGACGGCTTCGGTCACGATGGGGGTATGAGAAGAGCGCTCCTCCTTGTTCTGGTGCTCGTGACGGCGGCCCTCACCGCCTGCGGGGTCGTGGTCGGGGGCGGGAGCGGGCAGGGTGATCCGGTCGAGGGCGACGGGGGCGCCGGGAGCGCCGGGAGCAGGGCCACGGCCGAGGCGCGAGGCCAGACGTTCGCCTCGGACGTCGAGCTGGCCAGGGAGCTCACCGAGGCATACTGGAAGCAGACGTTCGCCGCGTCCGGCCTGACCTACCGGCCGGTCACCGACTTCATCGCCTACCAGGGGGACAACGGCCCCGCCTGCGGCGACCAGCAGGCCGTGCCGAACAACGCCTTCTACTGCCCGGCCGGGCACTTCATCGCCTACGACGAGAACTGGATGCGCGAGCTCTACCGTCAGATGGGCGACGGCTCGGTGTACGTGATCATCCCGCACGAGTTCGGGCACGCCGTGCAGCTCCAGCTGAACACCGCCTTCCGGCTGAACGTCGAGCGGGAGCTCCAGGCCGACTGCTTCGCCGGGGGGACGCTGGGGGCCCTGGTCAAGGGCGGTTCGCTGCAGACCGAGCCCGGGGACGAGGACGAGCTCCTGGTCAACCTGGCCGCCGCGGGCGACCCCACCGACGACTGGCTGCGCCCGGACGCCCACGGCACGGCCCAGCAGCGCCAGACGATGTTCGCCAAGGGCTACGACCAGGGGACGTCGGCCTGCTGAACCCCTTCGGCCCGGCCCCCGGGGATTCGGGGACGGCCTGCCGCACGCGGACGCCGGGAACCGCCGTCACCCGCTCCTGAGTGTCGACGAGGAACCCCGAGGGGACGGCCCTGCCGCACGCGGACGCCGGGGACCGCGCTTCCTCGGGACCGGTGCCGGGCCACCGCGGTCCGGCCGTCGATCACGTAGCCTCGAGTCGGATTCGAGGGACCCGGGGTACGGGCGGGGCGGAGGGCGCCCTTCCGGGCCGCGCGGCTCCCGGCGCGCCCCGGCACGCGGGACGCGGGACGTCCGAGGGGGGCGTGACCATGGAACACAGGCCGGCACGGAACGGATCATGGCGGGCCGATGCGGGGTCGGCCGATCCGGCACGGACCGCCGGGGAGCGGACCGATGCGGAGCGGGCCGGATCCCGGTCCGTGGCCCCGGCGCGGGGTTCCTCCGGGCTCGCCGTCCAGGCCGGGGCGGTGGCCGTGCTGGTGGCGGCCAACGTGCTCAACAACCGGGTGGCCCCCAGGCTGGCACCGCTGACCTCGGCCACGGCCGTCGGCGCGCTGCTCGTGATGGCTCGCCGTTCCGGGATCTCCTGGGCCGAGCTGGGGTTCCACGAGCGGGCGCGCGGCCTGAGGATCGGCGGGGCGCTCGCCTCCGCGGTGGCCGGCTCCTACGCCGTGGGCATCGCGATCCCGGCCACCCGCCGTTTCTTCCGCGACGAGCGGGCCCTGTCGCTCTCCCGCGCCCGCGCGCTGGAGGAGGCCCTGCTCCAGGTGCCGATCGGCACGGTCCTGCTGGAGGAGGTGGGCTTCCGCGGGGTGATGCACGCCCTCGTCGCCCGCTCCCACGGCCACGGTACGGCGACCGCGGTCTCCTCGGCCCTGTTCGGCCTCTGGCACGTCCTGCCCGCCATCGACATGATGGCCGCCAACCCCGCCCTGAGCGGCCTGGCCTCCGGCGCCCCCGACGAGGCCGCCGCGTCCGGGCCCCTCTCCGGGGCCGTTCCTGGGCCCGTCTCCGGAGTCGTTTCTGGGCCCGTCTCCGGGCCGGGGCTCGCGCCGGTCCCGGTGGGGGCGGCTCCCGGGAGCGCGACGGCACCCGTCTTGCCGGGGGCGGTCCCCGCCGGGACCGGCGCCGGGCAGGCGTCCGTCCGGCAGGTGGTGCGCGTCGTGGCCGGTTCGGTGGTCGCGACCGGGCTCGCCGGGGTGCTCTTCACCGAGCTGCGCAGGCGGGGCGGTCTGGCCGCGCCCGCGATGCTCCATGTGGCGACCAACTCCCTGGGCTACCTCTTCGCCCGCCTGGCCCCGCCGGAGGCGGACCCCGCCCCATGAAGCGGGCTCCTGCCGCGACGCGGCTCCCCTCCGCACAGGAGGGGGCCCGCCCCGCGCGGGAGGATCAGGCGATCGAGAACGCGCTGAAAGGAGAGGGTCAGGCGGTGGAGACGCGCTGGAAGGACTCGATGTAGCGGCCCTCGCCGAACCCCGCCTCGACGGCGATCCGGGAGAAGTGGCCCCGCAGGGACGCCTCGAAGTCGCTCTGGTGGCCGACCTGGCTGACGTGCGAGCGCAGCGCGGCGAGCTTGCGGTCGAAGGTGTCGGTGACGTCCACGTGGTGGTCGGGCGTCGGGCCGCCGTTCAGCCAGACCTCGCGGACGGTCCACGCCTGGAGCCCCTCGTCGCGCAGCAACTCGGGGAAGGCGTAGGGGTTGCGCGCGTCGGGGTAGACGGCGTCCAGCGTGCAGCCGCCGACCGCGCGGTGGTCGGGATGGCTGGGGGCGATGAACCGGTGGTTGCGTTCCGGGCTGTGGGTGATCACCAGGTCCGGCCTGACCTGGCGGATGACCCGGGTGATGTCGCGCCGCAGGTCCAGGCTCTGCACCACGGTCCCGTCGCGGTAGCCGAGGAAGCGGAGGTCGGTCACGCCGACCACCTTGGCGGCGTCCGTCTGCTCGGTACGGCGCAGCTCGGCCATGCCGCCGTTGTCCAGCTCGCGGTCGAAACCGCCCGCGTCACCGTCGGTGACCACGCAGTACGTCACCTCGACGCCCCGGTCGGTGAACTGCGCGATCGCGCCCGCGGCGGCGAAGTCGACGTCGTCCGGGTGCGCGGTGACCACCAGCACGCGGTCGATCTGGTCCTCGGACACGATGGGAACGCCTTTCCGTCGCTTTCGCGTACCACTCGATCAGCACAACCGCCGGGGAGTCCGTCCGCATTCCTTGCGGTCGGCGGACCCGGTTGTCGGCCGGTCGCTCTAACCTAGGTGGCGTGTCGATCCCAGCCTCTTCCCTGACCCACCCGTTGCTCGACGGGCTCAACCCCCAGCAGCGCGAGGCCGTCGTGCACCACGGCAGCCCCCTGCTCATCGTCGCGGGCGCGGGGTCGGGCAAGACCCGGGTGCTGACCCACCGCATCGCCTACCTGCTGGGCGAGCGCGGCGTGCACCCGCAGGAGATCCTGGCGATCACCTTCACCAACAAGGCCGCGCGGGAGATGAAGGACCGGGTCGACCGGCTCATCGGCCCGCGCTCGGCGGCGATGTGGGTGATGACCTTCCACAGCGCCTGCGTGCGGATCCTGCGCCGCGAGGCCAAGCGCCTGGGCTTCCCCAGCGGCTTCTCCATCTACGACCAGGCCGACTCCCAGCGCCTGATGGCGATGGTCTGCCGGGAGATGGACCTCGACCCCAAGCGCTACCCGCCCAGGTCGTTCTCCGCCCAGGTCAGCAACTTCAAGAACGAGCTGATCGACTACGAGACGGCGTCCGAGCAGGCGTCCACCCACCTGGAGCGCAAGCTCGCCGAGGCGTACCGGAACTACCAGCAGCGGCTCACCGAGGCCGGGGCGATGGACTTCGACGACCTCATCATGCTGACCGTGACGCTGTTCCAGATCTTCCCCGACGTGGCCGAGCACTACCGGCGCCGCTGGCGTCACATCATGGTCGACGAGTACCAGGACACCAACCACGCGCAGTACACGCTGATCCGGGAGCTCACCGGCCGGGCCGAGCCGCTCACCGCGGACGGGGAGCCGGTCAGGGAGGGCGACGGCGGCCTTCCCCCGGCCGAGCTGTGCGTGGTGGGGGACGCCGACCAGTCGATCTACGCCTTCCGGGGCGCGACGATCCGCAACATCCTGGAGTTCGAGCGCGACTACCCCGAGGCCAGGACGATCCTGCTGGAGCAGAACTACCGCTCCACCCAGACGATCCTGTCCGCGGCCAACGCGGTGATCTCGCGCAACCAGAGCCGCAAGCCCAAGAACCTCTGGTCCGACCAGGGTGCCGGGCCGAAGATCATCGGGTACGTGGCCGACAACGAGCACGACGAGGCCATGTTCGTCGCCCAGGAGGTCGACCGGCTCACCGACGAGGAGGACGTGGTGCCGGGCCAGGTCGCGGTGTTCTACCGGACCAACGCCGCCTCCCGGGTGTTCGAGGAGATCTTCATCCGGACCGGCCTGCCGTACAAGGTCGTGGGCGGGGTGCGCTTCTACGAGCGCAAGGAGGTCCGTGACCTGCTGGCCTACCTGCGGTTCCTGTCCAACCCGAACGACGTGGTCTCGCTGCGCCGCATCCTCAACGTGCCCAAGCGCGGCATCGGCGAGCGCGCCGAGGCGATGGTCGAGGCGTTCGCGACCAGGGAGCGCATCCCCTACTGGGAGGGGCTGCGCCGGGCGGACGAGGCGCCGGGCATGGCCACCCGCTCGCTCAAGGCGATCAAGGACTTCGTCGCGCTGATGGACGAGCTCATGGTGAAGGCCGACGCCCTGTCGCCCTCGGAGCTGGCCCAGGAGGTGCTGGTGAGCACCGGTTACCGCCTGGAGCTCGCCGCCTCCACCGACCCGCAGGACGAGAGCCGCCTGGAGAACCTGGACGAGATGATCTCGGTCGCCTCGGAGTTCGAGGAGGCCAACCCCGAGGGCACGCTGGTGGAGTTCCTGGAGCAGGTCTCCCTGGTGGCCGACGCCGACCAGATCCCGGCGGCCGACGGGGGCCAGGGGGTGGTGACGCTGATGACGCTGCACACCGCCAAGGGCCTGGAGTTCCCGGTGGTGTTCCTCACCGGCATGGAGGACGGCGTCTTCCCGCACACCCGCTCGCTCGGCGAGCCCAAGGAACTGGAGGAGGAGCGCCGCCTGGCCTACGTCGGCATCACCCGGGCCGAGCGGCGCCTCTACCTCTCCCGGGCGGCCGTCCGCAGCTCCTGGGGCTCGCCCGCGTTCAACCCGGCCTCCCGGTTCGTCTCGGAGATCCCGGCCGAGCTGGTCGACTGGCGCAGCGACCCGGAGAAGAACGCCTGGGGCGCCGCCACCCGCCGCGAGTCCCGCCCCGCCCCGGCCCGCAGGCCCGGCGGCAGGACGATCCCGAACCTCACCCCGGGGGACCGGGTCACCCACGACGCGTTCGGCCTGGGCACGGTCGTGTCCGTGGACGGCGTCGCCGAGAAGACCAAGGTCAAGATCGACTTCGGTGGTGGCGGGGAGAAGACCCTGCTGCTGGCGTACGCGCCGCTGGAGAAGCTCTGAGTCCTGCCGTGAGCGGGGCCGGGAAGGGGCCATCCGGGTCGCCCCGGGACGTCCGAGAGGCGGGTCGCCCCGGGACGTCCGAGAAGCGGATCACAGCGGGGACGTCCGAGAAGCGGGTCCCGTCGCCGGACGTCCGGGGAGCGGCCGGTGCCGCTCCCCGGAGGCGTGGCGCGGGCCGGACCGGCCCGGTCAGTTCTCGAAGAACCCCCGGACCGGGTCCTGGGCCCCCCGGGCCTCGTCGGCGCCGACGGTGAGCTCGTCGAAGTCGGCCACCTGGTCGGCGGGCGGCGCCTTGATCGTGACCTTGGTGCCCCATCCGGTGTAGCGGGTGTCGTTGACGTAGGTCAGCTCGGTGCTGTTCAGGCCCCTGGTCGACTCCGTGTACGACGACACGACCCGGCGGACCAGCAGGTCGGAGCCGAGGTAGATCTTCCAGCTCACCGGGAGCGTGGCGGACCTGCCGGTGGGCTTCGTGCCGAGCATCGCGCGCACCGCGGGGGAGACCCCGAAGAGCTCGCCCAGCGTGATCGTGCCCGAGTGGACCGTGGTCCGGGTGCCGTCCCAGGTGCCTCCCGGACGCCTGGCGGCGGTGCGGGCCAGGGTCGCCCGCAGCGTGCCCGGCTCGACGGTGCTGATGATCTGCTGAACGGCGCTGACCAGGGAACCCGTGTCGCCGGGCGTGCGCAGCCACTTCTTGCCCTCGGGCATCGAGTCGGCGTAGATGCCGCCCGAGGTGTACGCGGTGCCCTTCACCGAGATGGTCCGCGAGGGGGCGAACACGCCCGCGAGCCCGTCCTCGCCCTTGCTGGGAACGGTGAACCGGGTGGTCAGGTCCGAGGCGACCAGGCCCTTCCCGCCGAACTCCAGCACGCCGGACCGCCGGGTGAAGATCGTCCGGTACTTCTTCCCCTCACCGATGATCTTCGTGTTCTCGGCGAGTCTCACGCCCCGCTGGGCCTTGAACCGGCGGGTGAGCGCCGAGACCGGGTCGGCCGCCGAGGCCGACCGACCGGCCGCCGGGGTCAGGGCGGCAGGTCCGCTCGCGGCTTCGGCCGGAGCGGGCAGGGCGGGCAGCGGGGCGATCAGGGCTGCCAGGGTCGCGCCGGTCAGGGCGGCGAGCGTTCGCCTCATCGAGGGGGTCCTCCCGTAGGTGTCCGCGCGTCGTCGCGGAGGAGGAAAAGATTCTTGCCTATACGGCGAAACAACGGATCAAGAATCGGTGAAGGCGCCGGCCCGGACGCCCGGACGGCCCCGTCCCCGTCCCCGGCAGGTGGCACCTGCCGGGGACGAGGGGAGATCACTTGCCGCTGAGCAGGGGGATGGTCTCGACGGCCTCGAAGCCCGCCTGGACGTCCTTGACGGTGGCGATCTGGTCGGCCGGCGGAGCGGTGACCGCGACCGGGGCACCCCAGTTGGTGTAGGCGGTGGTGATCGTTGCGCCCCCGCTCGAGATCGTCAGCCTGGCGGGGAGTCCGCGGCCGTCCAAGAACAGCTTCCAATTGATCTTCATCTTGGCCAGGGGCGCGAGCAGCTTCTGCCCCACCCCCGCCCGGAACCACGGCGAGACCTTGTGGAGCTCGCTGTAAGTGATCTTCCCCGCGTAGGCGGAGGTCTGCTTCACCGTGGCGTGCGCGAGCAGGGCCTTGAGGGTGGCGGGCTCGGCCGCGTTGACGGGCTGGCCCATCGAGCCGGTCACGCCGTGCGTGTCCTCGGGATACTGCAGCCAGGGCTTGTCCGTCGGCATGAACCGGCTGAACGCCCCGCCTGAGATGTAGGCCTTGTTCCCGATCCGGACGACCCGCTCGGGCTCGGCCAGCCCGGCCATCAGCTTGTTGAACCGCTTGCTCTCCGGGCTGTCTTCCTCGTCGTTCGACTCAAGGCCGAGCCCGAGGTCGCCCTCCTTGATGCGCAGCGTGGTGGTGTGGTCGGACGCGATCACCCCGGAGGCGCCGAACTGCAATTCACCGACGCGCTTGCCGAGGACCTCGGTCTTTTGCTGCCGACGAATCTTGATGGTGTCGGTGTAGGTGACACCGCGTCCGTTCTTGAACTGGCTCTTCAGCGCGGTGACCGGATCGGCGACCTGCGCGTGCGCGGTCGATGCCAGCGCCGGGACGCCCAGCACGGCCGTTGCGGCGCACGCCAGCCCGGCGATGTATCGCTTCAAGGGAAGTCCTCCTGATGGTGCCCCGCGCCCTGACGGCGAAGGGTCTGCACACTCTCGCAGTGCTAGATCACGAAAAGATAGCGCATGCGGACGTTCGTCTTGAATTAATCGTGCATATTCCGTGCAGAACGCCTCCCCGTGTTCCGGGATTCCGTCCGGAGGGCCGGGATGGGCATTCTTGTTTCCACGCGATCACGGAACGTTGTTTTCCCGTTTTTCGAACGTGATGGGAGCCCGGCTTTCTTTCGCCGTTCCGTGAAATTCACGGCGCGTTCGCCGTACCGGGAAAGCGGTGGGATTCCGGAGGTGGCGACGCCGGGCCGTGGCGCGCGCCGGGGAAGGGCCCGGAGGGAGAATCGAACCGGTCGCTGGACGGTACCGGGACGGGGCCGGTTACGCTGCCGACAGCTCCCATGTTGCGGGGGAGCGCAGACAAGGAGGTCTGTATGGATGCCGTGCCGAGGATCCGCGTCGTCATCGCCAAGCCGGGGCTGGACGGTCACGACAGGGGAGTGAAGATCGTGGCGCGCGCGCTGCGGGACGCGGGGATGGAGGTCGTCTACACCGGCCTGCACCAGACGCCCGAGCAGGTGGTGCGCACCGCGATCCAGGAGGACGCCGCGGCGATCGGCCTGTCCATCCTGTCCGGCGCGCACATGACGCTCTTCGCCAGGGTGCTGGAGCTGCTGAAGGAGAACGACGCGAGCGACATCGTGGTCTTCGGCGGCGGGATCATCCCCGAGGCCGACATGCCCGCGCTCCAGGAGATGGGCGTCGCGCGCATCTTCACACCGGGCGCCACCACGCAGGAGATCGTCGACTGGGTCCGGAGCGCGATCCCCTCGCCGGTCTGACGGTCGGCGCGGACCCGTCCGGGCCGGACGGCGCACGGACCTGCCGGGGCGTCGCGGACGTCTCCGGCGGATCGGCGCTCGGACCGGCGCTCGGATCGGCGCTCGGATCGGCGCTCGGACCGGCGCTCGGACCGGCGCGTGGATCGGCGCGTGGATCGGCCACGCCGTCGCGGACGTCTCCGGCGGACCGGCGCGGGCGGTTTCTCGCGTCCCTCGCACCCCCCGCGAGGTCACGAACAACATTCGGCCAGGCGATCATGGACCCGGTTGCCTGGTCATGTCATCAGGCGGGCTAGGCTTCATTGGCGCAAAACCGCCGGGCTCCCCCTTGGATCGTGGAGCCGGCCCGCTCACATCTGTACACCAGCCGGACAAGCAAGGACGGACCCTCGTGGACCTGTTCGAACATCAGGCGAAGGAGCTCTTCGCGGAGTACGGCATCCCGGTGCCGCGCGGCGTCGTCGCGCACACCGTGGAGGAGGCACGGGCGGCAGCCGAGCAGCTGACCGGCCGTGTCGTCGTCAAGGCCCAGGTCAAGACCGGTGGTCGAGGCAAGGCCGGTGGCGTGAAGGTCGCCGACGACGCGGCCGACGCCGAGCGGAAGGCCACCGACATCCTCGGCATGGACATCAAGGGCCACACGGTCCACAAGGTCCTGATCGAGGAGGCCAGCGCGATCGCGGAGGAGTACTACTTCTCCTTCCTGCTCGACCGCGCCAACCGTACGTTCCTCGCCATCTGCTCCGCCGCGGGCGGCATGGACATCGAAGAGGTCGCGCACAGCACGCCCGAGAAGGTGGCGAAGGTCCCGATCTCCCCGCTGGACGGCGTCGACCGGGCCAAGGCCCGTGAGATCGCCCAGGCCGGCGGGCTGCCCGAGGTGGCGCTCGACGGTGCCGCCGAGCTCATCGAGAAGCTCTGGTGCGCCTTCGTCGACGAGGACGCCTCCCTCGTCGAGGTCAACCCGATGATCCTGTCCGCCGACGGCCAGGTGAAGGCCCTCGACGGCAAGGTCACCCTCGACGACAACGCGGCCTTCCGCCAGACGGACCATGAGGCCTTCGAGGACAAGGCGGCCGAGGACCCCCTAGAGGCCGCGGCCAAGGCCAAGGACCTCAACTACGTCAAGCTGGACGGCTCCGTCGGCATCATCGGCAACGGCGCGGGCCTGGTCATGTCGACCCTCGACGTCGTCGCCTACGCCGGCGAGGCGTTCCCCGGCAAGCCCAAGCCCGCCAACTTCCTCGACATCGGCGGCGGCGCCTCGGCCGAGGTGATGGCGGCCGGCCTGGAGATCATCATCTCCGACCCCGCGGTCAAGTCGATCTTCGTCAACGTCTTCGGCGGGATCACCGCCTGCGACGCGGTCGCCAACGGCATCGTCTCCGCCTTCGAGCTGCTGCAGACCCGCGGCGAGAGCGTGAGCCGCCCGCTGGTCGTCCGGCTGGACGGCAACAACGCCGAACTCGGGCGTCAGATTCTCTCCGACGCCAAGCTCTCCGGCGTCGAACTGGTGGACACGATGGACGATGCGGCCAAGCGGGCCGCCGAACTCGCCGCGGTAGGTGCGTAATGGCCATCTGGCTGACCGAGAACAGCAAGATCATCGTCCAGGGCATGACCGGCGGTGAGGGCACCAAGCACACCCGGCGCATGCTCGCCTCGGGTGCCCGCGTCGTCGGCGGGGTCAACGCCCGCAAGGCCGGTACCGTCCACGAGGGCCTGCCCGTCTTCGGCGCCGTCGCCGAGGCCATGAAGGAGACCGGCGCCGACGTGTCGGTCGTCTTCGTGCCCCCGGCGTTCACCAAGGACGCCGTCAAGGAGGCCATCGACGCCGAGATCCCGCTCTGCGTGGTGATCACCGAGGGTGTCCCGATCCACGACACCACCGAGTTCTGGGCCTACGCGGTCGCCAAGGGCGGCAAGACCCGGATCATCGGGCCGAACTGCCCCGGCATCGCCTCGCCCGGCGCCTCCAACGCGGGCATCATCCCGGCCGACATCACCAGCGCGGGCCGTATCGGCCTGGTCTCGAAGTCGGGCACGCTGACCTACCAGCTCATGTACGAGCTGCGCGACATCGGCTTCTCCACCGCGGTCGGCATCGGCGGTGACCCGGTCATCGGCACCACCCACATCGACGCGCTCCAGGCGTTCCAGGACGACCCGGCCACCGACGCGATCGTGATGATCGGCGAGATCGGCGGCGACGCCGAGGAGCGGGCCGCCGCCTACATCGAGCAGCACGTCACCAAGCCGGTCGTCGCCTACGTGGCGGGCTTCACCGCTCCGGAGGGCAAGACCATGGGCCACGCGGGCGCGATCGTGTCCGGCTCGGCCGGCACCGCACAGGCCAAGAAGGACGCCCTGGAGAAGGTCGGCGTGCGCGTCGGCAAGACCCCGAGCGAGACCGCGCGGCTGATGCGCGAGGTCGTCCAGGCGCTCTAGCCGTACCGGGGCGGGCACCGCGCACCGGGGCGCACGAGAACCGCGCGCCGGAGCGCATGAGAAACGCGCACGAGAGACCGCGCGGAAACCGCGCGCGGGGATCGCGTACCACCGAAGGGCGTCCGGCATCTCGCCGGGCGCCCTTCGCCGTCCGGTCCCGACCACGGCCACGGTCCCGACCACGGCCACGGTCCTGGCCACAGCCCCCGACCACGGTCCCGCTCCCGCTCCCGCTCCCGCTCTCGGTTCCGGCCACGGCCCGGATACCACACGTCCCCGCCGAGGGGTGGTGCGCGACACGCGGGGCGCAGGAGTCCCTTCCACACCGGAGATGCTGAGACCATCGACTACTGTGACGGCCCTTTTCGATCAGCTACGGACGGCTCCCCGCAACGTCCTCAGCCGTATCCCCCTGCCCGGCCTCACCGGTGACGACGACGACGTCCGCCGGCCGCTTCCCGTCTCCGGGATGCTCGCCGCCGCCTGGACGCTCGGCGTGGGACTGGCGGTGCTCACCACGCTCACCCTGGTCGGCTGGATCGCCGCTCCGCGTGGCGCGCTGGGAGTCGGTCTGCCGGCGGTGTTCCGGACCGCGTCCCAGCTCTGGCTGGCCGCCCATCACGCGGGTTTCGCGATCCCGGGCGGCTCGGTGGGACTGCTCCCTCTGGGCCTGACGATCCTGCCCGCCTTCCTGCTGTACCGCGCCGGGATGTGGATGGCCCGCGACGCGGACCTGCGGCTCCGCCTTCCGGCCCGGCTGCCCAAGAACACCCCCAGGGAGGTGTCCAACGCGCGCCGCAGGGCCCAGCTGGTCCTGGTCGCCCAGGCGGGCATCTCGCTGGCGGCGCCGTACGCGCTGCTGGCCGGGCTCATCGCGCTGATCACCAGGAACGAGATCACCCAGCCCTTCCTCGGCGACGTGCTGATCAGCCATCTCGTGCTGGCCTTCATCGCGGGCTCGGTGGCCGTCGCCAGGACGATCGGACCCTGGCGGTCCATGCTGCGCCTGCTGCCCGAGCGGCTGCGCTCGGTCGTGGCCGGCACGTCGGCCGCGTTGACGATCATGCTCGTGGCCGGCGCGATCCTGGTGACCGGGGCCACCGTGGCCAACTTCGGCCAGGTCGGTGAGCTGTCGGGCATCCTGGCCCCGGGATTCGTGGGCGGGCTGCTGCTCCTGCTGATCCAGGGGCTCTACCTGCTCAACGCCGTCATTTGGGCGATGGCCTACATCGCCGGTCCCGGCTTCGCGGTCGGTACCGGCACGCTCGTCGCGCCGACCGGGGTGCAGCTGGGCACGGTGCCGAGCCTGCCGATCCTGGGCGCGCTGCCGGAGGCGGGCCCGACCCCGGCCTGGGTGATGGCGGTGGTCGCGGTGCCGTTCGTGGCCGGCGCCGTGGCGGGCGTGCTGGTCGTGCGGATCTCCCCCTCCTCCTCGTACGAGGGGGCTCCGCTGTGGGGGCTCGCCTGCGGGCTGGGCACCGGGGCCGCGGCGGGCCTGCTGGCGGCGCTCTCGGGCGGTTCGCTCGGTGGCGCGCGGCTCTCCGAGGTGGGCCCGGCGGCCTGGGAGGTGATGCTCTCGGTGACGCTGGAGGTGGGCGTCGCGGCCGGGATCGCGGCCGGGCTGGCCAACTGGTGGCTGCTCTTCCGCGGGCACGGTACGGCCGTCACCAAGGCGGCTGCCAAGGTCGGCACGGCCACCGCGCCGGTCCGCAAGGCCGGCGTCAAGCTCGCGCGGGCCGCCGGGTCGGTGGCAGGCAAGGCCGGTCTCGCCGAGCCCGAGGAGCTGCGCAGGCTTCCCGGTCACTGGCT
The DNA here is from genome assembly GCF_044456585.1 of Streptosporangium sp. NPDC050855. Classification (NCBI taxonomy): domain Bacteria; kingdom Bacillati; phylum Actinomycetota; class Actinomycetes; order Streptosporangiales; family Streptosporangiaceae; genus Streptosporangium; species Streptosporangium sp. NPDC050855. The sequence goes on from NZ_JBITFY010000001.1 coordinate 795,431, forward strand.
GGACGCCACCGAGTGCGACACCCAGCCGATCCCGGTCATCCGGGACGACTGGGAGGACGAGCACGCCTCGGCCGCCGCGGAGGACACGCTCGCGACCCGCCGCCCCGACCCGCCGCGCCCGCCCCGGCGCGACATCGTCGACGAGTCCGACGACAAGGGCGGCCACGTCATCTACGTCGACCCCTACGCCTGGGACCGCGACTGAACGACCTCGCGGCCGGAGCCGCCGGACGACCCACCGCCCGCGTCCGTCGTCGGCCGCGGGGGTGGTCGTCCAGGAGGGCCTTCCCGCGGGCGCGCGGGGTTCTCACGACGTCCCCGGTGCTCCGGACGGCTCCCGCGGGGCCGTCCGGGACGGTTCTCAGGGCGGGAAGGGGAACTGCATCTGCCCCGGCCGCACGAAGGGCATCTTCTTCTCAAGGGCCCGTTCGAGCTGCTCGACGCACTCGTTCTGCGACGCGACCGTGCCCGCGCCCCTGCCGCACTCGGCGTAGGCGGCCAGCTCGTCGCTGAAGTAGAACTGCAGCGCGGACATCGCGACCGACACCACCAGCGCGCCGGCCGACAGCACGACGCCCACCACGGCGATGCCGGCGGGCTTGGGCACGGAACGCAGCGTCCGGATCGCGCGTACCGAGGTGACCAGGGCGAAGAACGCCATCACGACCCCCGCCAGCGGGAGCACCAGCGTCATCACCACCGCGGCGACGGCGAGCCACAGCGCCCTGCGGCCGGCACTCTCGGCGGGCCGCACCTGGACCGGTAGTGTCACCTGACCTCCTTGTATCGTTCGTACGGACAGCCGATACCCTTGCAGCGGCGTGAGTCCCCGTCCGAATGGAGAGCGTCGGTGTCATCCCAGGCCGTTCGGCTCGTGGTCCTCGTGTCCGGTTCTGGGACCAACCTACAGGCCCTGCTGGACGCCGTGGCAGACGAGACCTACGGCGCCCGCGTGGTGGCGGTGGGGGCCGACCGCGACGGGATCGAAGGGCTGGCCCGCGCCGAGCGGGCGGGGGTGCCGACCTTCGTGGAGCGGCTGGCCGACCACCCGGACCGCGGGGCGTGGGACCTGGCCCTGGCCGGACGCATCGCCGCTCACCGGCCCGACCTGGTGGTCTGCGCGGGCTTCATGAAGATCCTCGGCGAGCCGACCCTGCGGGCCTTCCCCGTCCTGAACACCCATCCCGCGCTGCTGCCCTCCTTCCCGGGCGCGCACGGCGTTCGGGACGCGCTGGCGTACGGCGTGCGCGTCACCGGCTGCACGGTGATGCTCGCCGACGCCGGCGTCGACACCGGGCCGATCATCGCGCAGCAGGCCGTGCCGGTGCTGGACGGCGACGACGAGGCCACCCTGCACGAACGCATCAAGACCGTCGAGCGCGACCTGCTCGTCGACACCGTCGGACGGATGGCCCGCGAGGGCTGGACCGTGACCGGCAGAACCGTCCGACTCGGACGCACCGGCGAATGAGCCGGATCCCCGGGAGAGACCCGGAAACGACCATGAGGAGCACGAAGTGACCCGCATCGCCATCCGGCGCGCGTTGATCGCGGTGTATGACAAGAGCGGGCTGGAGGAACTGGCCCGCGGCCTCGACGCCGCGGGCGTGGAGATCGTCTCCACGGGGGGCACCGCCGCGAGGATCGCCTCCTTCGGCGTCCCCGTCACTCCCGTCGAGTCCCTGACCGGCTTTCCCGAGTGCCTCGACGGCCGGGTCAAGACGCTGCACCCGCGGGTGCACGCGGGCCTGCTCGCCGACGGCGGCAACCCCTCGCACGTCAAGCAGCTCGAAGAGCTGGAGATCGAGCCGTTCGAACTGGTCGTGGTCAACCTCTACCCGTTCCGGCAGACCGTCGACTCCGGCGCCTCCGACACCGAGTGCGTCGAGCAGATCGACATCGGCGGTCCGGCGATGATCCGGGCCGGGGCCAAGAACCACGCCACCGCAGCGGTCGTGGTCGATCCGGCCTCCTACGGAGACGTGCTCGCCGCGATCGAGGCGGGCGGCTTCACCCTCACCGACCGCCGCCGCCTGGCCGCCGCCGCGTACGCCCACACCGCCGCCTACGACACCGCGGTGGCCTCCTGGTTCGCCGAGGTCTACGCGGCCGAGGAGGGCGCCTGGCCGCGCTACATGGGCGCCGCCTGGGAGCTGCGCTCGCCGCTGCGCTACGGCGAGAACCCGCACCAGGGCGCGGCCCTGTACGCCGACCAGAAGGACGGCCTGGCCGCGGCCGAGCAGCTGCACGGCAAGGAGATGTCCTACAACAACTACCTGGACGCCGACGCGGCCTGGCGGGCGGCGTGGGACTTCGACGGGCCCGCCGTGGCGATCATCAAGCACCAGAACCCGTGCGGCGTCGCGGTCGGCGCGGACGTCGCCGAGGCCCACCGCAAGGCCCACGCCTGCGACCCGGTCTCGGCGTACGGCGGCGTGATCGCGGTCAACGCCGAGGTGAACGGCGAGCTGGCCGCGCAGATCGCCGAGGTGTTCACCGAGGTCGTGGTGGCCCCCTCCTTCACCGAGGAGGCGCTGGCGACGCTCACCGCCAAGAAGAACATCCGGCTGCTCGCCTGCCCGGGCGGGCCGTCCAACCCCTCGGAGTTCCGCCGGATCGACGGCGGGCTGCTGGTGCAGGCCGCCGACCGGATCGACGCGCCCGGGGACGACCCGTCCTCCTGGGAGCTGAAGGCGGGATCGGCCGCCTCTGCCGAGGTCCTCGCCGACCTGGCCTTCGCCTGGAGGGCGTGCCGTTCGGTGAAGTCCAACGCGATCCTGCTCGCCGCGGACGGGGCCAGCGTCGGCGTCGGCATGGGCCAGGTCAACCGGGTCGACTCGGCGCGGCTCGCGGTCTCCCGGGCCGGGGAGCGTGCGCGGGGGGCCGTGGCGGCCTCCGACGCGTTCTTCCCCTTCGCGGACGGCCCGCAGATCCTCATCGACGCCGGGGTGAGGGCGATCGTGGAGCCGGGCGGCTCGATCCGGGACGAGGAGGTCGTCGCCGCGGCCGAGGCCGCCGGGGTGACCCTCTACTTCACCGGGACCCGTCACTTCTTCCACTGACCTGCACCGGGGTACGGCCGTCGCGTCACCGTGGCGGCCGTACACGGGAGATAGGAAAGTGGCCGTTTGGACAGGACTGGTCAGCTGAAATTGGTTTGAAACGCGGTTAGGGTGAAGCATCCTCTTTCGTCCGAATCGTGGAGTCCCCCTATGCCGCTGCTCGACCACGCCCTGTACGCCTTCGTGATCATGCACGGCCTCTGGGGAAGTCCCCTGATGATGATCGTCATCGCGCTCGGCGCGGCCTACCTCAGCGGACGGGCCATGGAGCTCATCCCGTTCACCCGCAGGATCATCGAGCGCAGGGAAGCGGAGCGCGGCTGATCCCGTGAGAGGGTGGCCCCTATGAGCGCGCGGATTCTCGACGGCAAGGCCACGGCGGCGAAGATCAAGGCGGACCTCGCGGTGCGGGTGGCCGCGCTGGCGGAGCGGGGCGTCGTCCCGGGGCTGGGAACCGTGCTGGTGGGGGCCGACCCGGGCAGCCAGATCTACGTGGCGGGCAAGCACCGCGACTGTGCCGAGGTGGGCATCTCCTCCATCCGCAGGGACCTGCCCGAGGACGCCGGCCAGGCAGAGGTCGAGGCGGTCGTCGACGAGCTCGACGCCTCGGACGAGTGCACCGGCTACATCGTCCAGCTCCCGCTGCCCCGTCACCTCGACACCCAGGCGCTGATCGAGCGGATGGACCCGGCCAAGGACGCCGACGGCCTCCACCCGGTCAACCTGGGCCGCCTGGTCCACATGGTCGACGCGCCGCTGCCCTGCACGCCGTACGGGATCGTGGCGCTGCTGCAGGAGTACGGGGTGCCGATCAAGGGGGCCGAGGTCGTCGTGGTCGGCCGGGGGATCACGGTGGGCCGCTCGCTGGGCCTGCTGCTGACCCGCCGTTCGGAGAACGCCACGGTCACCCTCTGCCACACCGGGACGCGGGACCTGGCGGCCCACACCCGGCGCGCCGACATCGTCGTCGCCGCCGCGGGGGTGCCGCACCTGATCACCCCGGACATGGTGAAGCCCGGGGCCGCGGTGCTCGACGTCGGCGTCTCCCGGGTCGACGGGAAGATCGCCGGTGACGTCGCGCCCGGTGTCGGGGACGTCGCGGGCTTCCTGACCCCCAACCCCGGAGGCGTGGGCCCGATGACCCGGGCCATGCTGCTCACCAACGTGGTCGAGGCCGCCGAGAGGCGCGTCCGCGCGCAGGGCTGACCACCGGGCGGAGCCGTCCCGGGCGGACGCGGCCGATGGGATCGGCGGTCCGTGTCCGGCCGACCCGTGTCCGGCCGGGTCGTGAGTCCGGTCGGGCCGGCTCGCGGACCGCGCTCGCCGTGGCCTCGCGGGCCGCAGGTTCCCGGCCGGGTCAGGGGCTCGGCCGGGTGACGGGTGGATCCGGGCCCGCGGGCGAACCGTCCCGCGGGCGGGGCCGGTTACGAGGCCCTGCGGTTGGCGCCGCTGCTCGCCGTCTGTGGCTCCGCCGCGCCGGAGGCCCGTTGCGGGGGCACCACCGGGGTGGGCCTGACCAGCCCCAGGGCGACGACCTCGTTCGCCAGCCTGGTGCGCCGGTTGGTCCCCTCCGGGATCCGGAACTTCTGGTAGAGGCGCAGAAGGTGCTGCTTGACGGCCGCCTCCGTCACCACCAGGTCGTCGGCGATCTCCCGCGCCGTGGCCGGTGCCACGAACGCCTCGTCCGAGAGCGCCGGACGGCAGAGCGACGTCAGGACGTCCACCTCCCGCCTGGTCAGCTCCGGTGCCGCGGCGCGGCGGAGCTCGACCTCCGGGGCGAAGTCCTCACGCGGGACCCCGCCGATCCTGCCTCGTGCCGCGCCGAAGGACACCACGTCACCGTCGTCCAGCACCCTGCGGGCGATCGGCCGGCCGTTGACCCGGGTGCCGTTGCGGGACAGGCCCAGATCAACGACGTAAAGGTAGGGTCCGCGCCGGACGAATTCCGCGTGCAGCCGGGAAACACTCGGATCGGTGAGCCGGATGTCCACTCCCCGGCCACGTCCGATCGTCGTGATCTCGGGGCGCAACGGGACCACCTCGCCTGTGTCCTCGATGCGTATGAACGGCCCCTCCACGGCAGTTCCTCCCCAGGTAGCCCGCCGTAACTATTCCTACAGCTCCGGCTTACCCAAACGAGGTGATGGGGAATCGCCTTTGCCAGAAGGAGAATCCCCGGTGAAATTGGCCTGTACCACTTGGGAGGGTTTCCCCTGCTCACGGGTAGACTTCGCTCACAGATAAGCGGAGGAAACACTCATGGCGGACAAGCCCACCAAAGGTCTCGCCGATGTCGTAGCCGCGTCCACAGCGCTCAGCGACATCGACGGTCAGGCCGGTCGCCTCTTCTATCGCGGATACGACATCCACGATCTGGCCGGCCGTACGAGCTTCGAGGAGACCGCGCACCTGCTGCAGTACGGCACGCTCCCCACCGCGGAGCAGCTGGCCGCCTACGGGCAGGAGCTGGTCCGGGGGCGTACGCTCGGCACCCTGGCCGAGGCCAACATCGCGGAGATCGCCGAGAAGCAGGCCCCGATGGAGGCGCTGCGCACGCTGGTCTCGCTGGCCGGGGGCGACGATCCGGACAAGGACTCCAACGAGCCCGAGGCGAACCTGCGCAAGGCGGCCCGGCTGACCGCGCAGCAGCCGATCCTGGTGGCCCGCTACCACGCGGCCAGGACCGGGGCCGCCGTCGCCGATCCCGACCCCGAGCTGAGCGTGGCGGCGAACTTCCTGCTGCAGATCACCGGCCGTACCCCCGGTGAGCGCGAGGTCGAGATCTTCGACGCCTGCCTGGTCCTGCACGCCGACCACACGATGAACGCCTCCACCTTCGCCGCCCGGGTCTGCGCCGCGACCCTGTCGGACATGCACTCGGCCGTCGTGGCCGCCATCGGCACCCTCAAGGGCCCGCTGCACGGCGGGGCCAACGAGCAGGTCATGCGCGGTCTGGAGTCGATGGACCCGGGCGGCGTCGCGGCGAACGTGCGCGAGCGGCTCGCCGCCGGTGAGAAGATCATGGGCTTCGGGCACCGCGTCTACAAGACCGAGGACCCGCGCGCCACGCACCTGCGCAAGATGTCGAAGGAGCTCGGCGAGGCGTCCGGCGACGACACCTACTACCGGATGTCCAAGGAGATGGAGGAGGTGGTCTTCGAGACCAAGGGCCTCTACCCGAACGTCGACTTCTACGCGGCGACCGTCTACCACTACCTGGGCATCCCGACGGACCTGTTCACTCCCGTCTTCTCGGTCAGCCGCATGTCAGGATGGACCGCGCACGTCATCGAGCAGCACGCCGACAACCGGCTGATCCGGCCGGACAGCGAGTACATCGGCGAGCGGGACCAGAAGTGGAAGCCGATCTCCGAGCGATGAGCCGGGATCAGGGGCGGGAGCGGGTGATGGACCGGTGAACGCGCGAGCGGCCGAGGTGAACGAGGAACGCTGGGGGGCGTACCCCCTGGTGCTGGGCGGAGCGCTCGCCGCGCTCGTCCTCGCCCTGGTGCTGGGCCTGCCCTACTGGGGCGGGATCGCCATGGGCGCCGTCATGACCCTGGGGGCGCTCGCCCGGCTGGCCGGGGGCGGGCGGCTCGCCGTCCGCCGCAAGGCCACCGACGTCGTCACGCTGGGCGGCCTCGGCGTCGTGCTGATGGTGGCCGGGATCATCCTGGAGTTCAAGGACCTCATGCCGATGCGATAGGTCGGATGACCGGGTGCGCCGCGAGGTGATCGACCCCGTCCGATAGCCTCAACGGCCAGTGAGCCTCAAAAAGGACTGTGCTGGTCAAATTAGTTCAGAAGGGGAACCATACGCATGCCCAAGATCAAGGTAGAGGGCCCCGTCGTCGAGCTTGACGGCGACGAGATGACCCGGATCATCTGGCAGTTCATCAAGGACCAGCTGATCCTTCCCTACCTGGACGTCGACCTGAAGTACTACGACCTCGGGATCGAGCACCGCGACGCCACCGACGACCAGGTGACGATCGACGCCGCCAACGCCATCAAGCAGTACGGCGTCGGCGTCAAGTGCGCCACGATCACTCCGGACGAGGCCAGGGTCGAGGAGTTCGGCCTCAAGAAGATGTGGAAGTCCCCGAACGGGACCATCCGTAACATCCTCGGCGGTGTCATCTTCCGCGAGCCGATCATCATGTCCAACGTGCCGAGGCTCGTCCCCGGCTGGACCAAGCCGATCATCATCGGCCGTCACGCGTTCGGCGACCAGTACCGCGCCACCGACCTGAAGGTCCCCGGCGAGGGCAGCCTGACCCTCACCTACACCCCCAAGGACGGCTCCGCGCCGGTCGAGCTGGACGTCTACGACTTCCCTGGCCCCGGCATCGCGATGGCCATGTACAACCTGGACGACTCGATCCGCGACTTCGCCCGCGCCTCCATGCGCTACGGCCTCTCGCGCGGTTACCCGGTCTACCTCTCCACGAAGAACACGATCCTGAAGGCCTACGACGGCCGCTTCAAGGACATCTTCGCCGAGGTCTTCGAGTCGGAGTTCAAGGCCGACTTCGACGCCGCCGGGATCACCTACGAGCACCGCCTGATCGACGACATGGTCGCCGCGGCGCTCAAGTGGGAGGGCGGCTACGTCTGGGCCGCCAAGAACTACGACGGCGACGTCCAGTCCGACACGGTCGCCCAGGGCTTCGGCTCGCTCGGCCTGATGACCTCGGTGCTGCTCACCCCCGACGGCCGGACCGTCGAGGCCGAGGCCGCCCACGGCACGGTGACCCGCCACTACCGCGAGCACCAGAAGGGCAACCCCACCTCCACGAACCCGATCGCCTCGATCTTCGCGTGGACCCGGGGCCTGCAGCACCGCGGCAAGCTCGACAACACCCCCGCGGTGTCCGACTTCGCCGACAAGCTGGAGCAGGTCTGCGTCGAGACCGTCGAGGGCGGCCAGATGACCAAGGACCTCGCCCTGCTGGTCGGCGGCGACGCCCAGTGGCTGACCACCCAGGACTTCCTGGCGGCGCTGGACGAGAACCTCAAGAAGAAGATGGGCTGACCACGCCCTGACGTCCCGGGAAGGGGCCGCCCGACGGCGGTCCCTTCCCGCGTTCCCGTGACTTGCCGCTCTCCCGTGACTTCCCGCGTTCCCGTGACGGGGCCGCGCGCACCGGCTCGCCGGTCACAGGGCCTTCGCGGCCCCCAGGACGAGGGCGGCGTCGGCCGGAAGGCCGGCCAGCCGGTGCGCGCGGCCGGTGACGGCGTTCACCCGGAACAGGCCGAGGGGCTCGCCCCCGTCCGCGGCGCTCATCCTGACGACCACCTCGCGGCCGTTCAGCCAGCTCACCACGGCCCCCTCGGCGGGCCGTCCCACGTCGGGGAGCGGGAGCCGCCGCAGGACTCGCCGCGCCGCGGTGTCGATCACGTGCAGGCCGAGCGGGCCGCGCGCGTCCCGGTGCGCCGCCTTGCCGCCGCCCACCGCCGCGGCGTACCTCCCGTTCGGGGAGCCGGCCCAGGTGCCGTACCGCTCGCCGAGCCATGGGGCGGCCCTGTCCGCGGGAAGCTCCCGCGTCGCGGGCACGGGGGTCAGGGCGCCGGTCGTGAAGTCGGTCCGCAAGCGCCGCCCGCCGAGCACGACGGTGAAGTGGCGGCCGTCGGGGGAGACGCTCACCAGCGTGCCCTTCTCGGTGTCGGCCGGCACGAGGACCGGTGACAGGTAGCGCTTCACGCCGCTGCCGAGGTCGTGGGCGACGTAGCGGCGCTCCGCGGCGCTGAGGTACGCGATGCGACGCCCGTCACGGCTGATGGCCGGATCCAGCCGGGGACGCTTCCCGTCGCCGTGCGCGAGGCGCTGGGCGGCGTCGGGGACGCTGACCGTCGACTCGCAGGGTCCGCCGCCCTCGCAGTCCCCGGCGGCCGCGCTCGCGGAGGCCCCGGGGGCCAGCCGCAGCGTCCAGCCCGCGCAGACCACGTCACCGTCCCGCGCGGGGACGTCCTCGCCGGGACAGCGGGCCGGCACCGCGTACCGGATCACCGAGGAGGTCCGCGGAGCCCGCCACGGGGCAGGGGACGCGGTCGTGCCGGGCTGGACGGCCTTCGGGGACGCGGCCTTCGAGGGCGTGGTCCCGGGGGAGGCGCCGGGGGAGGCGCCGTTCTCCGCCGGGGAGCCGGACGGGGAGGGGGCGGGCGTCGGGGTGGCGATCGCCCGTACGGGCTCGTGGCCCTCGATCGCCTCGACGCCGCCGCGGCCGCTCAGCGCCGAGTTCAGCACCTCGCCCCGCTGGAGCACCGTGAAGGCGACGATGAGGGCGACCGGGACGAGCGCCGCCGCCACGGTGAGGAGCACCCCGCGGGCACGGCGGCGTTTGAGCGTGCGCACGCACAGCGCGCTCAGGTCGGGGACGGACGCCTCCCCGGCCGCCGTGGCCATCCTCGCGACCAGGCGCTTCTCGTCGCCCTTGGTGAGGGTCTCGACGGCTTCGGCGATCTCCGTCCGCACGGTGTCCTCGGGCACCCCGAGGACGGCCGCCATCTCCGCCCGGGTCCTGCCGTCGTGCAGGCAGGCCACGACCAGCAGCCGCTGCCGGGCCGGGAGCCGCACCAGCGCCGTGGCCCCGGCGGCGCTCGGCCGCTGCAGGAACCGGCGGTAGAGCGCGATCTGGGCGTGCGTGGTGGGGTTCTCCCAGACCGGTGGCGGCCAGGAGAGGGCCACGGTGTGGAAGGACCGCAGCACCAGGCGGATGGCCTGCTCGTGGCTACCGGTGAGGAGCAGTGCGGTGCCGACGAGGGAACGCTGATCGCGCTGCACGAACTCGCGATAACCGATATATCGGCGCATGGACGTTTTTGCTCCGGCTTGCCTAAGGGACGTACGACGGTAGCGATCTAAGCGGCTTTAACGAAAAATTGGGGCAATTGTCGGAAATCGGGGGGTCGTGTTCGCCCGTCATCCCGGCCGTGGCACGGACGGGGAACGAGCCCTGGGGTAAGGGGTGCGCGGTCACGTCGGGGTAACGGTGGGGGTGGGCGGGTCATGGCGCCGTAAAGTTTGCCACGTCGAAGATTACGAGACCCCAAGGACGATGATGCCGCAGATCGCCCCACTGGGAGCGGGGGAGCCGGACCGGCTCGGGCCGTTCCGCGTCCTCGGGCGCATCGGCGAGGGCGGGCAGGGCATCGTCTACCTCGGGGTCGACGCCGCCGGGGAGCGGGCGGCGATCAAGTTGCTGCACGTGAAGTTCTCCGGCGACGCCGTCGCCCGGTCGCGGTTCGCCCGGGAGGCGCGGGCCGCCCAGCGGGTCGCCTCGTTCTGCACGGCCGGGGTGCTCGCCGCCGACCTGGAGGGCGACACCCCCTACATCGCCAGCGAGTACATCGAGGGCAGGTCGCTGCGGGAGGTCGTGGAGAGCGACGGCCCCCTGCGGGGAGCCCCGCTGCAGAGGCTGGCGATCGGCACCGCCACCGCGCTGACCGCGATCCACCACGCCTCGATCGTGCACCGGGACTTCAAACCGGACAACGTGCTCATCGCCGCCGACGGCCCGCGGGTGGTCGACTTCGGCATCGCCCGCATCCTCGACTCCACCGGCACGATCACCAGCCGGGCCATCGGCACCCCCGCGTACATGGCGCCCGAGCAGATCGCCGGAGCCGACGTCGGGCCGCACACCGACGTCTTCGCCTGGGGCGCGACCATCGCGTTCGCCGCGACCGGCGAGACGGTCTTCGAAGGGGGGTCGATCGCCGTGGTGCTCAACCGCATCCTCAACCACGAGCCCGACCTCGGCGTGCTGCCGGAGCCGCTCCGCGGCGTGGTCGGGGCGGCGCTGGCCAAGTCCCCCGCGGGCAGGCCCTCCGCCGACCGCCTCCTGCTCCGGCTGCTCGGTCACCCCGACGCGGGGAGCGCCTCCCCGGCGATCCTCACCCAGGGGGCCGAGGTCGCCGCCCCCGACGAGCCCCGGGCCGGTGACCGGCGCGGCCCGGGGACCGGTCCCGGCACGGACCCCGCCGCGCGCCTCGCCGCGCGCCTCGCCGCGGACCTGGACGACGGCGACGCCACCAGCCAGCTCCGCCTTCCCGGCTCCGGGACGATGCCCCGGCCGGGTGCGGGAGCTCAGAAAGGCGCGGACGGAGGCGCGGAGACAGGCACGGAGAGAGGCGCGGGCGGGCCGCCGCCGTCCACCGGCTTCCGGGCCGAGCGTCCCCACGACGACCGGCCCGACCGGCCCGACCGGTCGGGCGGGTCCGACCGGCACGGCGCGTTCGACGGACCCGGCCGGCCTGACACGCCCGGTATGCCCGGGGGGTTCGACGGGCCCGGTCGAGCCGGGCGTCCCGGCAGGGAGGACCGGTACGGCCCGGACCCGGAGGCACGGCCCGGCCGGGACACCCGGCGCGCTCCCGCCGCCCAGGGGTTCTCCTCCCCCCTGCGGGACACCACGCCGCTCCCCGACCCCGCAGAGTGGACCGGCCACCCCGAGCACACCGGTCCCGAGCACACCGGTCCCGAGTACGCCCGTCCCGAGTACGCCCGTCCTGAGTACGCCGGTCCCGAGTACGCCGGTCCCGAGTACAGCGGTCACCCGGGGTACGCCGGTCACCCCGGCCACGGCGCCCCGGTGTCGCCGCCGAGCTGGCAGGGGCCCGCGCGTACCGGAGGGCCGGACGGGCACGGACGCTCGCGGCGGGGACGCTGGATCGCCGCCGCGCTGGCCCTGCTGCTGCTCGCGGGGGCGGCCGCCGCCGCCGTCGTCTGGTGGCCGCGGTCCCCCTCCGGGGGCACGCCCGTGCAGCCATCCGGCGAGGTGTTCACCTCCGTGGTGGACAAGGCCGCCAAGACCGGCAGGCTCGTCGTCGGCATGCGCGACCACCTGCCCGGTGTCGCGCTGCGGAACGGCGACAGGTGGAGCGGCTTCGAGGTCGACCTGGCCCTGGAGATCGCCGAGGCCCTGGGGGTGCCGGAGAGCGGTGTGACCTTCCGGGGCACCGCCCGTGACGAACGGCCGAGGCTGCTGGCGGCCGGGGACGTCGACATGGTGCTGGCCACCTACCCGATCAACGAGGTCGACGACGTGACCTTCGCCGGGCCCTACTACCTCGCGCACGTCGACGTGCTGGTCAAGGACGAATCGCCCATCCGGACCGTGAAGGGCCTGGAGGGCAGCCGGATGTGCCGACCCGATGCGAGCGCCTCGGTCGCCGTGCTGCAGAAGGCGGTGGGACGGCTGGAGCTCCTGCCCGCGCGGACCTACGCCGAGTGCATGGAGATGCTGCGGGACGGCCGGGTCGACGCGGTCCCCGGCGACGACCTGCTGCTGGCCGGCTACGGCGACCGGGAGAGCGTCCGGCACCGGCTGCTCGGCCTGGAGCTCACCGACGAGCGCTACGCGGTGGCGCTCAAGCGGGGCGACGAGCGCACCTGCGAGGCCGTCAGGGGGGCGATCGCCGAGCTCCACCGGAACGGCACGGTCCGCAGGCTGCTCGACCGGCACTTCTCCAGGGTCGGCTTCCCCGGCCGGGAGAACGACCTCCCGGCCATGGCGGCCTGCGGCTGAGGCCCGTCCCACCGGCCCGGGGGCCGATCGGGGTACTCGCCGGACGGCCGTCGGCGACGGACGGGTAACATCCGAGCGTCACAGTTCATCCTTCGAGTGGGGGAAGGTCATGGCCCAGACTCCCGTAAAGGTCACCGTCACCGGTGCCGCCGGTCAGATCGGCTACGCGTTGCTCTTCCGCATCGCCTCGGGCCAGTTGCTGGGCGCCGACGTCCCGGTCACGCTGAGCCTGCTGGAGATCCCGCAGGCCGTGAAGGCCGCCGAGGGCACCGCGATGGAGCTCGACGACTGCGCGTTCCCGCTGCTGCGCGGCATCGAGGTCACCGACGACCCGAACACGGCGTTCAACGGCGTCAACGTGGCGCTGCTGGTCGGGGCCCGTCCCCGGAGCAAGGGCATGGAGCGCGGCGACCTCCTCCAGGCCAACGGCGGCATCTTCGGCCCGCAGGGCAAGGCGATCAACGACAACGCCGCCGACGACGTCCGCGTGCTGGTGGTCGGCAACCCGGCCAACACCAACGCGCTCATCGCGCAGCAGAACGCCCCCGACGTCCCGGCGGAGCGCTTCACCGCGATGACCCGCCTGGACCACAACCGGGCGCTGTCCCAGCTCGCCGCCAAGCTCCAGGTCCCGGTCACCGAGATCAAGAAGATGACCATCTGGGGCAACCACTCCGCCACCCAGTACCCGGACCTCTTCCACGCCGAGGTCGGCGGCAAGGTCGCGGCCGAGCTGGTCGACGAGACCTGGCTGCGCGACACCTTCATCCCCACCGTGGCCAAGCGCGGCGCGGCCATCATCGAGGCCCGGGGCGCGTCCTCGGCCGCCTCGGCCGCCAACGCCGCGATCGACCACGTCTTCGACTGGGTCAACGGCACCGACTGGACCTCGGCCGCCATCCCCTCCGACGGCTCGTACGGCGTGCCGGAGGGTCTGATCTCGTCCTTCCCGGTCGCCTCGCGCGGCGGGAAGTGGGAGATCGTCCAGGGGCTGGAGATCGACGCCTTCTCCCGCAAGAGGATCGACGCCACCGTGGCCGAGCTGGAGGAGGAGCGCTCCGCGGTCCGCGAGCTCGGCCTGATCTGACGCGACCGGCCCGATCCGGTACGGACCCGGCCCGATCCGGTACGGGCCCGGCCCGATCCGGTACGGGCCCGGCCTGATCCGGTACGGGCCCGATCCGGTGCGGGCCCGGCCCGGCCGGAAAGGCGGCGTGTCGCTCATCGCCGGGCGGCGCGTCCCGTCGTTCAATGATCACTTGTGGTCGGGGGATCGATGGTCCGGGGGCACGCCGCGGCGCGGGTCGCCGCCGGTGTGCTCTGTCTCGTGCTCGCGGCACTGCCCCGGGCGGCGCTCGCCTCACCGGAGGGCGACGGCTGGGGTGGCGCCGACCTGTCGGTGCGGCTGCTGGTCTCCCCGGCCAGGGCCCAGCCGGGCCGCCTTCTGAGCTACCGGGCCGAGGTGGGCAACGCCGGGCCCGGTGACGCGGTGCTGCCCGTGCTGACCGTCCGGCTGCCGGACGAGGTGGACGTGCTGGGCGCCGACGTCGCCGAGTGCCTGCCCGGCGTCGCGGCCGGGGAGGTGGTCTGCGCCTCGTCCGCCGACGTCCCGGCCGGGACGTCCGGCGGGGTGAGGATCGACGCGATGGTGCGGCCCGGCGCGCGGGGCCCGCTGGAGGCGAGCGCCACGCTCTCCTCCGGGGTCGTGGACGACGACGAGACGAACAACTCCACGCGGACGCTGACCGAGGTGGGGGAGGGGACGGACCTGGCGGTCACGATGTCGCGCCGGGTCCGGGCCGGTCGCCTCGTCGTGATGTCCGCGGTGGTGCGCAACCGCGGGCCGCGGCGCGTCCACGACGCCGGGATCCTCCTCGACACCGGCGGGGCACGGCTGCTGGCGGCGCGCGGCGCGCGGTGCGACTCCCGCCCGGGCCGCACCGGCTGCCTGCTGCGCGCGCTCGGCGCGGGCGGGAGGGCGAGCCTGCTGCTCGCCTTCGCGGCCCGCGACCGCGGGGGGCGGGCGGAGGCGACCGTCCACTCGGCACGGGTGGGCGACCGCCGTCCCGCCAACAACACGGCCCGTTTCCGGCTCTAGTCCCGGCCGGTCAGGGCGGCCCAGGCGTCGGCGACGACGTCGCGGACCGAGGGGTGCTCGGGCTTCCAGCCCAGCTCGTCCCGGATCTTCTCGGACGAGGCCACCAGCACGGCCGGGTCACCGGCGCGGCGCTCGCGTACCACCGAGGGGATCTCGTGACCGGTCACCTCGCGGCAGACCGAGAGCACCTCCTGCACCGAGAAGCCGGTCCCGCTGCCCAGGTTGTAGATCCGGTGCTCGCCCGGGGTGCAGGCGTCCAGCGCCAGCAGGTGGGCGCCGGCCAGGTCGGCCAGGTGGATGTAGTCGCGCACGCATGTGCCGTCGGGGGTCGGGTAGTCCGTGCCGAACACGCTGACCGGCTCGCGCCCGCCGAGCGCGACGGCGAGGACGTTAGGGATCAGGTGGGTCTCCACGGTGTGACGCTCGCGGTAGACGCGGCCGTCCCGGTCGGTGTACGCGCCGCCCACGTTGAAGTAGCGCAGGCTCACCGCGGCCAGCCCGTACATCCCGGCGAACGCGCTCAGCGCGGTGTCGACCGCGAGCTTGGACGCGCCGTAGGGGTTGGTCGGCCGGGTGGGGTCGGTCTCCCTGATCGGGGAGCGCTCCGGCTCGCCGTAGGTGGCGGCGGTGGAGGAGAAGACGATCCGGCCCACCCCGGCGCTCCGCATGGCGTCGAGCAGGGCGAGGGTGCCGCCGAGGTTGTGCGCCCAGTACAGGTCCGGCCGCTGTACGGACTCGCCGACCAGCGACTTCGCCGCGAAGTGCAGCACGCCCTCCACGCCGTCGAGCACCCCGGCGGCGTCGGTGATCGACCCCTCGACGAACCGGGCGCCCGGCGGGACCGCGTCGGCGTGGCCGGTGGACAGATCGTCCAGCACGGTGACCTCGTGGCCCGCTTCGACGAGTTGCGCCGCCACGGCGCTGCCTATGTATCCGGCGCCGCCGGTGACGAGCAGCTTCACGGATCCTCCTGTTGGATGATGTTTGGACTTGTTGACTTTTGTAAGTCTAGCGCCAGCATATGCTGGCACATCACATATCGGCCACCGCCGGAACGGGCGGCCGCCATGACGGAGACGACCTCGTGAACAGCGTCCTGGCGAACATCGCCCTGGTCATGATCTTCGTACTGATCGGAGGGTTCTTCGCCGCAGCAGAGATGGCCATGGTCTCCCTGAGGGAGAGCCAGGTGCGGCGGCTCGACGCTCAGAGCCGCAGGGGGGCCAGGGCCGCGAAGCTCGCCCGCGACCCCAACCGCTTCCTGTCCGCGGTGCAGATCGGCGTCACCGTGGCCACCATGCTCTCGGCGGCCTTCGGCGCCGACACCCTGGCCAAGGACCTCATCCCGGTGGTGACCGGCTGGGGGGTCCCCGAGGCCGTGACGGCCCCGCTCGCGCTGGTCCTGGTGACGCTGGCGATCTCGTACGCCTCGCTGGTGCTGGGCGAGCTCGCCCCCAAGCGGATCGCCAGGCAGCGGGCGGAGGGGATCTCCCTGCTGGTCGCGCCGTTCCTCGACCGGATGGCCGCGCTGTCGCGGCCGATCATCTGGGGGCTGTCGAAGTCCACCGACGGGGTGGTCAAGCTGCTGGGCGGCGACCCCGACGCCGACCGCGAGGAGATCTCCACCGAGGAACTGCGCGACATGGTGGTCGGCCACCAGGAGCTCACCGCCGACGAGCGCCACCTGATCGGGGAGGTCTTCGCGGCGGGCAAGCGGCAGCTCCGCGAGGTCATGCTGCCGCGTACCGAGGTGGAGTTCATGTCCGCGGACACGCGGCTGGCCGAGGCGGCGGTCATGGCCGCGGCCATGCCGCACTCCCGCTTCCCGGTCTACCGCGACTCCTACGATGACATCGTGGGCTTCGTCCACATCCGCGACCTGCTGGACCCGGTGCTGACCGGGTCCATCGAGCCGATCAGCGAGCTGGTGCCGATCCGCCCGGTCAAGCTGGTCCCCACCAGCAAGCGGCTGATGGCCACCCTGTCGGAGATGCGCAAGGAGGGCCACCACCTGGCGATCGTGGTGGACGAGTACGGCGGCACCGCCGGCATCGTCACCCTGGAGGACCTGGTCGAGGAGCTCATCGGCGACATCCGCGACGAGCACGACGTGGAGGACGAGCACGTCGCGCTGCCCGCGGGGGAGGCGGAGCTGGACGGGCTGGCGACCCTCGACGAGGTGGCGACCTCCAGCGGCGTCCGCCTGCCCGACGGCCCGTACGAGACCCTGGGCGGGTTCCTGATGTCCTCCCTCGGTCACCTCCCGGTGCTGGGGGAGCGGGTGGAGGTCCCCGGATTCGACATGACGGTCACCGAGATGGACGGCCGCAGGGTCTCCCGGGTGAGGATCAAGCGGAACACCTCCCGCCAGGACGCGAAGGCCGCCCCCGAGGACTGACCCGCGCCCGCGCCCGTTCCCGGACGCGGACGCGCCCGCGGGGGAACGCGGGCGGTGCCCGTGCCCGGGGACCCGGGGACGGGAGGCGGGGGACCCGGGTGGCCGGTGGGCGTCTCCGCCCGGGGCACCGATCACTCCGGACAGCTGACACAATTGTGTGCCATGGCCAGTCCTCGCGTCCTGTCGGGAATCCAGCCCACCGCCGACTCCTTCCACCTGGGCAACTACCTCGGTGCCGTACGGCAGTACGTCGCCATGCAGGAGGGCCACGACGCGTTCTACTGCGTCGTCGACCTGCACGCGATCACGGTGGACTACCGGCCGGAGGAGCTGCGCAGGCGCACCAGGGTGGCCGCCGCCCAGCTCTTCGCCGCGGGCCTGGACCCGGAGCGCTCCACGGTCTTCGTGCAGAGCCACGTCCGCGAGCACACCGAGCTGGCCTGGGTGCTGATCTGCCTCACCGGCATGGGCGAGGCCGGCCGGATGACCCAGTTCAAGGACAAGTCCGCCAAGCAGGGCGAGAGCTCGGCCAGCGTGGGGCTGTTCACCTACCCCATCCTGCAGGCCGCGGACATCCTGCTCTACCAGGCCGACAGGGTGCCGGTGGGCGCCGACCAGAAGCAGCACCTGGAGCTCACCCGCGACCTGGCGCAGCGCTTCAACCACCGCTTCGGCGAGACCTTCACGCTGCCCGAGCCGCACATCGTCAAGGGGGTCGAGAAGATCACCGACCTCCAGGAGCCGACGGCGAAGATGTCGAAGTCCTCCTCCTCCGCCGCGGGCATCCTCGACCTGCTGGAGCAGCCGGGGCCACTCCGCAAGAAGATCATGCGCGCGGTCACCGACACCGGCTCCGAGGTCCTGGCCGACGACGAGAACAAGCCGGGCGTCACCAACCTGCTGCGCATCCAGTCCGCGCTGAGCGGTGTCCCCATCCCCGAGCTGGAGGCCCGCTACGCCGGTCAGGGGTACGGGACCTTCAAGAAGGACGTCGCCGAGCTGGTGGTCGACACCTTCACCCCGATCCGCGAGCGGACCGAGAAGCTGCTCGCCGACGAGGCCGAGCTCGACCGGATGCTCGCCGTCGGCGCCGCGCGGGCCCGCGCGGTGGCCTCCGAGACCATGGCCAGGGTGCGCGACCGGGTGGGGTTCCTGCCCACCCCGTGATCGGCGGTCCCGTCCCGCCCGACCCCCGCGAAGGTCCCGGGCCCGGTCCCGGGTCCGTCGTCGCCTCGCCGTACCCGTCACGTCCGTCACGCCCGTCACATCCCGCTCCACCGTCCCGTCCTCCCCTCGCCCCGCCCGATCGCACCCCGCCCCGCTCGTCCCGTGAGCCCGCGCGGCCCGTCCCGTGGACCTGCCCCGCCCGCCTCGCGGGCCCGCGCACGGACGACGGTCTTTCCGTCGCCGTACGCGGTCGAGACGGCGGCGACGGGGTAGGGGGCGCAGGTGACAGGTGCATGGGAACGCGTGCGGACGGCCCAGGAACGGTTCGGGGCCCGGCTCGGCTCGGCCCGGGTCAGGTGGCACTGGCTGGACCATCTGGTCAGGACCTTCCAGCGCTACCAGATCCAGTCCGGTGACCGGCTCGCCGGGGCGGTCAGCTACTTCGCCTTCCTGTCGTTCTTCCCGATCGTCGCGCTGGCCTTCGCGGTCTTCGGCTACTTCCTCTCCGTCACCCCCGACGCCCCCGGCACCCTGCGCAAGGCCATCGACCAGTACCTGCCGGGCCTGGCCGACAAGCTGCCGATCCAGGAGATCGCCGACTCGCGGACCAGCGCCGGGATCATCGGCCTGCTCGGCCTGCTCTACGCCGGGCTCGGCGCGATCGACGCGCTGCGCGGCGCGCTGCGCGAGATCTCCATGACCACCGAGGCGCCGCTCGGCTTCGCCATGGCCAAGCTCAGGGACCTGGCCGGGCTCGTCCTGGTCGGCACCACGATGGTGGCCTCGGTGCTGGTCGCGGGCTTCGCCACCCAGGCCAGCGGGACCGTGGCCGGATGGGTGGGGCTGTCGGGGTCGGTGGTGGCCACCACCACGATCTGGCTGGTCGGCCTGGCGGTGAGCGTGCTCGCCGACGTCGTGGTCTTCCTGATCCTGCTGCGCTGGCTGGGACGCCTCCGGCAGCCGTTCCCGGTGCTGCTGCGCGGCGCCCTGTTCGGCGCGATCGGCTTCGCCCTGCTCAAGCAGCTCGCCGCGCTGGTGCTGTCCAGCACCCTGAACAACCCCGTCTACGGGGTGTTCGCCGTGGTGGTCGGCCTGCTGGTGTGGATCAACCTCTCTGCCCGGGTGATCATGTACGCCGCCGCCTGGACGGCCACCGCCTCGCTCGGCCCGCCGCCCGACCCCACGCCGGTCCCGGCGACCGCCATCCCCGTCTGAGCCGCGGTGACCGGCGGATGACCGGCGGGGTCCGGCGGCCCCGGTCAGCGGAAGCGCCGGCGCAGGCCGTACGCCAGCCAGGCCAGGCCGCCCAGCAGGCCCGCACCCAGGACGTAGTAGCCGATCGGGACGCTCCCGCCGGCGGGACGGGCCGCGCCGGGCGGATCGGTCGCGGCGACCGGTGCAGGGACGGCCGGGGGCGCGGAGGTGGCGGGCGCGATGGGGGACGGGGTGACCGCGGGGGCCGGGTCGACCAGCCGCCCGACCGGGGTGACCCGGCCGCGGTTGGCGAAGCCCCAGTCGAGCAGGTCGGCGACCTCGTCCCAGAAGTAGCCGTCGTGGCGCATGATCGACACGATGATCGTGTGGCCGTTCCGCCTGGCCGCGCCGACGAAGCTGCCCTGGGCCTTGGAGGTCCAGCCGTTCTTGACGCCGATCATGCCCTTGTAGCGCCAGAGCAGCTTGTTGTGGTTGCCGATCTCGTAGTAGCCCTTGGGCGCCGGGAACTTGTCCGTCTTCAAGCTGATATATCGGCGGAAATCGGGATTGGCCAGGCCGGCGCGGGCGATCAGGGCCAGGTCGTAGGCCGAGCTGCTCTGCCCGGGCTTGTCCAGCCCGCTCGGGGTCCTGGCCACGGTGTCGAACGCCTGCAGGCGCCTGGCCTCGGCGTTCATGTCGGCCAGGGTGGCGGTCAGGCCGCCGTTGGCCTCGGCCAGCGCCATCGCGCTGTCGTTGCCGGAGACCAGCAGCAGCGCCTTGAACAGGTCCTCGACGGTGTAGAGCGGCTTGGGGACCAGGCCGACCGCGCTGCCCTCCTCGTTCACCGCGCGCCGGCTCGGCGTGACCTTCCGGTTCTTGTCCAGCCTGGGGATCAGGGTGAGGGCGGTGAGCGCCTTGAGCGTGCTCGCGGGCAGGTAGCGCCCGTGGGCGTCCTTGGCGGCCAGCACCGCGCCCGTCCCGGCGTCGGCGATCACGTACGCCCTGGCGGCGGTCTTGGGCGGGGCCCTCACGCCCTCGGGGACGATGAGCCCCCGCTCGCCGAGCCGGGAACCGCCGACCGGTTCCCCCGCGCCGTTCGGCCCGAGCCGGCCGGTGCCCGGCGGGCCGGCTCCCCCGAAGCCGGTGCCCGCACCGTGCGAACCGGTGCCCGGCAGCGCGGCGGTGCCCGGCGAGACGCCCGATGCGGTGCCCGATGCGGTGCCCGCGGGCGTGCCCGGCGCCCGGGCCCCGGCCTGTGCGGGCGCGCCGAGAAAGGCGGTCGCCGCGAGCAGCACCCCGACGGGCGCGACGTGTCTGGTCCCCATGATGATCTCAGGGTAGCTTCGTGCCGGTTCGCATGGAGTACAGGTGCCCTGACCGGCTACGCACCACTCGGCGGAATACTGACATCATGCAAATATCGCGAAAGATCGCCGCTTTTCTGATCGGCCTTGCCGCTTTCATGATCTTCGAATGGATCAACCTTGGCTTCAACCTCGCGGACGGCCACCCCACGTCGTTCTACGTGGTCCACGGGATCCTGGTCGCGGTCAACCTGGTGCTGGCCGTGGTGCTCGGTGCGATCGGCCTGCGGGCACTGCGCGGCCTGCGGGAGGCGAGGTGACCGGTGTGACCGGGACGGCCGCGGCGGAGTGGCCGGGGAGCGGGCCGGAGCCGCTCAGGCGGGACGGTTCAGCGTCGAGACGGTCCTGCGGTGCAGCTCGGCGGCCTCCTCGGCGGAGTCGCCGATGCTGGTGAACCCGAGCTTGCCGAACTCGGTGACCGCGCCCAGCAGGTGCAGCACGTTCCCGGTACGGCGCTCCCGGTCGAAGCCGAGGCCCTCGTCCTGGATCAGCTTGACGACCTCCCCGGGGGCGCGGCCCCGCAGGCAGGGGGCGGCGCAGTTGTCCGTCGCCACGTAGTGCTTGGCCCTGCCCTCGTGCACGAGCAGGCCGCTGCCGGGGTCGTAGGAGGCGCCGGTGGTCAGGACCGCGGCCCCGAACGGGTGGGTGGTCCCGCCGATGCGCAGGTTGATCTCGCACAGCAGCGTCCGGTAGCCGCCGCCGGCCTTGACGGCGAAGAAGTCGACGCCGAACAGTCCCACCACGCCGCGGTCGGCGAGGATGCGGGCGATCCGCTCGGCGTACGCGCTGAGCTCGGCCCGGTACTCCTGGCGGGCGGGGAAGCTGCACCCCTGGTAGACGTCGTCGTTGGGGCCGCCGAGGACCTGCTCGTGGGTGGCGACCACGTCGACGGTGCCGCCCGGGGTGATCCTCGCCAGCGCGCTGGGGGAGCGCAGCGGCCGGTCCTCGATGAACTCCTCGACCACCGCCCCCCGCTCGGCGATCTTCTCGGCGAACGTCGCCCAGTTCTCGCCCGGCGCGGAGAAGCTCGTGGGGCAGTCGGTGATCGGGCGGTCGTCCCTGGTCAGGATGGCGTTGCCCATCCCCGAGTAGCTGTTGTTCAGCTTGACCATCAGCCGGGGCGCGGGGCTCATCGCGCGGGCGGCGTGCTCCACCTCGGTCAGCGACCGCAGGTCCCCGAACCCCCTGACCGTCGGCACCTCGGCCTGTGCGCCGAGCGTCCGCCCGCCGCTCTTGGAGCCCAGGTGGGCCAGGGCGGTGGGAGGGCCGTAGATCGGCAGGGAGAGGATCGCGGCCAGCCGCTCCTCGTACTCGCTGACCACGAACGGGACCATCCAGGCGCCCCCGTCGTCCTCGCGGGGGAGGCCGAGCGACGCGCGCAGGCGCTCGATCACGTCCGGGCGCCGGAGCAGCGCCTCGCTGAGCGGGTGCGTGTCGGGATCGTCCAAACTGATCATTTGCAGCCGCGTGCGGGCCTCGTCGGGATCGTCGAGGAAGCTCAGGTAGTAGTCCACGATCGCCCCGTCCACGGGCAGCGAGGTCACGTAGACGACCGAGACGCCGGGCCTTCTCAGCGTCAGCAGCAGGAACAGCAGCCGCTCCTCGTAGCAGCGGGCCGCGGGGATGCTGCGCAGCTCCTCCTGGGGAAGGGAGAGCGAGGGAATGACCAACAGGGCGCCCTCGTCCGGTTCGAATATGCTCAAACGCGACCATCTCTTCCCGAATGGGATGTTAGTGATCATATGCGAAGTGAAACACGCACTCTTCCTGTTTACATCACTCCGCCCGGTGCGATGACCGGCACCTGAGGGTCACGTAAATTGCCAGGTAGGCGAGGTTTGGGAGAGGGGTGCGGCCACCTTTCCCGCGGGGTCCGTCCCCGCGAAGGACCAGCGTCCCCATGGTCAATCGGAGCCATCTTTCGTGGTCCTCCTGGGGCGCAAGTGCCAGAAGAGGAACATGAGGTGACAAAACATTTGGGCCGGATGTCGGCGAGCCGCTCGGGGAGAGCGATAAAGTCGGTGTCATCGCCGACGCGACGGCTACCCCGGACCACCGGTCCGCCGTTCCCGCGCCGGTGACGGACCAGTCCGCGCCGATGCGGTCCGGGAGGCCCACCCCGGCCCGTCGGTGCGGCGATCGCTTTTTTCGAGACGGCCCCGTGGACGCAGAGATCCCGGACGGTCGCACAGGTGCGTCGAGGATCCACAGCCCGCCGGCGCGGATGGGACGGTGAGCAATGCGGGGGCGTAATTTGCGGGGAGAACTCGACACGTTCCTTGCCGCTGGCGAGCAGGAACTGATCGGTTTCCGTCGAGACCTGCACATGCATCCCGAGCTCGCGTTCGCCGAGTACCGCACCACCCAGCGTGTCGCCGAGCGCCTGAGCGCCGCCGGCCTCGTCCCCTCGGTGCTGCCGCGCGGTACCGGCCTGCTCTGCGACGTCGGCAGCGGTGACGGCCCGACCGTGGCGCTCCGGGCCGACCTGGACGCGCTGCCGGTGCCGGACGAGAAGGACGTCCCCTACAGCTCGACGGTCCCGGGAGTCTGCCACGCCTGCGGGCACGACGTGCACACCACGATCCTGCTGGGCACCTCGCTGTTCCTGGCCCAGCAGGCCGAGGCGGGCCTGCTGCCCGGCCGGGTCCGGCTGATCTTCCAGCCCGCCGAGGAGCTTCCCGGCGGCGCGCTGGAGGTCATGGCCTCGGGCGGCATCAGCGGTGTCGACCGCATCTTCGGGCTGCACTGCGACCCGCGCCTGGACGTCGGCAAGGTGGGCCTCAAGACCGGCCCGATCACCTCCGCCTGCGACCGGGTCACGATCCGGGTGAGCGGCCCCGGCGGGCACACCGCCCGGCCGCACCTCACCGCGGACCTGGTCTTCGCGCTCGCCAAGATCCTCACGGAGCTGCCGGCCGCGCTCTCCCGCCGGATCGACCCCCGCTCCTCGCTGAGCCTGGTCTGGGGCCGGGTCGAGGCGGGCTCGGTCGCCAACGCCATCCCGGACGACGGCGTCGCCGAGGGCACCGTGCGCTGCCTGGACGAGGCCGCCTGGCACGCGGCCCCCGACATGATCAAGTCGCTGCTGGAGTCGGTCGCGGGCGCGTACGGCGTCGAGGCCGAGATGGACTACGTGCGCGGCGTGCCGCCGGTGGTCAACGACAAGGTCAGCGTGCAGATGCTGGCCGAGGCCGCCGAGGGCGTGCTCGGCCAGGGCGCCCCGGTCCCCACCGAGCAGAGCCTGGGCGGTGAGGACTTCGGCTGGTACCTGGAGTCCATCCCCGGCGCGTTCGCCCGGCTGGGCACCCGCCGGAAGGGGTCGACCGAGTCGGCCGACATCCACCAGGGCACCTTCGACGTGGACGAGAGCGCCATCGGCACCGGCGTGCGCTTCCTGGCCGCGACCGCGCTGACCGCGCTCTGGGAGGGCCAGCGCCCGGTCACCGACGACGCCCTGATGGCCGTGAACGCCGACAACTAGCCCTTACCGAGCAACTTCGGACATATTTGGGCAAAATTACTCAACGGATCCGGTCAGAGGAACGTCGGAGACCGGAGCCGGGCCGGGGCCCGGCGGCCAGGGCCGTCCGGTGTCACCCGCGGGGTGGTTTCGTCACGCTACGTGTGTCACAGGGCGGCCTGAGCTGGATAACGGACCTGTTTCGGACTGGTGTGACGGTTTGGTCAACCCTGACGGACCAACTATCTTCCGTGCAGGGTTGCCGTGCGTCTCTTCGCGCGTGCACTGAGAACGCGAAGGGAGTCATCTTGCTTCAGAACCGATTCGGCAAGCTGGCCGCGACCGCACTGGCGGGCAGCATGCTCATGGGAGCTGCCGCGTGTGGTGGAAGCGAGGAACCGACCACGTCGGCCCAGCCGAGCGGGGCCGCCAGCAGTGCGGCGTCGGCCGCGACCGGACCCAAGGTCGGGCTCGCGTACGACATCGGCGGGCGTGGTGACCAGTCGTTCAACGACTCCGCGGCGGCCGGGCTGGACAAGGCCAAGGCCGAGCTGGGCCTGGCCGAGACCAACGAGCTCGAGGCCGGCACCGGTGAGACCGAGGCGGCCAAGGAGGAGCGGCTCCGCCTGCTCGCCGACGGCGGCTTCAACCCGATCATCGCGGTGGGCTTCGCCTACTCCAACCCGGTCAAGAAGGTCGCGACCGAGTTCCCCGACGTCAAGTTCGCGATCGTGGACGACGCCGCGGCGGCCGGTCCCAACATCTCCAACCTCCTCTTCGCCGAGCACGAGGGCTCCTTCCTGGTCGGCGCCGCCGCGGCGCTGAAGAGCAAGAAGAACCACGTGGGCTTCGTCGGCGGCGTCCAGGTGCCGCTGATCAACAAGTTCGAGGCCGGGTTCATCGCCGGTGCCAAGGCGGTCAAGTCCGACATCAAGGTCGACGTCAAGTACCTGACCCAGCCGCCGGACTTCACCGGCTTCAACGACCCGGCCAAGGGCAAGACCGCGGCCGAGGGCATGTTCGACGCGGGCGCCGACGTGGTCTACCAGGCCGCGGGCGGCTCCGGCGGCGGCGTGTTCGAGGCGGCCAAGGCCGCCAAGGGCCTGGCCATCGGCGTCGACTCCGACCAGGCGAAGACCGCGGCCCCCGAGCTGCAGAGCGTCATCATGACCTCCATGGTCAAGAAGGTCGACGTCGCCGTCTTCGACTTCCTGAAGAGCTTCACCACCAACTCGGTGAAGGCCGGCACGACGACCTACGACCTCAAGGCCGACGGCGTCGACTACTCCACCACCGGTGGCCAGGTCGACGACGTCAAGCCCAAGCTCGACGAGTACAAGCAGAAGATCATCTCCGGCGAGCTGACCGTCCCGGACAAGACCTCCTGACCTGAACGCTCACGCGGGGCCCGGCGGACACCCTCCTCCGGGCCCTTCGCCCTATCCTCACCACCACGTTCCGTATCGGGCATCCGTGCGGAGGAGGCCGTCATCAGCACCCCGGCACCGGCCGTCGAGCTCGAGGGGATCACCAAACGATTCCCCGGCGTCGTCGCCAACCGCGACATCTCCCTTTCCGTACGGCAGGGACACGTGCACGCCGTCGTCGGCGAGAACGGCGCAGGCAAGTCCACCCTCATGAAGATCCTGTACGGCATGCAGCGCCCGGACGAGGGACGGATCCGTGTCAACGGCGCCGAGGTGGGCTTTCGCTCCCCCGCTGACGCGATCGGGGTGGGCATCGGCATGGTCCACCAGCACTTCATGCTGGCCGGCAACCTGACCGTGCTGGAGAACGTGATCCTGGGCAGCGAGCCCCGCAAGGGAGGCGTCGCCATCGACTTCGGCGCCGCCCGCGCCAGGATCCGGGAGATCTCCGACTCCTACGGCCTGGGCATCGACCCGGACGCCACCGTCGAGGACCTGGGGGTGGGCGCCCGCCAGCGGGTGGAGATCCTCAAGGTGCTCTACCGCGGGGCCCGGATCCTCATCCTGGACGAGCCGACCGCCGTGCTCGTGCCGCAGGAGGTCAAGGAGCTCTTCGCCAACCTGCGCGAGCTGGTCCGCGAGGGACTCACGATCATCTTCATCTCGCACAAGCTGGACGAGGTCCTCTCGGTGGCTGACGCCATCACCGTCATCCGCCGCGGCACGACCGTGGCCGAGGTGGACCCCAAGGACGTGAGCGCCCGGCAGCTCGCCGAGCTCATGGTCGGCAGCGAGCTGCCCAGCCCGGAGACCCGCGAGTCCACGGTCACCGACACGGTGGCGATCTCGGTGCGGGACCTGAGGGTCCACTCGGACGGGGAACGCTGCGTCGTGGACGACGTGAGCTTCGACATCCGCAGGGGTGAGGTGCTGGGCATCGCCGGGGTCGAGGGCAACGGCCAGGCCGAGCTCGTCGAGGCCATCATGGGCATGCGCCCGGCCGACGGCGAGATCCGGCTCGGCGAGCACGACATCTCCGGCTGGACGACCCTGCGCCGCCGCGAGGCCGGCATCGGCTACATCCCCGAGGACCGCCACCGGCACGGCCTGCTGCTGGAGGCCCCGCTGTGGGAGAACCGCATCCTCGGCCACCAGACGCGCAGGCCCAACGTCAAGGGACCCTGGATCGACCGCGCCGGAGCCCGTGAGGACACCCGCCGCATCGTCGAGAGCTACGACGTCCGCACGCCGGGCATCGACGTGGACGCCTCCGCGCTGTCCGGCGGCAACCAGCAGAAACTGATCGTCGGCCGGGAGATGAGCGGGGACCCCGTCTTCCTGATCGCGTCCCACCCCACCCGCGGTGTCGACGTGGGCGCCCAGGCCGCGATCTGGGACCACCTGCGCGCGGCACGCGCCGCGGGCCTGGCGGTCCTGCTCATCTCGGCCGACCTGGACGAGCTGATCGGCCTGTCGGACACCCTCAAGGTGATCCTGCGCGGCCGCATCGTCGCCGAGGTCGGCCCCAAGGACGTGACGCCGGAGCGGCTCGGCTCGGCCATGACGGGTGCTGGAGAGGCGGCATGAACACCCACGTAGCGCACACGCCCCCCGGGACGCCCGGATGAGCGCGAAAGAATCGACCTTCGCCGACCGGCTGCTCGGCCGGGTCTCACCGGCGGGGCTGCTCTCGCTCGTCGCGCCGGTCACGGCCATCGTGTTCGCCGCGCTGGTCACCATGGTGATCCTGGGGCTCATCGGCGCCCCGCCGGTGGACACGCTGGTCGTCATGGGCGAGTACGCCGTCCGGCCCCGCTCGATCGTGCTGACCCTGAACTCCGCGACGACCTACTACCTGTCGGCGCTGGCGGTGGCGATCGGGTTCAAGATGAACCTCTTCAACATCGGCGTCGACGGCCAGTACCGTCTCGCCGCGCTGACCGCCGCGGCCGTCGGCGGCGCGGTCGCGCTGCCCGCCCCGCTGCACGTCGCGCTGATCATCTTCGTGGCCGTGCTGGTCGGTGCCGGCTGGGCGGCCATCGCCGGGCTGCTGAAGGTGCGGCGCGGGGTCAGCGAGGTGATCTCCACGATCATGCTGAACGCCATCGCCACCGCGCTCGGCTCCTGGCTGCTCAACAAGGAGCGCCTGGCCGTCGAGGTCGGGGGCAGCAACAACATCGGCACGAAGCCGATCGCGCCCTCCGGCCAGGTGCCGGGGCTGGCGATCGTCTCGGGCACCCAGACGAAGGTCTTCGGCCTGATCCTGCTCTCGATCGCGATGGGCGTCCTGTTCCACGTGGTGATCAACCGGACCCGCTTCGGGTTCGACCTGCGCGCCACCGGCCGCTCGGAGCCGGCCGCGGTGGCCAGCGGCGTCAACGTCAAGCGGATGATCCTCGTCTCGATGATCCTGTCCGGCGCGGTGGCGGGCCTGGTCGGCATGCCGCAGCTGCTGGGCTCCTCCTACAGCTACAGCCTGGACTTCCCCACGGGACTCGGCTTCACCGGCATCGCGATCGCCCTGCTCGGACGCAACCACCCGGTCGGCATCGCGTTCGGCGCCCTGCTGTGGGCCTTCCTGGACACCTCGGCCGGCATCCTGCAGATCAAGAGGATCTCCCCGGACATCGTCACCATCATGCAGGGTGTGATCGTGCTCTCGGTGATCATCGCCTACGAGCTGGTGCACCGCTACCAGGTCGCCGCCGAGCAGCGCCGGGTGAGCCGCCAGCTGGCGAGCGCCGCCCCGGCCCAGGAAGGAACGCCGGTATGAGCCAGAACGCCCTCGCCACGCCGGAGGCCCCCCTCCTGGGGCCCAAGGCCCCGGCACGCAGGTTCAGGCTGACCTGGCGGACCGTGCTGCTGGCCCTCGGCGCGCTGGTCGTGCTGCTGTCGTTCACGCGCGCCGTCACCGGCGCCGTCGACCTCACCTCGGCGGGCGCGATCAACGCCTCCATCGCGCTGGCCATCCCCATCGGCCTGGCCGGTCTGGGCGGCCTGTGGGCGGAGCGGGCCGGAGTGGTCAACATCGGCCTCGAAGGCATGATGATCATGGGCACCTGGTGCGGTGCCTGGGGCGCGATCCAGTTCGGCAATCCCTGGGCGGGCGTCGTCGCGGGTGCGATCGGCGGTGCCCTGGGCGGCCTGCTGCACGCGATCGCCACCGTGACGTTCGGCGTCGACCACATCATCTCCGGTGTCGCGATCAACATCCTGGGGCTGGGCGTCACCCAGTTCCTGTCCAAGGTCACCTTCGCCGAGATGCCGGGCGGCGGCGACTCCCAGTCGCCCCCGGTGCCCAAGCCCGAGGTGGTGAGCCTGCCGTGGGTGGGGGATCCGCTGAGGGACCTGGAGGCCGGGCGGTGGTTCCTGCTCTCGGACGCGGCGGGCATCCTGCGCGGCCTGACCACGAACGTCTCGCTGCTGACGATCCTGGCGATCCTGCTCGTCCCGCTGTCGTACTACGTGCTCTGGCGCACCGCGTTCGGCCTGCGGCTGCGCTCCTGCGGGGAGAGCCCGGTGGCCGCCGAGTCGCTGGGCGTCAACGTCTACCTGCACAAGTACGTCGCCGTCGTCGTCTCCGGCGCCCTGGCGGGCCTGGGCGGCGCGTTCCTGGCGCAGGTGGCCGCGAGCGCCTACCGCGAGGGACAGACCGGCGGGCGCGGCTTCATCGGCCTCGCCGCCATGATCTTCGGTAACTGGCGGCCGGGCGGTCTGGCCGGGGGCGCCGTCCTGTTCGGCTACACCGACGCGCTGCAGCTGCGCCGGGGCGGCGAGTCGGTGCACGCGCTGCTGCTCGTGGTGGTGATCCTGCTCGTCGCCGTGACCGTCTACCAGCTCGTACGGCAGCACCGGACGCGGGCCGCGCTGATCACCGGCGTCGCGGCGGTCACCGTGTTCGTGGTGTTCGCGCTGACCGACTCGATCCCGTCGGAGTTCACCTCGGTCACCCCGCACATCACCACGCTGCTGGTGCTGTCGCTGGCCGCGCAGCGGCTCCGCCCGCCGGCCGCCAACGGCATGGTGTACCGCAGAGGACAGGGGAAATGACGTGACGGCGGGGCGGGGGAGCGTGACACGCACGACGCGACGGGGACGGCCCGCACCGTCCCCACGAGGGGAGACGGTGTGACGGACACGGGTACGGACGGCCGCACCGGCGAAGGGGCCGGGACGGGCGCGGACGTCGACTGGGCCGCGCTCAAGGACGAGGCCGTACGGGCCATGGGGCACGCCTACGCCCCCTACTCCAAGTTCCCGGTCGGCGCCGCCGCCCTGGTGGACGACGGGCGGATCGTGTCCGGCTGCAACGTGGAGAACGCCTCCTACGGCCTGGGCCTGTGCGCCGAGTGCGGGCTCGTCTCCGCGCTCCAGGCGACCGGCGGTGGCAGGCTGGTGGCGTTCACCTGCGTCGACGGGCACGAGGAGCTGCTCATGCCGTGCGGCAGGTGCCGCCAGCTGCTGTACGAGTTCGGCGGCCCCGAGATGCTGCTGGAGACCGTCGACGGCCCGAGACCGATGTCGGAGATCCTGCCCTACGCCTTCGGGCCCGACGACCTGAGCCGGGGAGCCTGACCATGGACGCCATCGACCTGAGCCGGAGGGCCTGACCATGGACGCCATCGAGGTCATCTCCGCCAAGCGGGACGGGCGCGAGCTGTCGCCCGGGCAGATCGACTGGGTGATCGACGCCTACACCCGGGGCGTCGTGGCCGACGAGCAGATGTCCGCGCTGGCCATGGCGATCCTGCTCAACGGCATGAACCGGCGGGAGATCGCCGGATGGACCCAGGCGATGATCCGCTCCGGCGACCGGATGGAGTGGTCGGCGCTCCCGGGTCCCACCACCGACAAGCACTCCACCGGAGGCGTCGGCGACAAGATCACGCTGCCGCTGGCCCCGCTGGTCGCGGCCTGCGGGGGGTACGTGCCCCAGCTGTCCGGACGGGGGCTCGGCCACACCGGCGGCACCCTGGACAAGCTGGAGTCCATCCCGGGCTGGCGGGCCTCGCTCTCCAACGACGAGATGCTCGGCGTGCTCGGCACGGCCGGGGCCGTGATCTGCGCGGCGGGCGACGGCCTGGCCCCGGCCGACAAGAAGCTGTACGCGCTCCGCGACGTCACCGGGACCGTGGAGTCGATCCCGCTGATCGCCTCCTCGATCATGTCGAAGAAGATCGCCGAAGGGACCGGCGCGCTCGTCCTGGACGTCAAGGTCGGCTCCGGGGCGTTCATGAAGACCGTGGAGGAGGCCCGCGAGCTGGCCACCACCATGGTCGAGCTGGGCACCGACGCCGGGGTGGGCACGGTCGCGCTGCTGACCGCGATGGACCGGCCGCTGGGCCTGGCCGTGGGCAACGCGCTGGAGGTCGCCGAGTCGGTCGAGGTGCTCGCCGGGGGCGGGCCCGCCGACGTGGTCGAACTGACCGTGCTGCTGGCACGGGAGATGCTCGCCACGGCGGGGATCACCGCGGGCAAGGATCCCGAGCGGGCCCTGGCCGACGGCTCGGCGATGGACGCCTGGCGACGGATGATCACCGCCCAGGGCGGCGACCCGGACGCCCCGCTGCCCGTGGCCGCCGAGACGACGCAGGTCGTCGCGCCCTCGTCCGGCGTGCTCCGCCGGCTCGACGCCTACGGGGTGGGCCTGGCGGCCTGGCGCCTCGGCGCGGGACGGGAACGCAAGGAGGACCCGGTCTCCCCGGGCGCGGGCATCGTCCTGCACGCCAAGCCCGGCGACCCGGTCCGCGAGGGCGCCCCGCTGATGACGCTGTACGCCGACGAGGGCGGTCGCTTCGAGCGGGCGCTCGCCGCCCTGGAGGGCGCCTACGCCGTGGGCGAGGCGGCCGGCGAGGACCTGCTGCCCCTGGTGATCGACCGCGTCACCGCCTGACCGTGGCCTCCCGCGAGGCCGGGCCCTCCGCCTCCTCGAGGCGGGGGGCCGTGGCGTCTCCGGTGTCTTCGGTGTCTTCGGTGTCTTCGGTGTTCTGTGCGTCCCAGGCGTCTCCGGGGGTGCTCGCCTCCCCGGCGCGCGGCCCGGGGAGTCGCGGTGCCGAGCAGCGGCCCCCGGTGACCTCGGCGCTTCCGGCGTCCCAGGCGTCCTGCGTCTCCTCGGAGAGCCGCGCCCGGCCGGAGGGCCGGCAGGTGCCGGGGTCGACGGGGGCGAAGATCTCGCCGATCACGGCGCGGTGGGTGGGGAGGGCCGTGGCGTGACGCTCGCGTCCCTGCCCGGTGATGCCCACGTAGATGCCGCGCCGGTCGTCCTGGCAGACGGCCCGGGTCACCAGGCCCGCCTTCTCCAGGCGGGCGAGCAGCCGGGAACAGGCGCTCTGACTGAGGTGGACGGCGTCGGCGACCTCCTGGACCCGGTACTTCTCCCGGCCGCCCTCGACCATCCGTTCCAGGACCTCGAACTCGCTCATGCCCAGCCGGTGCCGTTCGGAGAGCTCGCGTTCCAGCGCGCAGGCGGCCGCGGCGTGCATCGCCAGGATCTGGCGCCAGGCGCGGACCGCGTCCTCCTCGTTCATGTCGCGGATCGTACCACCCGTGAAGGATAGATGCACAGGAACTAAATTCTCTTGCATTAAATGCGGCTGCATGTATTCTCGGTCGTCATGACCTCCTCATCGACTTCACCGGATGACGAGCGCTGGAGTCCCGCGCTGTGGGCCGCGCTCACCGTGCTCTGCGCCGTGGTCTTCCTCGACGCCCTCGACGTCTCCATGGTGGGCGTGGCCCTGCCGTCGATCCAGGCGGACCTGGGACTGTCCACCTCCTCGCTGCAGTGGGTGGTCAGCGGCTACGTGCTCGGCTACGGCGGCCTGCTCCTCCTCGGCGGCCGGACCGCCGACCTGCTCGGGCGTCGCAGGGTCTTCCTGGTCGCCCTCGCGGTCTTCGCCGTGGCCTCCCTGCTCGGCGGCCTCGTCGACGACGGCACGCTGCTGATCGCGGCCCGCTTCGTCAAGGGCGTCAGCGCCGCCTTCACCGCGCCCGCGGCGCTCTCCATCATCACCACGACCTTCGCCGAGGGCCCGGCCCGCAACAGGGCCCTCAGCTTCTTCACCGCCTCCGGCGCCAGCGGCTTCTCGCTGGGACTGGTCATCTCCGGCTTCCTGACCGAGCTCGGCTGGCGCTGGACGTTCCTCATGCCGGTCCCCGTCGCGATCATCGCGCTGGTCGCGGCCCTGAAGTACCTGCCCAAGCGCCGTGAGGAGCGCGCCGAGAGCGGCCACGACCTGCTCGGCGCGATCACCATCACCGGCTCCATGCTGCTGCTGGTCTACGCCGTGGTCGAGGCGCCCGACGCGGGCTGGAGCTCGCCGCGCACGATCGCCTCGCTGCTGGGCGCCGCCGCGCTGATGGCCGCCTTCGTGATCACCGAACGGCGCGTCAGGCACCCGCTGGTGCGCCTGGGCATCCTGCGCTCCGGCCCGATCGTCCGCGCCAACCTCGGGCTGGTGATCCTGTTCGGCTCCTACGTCGGCTTCCAGTTCGTCGCCATGCAGTACTTCCAGAACTTCCTGCACTGGTCGGCCCTGCAGACCGCGCTGGCCTTCCTGCCGGCCGGACTGCTGGTCGCGGTGACCTCCACCCGGATGGGCGCGCTGGCCGACCGGTTCGGCACCGCGAAACTGATCGTGGTCGGTTCGGCCGCCCTGGCCGCCGGGTACGCCTTCTTCCTCCGGCTGAACGCCGACCCCAGCCTGTCCACGCTGATCATCCCCGGGATGGTGCTGCTGGGCATCGCGTTCGCGCTCTCCTTCCCCGCGCTGAACATCCAGGCCACCAACGGTGTGGCCGACGACGAGCAGGGGCTGGCCTCCGGGCTGCTCAACACCTCCGGGCAGGTCGGCGGGGCGGTCGTGCTGGCCGTCGTGACGGCCGTGCTGACCTCCGGCACGGGCGCCGACCCGATCGGCTCCTTCCGCGCGGCGATCATGGTCTCCGGGATCCTCGCCCTGGCCGGCCTGGTGATCGCCCTGACCGGCCTGCGGGCGCGCCGCCCGCTCGCCGTCGCCGAGGAGGAGGCGGTCCTGGAGGCGGTCTAGGACCTCTCCTGCGGGTCCGTACGCCTCGGCGCGGACCCGCGGACGACTCGCGGCCCGGGACAGGAACGCCGGGGACGACGGGGACGACGGGGACGACGGGGACGACGGGGACGGGGACACGGGACCCCCGGGACCCCCGGGGACCCCGCCGGGTCGCGGGCGCGCCGCCGCCGGTCACAGGGGCCCGGCGGCGGCGCCCTGTTCGCCCGGCCCACCGCGACGCGCCGCCACGACCGGGGCGCGGTGCTTGACTCGTCCCTCGGACGGCTGTCACGATCCGGCCAGGGCACAGGTGGGCGACGGGGGTGAGAGCCGCGTCCCACCTGGGCATCTAACGGGGCAGGAGGCTCACCATGAACCGCACCCTCGTCCCCTTCGCGCTCGCTCCCCTGCTGGCGCTGGCGGCCTGTGGCACGACCACCCAGACCACGACCCCCTCCTCGGGGGCTCCGGCGGCCACGACCCCGGCGGACGGCGCGACGGCCACGCCCTCCGTGGCCGCGCCCGCCGGGCTGCGTCCACCGACGAGCACCAAGGAGATCGAGGTCGACCGGACGACCGGCACCACGCCGATCGTCACCGGAGCCCGGTTCGCCGAGCACCCGGGGTTCGACCGGGTGGTGATCGACCTCAAGGGAGACCTGCCCGGCTACACCGCGCGCTGGGTGGCGGAGCTGGTCCAGGACGGGTCGGGCGACCCGATCGACGTCAAGGGCGGCGCCTACCTCCAGCTCACGATGACCCCGGCCGCGGCGCACACCGAGGCGGGCACGCCGACCTGGACCGGCGGGCCGATCTTCCAGGCCGGGCTCGGCAACGTGCGGAACGTCGTCAGGACCGGCGACTTCGAGGCCGTGGTGGGCGTCGGCGTCGTCCTGGAGCGCAAGGCCGCCTTCCGGGTGCTGGAGCAGAAGAGCCCGAACCGGCTGGTCGTCGACATCGCGCACTGACCGTACCGACGGCACCGACGGCACCGACAGCACCGACGGCACGACCGTACCGGCCGCACCGGCCCCGTCCTGCGCGGCCCGGTCCCGCGCGGCGGGTGCCGCGCACGGTGACCACCGCGCCGGTGCCAGACTGGTGCGATGGTACGCAAAATCGAGGGCGCGACGCGGATTCCCGTCCCGGGCGGCAAGATGATCGACGAGTACGTCGGCCGGGTCAACAGCGGTGACGAGCGGATCTCGATCGCCCACATGAAGGCCCCCGCCGGGTGGGAGGAGCCCGCCCAGACCCCCGAGTTCGCCGAGTACACGCTCGTGCTCTCCGGCACGGTCCTGGTGGAGCACGACGGGGGCGTCACCGAGGTCGGCGCGGGACAGGCCTTCGGCTGCGAGCCGGGGGAGCGGATCCGCTACAGCGCCGGTCCCGAGGGCGCCGAGTACGTCGCCGTCTGCCTGCCCGCCTTCGCCCCCGAGGCCGCCCGCCGTGAGGACTGACCCGGGCACCCGCCGCGACGCCCGTCGTGCCGGCCGAGGCGATGACCGCCCGCCGGACCCCGGCGGTAGGCTGGTGAGATGAGTCAGCTACCCACCTTCGAGCAGATCCGCCTGGCCCCCAAGGTGCTGCTCCACGATCATCTCGACGGTGGCCTGCGACCGGAGACCATCATCGATCTGGCCCGGGAGACGGGCTACGACCGGCTGCCCGCGACCGACACCGAGAGCCTGCGCGCCTGGTTCCGCGAGTCCGCCGACTCCGGCTCGCTGGAGCGCTACCTGGAGACCTTCGACCACACCGTGGGCGTCATGCAGACGCGCGAGGCGCTGATCAGGGTCGCCGCCGAGTGCGCCGAGGACCTGGCCGCCGACGGCGTGGTCTACGCCGAGGTGCGCTTCGCGCCAGAGCAGCACACCTCGGCCGGCCTGAGCCTGGAAGAGGTCATCGAGGCCGTCCAGGAGGGTTTCGCCTCCGGCTCCGCGGGACGCGGCATCCGGGTGGGGACCCTGCTCACCGCCATGCGCCACCAGGCCAGGTCCATGGAGATCGCCGAGCTCGCGGTCCGCTACCGCGACGCCGGGGTGGCCGGGTTCGACATCGCGGGCGCGGAGGCGGGCTACCCGCCCACCCGCCACCTCGACGCCTTCGAGTACCTCCAGCGGGAGAACGCCCACTTCACCATCCACGCCGGTGAGGCGTTCGGCCTGCCGTCCATCTGGCAGGCCATCCAGTGGTGCGGCGCCGACCGGCTCGGCCACGGCGTCCGCATCATCGACGACATCTCGGTCCAGGACGACGCCGAACCCAAGCTCGGCCGTCTGGCCGCCTACGTCCGGGACAAGCGCATCCCGCTGGAGATGTGCCCCACGTCCAACCTGCAGACCGGTGCCGCGGCCTCCATCGCCGAGCATCCGATCGGGCTGCTGCGCCGCCTGAACTTCCGGGTGACCGTCAACACCGACAACCGGCTGATGAGCGGGACGTCCCTGTCGGAGGAGTTCGCCAAGCTGTCGGAGGCGTTCGGCTACGGGTGGGACGACATGTTGTGGTTCACGGTCAACGCCATGAAGTCGGCGTTCCTGCCGTTCGACGAGCGCCTGTCGCTCATCAACGGCGTCATCAAGCCCGGGTTCGCGCGGCTCAAGTGGCAGGCGTGAGCGGGTTCGTACCGGCGAAGTGAGTTCTCTCCGATGAAGCAGGTGTTCCGCTCCACCTTCGCGGTGATCGTCGGCTGGGTCTGGATGGCCTTCGCCGCCTTCAACGCGGTCGACCTGGTGGTCCGCTACGGCGGGCGGAGTTCGATGGTCGCCGCGGCGGTGCTGGCGGTGCTGACCGCGCTGGTCTTTCTCACCTGCCTGCGCCCGGCGCTCGTGCTGTCCGAGGAGGGGGTGCTGGTCCGCAACCCGCTGCGGAACACCTTCGTGCCCTGGCGGGCGGTGGACGGGGTCACGGTCTCGCACTCGATCACGATCGTCTCCGGCGAGCGGAAGATCCGCTGCTGGGTGCCGCACGTCTCCGCCCGCGAGCGGGCCGCCGTGACCCGCAAGGCCGGTGTCCCGGGACGGCGGGGCCGCTTCGAGACCGAGCCGGTCCGTTCCAAGGGGGAGCGGGCGGCCGCCGAGGCGGTGGCCGGGAGGACCCACGCCGACTGGGTGGCCCAGCAGATCACCGAGCGCGCCGAGGCGGCCCGGCGTGCGGCCCGGGCACGGGAGACCACCGCGGCACCTGCGCCCACCGGGGCACCGGCGTCCGGGACCGCGGCATCAGGGACCATGGCGTCCGGGACCGCGGCGTCCACCGCGGCACCGGTGCCCGGGGCCACGGCCTCCGAGAGCACGGCCTCCGAGGGCACGGCGTCCACCGGAGCCGTGCCGTCCACGGGGGTCACGGCGTCCACCGGGGACGGCACCGGGGCGGGCGCGCCCCGGACGACCTGGGCCCCGACCGCGCTGGCCGCCCTCGCGGTCGCGGCCCTGCCGACGATCGCGGCCTTCCTCGTCTGAAGCCCGCACGCGCGGACCCCGGGGCCTCCGCGGCCCCGGGGGACGTCAGAGCCCGAGGGTCCCGGCGAGGTCCGCCCTGAGGGCGTCCAGCTCGGCGGCGGCCCGCGCGCGGGCCTCGGAGACCTCGCCGCCCACCGGGATCACCACCTCCAGGTAGCACTTGAGCTTGGGCTCGGTGCCCGAGGGGCGGACGACCACCCGGGCGCCGCCGGACAGCCGGTAACGCACCCCCTCGGTGGGCGGCAGCCCGCCCGCCCCCTCGCTCAGGTCGTCGGCGGACTCGACCTCGCGACCGCCGAGCCGCGCCGGCGGCGTCGCCCGCAGGCGGGCCATCGCGCCGGCGATGAGCGACAGGTCGGCCACCCGGAACGACAGCTGCGAGGTGGCGTGCAGGCCGTGGCGGCGTGCCTGGTCGTCCAGGAGGTCGAGCAGGCTCCGGCCCTCCAGCCGGGCCTCGGCGGCGATCCCGGCCACGGTCAGCGCCGCGCCGATGCCGTCCTTGTCGTGCACGGGCAGCCCGGCCCCCGAGCCGACGCTGTACCCCAGTGCCTCCTCGTACCCGAAGACCAGTCCCGCACCGGCCTTCATGATCCATTTGAAGCCGGTCAGGGTCTCGGCGTAGCGCACGCCGTGCGCGGCGGCGATCTTGCCGAGCAGTGACGAGGACACGATGGTGGTCGCCACCAGGCGGTCGTCGCCCGAGGTGTGCCGGATCACGTGCTCGCCGAGCAGGGCGCCCAGCTCGTCGCCGGTCAGCATCCGGTGGCCGCCGCCGGGCAGCGGCACGCCCACCGCGCAGCGGTCCGCGTCGGGGTCGTTGGCCAGCACCAGGTCGGCGCCGGTCCGCGCGGCCAGCTCCAGCGCGAGGTCCATCGCGCCGGGCTCCTCCGGGTTGGGGAAGGCGACGGTCGGGAAGTCGGGATCCGGCTCGGCCTGCTCGGCCACGGTCGCGGGCGCCTCGAACCCGGCCGCGGCGAAGGCCCTGGCCAGGGTGGCGCCGCCCACGCCGTGCAGCGGGGTGTACGCCACCCGCAGCCCGCGGGCCTCACCGATCGGCAGGGCGGTCA
The DNA here is from genome assembly GCF_044456585.1 of Streptosporangium sp. NPDC050855. Taxonomy (NCBI): domain Bacteria; kingdom Bacillati; phylum Actinomycetota; class Actinomycetes; order Streptosporangiales; family Streptosporangiaceae; genus Streptosporangium; species Streptosporangium sp. NPDC050855. Next base: position 833,692 of record NZ_JBITFY010000001.1, read on the forward strand.
GCGCCTCCAGGTAGGCGGCCACGACGCCGTCGTCCAGGGTGGTCCAGCCCGGGTCGCCGGGGGAGCCCAGGGGGAGCTCGGAGACCGGCCCGGTGGCGTCGATGGCGGCGGAGATCTCCGCGTCGATCGGCGGCACGATCTGGGAGCCGTCCCCCCAGTAGACCTTGTAGCCGTTGTCCCGGGGCGGGTTGTGGCTGGCGGTGACCGTCACGCCCGCGTCCGCGCCGAGGTGGCGGACGGCGAAGGCCAGCACCGGGGTGGGCAGCGGGCCGGGCAGGAGCGAGGCGCGCAGCCCCGCCCCGGTGAGCACGGCCGCGGTGTCGTGGGCGAAGGCGTCGGACTTGTGCCGGGCGTCGTAGCCGATCACGACGTGCCGTCCCGGGCCGAGGACGCGGGCCAGGCCGGCGGCGGCGCGCATGACCGTCACCCGGTTCATCCGGTTGGGCCCGGCGCCCAGCTCGCCGCGGAGCCCGGCGGTCCCGAACTCCAGCCGGGAGCCGAACCGCTCGCGCAGCGCGTCGTCGTCACCGCCGGCCAGCAGGCCGGTCAGTTCCGCGCGGGTGTCGGGGTCGGGGTCCTGGGCCAGCCAGGATCGGGCGAGCCCTGCCAGGTCGCTGTTCATGCATCACCTCTCGGAGGCCGAGGCCGTGGGTGGTCGCCGGAGCCTGCCGCCGGCCCGTCCTACAGCCTGCCCACGACGCTGGCCAGCAGACCGCCCATGCGGGTGGCGGTGGCACGGCCCACCTCCAGCACCTCCTCGTGGTTGAGCGGCTCGCCCACCAGCCCGGCGCCCGGGTTGGTGACCAGGGAGACGCCCAGCACCTCGGCGCCGCCCTCGCGCGCCGCGATCGCCTCCAGCACGGTGGACATGCCCACCATGTCGCCGCCGAGGATGCGGCACATGCGCACCTCGGCCGGGGTCTCGTACGTGGGGCCGCGGAAGGCCACGTAGACGCCCTCGGTCAGCGACGGGTCCACCTCGCGGGCCAGCGCGCGCAGGCGCGGGCTGTAGACGTCGGTGAGGTCGACGAAGGTGGCGCCGGTGATCGGGCTGGCACCGGTCAGGTTGATGTGGTCGCTGATCAGCACCGCCTCGCCGACCTCCTGGGTCTCCGGGCGCAGCCCCCCGGCGGCGTTGGTCAGCACGATCGTGCCCGCCCCGGCCCTGATCGCGGTCCGCACCCCGTGCACCACGGGGTCCACCCCGCGGCCCTCGTAGAGGTGGGTACGCCCGAGGAAGATCAGCACGTTCCTGCCCGCCGGGGTCCGTACGACGCGGATCCGGCCCGCGTGCCCCTGCACGGCGGGCGGCAGGAAGCCGGGCAGGTCGGTCACGGGGATCTCGGCGACGGTCTCGCCGATCGCGTCGGCGGCCGGAACCCAGCCGGAGCCCATCACGAGCGCGACGTCGAAGGAGTCCACTCCGACGGCGCCTCTCAGCGCGTCCGCGGCGTCCGTGGCGAGGGCGTAGGGGTCGTTGGTCACCTCACCGAGCGTACCGGTCACCGCCGCGGGCGGCGGGCGTCAGCCTCCCAGGGAGGTGCAGGGCCGGCCGCGCAGACCCCTGACGTAGTCGTCCGGGGCGCCCGCGCGCTCGGCGGCCTCGGCCAGGATGCCGAGGTAGCGGGCCGAGGGCAGGCCGCCCTCGTAGCCGTCCAGCACGTAGAACCACGCCAGGACCTCGCCCTCCAGGGTCTGCACCCGGAGTTTGACCTTGTGGTACAGGCCGCGCGCCGCGCCCTCCCACTGGTCGAGGGAGCTCTCGTCCCATTCGGGCACGTCGTACAGGACGACGAAGACCTGGTCGGCCGGGTCCTCGACGATGGAGGCCAGCGCGCCCTCCCAGCCGAGGTCGTTCCCGCCGAAGGTCAGGCGCCAGCCCTGGAGCCAGCCCGTTCCCCTGATCGGGGAGTGAGGGGCCCGCTGGGCCATCTGCTTGGGGTCCATGTTGCTGCCGTAAGCGGCGTAGACAGGCACGGTGCCCAACACTAATCGAAGATCGGCCGGACGATCGCCCGGCGGGGAAGGCGCGCCGACATCCCCGGGTGGCGCGGGGTTTCCAGGGGCTTTCGCGATTGGACGGGACGCGGAGCGACGGTCGCTCCCGTCATGCGGGAGAATGGTACATGTGACGAGGATAGTGATCATCGGTGGCGGTCCCGGCGGATACGAGGCGGCGCTGGTGGCGGCCCAACTGGGGGCGCGGGTCACCGTGGTCGAGCAGGACGGCCCCGGCGGGGCGTGCGTGCTCACCGACTGCGTGCCGTCCAAGACGCTGATCGCCACCTCCGTGCGCAAGCAGGCGCTCCTGGACGCCAGCATGCTCGGGGTGCACTACACCGGCGGCCCCGACGGCGACGTCGGCGGCGTCATCGCCGACATGCCGCTGGTCAACAGGCGCGTCAAGGAGCTGGCCCGCGCGCAGTCCGCCGACATCGCCGCCCGGCTGGCCGCCGAGGGCGTCGAGGTGGTCACCGCCCCCGGGCGGCTGGTCGACCCGCAGGTGGTCAGGGCCGGGGACCGGACGATCCGGGCGGACGTCGTCATCGTCGCGACCGGCGCGACCCCCCGCATCCTGCCCGGCGCCGAGCCCGACGGCGAGCGCATCCTGACCTGGCGGCAGCTGTACGACCTGGAGGAGCTGCCCGAGCACCTCATCGTGGTCGGCTCCGGCGTCACCGGCGCGGAGTTCGCGGGCGCCTACCGCTCGCTGGGCTCGGAGGTCACCCTCGTCTCCTCCCGCGACCGCATGATGCCCAACGAGGACGCCGACGCCGCCGAGGTCCTCGAAGAGGTCTACCGCCGCCGCGGCATGAACGTCATGGGCCGCTCCCGCGCCGAGTCCGTCAAGCGCACCGCCGACGGCGTGGTCGTCACCCTGGAGGACGGCCGCACCGCCGAGGGCACCCACTGCCTGATGACGGTCGGCATGGTCCCCAACACCGCGGGGATCGGCCTGGAGGAGGCCGGGGTCACCCTCGCCCCCGGCGGGTTCGTCCAGGTGGACAAGGTCTCCCGCACCTCCGCGCCCGGCGTCTACGCGGCCGGGGACTGCACCGGGGTGCTGATGCTCGCCTCGGTGGCCGCCATGCAGGGCCGGATCGCCGTCTGGCACGCCCTGGGCGAGGCCGTGCAGCCGCTCCGCCTGGCCACGGTGGCCTCCGCCATCTTCACCGACCCCGAGATCGCCGCCGTGGGCGTCGCCGAGAAGGCGGTCCGTGCCGGGGAGATCGAGGCCAACATCGTCAAGCTCCCGCTGGCCACCAACGCCCGCGCCAAGATGCAGGGCTTCAACGACGGCTTCGTGAAGCTGTTCTGCCGCCCGCACACCGGCATCATCCTGGGCGGCGTCGTGGTCGCCCCCCGGGCCTCGGAGCTGATCCTCGCGGTGTCGGTGGCCGTCCAGCAGCGGCTGACCGTCGACCAGCTCGCCCACACGTTCGCGGTCTACCCCTCCCTGTCCGGCTCCGTCACCGAGGCGGCCCGCCGCCTGATGCAGCCGATGACCCCCAGCGGCATCTGACCGCTCCGGGCCCCCGCCCCCGGCGGGCCTTCCGGCCGGCGCGGGGGAGGGGTCAGCGGACCTTGGGCCGCAGGCGGTTCAGCGCGTTCCGGCCGTCCTGGACGGCCTGGGCCACGAAGTGCAGCTCCTCCTGGCGCCTGGCGATCGACAGGGCCTGCTTGGCGGCCTCGTACGCGTCCAGGGCGTGCCGCCAGTCGCGGTCGGCGGTCATCCCGCCGCGCCCGCCGAGCTGGAACTCGTAGTCGAGCTGGTCGATCTCCTCGCCCAGCCGGGTGATGTCCTCCTCGGCGCCGTGGCGCATCAGCGCGAACCGCTGGGCCCGCCGGGTGCGTCCCTGGGCGCTGATCCCCCAGGCCACCACGGTCAGTGCCAGGCCCACCGCGCTGACCACGACCATGATCAGGCCCACCGACGCGCCACCGCCCCTGGCGGCGGCCGACGGGGAGTCCGACGGCTCGCCGGAGAAGATGCCGAGGTCGGGGACCGTGATCGGCGTCGAGGGGTCCAGGCCCGTGGGGGTGCCCTTGGAGCCGGTGAGGTCGGCGTCGTCGGCCTGGACGAAGGACGCGCCCTCGACCAGCGCCCCGGTGAAGTCGGCGCCGTCCAGCTCGGCCTGGGTGAAGGTGACCTCCCTGAGGTCGGCGTCCTTGAGGGTGGCGTTGCGCAGGTTCGCCTGACCCATCTTGGCCTCGTGCATCTTGGCCCGGGTGAAGTCGGCCTTGCGCCCCTTGAGCTGGCCGGGGGTGCTCTCCTCCAGGTCGGCGTCGATCAGCTTGGCGTTGGTGAAGTCCGCCTGGGTCAGCTCGGCCCTGGTCAGCGCCACCCTCGACAGGTCCGCGTGCGGGAAGTACGCCTGCCCCGCCTCGGCGTCGACCATGACCGCGTCCCGCAGGTCGGCGTGGTCGGCGTGCATCTGCCCCAGGTCGGCCTCGGTGAGGTCGGCCCTGCGCAGGTCGGCGTACTTCAGCGTGGCCTGGGTCAGGTCGGCCTGCTTGAGCGAGGCGCCGTGCAGGATCGCGCCGGTGAGGTCCTTCTGGGTCAGGTCCACCCCGTCCAGCTTCGCCTTGGTCAGGTCGGCGCAGCGCAGGTTCGCCGGGAGCCGGGCGCCCTCGGTGAAGTCCCTGCCGCGCAGGTTCGCGCCCTCACCGGGCCGGCACGGCCCGGTCGCGGCCTGGACGGGAGAGAACAGTGTCCCCGACAGCGCGATGATCGCGACGATGAGAGCCAGGGGGATGGAACGACGCACGGGAGCCTCCTTCAAAGCAGTCCCGATGGTGTCAGCGGATCATTGCATCCCGCTAGACGGCCGCTTGCATCGTCCTCCGGACGCCACCCGCCGGTGCTCCCCGGATCCCCGGCAGGGACGCGGGCGCGGCCGGTGGCGTGCCGTCCACCGTGAACCGGACCGGCGCCGCCGCCGGGAGCTCTGCGGAGGGATGGCCGCACGCACGCCCGACCGACACGGTCGGTATCGTCGGGGCATGACCGACCACCGCGCGGTCGACGTGGACGGGATCCGGCTCGCGTACCGGGTGTCCGGAGCCGTCGACGCCCCGCCGCTCGTCCTGCTGCACGCGCTGGGCAGGACCGCGGCCGACTGGGACGGCGTGGTGGCCGCCTTCGAGCCCCATTGGCGGGTCCACGCCCTGGACCTGCGCGGGCACGGGGACAGCGCCTGGCCCGGTGACTACTCCCTGGAACTCATGCGCGACGACGTGCTCGGATTCCTGGACGCCCTGGCGCTCGACCGGGTGACCCTGGTCGGGCACTCGCTGGGCGGGTTCGTGGCGTACCTGTTCGCCGAGGACCACCCCGAGCGGGTGGAGCGCCTGGTCCTGGAGGACGTCTCGGCGCCGCTGCCCCGGGAACGGACCGTGCCGGTCAGGCCGGACGGGGCACTGCCCTTCGACTGGGCGATGGTGCTCGCCGTCAAGAAGCAGATCGACGATCCCGACCCGGTGTGGTCGGACCGGCTCGGCCGGATCACCTCGCCGACCCTCATCGTGGCGGGCGGGTCGCTGAGCCACGTGCCGCAGGACCTGATCGCGGAGATGGCGCGGCGGATCCCCGACGCCCGCGTCGTCACCGTCGAGGCCGGGCACCTGGTGCACGACGTCCGGCCCCGCGAGTTCACCGACGCGGTCCTGGCGTTCCTGCGGCCGTGAACACCCCCCTCGCCGCCGTGACGCAGATCGCCGTCCCGTTCCTCTGGCTCGGGATGGTGCTGGCCATCTCGTTCCTGGAGGCGCCGCTGAAGTTCCGCGCGCCCGGCATCACCGTGCCGCTCGGGCTCGGCATCGGCCGCCTGGTCTTCCGGGCGCTCAACGTCGCGGAACTCGTCCTGGCCGTCGTCCTCACCCTGACACTGCTCCTCGGCGCGGGCGGCCTCGCCCTCGGAGACGTCGCGACGACGGTGCTCATCGCCCTCTGGGTGCTGCTGGTCGTCCAGGTGACGGTGCTGCGGCCTCGCCTGGACCGCCGCGCCCGGCAGATCATCGAGGGCGGGAACCCGCCGCGCTCGCACCATCACCTGCTCTACATCGCGGCCGAATGCCTCAAGGTCGTGCTGCTGGTCACGCTCGGCGTCCTGCTCGCCTCCCGGCTCCTGTCGTGACGCCCGCCGGGTGACGCCGGCGGGTCACCGCACGGCCCGCCACGCGGGCTCGCGGGGTGGATCACCACGCAGGCGGACGCGCGCTCAGCCTGCAGGCGGACGACGGGCGCCGTCGTGACGGCCGACCATGGAGCCTGCTCACCACAGGCTCTCGTAAGGACACGAACATGCTCAAGAAGTCTCTGCCGGCCGCGCTGGCGGCGGCCCTCGCCGCTCTCACCCTGGCCCCCGCCGCCCCTGCCGCGGCCGTCGCGGAGCCCACGATCGAGGTCCGCCTCGGGCACAGCTCGACCCTGAAACAGTCGAACAGCAAGTTCACCTGCCCCGCGAACGAGGTGCTGATCGGCCGCGCGCACCGTGGCGACGAGAACGGCGACACCACGTTCCGGTGCGGGCGTATCTTCATCGACAACGTCCAGGTCACGGTGCTCAAGCTGGACTTCTGGGGCACCGTGAAGGATGAGAACGAGCACGACTACCGTGCCCCGGAGAACCGGGCCATCGTCGGGATCCGGCACGACGGGGACGAGAACGGCGACACCGTCTACTACAGCGGTGCGCTGTACCTGCAGAGCAAGCCGGTGCAGATCCACGCCAGGCAGCTGGGGGACTGGGTCAGGGAGAACAACCACGACTCGATGGCCGGCGCCGGCCAGGTGATGACCGGCCGCAAGCACAGCGGGGACGAGAACGGCTGGACCCAGTACGAGTACGGCTGGGTCTCCTACAGCGGCTGATCGCGCAGCCGGGCGGCGATCCGTCCCGCGGGGGGACGCCGCCACCCGGTCCCGATCCCCCGCGAAGGTCAGTGCCACTCCCGGGGGCGGGAGGCGGAACGGTCGAGGTCCAGGTCGTCGTGCGTCCGTACGGCGAAGCCGCCCGGGGGGAGGGTGACGCCCTCCACCTTCTGCTCCTCGTCGCCGTGGTTGACGGCGAAGAACCAGTCGCCGCGGCGGACGAGTTCCACGGGGGCGGGGGTAAGGCCCAGCAGGCGGGCGTAGGCGTCGTCGGACAGGCGGGTGGAGACGTACAGGGCCGTGCCGGAGCCGTGGGAGTGGCGGGTGATCGCGGGCTGTCCGTCGAGGGGGGTGCCGGAGGCGTGCGGGCCGGTGTAGACGGCCAGCGCCTCGGCGCCCTCTAGGTGGACGTGCTCGCTCCAGAACGTGCCGGTCTCCCCCCGGGGACCCGGGAAGGTCGCCGTGTGGTCGTCCGGGACATCCGGGTCGTCCGGGGCGTTCAGGGCGTCGGGGGCGTCGGGGGCCGAGAGCGTGAGGGCGACGTCGGGCGGGAGGGGGTGGAACTCCTCGACCCTGATGCCGAGGAGGTCGCGGAGGGCGCCGGGGTAGCCGCCGAGGCGGACGCGGGCGTGCTCGTCGGCGACGCCGCTGAGGTAGGAGACCACGAGCGTGCCGCCGTCGGCGACGTAGCGACGCAGGTTGCCGGCGTCGGCGTCGGAGACGAGGTACAGGGCCGGGACGAGCACGAGCGGGTACGCCGACAGGTCGGCCGAGGGGTGCACCAGGTCTGCGGTGACGCCGTGCCGGTAGAGCACCCGGTGGGCCTGGCGTACCGCGTCGGTGTAGGCGATCTCGGACGATGGCAGGCCGGGCGCCTGCAGGGCCCAGTTCGCCTCGGAGTCCACCAGGATCGCGGCCCCGGCCTCGACCGGGGCGGCGCAGGCGTCCACCAGGGTCGGCAGCAGCGCGCCCAGCTCGCAGATCTCCTCGAAGATCCGTGAGTCGGGCCCGGCGTGCGGCACCATGCCCCCGTGCCAGAGCTCCGCACCGCCCCGCGAGGCCCGCCACTGGAAGAACATCGCCCCCCGCGAACCCCGTGCCACGTGCGACAGGCTCAGCCGGGTGATCTCCCCGGGGCGTTTGGCGACCATCCGGGGGCCGGTGTAGGTGACCACGGCCTGTTCCATCAGCAGCCAGGGCTTCCCGGAGGCCCAGCCCCGGGCCAGGTCGGCGGCGAACGCGGTCTCGGCCGGGGGGTCGGCCGAGGGGTAGTGGTCGATCGCCACCACGTCGACCTCGTCGGCCCAGTGCCGGTGGTTCACCGGCACCCAGTCGCCGAGGACGAAGTTCGTGGTGACCGGGATGTCCGGGGTGATGTCCCGCAGGACGGCCTTCTGGTCACGGAAGTGGTCGAGCATCGCGTCGGAGACGAACCGCCGGAAGTCGAGCACCTGGGAGGGGTTGGGCAGGTACTGGGTGGCGCGGGGCGGGGTGATCTGCTCCCAGGCCGAGTAGTGCTGGCTCCAGAACGAGGTGGTCCAGGCGTCGTTCAGCGCCTTCAGGGTGCCGTGCCGCTCCCGCAGCCAGACCCGGAAGGCGTCCGCGGCGTGGTCGCAGTGGCAGACGGTGCCGTACTCGTTGTGCACGTGCCACATGGCCAGCGCGGGATGGTCGAAGTAGCGCTCGGCGAGGGCGTCGGCGATCCGCAGGCAGGCGTCCCGGTAGGCGGGGGCGTGCACGCAGTAGGTGTCGCGGCTGCCGTGGGAAAGCCGGGTGCCGTCGGCGGTGACGGTGAGGGCGTCGGGGTGGGCCAGGCCGAACCAGGGCGGCGGCGAGGCGGTGGGGGTGGCGAGGTTGACGGCGATCCCGCCCTCGTGCAGCAGGTCGAGGACGCGGTCGAGCCAGCCGAAGTCGTGGACCCCGGGCAGGGGCTCCAGCCGGGCCCAGGAGAACACTCCGACGCTGACCAGGTTGACCCCGGCCCGCCGCATCAGCGCGACGTCCTCCTCCCAGACCTCCTCGGGCCACTGCTCGGGGTTGTAGTCCCCGCCGTAGTACAGCCCGCCGGTCCGTCCAGGCCAGTCCACGCTCGCCCCTTTGTTTGGATGCAAACTAAACTAATTATCACGGGTCACCGGTTCCGTTCAAGAGCCGGATCGCTCGTCCTCTCCGGTCCGGGCGCCCGGCGGACCGGACCGCGGGGCGTGCCCCGCCATTGACGTTTGTTGGTTTGGACGTAAAACTAATTCCGCAGCCGCACGTCGAGCTCTGGAGTTCCCATGCCCTACCGTCCCCCGCTGGTCGCGCACGAGTACTTCGTCGCGGATCCGCCGGAGCTGCCCGTCCGCTCGCACGGCGAGGAGGGACTGTCGGCGCTGATCTCGGCGGAGCCGGTGGCCTCCGACGAGGCCGGGGTGATCCTCAAGGCGGTGACCACCGCCGAGGAGACGCTCCTGGTGCAGGTCGGTGTGGCGGGCGAGGGCGTGATCCGGGTCAGGCTGGGCCAGGACGCGGACGCGCGGACCCGGTCGGCCCCGGCGATCTCCATGGTCACGCCGGGTGAGTTCGCCGGGGCCCGGGTGGAGAACCGGGACGGGACGATCCTGCTCGACGCGGGCTCGCTCCGCGCGGAGATCACCCTGTCGCCCTGGCACCTGAGGTTCACCGACGCGAGCGGGGCGCCGCTGCTGGAGCAGGACCGGGGGCACACCGACATCAGCGGCCGGCTGCGCACGCTGCCGTTCGGCCGCTCGGCCTCGGGCGGGACGGTGGCCGGCTACCACGAGAGCTTCGTGGCCGGGGCCGACGAGGCGTTCACCGGGTTCGGCGAGTCCTTCACCCGGCTCGACAAGCGTGGCCAGCGCCCCCTGATGTGGAACTTCGACGCGTTCGGCGCCGAGTCGCAGCGGGCGTACAAGAACGTGCCGTTCTACCTGTCCAGCAGGGGCTACGGCGTGCTGGTGGACAGCGGGGCGCCGGTGGAGTTCGACGTGTGCCAGACCACGCACAGCTGCGTGCAGATCGTGGTCCCGGACGACCTCATCGACTACTACGTGATCGCCGGTCCCACCCCGCCGGAGGTGCTCGGCCGGTTCGACCTGCTGACCTGCGCGCCGCAGCTCCCGCCCAAGTGGGCGTTCGGCACCTGGATCTCCTCGGGGTTCTTCGTCGACACCCAGGAGCGGGTGATGAACAGGGCGCGCACGATCCGCGAGCGCGGCATCCCCTGCGACGTGCTGCACCTGGACACCTACTGGCAGACCGACGGCCACTGGTCCGACCTGCGCTGGGACGCCGGCGGCTTCCCCGACCCCGCGGGCATGCTGGCCGAGCTGGACGCCATGGGCTTCAAGGTCTGCCTGTGGATGAACCCCTACGTCTCCCACCTCAGCCCGGCCTTCCCTGAGGCCGCCGAGAACGGATTTTTCCTGAAAAATCCGGATGGTGAGGTGTACGTCGCGGACTGCTGGCACGGCTCGTACCCGGCCTGCGGCATCGTCGACTTCACCTCGCCCGCCGCCGTCGAGTGGTTCAAGGGGCTGCTCCGCCCGCTGCTGGAGCAGGGCGTGCAGGTCTTCAAGACCGACTTCGCCGAGGGCGTGCCGCACGACGCCGTGGCGGCCAACGGCATGTCCGGCACCGACCTGCACAACGTCTACACGCTGCTGTTCAACGACGTCGTCTCGGAGGTGACCCGCGAGGTCGCCGGGCACGGCATGGTCTGGGCGCGCTCGTCGTACCTGGGCGGGCAGCGGCACGCGGCGCAGTGGAGCGGCGACACCTACACCAGCTACCCGGCCATGGCCAGCACGTTGCGCGGCGGGCTGGCGCACGGCCTGTCCGGCATCCCGTTCTGGAGCCACGACGCCGGGGGGTTCACCGGCCGTCCCACCGACGACCTGTACGTCCGCTGGACCCAGTTCGGTGCCCTGTCCCCGCTGCTGCGCCTGCACGGCACCACCAGCCGGGAGCCGTGGGAGTTCCCCGAGGTGGAGGCCGAGGCGGTGGAGGCGCTGAGGCTGCGCTACCGGCTCATGCCGTACATCTACAGCGCGGCCGTGGAGGCCGCCAGGACCGGGGCGCCGATGATGCGGGCGCTGTGCGTCGACCACCCCGACGACCCGGTGGCCTGGCAGGCCGACCTGGAGTACCTGCTCGGCCGCGACCTGCTGGTGGCGCCGATGACCTCGCCCGAGCAGGTCAGGAAGGTCTACCTGCCCGCGGGCGAGTGGGTCGACCACTGGACCGGCGAGGTGCTGACCGGCGGCCGGTACGTCACGGCCGCCACTCCGCTGGACCGCATCCCGCTGTACGCGCGGCACGGCGCGATCATCCCCGTCCTCGCCGACCCGGGCGGGACCGTCGGCGACGGGCCGTTCGGGGAGATCACCCTGGTCGCGTACGGCGTCGGACAGGGCCGCACCACCGTCTCCGACCTCGACGGGGACACCGTGATCACCTCCGTCCCGGACGGGGAGGGCCTGCGGGTGACCGTCTCGGGGAGCGCGCGGATCGCGGGCGTCGAATTCGTGGGGACCGACGTCCCGGTCGTCATCACCACCACCTAGGAGAAGAACCATGCTCAACCTGAGAGCGGGTGTCGCCGTCGTGGCGGCGGTCGTGGCGCTGGCCGCCTGCGGCGGCACCGAGCCCGCGGCGCAGTCACCCGCCGCGGACGGTCCCCGCGTCCTGAAGCTCTGGCACTACGAGGCCGCCGACAGCGCGATGGGCAAGGCCTGGACCGAGGCCGTCAAGCAGTTCGAGGCGTCCCACCCCGGGGTGACGGTGAAGTTCGAGGAGAAGGCGTTCGAGCAGATCCGCCAGTCCGCGGGCATGATCCTCAACTCGGACGAGGCCCCGGACGTGATGGAGTACAACAAGGGCAACGCCACGGCCGGGCTGCTGTCCAAGCAGGGGCTGCTCACCGACCTGACCCCCGAGGTGACCAGGCGCGGCTGGGACAAGCTGCTCAGCCCCTCGCTCCAGACCACCGCGAGGTACGACGAGCGCGGCGTCATGGGCTCGGGCAACTGGTACGGCGTCCCGAACTACGCCGAGTACGTGATGGTCTACTACAACAAGGACGCCTTCAAGAAGGCGGGCGTCGAGGTGCCCACCACCTTCGAGGAGTTCATCGAGGTCCTCGACACGTTCGCGAAGAAGGGCACCACCCCCATCGCGATGGGCGGCGCCGAGTACCCCGCGCAGCACATCTTCTACCAGCTCGCGCTGAGCAAGGCGCAGCGGCCCTGGGTGGACGCCTTCCAGCTCTACAAGGGCAAGGTCGACTTCAAGGGGCCGGAGTTCACCTACGCGGCCGACACCTTCGCCGACTGGGTGAAGAAGGGCTACATCGGCAAGGACTCCGCCGCGGTCAAGGCCGAGGACATGGGCGTGTCCTTCATCGGCGGCAAGCACCCGATCCTGATCTCCGGCAGCTGGTGGTACGGCCGCTTCGTCAGCGACGTCAAGGACTTCGAGTGGGGCTCGTTCCTCTGGCCGGGCGGCACGATGAGCGCCGGGTCCAGCGGCAACGTCTGGGTCGTCCCCGAGAACGCCAAGAACAAGGACCTCGCCTACGACTTCATCGACATCACGATGAAGAAGGAGATCCAGAACCTGCTGGGCAACTCCGGCGGCATCCCGGTGGCGGCCGACACGGCCGCGATCACCGACGCCAAGAGCAAGGAGCTGATCGAGAACTTCAACACGCTCTCGTCCTCCGACCGGCTGGCGTTCTACCCGGACTGGCCGGCCCCCGGCTACTACGACGTGCTCGTGTCCGGGCTGCAGAACCTCGTCAACGGGTCCAAGTCCTCCGCCGAGGTCCTGGACGAGCTCGCCGCGCCGTACCAGGAGAACCTCGCCGACCTCGGCAACTGAGCACGCCCCCGACCGCGTGGCCCGGCCACGACCGAGCACGACCGGCCCGCGCGGCCCGGCGACGTACGGGGTCCCGTACGTGTGGAGACACAGAGAGGAGACCTCCGATGCAGAGGTCTCGTGACCGCGGGTACCTGGTGTTCCTGCTGCCCGGTGCCCTGCTGTTCACCGCGGTCGTCGCGGTGCCGTTCCTGATGAACGTCGGGATCGGCTTCACCCGGTGGCAGGGGATCGGCGATCCCCGGTGGATCGGGCTGGACAACTACTCCCGGCTGCTGGCCGACGCGCGGTTCTGGACCTCCTTCCGCAACAACGTCGCGCTGATCGTCGCGATGGCGATCGTCCCGACGATCGTCGGGCTGGTCCTGGCGGCCACGCTCTTCGACCACGTGGGCAGGAGGTTCGGCCCCCGCACGGCCGGGGCGCTGCGGGCCGCGTACTACCTGCCGCAGGTGCTGCCGGTCGCGGTCGCCGGCATCGTCTGGGGCTGGATCATGCACCCGCGCTTCGGGGCGCTGAACGAGTTCCTCGCCCTGCTGGGGATGGAGCCGAGGAACTGGCTCGGCGACCCGGACTGGGCGCTGCCGAGCGTCATGGCCATCATGGTGTGGTTCCAGATCGGCTACCCGGTGGTCATCTTCATGGCCGGGCTGCAGCGGGTGGACCCCGCGCTGTACGAGGCCGCGGAGATGGACGGCGCGTCGTGGTGGCGGCGGTTCTGGCACATCACGATCCCGCAGATCCGGCCGGAGATCTACGTGGTCCTGCTGACCTGCACGATCGCCGCCCTCAAGGTCTTCGGGCCGATCTTCGTGCTGACCCGGGGCGGCCCGGGCGGGGCCACGCTGGTGCCGTCCTACTTCAGCTACCAGAACTTCTTCGAGAAGGCCAACGTCGGATACGGCTCGGCGATCGCCACCGTGCTCACCCTGGTGATCATCGTGGTGACGGTGTTGTTCCTCCGGGTTCAGGACAGGGAAGCATGATCCGGAAATACTCGGTCCTGGCCGCGCTGGTCGTGCTGGCCGTCGTGATGCTGGTGCCGTTCGCCATCGTCACGCTCAACGCGGTGAAGTCCCCGGCCGAATACTCCGCGGGCGGCCCGCTGAGCCTGCCCGGCTCGCTGTACCTCGACGGGATCGTCGAGTTCTGGAACCGGGTCGACTTCGGCGGCAAGCTCTGGAACAGCCTGCTGATCAGCGGCTCGGTGGCCGTGCTGGCCACCGTGCTGTCGGTGTTCAACGCGTACGCGATCGGCATCGGCAGGGTGCGCGGCCGGATGTGGATCCTGGTGCTGTTCCTGGTGGCCAACACGCTCCCGCAGGAGGCGCTGGTCTACCCGCTGTACTACCTGTCCAAGCAGGTGGGCCTGTACGACACCCGGCTCGGGATGATCATCATCTTCACGGTGATCCAGAGCGCGTTCGGCACCTACCTGCTCTCCTCGGTGCTCGGCCGCTTCCCGCGCGAGATCCTGGAGGCCGCGGCCCTGGACGGGGCGGGCAAGTGGCGGGCCCTGTGGCGGGTCGTCGTGCCGATCAGCTCACCGACGCTGAGCGTGCTGCTCGTCTTCTTCTTCATCTGGACCTGGAACGAGTTCTTCCTGCCGCTGATCTTCCTCATCTCCAACGAGAACCAGACCGTCCCGGTCGCGCTGGGCGTCCTGCAGGGGGACAAGATGATGGACGCGACGATGTCCAGCGCCTCGGCGCTGCTCGGCATCCTCCCGGCCGTCGTCTTCTTCCTCATCTTCCAGCGCACCCTGACCCGCGGCGTGACCGTGGGCGCCGTGAAGTGACCCCGCGCTTTCCGCGGCCTTCCCGATCCTCGAAGGCCCCGATCCGTGAAAGCCCCGATCCTCGAAAGGCCCCGGGCCCGCAGAAGCCCTCCCCGGACCCGAAGGGCCTTTTCGGCCCCGTGAGAAGCCCTCCCGACCCCTACCGGGCCCTCCCGGCCCATGTGAGCCTCCCGGCCCATGCGAGCCCTCCCCCCTTCGACTCCCCCTGACCTGGAGGCGAAATGTCCCTGTCGACCAAGGCCGTCGCGGCCGTCGCCGCGGCGGCCCTGACCCTGGGGCTGTGCGCGGCACCCGCCCGCGCGGCCTACGAGCACCCCTTCCGTGACCCCTCGCTCCCGCTGTCCCAGCGCGTGGACGACCTCCTCGGCCGCCTGACCCGGGCCGAGAAGATCTCCTGGCTCCACCAGTACCAGCCGGCCGTGGAGCGGCTCGGCATCGGGCTGTTCAAGACCGGCACCGAGGCGCTGCACGGCGTCGCCTGGTCCACCGACATCGACGACGGCGGCAACGTGGTGACCGCCAAGGGCACGGTCTTCCCGCAGGCCGTGGGCCTGGCCAGCACCTGGGACCCGGCCCTGATCAAGAAGGTCGGCACGGCCGTCGGCGAGGAGGCCAGGGGCTACCACTCCGAGAACCCCCGCGTGTGGGGCCTGCAGCTGTGGGCGCCCGTGGTCAACCTGCTCCGCGACCCCCGCTGGGGCCGCAACGAGGAGGGCTACTCCGAGGACCCGCTGCTCACCGGCGCGATCTCCACCGCGTACGGCTCGGGCATCCAGGGCGACGACCCCGACCACCTGCGGGCGGCGCCGGTGCTCAAGCACTTCATGGCCAACAACAACGAGATCCGCCGCGACACGACCTCCTCCAGCCTGCGCCCGCGCGTGCTCAACGAGTACGAGATCCCGGCCTTCAGGACGGCGCTGGAGGCCGGGGCGGCCACCGGCGTCATGACGGCCTACAACCTGGTCAACGGGCGGCCCGCCACGGTCACCGACCTCACCTCAACGGTCGACACCTGGAGCGACCGGCGGCTGTTCAACGTCTCCGACGCCGGAGGCCCGAACAACCTCGTCGGCTCCCAGCGCTACTTCGCCACCCGGGCCGAGGCCGCCGCCGCCATCGTCAAGGCGGGGGTGTCGAGCTTCACCGTCGACAACACCGACGGGGCCCCGACGGCGGCCGCGGTCGGCGAGGCGCTCGCGCAGGGACTGCTCACCGAGGCCGACCTCGACGAGGCCGTCCGCGACATCCTGCACATCCGGTTCCGGCTCGGCGAGTTCGACCCGGACGGGGGACCGTACGGGAAGATCACCAAGGAGGTGGTCGACAGCCCGGCGCACCGCGCGCTGGCCCGGAGGACCGCCGCCGAGGCGGCGGTGCTGCTGAAGAACTCCTCCGCGGCGCTGCCGATCTCCCCCGGCAAGAAGGTCGCGGTGGTCGGCCCGCTGGCCGACACCCTCTACACCGACTGGTACTCGGGCTCGCTCCCGTACCGCGTCACCCCGCTCGACGGCATCAGGAAGCGGGCCGCGAGCACCGTCTCGGCCGAGGGCGTCGACCGGATCGCCCTGAAGTCCGGCGGCAGGTACCTCACCGCGGGCACCGGCGCGGGCGCCGACCTGAGGCTCTCGTCCACCACGGCCGGGGCCACCGAGCAGTTCGACGTCTTCGACTGGGGACAGGGCGTCGTCACCCTGCGCAGCGTCGCCAACGGCAGGTACGTCAGCCGGGCGAACTGGTCCACCCTGGTCAACAGCCAGGAGCAGCCCACCGGCTGGTTCGTGCAGGAGCAGTTCAAGCTGGAGGCCCAGGCCGACGGCACGACGCTGCTGCGCTACGCCGGGTACGAGACCGCCCAGGACTGGTTCGGCCCGAACGTCTACGTCAAGGCCGCCGCCGACGGCACGCTCTCGCTGAGCGTCGCCGCGGACGCCACCCGCTTCGAGACCGAGACCGTGCGCAGCGGCGTCGACGAGGCCGTCGCGGCGGCGAAGAAGGCCGACGTCGCGGTGGTCGTGGTCGGCAGCATGCCGTTCATCAACGGCCGCGAGGACCACGACCGGACCGACCTCGGCCTCGCCGAGGGACAGCGCGAGCTCGTCGAGGCGGTCCACGCCGCCAACCCGAACACGGTCGTGATCCTGGAGAACAGCTACCCGACCACGATCGACGCCCTCCAGCGGAAGGTCCCGGCGATCCTGTGGACCACCCACGCCGGAGCCGAGACCGGTCACGCCCTGGCCGATCTGCTCTACGGCGACGCCAACCCGGCCGGCCGGCTCACCCAGACCTGGCCGAAGGAGAGCACGCCCCTGCCCGACATCCTCGACTACGACATCATCAAGACCCGCGCGACCTACCTGTACTCCACGGCCGACCCGCTGTACGCCTTCGGGCACGGCCTGAGCTACACCACCTTCGGCTACCAGGGCCTCAAGGTCGTCCCCCGGGGCGACGGGCACGAGGTGAGCGTCCGGGTGACCAACACCGGCACCCGGGCGGGTGACGAGGTCGTGCAGCTCTACACCCACCAGCACGCCTCCCGGGTGGAGCAGCCCGTCAAGCAGCTGCGCGGCTTCCAGCGGGTGCACCTGGCCCCCGGACAGACCAGGACCGTGACGTTCCCGCTCAGGACCGCCGACCTGGCCCTGTGGGACGTGACGCGGGGCCGCTTCGCCGTGGAGACCTCCACCCACGACGTCATGGTCGGCTCGTCGTCGGAGAGGATCCGGCAGCGGGCGACCGTACGGGTGACGGGCGAGCGCATCGGTGCCCGCGACCTCACCCGCGTCACCCGCGCCGCCGACTTCGACGACCACTCCGGGGCCGAGCTGGTCGACGAGACCAAGGTGCGCGGCGACGCGGTCGCGGCCTCGGCGGGGGAGTGGATCTCCTTCGAGGACGTGGACTCCGGCTCCGGGGTCACCGGCGTCCGGCTCGGGGTCGCGGCCACCGCGGCCTCCTCGGTCGAGGTCCGCCTCGGCTCGCCGACCGGCACCCTCGCCGGGACCGTGCCGGTGACCGCCACCGGCGGCGTGTACTCCTGGGCGACCGCGCAGGCCCCCGTCCAGGGCGTGCGGGGCCGCCAGGACGTCTACCTGGTCCTCAAGGGGGGACTGCGGATCAGGGACGTCACCTTCACCCGCTGACCGCCGGCGCGTCCCGGGTGCGGCCCGTTCTCCCGTCCCGGCGGGGGAGCGGGCCGCACCCGTCCCGGGGCCGGATGACCAGGGGTCCCGGGGGTAAGGGGGACGGCACGAGATCCCGCAGGGATGTCTCGGGTCACCGATCCGGCGGGACGCGCCGGATCGTCGCGGCCCGCCTGTTGCCTGGTTCTGGGAGGACGACCATGACGACCACTACCCGCCCCGCAGAGGCGTCCGGCCGGTTCGCCATCGGGGGCGACCTCAACGTCAACCGTCTGGGTTTCGGCAGCATGCAGCTCACCGGCGAGGGGGTGTGGGGGGAGCCGCGCGACCCGGAGGAGGCCGTCCGGGTCCTGCGCCGGGCCGTCGAGCTGGGCGTGACCCTCATCGACACCGCCGACTCCTACGGCCCGTTCGTGGCCGAGCGGCTCATCAGGAAGGCGCTGCACCCCTACCCCGACGAGCTGGTCATCGCGACCAAGGCGGGGCTGACCCGGCAGGGGCCCGGCCGGTGGCGTCCGGTCGGCCGTCCGGAGTACCTGCGCCAGCAGGCCGAGCTGAGCCTGCGCCACCTCGGCGTGGAACGGATCGACCTGTTCCAACTGCACCGCATCGACCCCGCGGTGCCGGTCGCCGACCAGGTCGGGGAGCTCGCGCTCCTGCAGCAGGAGGGCAAGATCCGTCACATCGGTCTCAGCGAGGTGAGCGTCGAGGAGGTCGAGGAGGCGGGCAGGTCGGCGAGGATCGTCTCGGTGCAGAACCTCTACAACCTCGCGCACCGCGACGCCGAGCCGCTGCTGGAGTACTGCGAGGCCAACGGCGTCGCCTTCATCCCCTGGTTCCCGCTGGCGACCGGCAGGCTGGCCGAGGCGGGCGGCCCGCTCGCCGAGGCGGCCGCCGGTCACGGGGCCTCGCCCTCGCAGCTCGCGCTGGCCTGGCTGCTGCGGCGCTCGCCGGTGATGCTGCCCATCCCGGGCACCTCGACGGTCGCGCACCTGGAGGACAACGTCACCGCCGCGACCGTCACGCTGACCGACGAGCAGTTCGAGGCGCTGTCCAAGGGGGCCTGACCCCCGGCCGCTTCCCGGCCGCTTCCCGCTCCCTGCCCCGCTTCCCGTTCCCCGCCCCTGTCCTCGCCCGTGCCCCTGCCCCTGCCCTGACCCGGCTCGGCCGGGCCTGCTTCGTGAGCCCGCCCGGTTCCCTCGGGAGCCGGGCGGGCTCATCCTTTCCGCAGGTAGAAGCCGTCGTCGATGCTCACCCTGCGCCATCCCTGAAAAATCTTGATGAGATGACTTGCAACCTCGGCTGCCGATAACCTATAAATGAAGTAACAAGTTTCCGAGAAGGCAGGCTTGAGGAAACCTGCCAGGTTCACCGGAGGTGGTTACCGATGCTGCTCACGTCGATCGACCCGTTCGTGCAGGAGTTCGACCGCCGCTTCGACCGGCTCGCCCGCCAGGCCTTCGGCGGGTCCGAGGGCGCCGCGCGCGGGGCCATGCCGCTCGACGGGGTCCGCCGCAAGGACGACGTCCTGCTCAAGTTCGACCTGCCGGGCATCGACCCCGACTCCATCGAGGTGACCGTCGACCGGGGCGTGCTCACGGTGAGCGCCGGCCGCGAGGAGGAGTACGGCGAGGACGACCGCCTGTTCGTCCGCGAGCGCCCGATGGGCACCTTCACCCGGCGCGTCTACCTCTCCGAGCACCTCGACGCCGACAAGGTCGACGCGGCCTACTCCAACGGGGTGCTGGCGGTGCGCATCCCGGTCATCGAGCGGGCCAAGCCCCGCAAGGTCGAGATCCAGAAGGCCGAGAACGTGTCCGAGCAGAAGTCGATCAAGTCCTGAGGGCACTGGGCCTGAACGTGGAACCGGGCAGGGTGGACGGCCGGAACCCTCCGGCCCCACCCTTCCGCGTTTCAAGAGAGGGAACCATGATGGCCCGCCTGCCCTTCGACGACGAGCACGCCCCCCTTTACTCGGTCGGCCAGGTCGCCGACATGCTCAACGTCGAGCAGGCATTCCTGCGTCGTCTCGACGAGCACGATGTGGTCCGCCCCGCCCGTTCCAGCGGCGGCCAGCGCCGCTACACCCGTCACGAGATCGGTGATCTCCAGGACGCCATCCGGCTGGTCGGCGAGGGCATGACGCTCGCCGCGATCCGCCGGATCTTCGCGCTCCAGCAGCAGGTCCGCGAGCTGGAGGAGGAACTGGCCAGGGAGCGGGAGGCACGCTCGGGGGGTTGACCCGGGGCCCGGCCACGTGCCGGGCCCACCCGGTCCCCGGGTTGTGACCGGCCGGGAAACGCGTGCGGGGCCCGCCATGATCCGCCCGCCGGGACCCGCCCGTCAGGGAGCGTCGGTCAAGGCCGGTCCGAGAGGCCCGTTCGACGAAAGCCGCTCAGCCCTTGATGGCCCCGATGATCACTCCCTTGGTGAGGTGCCGCTGGACGAACGGGTAGACGAACAGGATCGGCAGCAGCGCGACCACGACGATGGCCATCTGGATCGCCAGGCTCGGCGGCAGCGACTGGCCCGGGACCGTGCCGACGCCGGACTGGCCGACGACCAGGGACTGGCCCTGCAGCACGTACTGCCGCAGCACCACCTGCAGCGGCCACTTGGCGTTGTCGTTCAGGTAGAGGACGGCGTTGAAGAACGAGTTCCAGTAGCCGACCGCGTAGAACAGCCCGATGACCGCGGTGACGCCCTTGGACATGGGCAGCACGATCTTCCGCAGGATGCTGAACTCGCTCGCGCCGTCGATGCGGGCGCTGTCGGAGACCTCCTCGGGGATGTTCATGAAGAACGCCCGCATCACCACCAGGTTGAAGGCGGTGACCGCGCCGGGCAGGATCAGCGCCCAGTACGTGTCGATCAGCCCCAGCGAGCTGACCAGCAGGTAGTTGGGGATCAGGCCCGGGCCGAACAGGAACGTCAGCAGCACCAGGAACAGCAGCGGCCGGTGCAGCAGCGAGCCGGGCCGCGACAGCCCGTAGGCGGCCAGCACGGTCACGGTCAGGCTGATCGCCGTGCCGACGAGGGTCACGCCCAGGCTGACCCCGACCGACCGCGTCACCACGCCACCGGCGAACAGCTCCCGGTACGCGGCCAGCGAGAGCCCGCTCGGCTTGATGACCAGGCCGCCGGAGGCGGTCACCGCCTCCTGGGTGGACAGGCTGGTCAGCACGACCATGTAGATCGGGAAGAGCACCGAGGCGACGATGAGCGTCAGCAGGAGCCCCTTGAGGAGCCCGCCGACGCGGCTGGGCCGCTCGGCCCAGGGAGGAAGAGTCGTCATGATCGTTTGTAGATTCCCTGCTCGCCGAATCGGTGGGCGACCTTGTTGGCCACCAGGATCAGGATCAGTCCCACCAGCCCCTTCACCAGGCCGGCCGCGGCGCCGTAGCTCCACTCGCCGGTCAGCAGCGTGCGCCAGTACACGAAGGTGTCCAGCACCTCGGCCGCGTCCCGGCCGACCGCGTCGCGCTGCAGGAAGAACTGCTCGAAGCCGACGTTGAGCGCCTCGCCCAGGCGCAGGATCAGCAGCAGCACGATGACCGGGCGCAGGCCGGGCAGGGTGATGTGCCACATGCGCCGCCAGCGGCTCGCGCCGTCCACGGCCGCGGCCTCGTACAGGTTCTGGTTGATCGCGGCCAGCGCGGCCAGGAAGATGATCGTCCCCCAGCCGGCGTCCTTCCAGATCGTCTCCGCCGTGACCAGTGCGATGAAGGTGTCCGGGTTGGTCATCAGGTCGACGCCGTCGTAGCCGTTGTCGCGCAGCGTCTGGGACAGCAGGCCCGCCCCGCCGAACATCTGCTGGAAGAGCGTGACCACCAGCACCCACGAGAAGAAGTGCGGCATGTAGACGATGCCCTGGATGAACAGGCGCAGCCGGGGCCGCACCACGCTGTCCAGCAGGATGGCCAGCATGATCGGCACCGGGAAGTAGAAGATCAGCTGGAACGTGGTGATCGACAGGGTGTTGATCGTCGCGTCCCAGAAGCTGTCGTCGAACATCAGCCACTGGAAGTTGGTGAACCCCACCCAAGGGCTCTCGGCGACGCCCACGTACGGCGAGTAGTCCTGGAACGCGATCACGTTGCCGAGCAGCGGGACGTAGTGGAAGACGATCAGCAGGCCGACGGCGGGGAACGCCATCAGCAGCAGCTGCCAGTCACGTTTCAGCCGCGAGCGGAGCGGTTGCGGGCGCGTCCGTCTTGTCCTCGGGCCCCTTTTACGGACATCCTTGGAGGTGCCGGTGCCGGCGGGTGAGGTCAGGTCACCCGCCGGCCCGGTCTTCGTGTCGTCCCTAAGCACGGCCGTTTTCCTGCAGGACCTTCATGTAGAAGTCGCGGCCCTCGTTCCCGCCGTCCCGCTGCCACTCGGCGACGATCTGCTTGACGTCGCTCACCGGGCGACGTCCGCGCATGATGTCGGTGAACTTGTCCTCGGTGGGCACCTGCAGGCCCGAGAGCTTCGACGGCCGCTGGATCCTGATCCCGTCGAAGGGGCCCTTCTCCAGGAAGGGGAAGGACGCGTTCTGCCACTCGACGTTGGCCTTGACCGCGTCAGGCCAGATCCAGTCCACGTACAGCGGGCGCCCGCCGAGGAAGCCGTAGGTGTAGGCGACCTCCTTGCGGCCCAGGTCGGTCGACTGCGGCACGTTCTTGTCGTCCCGGGTGAAGTGCTTGCCCTCCACGCCGAAGTTGGCCAGCTCGTACTCCTTGGTGCCGTACGGCGCCGCGCACCAGTTGAGGATGGAGAGGATCTCCGCCACCTTCTCCTTGGGCAGGCCCTTCTTCACGAAGGTGAAGATGCCGGCCGCGGTGCCGTGGTGCATGAGCGGCTTGCCGCCGTCGTGCGCGAAGACCGGGAAGGCGCCGATGTCGAAGGCGGGGTTCTTGGCGCGGTGCTGCTGCAGCAGTTCCTTCCAGGCGCCCAGGCCGTCGCGGTAGACGAGGATCTGCCCGGCCCCGATCAGGTCCTTTTCGTTGGAGCCCTTGCTGCTGACGACGCTGGGGTGGACCAGCCCGGCCTTGAAGACCTTCTGCATGAACTCCAGCATCAGCACGTACTCGGGCGTCTCGTACTTGTGCACGAGCTTGCCGCCCTCGTAGCGCCACTCCTGCGGGACGCGGAAGGTCGGCCACATCATCTCGTGGATGCTGCCGAACGCCCAGCGCTTGGCCTTGGCGTCGGTGATCTCCTTGCCCAGCTCGAACAGCTCGTCGGCGGACTTGGGGTTGGCGTTCCAGCCCTTGTCCTCGAAGATGTCCTTGCGGTAGAGCAGCGCGATCGGGTACGGCTCGGTCGGGAACGGCACCGCCATCAGCTTGTCGTTCCACACCGACCACTGCCACGCGGCCGTGGGCAGGTTGGCCAGCAGCGCGTACGGCTTGACCTTGTCGCCCTGCAGGTAGGGGGTCAGGTCCTCGAACGCCCGGTCGACGGCGGTGTTGAAGTCCGCCATCTTCTCGATCTCCCAGCTCGGGATGACCATGAGGTCGGGGACGTCGCCGGAGGCCAGGCGGGCGATCGCCTTGTCGGCGTAGACGGTGCCGTCGGTGATCTGGAACTCCACGGTGGAGCCGATGTCGGCGTTGACCGCCTGGAAGTAGGAGTTCTCCGACAGGCCGGGAGGGGGCGGGCCCCACAGCGGGGTCATGGCCTTGTACGTGCCGCCCTTGCCGGCCTTCTGGGTGAGCGCGGGGGCGGGGTCGGCCGGGTAGGAGGTGAAGCCGCCGCTGACGTCGGGGACGCCGGGCAGCGTGGAGACCGTGCCGGGCAGGTCGGGCTTGACGCCGGGGAAGGCGGTGTAGGTGGGGGTGAGGGTCGTCAGCTTGTCCGCCGCGGCGGCCTTCGCCCCGCCTCCGGCGCCGGGCCGGGGCCCTGCCGGTGCCGAGCACGCGCCCAGCAGTCCGCCGCCCGCGGTCATCGCGGCGGTGAGGCCCACCAGTCCGAGAAATCCGCGGCGGCTGGTCACGGCGCCCTTGGGAAGATCCTTCACGGGGCGCTCCCTTCGTTGTTCCGGGGTGGATCGGGGGTGTCGTGGGGAGAGGGTCCGGGGTAGAATTAGTTCGTCTGTTGACCAAACAAATTAGTCGAGGGTGGCCGCCGCCACAAGGGACCGCCGATCGCGGGCCACGGTGGAGCGATCACAGATTGGTGAACGATGGGGCATGATGGGGCCAGCCTGGCCGAGCGGGAGCGGGATTCACCTTGATCACATCAACGACCGACCCGCGGCCCGCCGACTTCGCCGACGTGCGGGCCACCAACCTCGCCGTGGTGCTGAGGTTCGTGCGCGGGAACGCGCCGTGCTCGCGGGCCGACATCGCGG
Source organism: Streptosporangium sp. NPDC050855 (assembly GCF_044456585.1). Taxonomy (NCBI): domain Bacteria; kingdom Bacillati; phylum Actinomycetota; class Actinomycetes; order Streptosporangiales; family Streptosporangiaceae; genus Streptosporangium; species Streptosporangium sp. NPDC050855. Next base: position 857,733 of record NZ_JBITFY010000001.1, read on the forward strand.
CCTCCACCGGTCTGAACAAGGCGACCGTCTCCAGCCTGGTCGCCGACCTGATCGACCGCCGCCTGGTCCGGGAGACCGGCCTGACCGAGAACCGGGTCGGCCGCCCCGCCACGATGCTGGTGCTCGACGGCTCGCCGTACGCGGCGATCGGCATCGAGGTCAACGTCGACTACGTCACCGCGGTCGCGGTGGACCTGTCGGGGGAGAGGCTGCTGTCGTGGCGCAGGTCCTTCCCCGGCGCGGGCGGCACGGCCGGGCAGGCCATGGCCACCGTGGCCGGGATCGTCCGCCGGGTGGTGAGCCGGATGGCCAAGCAGGAGCGCCAGGTCCTCGGGCTGACCGTGGGCGTGCCGGGCCTGATCGGGGTCGACGGCGGCGTGCGCATCGCGCCCAACCTGGGCTGGCGCGACGCCGACCTGTGCGGTGACCTCACCAAGGCCCTGCGCGACCCGGGCTTCCCGGTCCAGGTCGACAACGACGCCAACCTCGCCGCGCTGGCCGAGCACCGCTTCGGGCCGCACGCCGGGACGGCCAACCTCGTCTACCTCACCGGTGAGATCGGGGTCGGTGCCGGGATCATCCTCGACGGGCGCCTTCGCCGTGGCGGTCAGGGCTACGGCGGGGAGATCGGCCACATCCAGCTCGACCCGCTCGGGGCCGAGTGCCGCTGCGGGCGGCTGGGCTGCCTGGAGGCCGTCGCCGGGATCGGCGCCGTGCTGGAGCACGCCGCGCTCTCGCCCGCCGAGGTCGAGGTGGAACTGGACGAGGTGGTACGGCTGGCCGGCGCGGGCGATCCCCGCACGCTCGACGTGCTCGCCTCGGTCGGGCGGAACCTGGGCAAGGGGGTGGCCGTGCTGGCCAACCTGATCAACCCCGAGGTGGTCATCCTGGGCGGCTACTACGTGCCGCTCGCCCCCTGGCTGCTGCCCGCGGTCGAGGCCGAGGTGCGGAGCCGCACGATCGCGCCCGAGGCCGGGGGCTGCCGGGTGGTGGCCTCCACCCTCGGCTACGGCGCCGCCGCGCTGGGAGGCGCCGCCAGGGTCCTGGATTCGGTGGATTCGGGTCGTTTGCCCCGCATCTCTTGACCCAGCGCTCACGGAAGGGCACCCTTCAGGGAAGCTCCGTTCGAAACACGCGCGTAACGAGCAGTGAAACGCGCGGTGACGGCCGGAGTTTTCCCGGACCGATTATCGAAGCGCTTCGACAGAGGCGTTCTTCGCGCAGGCCAGTCGAAGCGCTTCGACGCTCTCAGAGGGATGGTCCCCCATGACCGAACCGTTCCGTGACCCGGATCTGCCGCTCGCCACGCGCATCGCCGACCTGCGGGACCGGCTGACCCTGGCGGAGAAGGTCGCCCTGCTGCACCAGTACCAGCCGCCGGTGGAACGGCTCGGCCTCGCCCCGTTCCGCACCGGCACCGAGGCGCTGCACGGCCTGGCCTGGCTGGGACCGGCGACGGTGTTCCCCCAGGCGGTGGGGCTGGCAAGCACCTGGGACCCGGACCTGGTCAGGCGGGTCGGCGAGGCCACCGGCGACGAGGTCGTGGCCTTCCACCGCAAGGACCCGGCCGGGGCCGGGCTCAACGTCTGGGCGCCGGTGGTCAACCCGCTGCGCGACCCGCGCTGGGGCCGTAACGAGGAGGGCTACTCCGAGGACCCCTGGCTGACCGGGGTCATGGGGGAGGCGTACGCGTCCGGCCTTCGTGGGAGCGCTCCCAAGATCCTGAAGACCGCGCCCACCCTCAAGCACTTCCTGGGCTACAACAACGAGACCGACCGCTGCGTCACCTCCAGCGACCTGCCGCCCCGGGTGCTGCACGAGTACGAGCTCCCCGCCTACCGCCCGGCCCTGGCCTCCGGTGCCGCGGTCGCCGTGATGCCCTCCTACAACCTGGTCAACGGCCGCCCGGCCCACCTCAGCCCGCTGATCGCCCAGGTGCTGCGGGCCTGGGCGCCCGACGACGTCCTGGTGGTCAGCGACGCCTACGCGCCCGCCAACCTCACCGGCCTGCAGGCCTACCACGACGACCTGCCCGAGGCGTACGCCCACGCGGTCAAGGCCGGGCTGGACAGCTTCACCCAGGACGACGACCGGCCCGAGGCCACCCTGGGCCACCTGCACGCCGCCCTGGAGCGCGGCCTGCTCACCGAGGCCGACGTGGACGCGGCCGTGGGGCACGCCCTGTCGATCCGCTTCCGGCTGGGCGAGTTCGACCCGTCCACGCCGTACGACGACATCACCGAGGAGGTCGTCAACTGCCCCGAGCACCAGGCGCTGGCCCGCGAGGCCGCCCGGCGCTCCATCGTGCTGCTGCGCAACGACGGCCTGCTGCCGCTGACGCCCGGGACGCGCAGGATCGCGGTCATCGGCCAGCTCGGCGACACGCTCATGGAGGACTGGTACTCCGGGACGCTCCCGTACGCGGTCACCGCCCGCGCCGGGCTGGCCGGGCGGTGCGAGACCGTCTTCTGCGAGGCGGTGGACCGGATCACGCTCTCGGTGGACGGCGGCCACGTCGTGGCCGACCCGGACGGCGGCCCGCTGGGCATCGCCGCCGAGCCCGGCCTGTTCGACCTGTTCGACTGGGGCGGCGGCAGCTACGCACTGCGCTCGGTGACGACCGGCCGCCACCTGTCGATCGACGACGACGGCGTGCTGGTCAACGACCAGCCGGGACCCAACGGCTGGGAGGTGCGCCAGACCTTCCGCACCGAGGAGCGCCCGCGCGGCACCGTGGCGTTCCGGCACATCTCCACCGGCCGCTACCTCGCCCTGGAGAGCGAGCCGGATGCCCGCCTGGACGGCCGTCCGGGCGGCTCCCGCTTCCGCCTGGCCGACGACGCCGACGCCGCCGCCTGGATCACCCTGGAGACGGTGGTCAGCGGGGCCGAGGCCGCCGCCGCGCTCGCCGCGACCGCGGACGTGGCCGTGGTGGTCGTGGGGGACCACCCGCTGGTCAACGGCAGGGAGACCGAGGACCGCCTCGACCTGGAACTGCCCGCGGCCCAGCAGGCCGTGGTCAGGGCCGTGCGCGAGGCCAATCCCCGGACCGTGATGGTGATCAGCAGCGGCTACCCGGTGACCTGGGAGGGCGACGACCCGCCCGCGGTGCTCTGGTCCTCGCACGGGGGCCAGGAGTACGGGCACGCGCTGGCCGAGGTGCTGTTCGGCGACGCCGACCCCGAGGGACGGCTCACCCAGACCTGGTACCGCTCGGCGTGCGAGCTGCCCGACCTGCTCGACTACGACATCATCGCCTCGGACGCGACCTACCAGTACTTCCGCGGCACCCCGCTCTACCCCTTCGGCCACGGCCTGAGCTACACCGACTTCGACTACTCCGACCTGGAGGTCGAGGTCACCGGCGGACGGCTGGTCGCCTCGGCCACCGTCGCCAACACCGGGTCCCGGCCCGGCGTGGAGGTCGTCCAGATCTACACCCGCCAGCGGCGCTCCCGGGTCAAGCAGGCGCTGCGGCGGCTGCGCGGCTTCGTCAAGGTGCGGCTCGACCCCGGCCAGAGCACCCGGATCGACTGGGACCTCGACATCCGGGAGCTGGCCTTCTGGGACGTGGTCGGGAACCGGTTCGTCGTGGAGGACGCCCCCCACAAGATCATGATCGGCCGGTCCGCGCGCGACATCCGGCTCTGCGCGTCCTTCCACGTCGAGGGCGAGCACATCGGCCCGCGCGACGCCTTCGCGGCCCCGATCCCGGCGGTGGACCACGACGAGTACGACTCGGTCTCCTTCGTGGACGCCTCCCGGGTCTCCGGCGACGCGGTGCGCTCCACCGCCGAGGGGGCGTGGATCGTGTTCCGCTCGGTGGACCTGGGCGCCGGGGCCGCCTCCTGCTCGGTCCTGGCCACCAGCGTCGAGGGCGGCGTGATCACCCTGCGCCTGGACGACCCCCTCTACGGGCCCGTCGTCGGCGACCTCCCCGTCCCCCGCGCAGGCCGCTACGACCTCACCGAGGTACGCGGCGGACTTGCGGAGGCCGAGGGAGTCCACGATCTTTATCTGGTGTTCGAGAACGCGGGGATCACCGTGGCCACGCTGAGCCTCTGCGAGGCCGCGTGAGCGAGCGGGCCGTCACCATCAGCGAGGTCGCCCGGCACGCGGGGGTGGCGGTGAGCACGGTCTCGTACGTGCTCAGCGGGAAACGCGCGATCTCGGCCGACACCCGGCGCCGGGTGCTCGACAGCGTCCGGGTGCTGGGCTACCACCCCAACGCCGGGGCGCGGGCGCTGGCCAGCAGGCGCTCCAACGTCATCGCCCTGGTGCTGCCGCTCCGGGTGGGGATGCACGTCCCGGTGCTCATGCAGTTCGCCACCTCGGTGGTCACCGAGGCCCGGCGCTACGACCACGACGTGCTGCTGCTGACCGCGGACGAGGGCTCGGACGGGTTGCGCAGGGCGGCGGCGAGCGCCCTGGTGGACGGGCTGGTCCTGATGGACGTGGAGCTCCACGACAGCCGGGTACCGCTGCTCAAGGACCTGGCCGAGCCCAGCGTGCTGATCGGGTTCCCCTCCGACTCGGCGGGCCTGACCTGTGTCGACCTCGACTTCGCGCGGGCCGGGGCGCTCTGCGTGGAGCACCTGGCCGAGCGCGGGCACCGCGAGATCGCGCTGCTCGGCGCCCCCTCGGTCGTCTACGACCGGGGCACCGGGTTCGCCCGGCGCACCCGGGAGGGGTTCGCGGTCGCCATGGCCGAGACCGGGCTGGCCGGCGTGGCCCTGCCCTGCGAGGAGGACTTCGACCGGGTCTGTGCCGCGATCACCGGCTTGCTGGAGGCCAGGCCGGGCCTGTCCGGGCTGGTCGTGCACAACGAGGCCGCGGTCAACCACGTGCTCGGGGCACTGCGCCAGAGCGGCCGGCGGGTGCCGGACGACATCGCGGTGGTGGCGATCTGCCCGGACGACATCGCGGAACGCTCCAGCCCGCCGCTGACCTCGGTGCTGATCCCGGCCGAGGAGGTGGGCCGCCAGGCGGTACGGCTGCTGATGGAGAAACTGGAGGGCCGCGCCGTCCCTGACGGCACCCTGCTCCAGCCCCGGCTGACCGTACGCGCCAGCACCTGAGAGACCGGCCTCGGTGAGGACCGGCCCCTGACGGCCCGCGCGAGCCCGGTCGTCCCGCCGGGCGTCTGCGCGGACGCCCGCCAGGACGACGGTGGGCGCCGCTCCCCGATGTCATGCCGACGGCGGGCGCCCCCCTGGGAAGGGGACGCCCGCCGTCGTCTTCTCGATCTTCTCCGACGGTCCGGAGACCGGTGGCCCGCCGTGGCGGTCACCGGCCTCCCGGCCGCAGGTCCGTGCCGGTGATCAGGGTCTACCAGTCGCCGCCACCGAAGTCGCCACCGCCGAAGTCGCCTCCGCCACCGAAGTCGCCCCAGCCCCCGCCGCCGAAGTCGCCTCCGCCGCCGAAGTCGGTGCCCGCGGCCTGGTCGCCGCCGCCGTAGCCGCCGTAGCCGAAGCCACCGCTCATCATGCTGCCCATCATGGTGCCGACCATCATGCCGGTCATGACGTCGCCGAAGCCGCCGTAGTAGCCGTAGGCGTAGGGCTGGTAGGCCGGTCCCGCGTCGTAGTACGGGCGGCGCTGGCCGTTGACCATGACCTCGCGGGTCTGGGGCTCGAAGCCGCGCTCGACGGCCTCGGCGTCGGCCGCGCAGGCGGGCACGTCGCGCAGCGCGCCACCGGGCGGGGCCCAGCGCACGTCACGGATCGAGGGGCCGTGCTGCGGGTTGAAGAAGCACGGCGAGCGCCGCTCGGGCAGCGGCAGGTGGTTGACGCGCGCCTTCACGCAGGCGAGGGCGTAGCGGCCCTCCTCCAGCGCGGTGGTCACGCCGCGGAGCTCGTCGGGGCGCTTGACCGCCGCCAGCTCCGTCTTGGCCCGGTCGTAGGAGTCGAGGGCGCGCTGCCAGTCCTGCTGGTGGTCGGCGCCGTCGTTGAGGAGCTTGACGTCGGTGTCGAGCTCGGTGATCTCCTCGCCGAACTTGGTGACGTCCTCGTCCACGGTCTGCTTGACCGCGGCCAGCTCGGCGGCCTCGCGGGTCTCGCGCTCCTTCTTCTTCTTACGGGAGTAGAAGAAGAGACCGCCACCGCCGGCCAGGGCCAGCACGAGGAGGCCGACCAGCACGCCGGCGCCGGAGCCGCCCGAGGAGCGGGAGCCGGAGGAGGCGGGGGCGCCACCGGAGACGGCGGCGTCGTTCGCCAGCTTGACGAAGTTGATCACGTTGTCGGTCGGGCTGCCGGTGGTCTTGGCCCGGCCGAGCAGCTCGTCGACGTCGACGCCCCTGATGTTCGTCACGCCGAACGGGGTCTTACCGCTCATCACCAGGACGGTGGACTTGGGCCCGACGCTCTTGAGGGTCGAGCTCAGCAGGGTCCTCGCCTGGGACTGGCTGGTGATCGCTCCCTGGGGGAGCATGGCGACGTAGACGGAGGACGTCTGATCCGCCGCGTCACGCATGGCGTTCGCGGCGTTCTCGGGGATGCCCGCCGCCGGATCGAGGTAGAAGTTGTCGCCGTCCTTGAGGCCCGAGGCGATCACACCGGGGTCCGGTGCCGCGGCGTGGGCCGCCGGGGCGATCATGAACATGGCCAGGAGCCCGGCGAACACCGCCACGAGCGTGGCACTGAAACGACCTAGCGCGGCTTTTGTGATGGTCACGGCAGAAAGCCTCCTTCGTCCTGAAGACGAATGGGCGGACGTCAGAGTTCCCACGTAGTTCCCTAGTCGTGCCCTCGTAGTTCGGTCGTGGCCTCGTAGTTTCCTACGTCTCTCGACCGTATCCCCTTCGTACCCGAGGTGAGCGCCATGGTGCGTGATCGTCCCCGTCGCCCTGTCTCCTCCCCGCGCCCCCTGCCCCGAACGCGGGCTCCCATGCCTGTGGGAACCCGCGGTCCCGCCCGGGCCCGACGGGAACGCACGTCCGGGCCCCCGGGGGCCGGGGCTCCCGGGGCTCCGCGGGCCTCGTCCAGGGCCCGGGGGCGCCGGAAGCCCCTCAGGCGTCCTTGATCTCGCAGATCACGGCCCCAGAGGTGACCGTCTGACCGACCTGCGCCGCCAGCCCGGTGACGGTGCCGGCCCGGTGCGCGGCGATCGGCTGTTCCATCTTCATCGCCTCCAGCACGACCACGGTGTCGCCGGCCGCCACGGTGTCGCCGTCGGCGGCCACGACCTTGACGATCGTCCCCTGCATCGGGCTGACCAGCGATTCGCCGCTCGTGGCCTTCCCGGCCGTCCCGCCCCGGTTCCGGCGCGGGGCCCTCGGCGTGCTCCGTCCGGTGCCCGCGCCCGTTCCGGCGCCCGAGGCGGCGAACCCCGCGGGGAGCACCACCTCCAGCCGCTTGCCGCCCACCTCGACGGTGATCCGCTCCCGCTCGGCCGGCTCCCCGTCCGGGCCGGTCTCCCCCTCGTACGGCGGGATCGTGCCCGCGAACTCGGTCTCGATCCAGCGGGTGTGCACCGAGAACGGCTCGCCGGTGAACGCGGGGTCACCGACCACGGCCCGGTGGAAGGGGATCACGGTCGGCATGCCGCCGACCTCGAACTCGGCCAGCGCCCGGCGCGAGCGTTCCAGGGCCTGCTCCCGGGTGGCGCCGGTCACGATCAGCTTGGCGATCAGGGAGTCGAAGGACTGCGGCACGGTCATGCCGGCCTCGTACCCGGAGTCCAGGCGCACGCCGGGGCCGGACGGGACGCTCAGGCGGGTGATCGTGCCCGGGGCGGGCAGGAAACCGCGGCCCGCGTCCTCGGCGTTGATCCGGAACTCGATCGAGTGACCGCGCGGCACGGGGTCGTCGTAGCCGAGCTCCTCGCCGTCGGCGATCCGGAACATCTCCCGTACCAGGTCGATGCCGGAGACCTCCTCGGTCACCGGGTGCTCGACCTGCAGGCGGGTGTTGACCTCCAGGAAGGAGATCGTCCCGTCCTGTCCCACCAGGAACTCGCAGGTGCCCGCGCCCACGTAGCCCGCCTCGCGCAGGATCGCCTTGGAGCTGGTGTGCAGCAGGTCGATCTGCTCGGGCGTCAGGAACGGCGCCGGGGCCTCCTCGACGAGCTTCTGGTGGCGGCGCTGGAGCGAGCAGTCCCGGGTGGAGACCACGACCACACCGCCGTGGGCGTCGGCCAGGCACTGGGTCTCCACGTGCCGGGGACGGTCCAGGTAGCGCTCGACGAAGCACTCGCCCCTGCCGAACGCGGTGACGGCCTCGCGCACCGCCGACTCGTACAGCTCGGGGATCTCCTCGATCGTGCGGGCCACCTTGAGGCCGCGCCCGCCACCGCCGTAGGCGGCCTTGATCGCGATCGGCAGGCCGTGCTCGGCCGCGAAGGCGACGACCTCCTCGCTGCCGGAGACCGGGTCCGGGGTCCCGGCCACCAGCGGGGCGCCGACCTTCTGGGCGATGTGACGGGCCTGCACCTTGTCGCCGAGCGCGACGATCGCGGCCGGGGGCGGGCCGATCCAGGTCAGTCCCGCGTCGATCACGGCCTGGGCGAAGTCCGCGTTCTCGGCGAGGAAGCCGTACCCGGGGTGGACGGCGTCCGCCCCGGTCTCGGCGGCGATCCGCAGCAGCTTGCCGATGTCGAGGTAGGTCTCCGCGGGCGTCCGCCCGCCGAGCGCGTGCGCCTCGTCCGCGACCCGGACATGGAGCGAGTCCAGGTCCTGGTCGGCGTAGACGGCGACGCCGGCCAGCCCGGCGTCCTTGCACGCGCGTGCGATCCGCACCGCGATCTCACCACGATTGGCGATCAGGACCTTGTGCACCGAGGTCGTTCCCTTCAGTACGTACGGACAGAAGGCTGGCGGGCCTCCAACGGAGTGTAGGCGCACCCTGATCACCCGACGGCGATGGGGCGCCTGCCCGGCCGGGTGGGCGCCGCCGTCGACGCGCACGACCCGGCCGGATCGTCACCCGGTCGCCCCGGGCGGCGGACGTCTCCGCGACGGCGTGACCGATACCGGTTCCCCCGCCCGTCACCACGATCCCACCCACCGCCGATAACTCCCTGCTTCACGAAAAATAGGGATAATGAAGAACGTTAGCCTCTCGGCAACGACGGGAACGTCCATATCCGCTCGGTATAACCCGGATCCCATGTGATCCATTCGCCTATCGTGATTTCGTTTGGTCACCGTCCCGACACTGATCCGAAGGAGACTGGCATGAGCCAGAACTTGCTCGGCGGCAATCCCGCGGAAATGCAGCAGATGGCCACCCAGTTCACCCAGCAGGCCGACCAGGTCAGGGCCACGGTGGCCGCGCTGGACCGTGAGGCCGCGAAAGTCGGGACCGCCTGGACGGGGCCCGGTGCCCAGCGTTTCGGCGAGGCGTGGCAGAACTACCGCGCCGCGTTCCAGCGCATGTCCGAGGAACTCGCCGAGGCCTCCAGGGTCATCAACACCTACCGCGGCAACATCGAGTCCGCGACGCGCTAGAGGAACGGCCGGGACGCCCCGGTCCTGGAGGAGACGCCTTCGAGGACCGGGGCGTTTCCATGCGCGGCCCCGGCCGCGTGCCCCGGCCCGTCCGCGCGGCCCCGCCCGCGTGCCCCGGCCCGTCCGTGCGGCCCCGTCCGCGCGGCCCCGCACAGGCCGTCCGTGCGCGGTCCGTCCGGGTACGGCCGTCCGTGCGCGGCCCGGTCAGGGCCGGGCCTGCGCCGTCCTCACGTGACGGCGGCCTGGACGGGGGTCACCGAGCCCGCGGTCACCAGCAGGCCGCGTCCCGGGGGGCCGCCGACCGCGCCGCGGGGCAGGCGGACGGTGAACAGGTCGCCGTCGGCCGGGCTCTGCACCGAGAGCAGCAGGCCGGTACGGCCCTTGCGGGCCTCGGCCGCGAACCCCCGGTAGGCGGTGGTCAGGTCACCGGTGGTACCACCGACGATCATGCCGTGCTCGCCGTCCCTGCCGCTGCGCAGCACCTCCTCCAGCGCGGTGCCCAGGGGCGAGTCGGCGGAGATCAGCTCGGCGTCGTCGACGACCACGACGTAGCGGTCGTGCCCGGCGACGGCCCCGTGCAGATCCCCGCCCGCGTCCAGCACGGCCAGCACGCCCGGTGTGTCGACCAGCGTGCACAGCGGGCTGCGGCGGGGCGTGACCAGGACCGCGGGCGTGCCCTGGGACAGCAGCGAGTGGGTGGCGGTCAGCAGCGTCGTGGACCTGCCCGACCTGGGCGGGCCCGCGACGACCGCGGCCGGGCCGTGGGCGAGCAGGTCGATCCCGAGCGGGGCCAGCGAGTCGCCCCCCACCCCGAGCAGCGCCCACAGCGGGGACGGCGGCCGGAAGGCGGGCGCGAGGTCCATGGCCTGCGCCGCGGTGACGCGCATCGGCAGTGCGTCCACCCGCATCGGCGGATCACCGGTGATCTCCGGGGCCGAGCGGGCCAGCGCCTGGAGCGCGGCGACCTGGGCAGGGCCCGAGGGGTCCTCGCACAGAAGCGCGATCTGGCTCTCGGTCGTGCCGTGCTCCCCGCCGGACAGCGCCCGGCCGGGCGCGATGGTGGCGGGCAGGTCCTTGACGGGCAGCCCGGCCAGCCCGTAGTCGGTGGGGTCGGCCAGCCGGAGGATGAGCCGGTCGTCGAAGACCGTGGAGATCTGCCCGATCAGCGCGGACCGGTCACCGGTCACCACCGCCCGCAGGCCGACCGCCGGGCCCTCCCGCAGCAGCTGCATCAGCGCCTCGATCAGCCGCCCGTAGTCGTAGGCCTCGAACGCGGCGACGAACCCCTCCCAGCGGTCGAGCATCAGCACCAGCCACGGCAGCCGGGGACCGTCGGCGGCGCGGAGCTCGGCCAGCGAGGCGTACCCGGCCTCGGCCAGGAGCTGCTGGCGCCGTCCCACCTCGGCGCGGAGCCGGGCCAGCAGCCGTTCCACCCGGTCGAGCTGGTCGCGGGTGACCACCGCCCCGCAGTGCGGCATCGCCACCAGGGGGAGCAGCGCCCCCGAGCCGCAGTCGATCGCGTGCAGGTGCACGTCGTCGGGGGAGGCGCCCGCGGCGATCGATCCGGCCAGCGTGCGCAGCGCCGTGGACCGCCCGCTGCGCGGGGCGCCGGCGACGAGCAGGTGCCCGCCGTGGGCCAGGTCGAGCGTCAGCGCCCGGCGGTCCTGCGCCCAGGGCAGGTCGGTGACCCCGAAGGCCAGCGGCGCCACCTCCTCGACCCCCGGCCGGTAGGGCAGCCCGCCGTTCGGCGGTCCGCCGTTCACGAAGCCGCCGGACCGGTCCCCGCCGGACCGGTCCCCGGTTGCTCGGTCTCCGGCGGGCGGGACGAGGCCGGGGACGGTCACCAGGTCGGGGAGCGGCTCCAGCCACGGGCTGGGCTGCTCGGCCACCCCGGCCACCCGGGCGGCCTCCACCAGCGCGTCGACGAGCAGCGACAGGTCGGTGACGTGGCCGCTCTCGGACCCGGCCTGGACCGGCCTGGGCCGTCCCAGGTCGTGCCAGCCGACCTCGCTCACCCGTACCCGGCTCTCCCCGCCCGAGGCGCCGGGGCTGCGGCCGCCGATCCGCGCGGCCTGCACGCCCGTCGCCGCGCCCGCCCCGGACTTCACGTAACACCGTCCCGGCACGGACTTGGGGATGTACGAGGCGTCGGGACGGCCGATGACGTCGGCGGACTCGGCGGACTCGGTGACGCGCAGCGCGATCCGCAGGGAGGTGTTGGCCTGGATGTCGGCGGTCACCACACCGCCGGGCCGCTGGGTGGCGAGGATCAGGTGGATGCCGAGCGAGCGCCCCCGCCTGGCGATGTCGACCAGCCCGGTCATGAAGTCCGGCAGCTCGCTGACCATGGCCGCGAACTCGTCGATGACCAGGACCAGCCTGGGCAGCGGCGCCGGGGGCTCCAGGGCCGCCGGGGACGCCGGGGACACCGACGACGCCGTGGACGCCGTGGACGCCGAGGACGCGCCGCGCCCGCGCAGCGGCCTGACCGGTGCGCCGCCCCCGGCGACGAGCAGGTCGCGGGAGGCGCGGGCGGTACGGGCGTCGCGCAGCTCGTGGTAGTCCTCGATGTCCTTGGCCCCCGCGGCCAGCAGCAGGCGCTCGCGGCGGCGGATCTCCGCGGCCAGGGAGGCCAGGGCCCGCTGGGTCAGGTGGCCGTCCAGGTCGCTGACCATGCCCACCGTGTGCGGCAGCCGCACGCACTCCTTGAACGCGGCGCCGCCCTTGTAGTCGATCAGCACGAACGTCATCTCGTCCGGCCGGTTGGCCACCGCCAGCGAGCAGATCAGGGTCTGCAGCAACTCCGACTTGCCCGCGCCGGTGGTGCCCGCGATCAGGGCGTGCGGCCCGTCCCGGCTCAGGTCGACCGAGAACGGCCCCTCGGGACCCACCCCGATGACGGCCTCGGTCGTCCGTCCCCAGCGTCCGGCCAGGTCGGAGCCTGACAGCGAGGGCAGCCCCAGCAGGTCGAGCAGCCGCGCGGAGTCGGGCAGCGCCAGGCCCGCGTCGTCGCGGCTGACGTCGCGGATGGGCGAGAGCGAGCGGGCCAGCCGGTCGGACCAGGCGGCGCCCACCTGGTCGGCCAGGATCTCGCCGAGGTGGTCCAGGCCGCCGCCGCGCAGCCGCAGCGTGCCGTCGGCCTCCGCCGCGGCGACGGTGACGCACTCCTCGGGCAGCAGCCGCTGGTCGCCGTCGATCGCCAGCGTGTACACGCCCGCGCGGGGGCCCCGGCGCAGCACCTGCGGCATGCCCGGCAGGGCGCGCAGCATCTGCGCGCCGTCCAGCACCACCAGCACGTCGTAGGGACGCTCGTCGTAGACGGGCGCGGCGTACGGCTGCCCGGCGCCGTCGTCCCCGGCGCCGCCGAGGTCGCCCCAGCCGGTCGGGATGCGGCCCAGCCTGGCCGCGGTACCGGTCGCGGCCTCGTCGCCGAGGCGTTCGTCGATCATCGCGGCCAGCTCGGCCACCCGGCGGGCCGCGGCCTCGGGGTCGGCGCCGACCAGGGCCACGCAGTCCTCGCCGCCGCGCGGGGCGCAGTGCGGCAGCCAGCGGACCCAGTCCCAGCGTTCCTCCCCGTCGCCGTGCGCCGACAGCACGACGATCGCCAGGTCACGCGGGCTGTGCAGGGCGGCGGCCTGGCCGACCAGCCAGCGCGCCACCCCGGCCGTGACCTGCCGGGGCCCGGTCAGGCCCGCGACGCCCAGGCGGCGCATGGCCAGCGCCACCGGCACCGCGTGGCAGAGCGGCGGCTCGGGGAGCGGCGCGTCGACCGCCGCGGAGCGCTCGGCGGCGAACTCCAGCTCGGCGGGCAGGTCGGCCAGGCCGAGGCGCAGGCGCAGCGCGTCGGGGTCGTGGTCGCGCCGCTCCCACAGCCGCCGCCGCGGGCCGGTCACGGTGAGCAGCACCTCGGCGGGGTCGGGGGCGGCGGCGCGGCGGGCGGCCTCGTCCTCGGCGCGGGCGCGCTCCACGGCCGCCTCGAACCCCTTCATCCGCTCCCTGTACAGCTTGAGTTCCTGGCGGTACTGCTTGCGGCCGTGCCGGCGGTCGCTCCACCACTGACCGATCATGATCAGCGGCGTCATCAGCGCGAACAGCAGGAAGTACGGGGTCTTCAGGGCGATGGCCATGCCCACGCCCAGCACGGCAGGCAGGAACGCGGTCAGCAGCTGCAGCCGCATGGTCTCGGCCCGCTTCGGCTCGGCCGGGACCTCGAAGCGGCGCGTGCCGCCCGGCGGCCGGAACCTGGGCGGCCGGTTGTAGGCCAGCCCGCCGTCCGGCTGCGCGTCCAGGTGGGCGTCGGGAGGCTCGACCGCCCGCAGGGTCAGCACGGTCCCCCCACAGCTCAGCACCGCGTGCTCGGGCCAGGCGAGCGGCTCGGAGACCGGGTCGCGGTCCAGCAGGGGCACGGGCCCGTTCTCCTCGGCGGGCTCGACGGTGATGGCGTCCGGGGTGAGCCGGACCACCGCCGCCCGCGCGGGCAGCCGGGGATCGGCCACGGAGACCGGGCAGGCGGGGTCGGAGCCGACGGTGTGCACGCCCAGGCTGAGGCGGTGCACGGACCCGGCCGCGGGCCCGCCGACGACCCGGATCTCCACGATCCCGCCCGGCTCCTCGGCGACCGTGGCCGTCGCCAGGGAGCGGTCGAGGGTGACCAGGTCGCCGTCGCGGAGCAGGCCGAGCACGGGCGCGGACGGGTCGAGGGGACGGCCCTCCAGCCAGAGCGGCGGCGGCTCGGACCCGCCCGGATCGCGGCCCAGCCCGTACGGGGCCCTGCTGCGCGTCAGCCGCACCACGTTGCTCGGCCGCTCGCCGCCCTGCCCCGCCAGGGACTCGGCGAGCCGTGCCACCGTGGTCGTCTCGTCGCCCTCGACCACGATGTCGCGGTCGGCGTGCTCGCCGAGCACGGTGAGCATGATCCGCATCGCCGCTCTCCTCGGGTCAGGCCCTGGATCTACCGTACAGAGTGGAAACCGTCTCGCAGAGGGTGTTCGCGGCAATGTCATGGCACGCGGGCTGGTATGTGGAAAACGTCCCCGCCTGTGGACAACCGCCGGTGGGCGCCGGGCCGTCATGCCGGTCCACGTGGGCGTTCCGTCCCCCGGAGGCGTCCGGTCGCCGTCCCGTCACGGGGGCGAGGCTGTGGAAAACCTGTTCGGAGAGTCGGGTCCTTCGACACCCGTACCGTCCCGGTCCCCAGGCGGGGAGGGGGTCGGGTGGTGCCGCGTCCGGGCGGCGGGCCGTCCCCGCGGGAGGGGGCGCGGGAGAAGGCCGTGAACAGGGGATGTGAAGGTGTGGGGCACAGCGGGTAATGCCCGCTGTAAATGCCGGGACGATTGTTACAGGAGTTGATTACCGTCCTTATCACCCAAATAAGTCTCGTGTCATCTAGCGGAACCGCCACTTTCTTCTGAAGTGACGTTGACAGACGCGTTCCTATCAAACGAGCATGGGTTCTGGCTTTTGTCCGTCGGAGCGTCCGCATGGTGCGCATAATGGCGTAAATTCGACCAGTAGTTCCACGCGTTTATGACCACTCTGGGAGTCCCCCGACCCATGAGGACCAGTGAGAAGCCAGCGGGCCGCGCCCCGGTGAACGCCGAGCGGCAGACGTCGGCGGGTGCCCTGTCCGGCCCGGCGTCGCGCAAGCTCCCGGTGCCCCCTCGCGAGCGCAAACCCGCCCTCGCCGCCCTCGCCGTCCTCCTCATCCTGGGCGGCGCCCTGGCCACCACCCTGCTCGTCCTGCGCAGCGGCGACCGCGTCTCGGCGATCGCCATCTCCCAGCAGGTCGGCGCGGGCCAGCCCTTCACCGAGGCGTCGATGAGGGAGGTCCAGATCGCCGACACCGGCATCGGCTACGTCGCCTGGTCCCAGCGCGCCCGCGTCGCGGAGAACTACGCCCGCGTCACGATCATCCCCGGCACGCTCCTCACCCGCGAGATGGTGGTCTCCGCCAGCAGGGAGCAGGGGCCGGGCAAGGCGCAGGTCGGCCTCTCCCTCAAGCCGGGCCAGACGCCGGGCACCCTGGAGCGAGGGGACCGGGTCCAGGTCGTGCACGTGCCGGGCGGGAGCCGCGGCGAACGCCAGGGACGGGTGCTGGCGCAGAGCGCGCTGGTCCACCAGATCGGCACCCCGGGCAGGACCGGGGCGAACGGCCAGGTCACCATCATCGTGGACAGTTCCATCTCGCCGGAGATCGTCGCCTACGCCTCCGCGGGTGAGATCGCCCTCGCCGAGCTGCCGGGAGCGCGCTGACGTGGCGCTCATCGTGCTGGCCGCCGACAAGGGTGCGCCCGGCGTGACCACGGCGGCCACCGCGCTGGGCGCGATCTGGCCGCGCCCGGTGCTGCTGGCCGAGTGCGACCCGGCGGGCGGCGACATCGCCTACCGGCTGCCCGCCGACGACGGCGGGGTGCTCAACCCGGGAAGGGGCCTGCTCACCCTGGGGGCCACCGCCCGCCGGGGGCTGCGTCCCGACCAGATCCACGAGCACACCCAGAAGATCATCGGTGGGCTGGACGTGCTGGCCGGGCTGACGCACGGCGAGCAGGCGGCCGGGCTGACCTGGCTCTGGGGCCCGCTCGGCAGGGCGCTGGCCGCCATGCCGCACGCCGACGTCCTGGCCGACTGCGGGCGCCTGGGCGGGCACCCGCACCTGGCCGAGCTGACCGCGGAGGCCTCGCTGGTGGTGCTGTTCACCAGGGCGAGCCTGGACCACGTCGCCCACCTGCGCGAACGCCTGCAGGTGATGCCGCGCGAGCCGCAGGTGGGGGTGGTGGTCATCGCCGACCCCCGGCAGTACCGCACGACGATCGACGAGGTCCGCCGGATCGTCATGGGCACCGGCAGGCAGGTCGCCTTCGTCAGCGGGCTCGCGCACGACCCCAAGGGCGCGGAGCTGCTGCGCGGCCAGTGGGGCGGGCGCCTGGACCGCTCCCTGCTGATCCGTACCGCCCGCGAGCTGGCCGGTCGTCTCGCCGCCCAGGTCCGCGCCCCCGACGTGGCGGGCGTGGCGTCGAACGGAGCCGGGCCGTGACCGTCGACCACGCGCTGGTGAAGCGCTTCCGGCAGGAGGTGGGCGACAGGCTGGCCCACCAGCGCCGCCTGGACCAGGCCGGCGGCCTGCCGCCGATGACGGGCGAGGACGAGCGGCAGTTCGCCCGGGCGCTGATCGCCCAGATCCTGGAGGAGTTCGCCCGCGGGGAGATCGGCGTCGGCAGGACCCCTCCCAGCGCAGAGGAGGAGGAGGCGCTCGCCGCGGGGATCCACGCGGCCCTGTTCGGCGTCGGCCGCCTCCAGCCGCTGCTCGACGACCCCGAGGTCGAGAACATCGACATCAACGGCTGCGACCGGGTCTTCGTCGGCTACGCCGACGGCCAGGAGCTGATGAGCGACCCGGTGGCCGAGTCCGACGAGGAACTGGTCGAGCTGGTCCAGATCCTCGCCGCCTACAGCGGCCTGTCCAGCAGGCCGTTCGACACCGCCAACCCCCAGCTCGACCTGCGCCTCCCCGACGGCTCCCGGCTCTCGGCCGTGATGGACGTGACGGTCCGCCCGTCCATCTCCATCCGCCGTTCCCGGCTGGGCAAGGTGTTCCTCAGCGACCTGGTGGGCAACGGGACCCTCACCCCGGAGGTGGGACGCTTCCTCGCAGCCGCGGTGGCGGCCAGGAAGAACATCATGATCTCCGGCTCGACCAACGCCGGGAAGACCACCCTGCTGCGCGCGCTGGCCAACGAGATCCCGCCGTCCGAGCGGCTGATCACCGTCGAGCGCGCCCTGGAACTGGGCCTGGACCAGTTCCCCGAGCTGCACCCCAACGTGGTCGCCTTCGAGCAGAGGCTGCCCAACTCCGAGGGCCAGGGCGAGATCACCATGGCGGAGCTGGTCCGCCGCTCGCTGCGGATGAACCCGTCCCGGGTGATCGTCGGCGAGGTCCTCGGCGACGAGATCGTCACCATGCTCAACGCGATGACCCAGGGCAACGACGGCTCCCTGTCGACCATCCACGCCAACTCCTCGATGGAGGTCTTCAACCGCATCGCCACCTACGCGCTCCAGGCGTCCGAACGCCTGCCGATCGAGGCCACCCACATGCTCATCGCGGGCGCGATCGACTTCGTGGTCTTCATCGAGAAGCGCAACGACTACGCGGTGGGCGGCAGGCTGCGCCGTTTCGTCTCCAGCGTGCGCGAGGTGGCCGGGGTGGACGGCCGGGTGCTCTCCTCCGAGGTGTTCGCGATGTCCCCCGACGGCCGGGTGCTGCCGCACGCGCCGCTGTCGTGCCTGGAGGAGCTCGCCCACTTCGGCTACGACCCGGGAGGCTGGAGATGACCTCCCTGCCCCCCGGCCTGTTCGACCCGCTGGTGATGCTGGCGGGCGTCGCGGTCGGCACCGGCCTGTTCCTGCTCTTCGTCTCGGTGTACGGGGTGCGCCCCCGGCCGTCCACCCCGGGCAGGAAGGCCGGCCGGCGCGCGTTCCTGCGCGCCCTGTCCACCCGGTCCGCGGTGGGCGCCATCGCCGGGGTGCTGGTGCTGGTGGTGACCGGCTGGCCGGTCATGGCGGTGGGCGCGGTGCTGCTCTCCCTGGCCTGGCGCGGCCTGTCCGGCGGCGCCGCCGAGGAGCGCACCGCGATGCGGCGGCTGGAGGCGCTGGCCGCCTGGACCGAGTCGCTGCGCGACACCATCGCCGGGGCGGCCGGGCTGGAGCAGGCGATCCCGTCCTCGATCCGGGCCGCGGCCCCCACGCTCCGCCCGCACCTGCGCTCCATGGTCGACCGCCTGCACACCCGGATGGCGCTGCCCGACGCGCTCAGGCTGTTCGCCGACGAGCTCGACGACCCCTCCGCCGACCTGGTGGTGGCCGCCCTCATCCTCAACTCCAAGCTGCGCGGCCCTGGGCTGCGCGACGTGCTCGGCGCGCTCGCCGTGTCGGCCCGCGAGGAGCTCGACATGCGCCGCCGGGTCGAGGCCGAGCGCCGCTCCACCCGGCGCAGCGTGCAGATCGTGGTCGGCACGGCCATCGCCTTCGCCGTCGCGCTGGTCGTGTTCAACCCGGCCTACGTGCAGGAGTACGACAACGCGCTCGGCCAGGCCGTGCTCGTCGTGGTCGCCGGGCTGTTCGGCGCCGGGTTCGCCTGGATGCGCCGCCTGGCCCGGTTCGACAAGCCCGCCCGCCTGCTGGGACTGCCCTCTACCGGGCAGGTGGCCGGTGACTGAGGCGCTGCTCGCGGGCTCGGTGCTCGGCATCGGCCTGTTCCTGCTCCTCCGGGCGCTGTTCCCGGCCCGTCCCGGGCTGGTGACGCGCCTGCTGGCGCTCGACGCCGCCAGGGAGGGCGGGGACGCGCCCCGCGCCCGGCTCGTCATGCCCGACGAGGAGGTCAGCGCGTTCCGGCGCGGCCTGGGGGTGCGGATGGCCCGCTTCTACGCGGCCAGGGGCTGGGAGGCCCACTCCGCCAGGGCGGACCTCGCGCTGCTCGGCAGGTCGTTCGAGGGCTTCCTGGCCACCAAGGTCCTGCTGGCGTTCTCCGGGCTGCTGGCGTTCCCGCTGCTGGTCGGCTGGCTGGTGCTGATGGGGTGGGGGCCGTCCCTCACCGTCCCGCTCTGGGCCGCGCTCGCGGTCGCCGGGGTCTTCTTCGTCCTGCCCGACCTGCAGATCAAGCGGGACGCCGCCCGGATGCGCCGCGACTTCCGGCACGTCGTCGGATCCTTCCTGGACCTGGTCGCGATGAACCTGGCCGGGGGGCGCGGGGTGCCCGAGGCGCTGATGATGGCGGTCTCGGTGGGCAGCCCCGGACCCGACGACGAGGGGGCCAACTGGGCGATGTCCCGCATCCGCCAGGCGCTGGGCAACGCCAGGATCGTCGGCATCACCCCCTGGCAGGCCCTCGGCCAGCTCGGAGACGAGATCAACGTCGACGAGCTGCGCGACCTGTCGGCCGCCCTGGGGCTGGTCGCCGACGACGGGGCCAAGGTCCGCTCCTCCCTCACCGCCCGCGCCGCCACCATGCGGCGCCGCGAGCTCGCGGAGATCGAGGGGCAGGCGGGCGAGCGTTCCCAGTCGATGCTCGTCGCCCAGCTGCTGCTCTGCGCGGGCTTCGTGATCTTCCTGAGTTTCCCGGCCGCTATGAAGATGTTGGGGTCCTGACCATGCTGAACCATCCGTGGGTCGTGTACGCGACCGTCGTTCTTCGCGTCCGGATCGACAGGGCGCGCAACGCCCCCACCCGGGGCGCCTCCGCGGTCGAGTGGGTCATCATCACGGCCATCATCGCCGGGG
This sequence comes from Streptosporangium sp. NPDC050855, assembly GCF_044456585.1. NCBI lineage: Bacteria > Bacillati > Actinomycetota > Actinomycetes > Streptosporangiales > Streptosporangiaceae > Streptosporangium > Streptosporangium sp. NPDC050855. Next base: position 877,453 of record NZ_JBITFY010000001.1, read on the forward strand.
TGGCGCTCGGCCTCGCGACCCTGATCAAGACCCTCGTCGAGGGCAAGCAGGCCGAGATCTCCAACCAGTTCGGCGGGGGCGGCGGAGGCGGCGGGGGCGGTGAACTTGGCGACCCGTGACCGCGGCGAGCGCGGCGAGTGCGGTGAGCGCGGTGAGCGCGGTGAGCGCGGTGAGCGCGGTGCCACGGTCGTCGAGTTGGCGATCGTCATGCCGGTGGTGCTCGTCGTCGTCCTGCTCATCGTGCAGTCCGCCCTCTGGTTCCACGGACGTCAGATCGCCGACGCCGCGGCCAGGGAGGGGGCGCGGCTCGCGCGGGTCGACACCGAGTCGTGGCGGCAGGACGGCGAGTCCCGCGCCCAGGAGGTGATCCGCACCGTCGGGCCGAAGCTCCTCGACGGCGCCACGGTCACGGCCTGGGAGGAGGGCGACCGGCGGGGCGTCGAGGTGACCGCCTCGGCGGTCCAGGTCGTCCCGCTGCTGCCGTCCACCACGTTCACCGTGACCGCGCGCTTCGGCGGTCCCATCGAGTGCTTCCGGCCCGACGACGGGAGCGAAGGGTGTCAGTGAGCCTCCAGTGATCCCCCTGCCCCGGCGGGTCCCGCCGTCCGGTGACGACCGCGGGTCGCTCAGCACCGAGACGGTGCTGCTGGCCCCGGTCTTCCTGCTGTTCCTGCTCTTCCTGGTGGGGGCCGGAAGGGTGGTCGAGGCCCAGGGCGAGGTCAACGGCGCGGCCAGGGACGCGGCCAGGGCCGCCTCCGTCGAGCGCACCCAGGCCGACGCCGAGGACGCCGCGCAGGAGGCGGCCGGCACGGCCCTGTCCGGCGAGTGCGAGCCGCGGGTCGATCTGGCCGGTACGAGCTGGCGGCCCGAGGGCGTGGTCCGTGTCGAGGTGACCTGTTCGCTGAACCTGGACTTCCTGGGGTTCGGCGCGGCCAAGGAGATGAAGGGCGACTCGGTGGTCCGACTGGAACGGTTCCGCAGGGTCGAGGTGCTGAATCCGTGAACGTCCCCCCGACCCGGGCCCGGCCCTTGGAAGGGACGGGCCCGGTACGCCCGCCCGCGGCCCGGCGGAGCCTCGCGCGCCCGGCCGCGGCGTCACGGGCACCCGCGCGCCCGGCCGGGAACGGTGAGCGAGGGTCGATGTCGATCTTCACGGTGATCTTCTCGGTGGTGGTGTTCCTGCTGGCCGGGCTTCTCGTGGACGGCGGGGCCGCCATCAACGCGCGGCTGCGCGCCGCCGACGTCGCCGAGCAGGCGGCCAGGGCCGCGGCCGACCAGATCGACGTCGAGCACCTGCGCGCCACCGGCGAGGCCAGGCTGCTGGGAGGGGACGAGTCCTGCGCCAAGGCCGAGGAGATCGTCTCGGCCCACGGCGGCGACGTACGGCTCGCCGGGTGCACGCCCGCGGGCCGGACCGAGGTCACCGTGGACGTCTCGGTCGCCTGGAAGGCGTTCTTCCTGGCGGCGTTCGGCTTCCCCGGCGCGGACATGAAGGCCACCGCCACGGCCGGACCGGACACCGGGGAGGACCCGGCGCCGTGAACGGCCGCCCCACCGATCGACCGACGACGAACCTGGACGAGGAGGGAGACGAATGACCACGCGACAGCCCGCGCGCATCAAGGACAGGCGCACACCGGGAGACCTGCTGGCGGGTCTCGGCGCCCTGGTCGTCCTGGCCGCGCTCGTCGCGGGTGTCCCCTACGCCCTGCTCCGGCTGGCCGGGCCGCCGCTGCCGCCCGAGCTGCTCGACCTCGACCTGCTGACCAGCCAGGTGGGCACGAGCACGATCGTCGCGATCCTCGTGCTGCTGGTCTGGCTGGCGTGGCTGCAGATGGTCGTCTGCGTGCTGGTCGAGATCTACGCCGGGCTGCGCCGGGTCGGCATGCCCGCCCGGGTGCCGTTCTCCGGCGGCACCCAGATGTTCGCCAACCGGCTGGTCTCCGCGGCCATGCTGCTGTTCACCGTCTCGGCGGTGGCGCTGCCGGTCGCGAAGCTGACCAGCCTGCCGCCCGCGACCTCCGGCATCGTCGCCACCGGGCTGGCGACGGCCTCCGGCCCGGCCGCGGCCGAGCGGGCCGAGCTGGAGCCGGCGCGCAAGGCCAGGAAGGTGTACGTGGTGCAGCCGCCGCACGGGCGCCACCACGAGAGCCTCTGGGAGATCGCCGAGAAGTGCCTCGGCGACGGCCGCCGGTACCCGGAGGTCTACCGGCTCAACCAGCACAAGGAGCAGCCGGACGGCAGCCGCCTGCGGATGGCCGACCTGATCAGGCCCGGCTGGGTTCTGGACATGCCGGACGACGCGCGCAACGTGCACATCGTCCCCGCCGGCGAGTCGCGCGACGACATCCTCGAGGACCACCGCGGCAAGCCCTCCGAACTGGACGGCCGCACCCAGACGTTCACCCCCGGCGGCGCGGACCTCCCCGAGGAACAGGTCCGCGACGTACCCGTGCCCCGCGACGCCCGGGACGTCCGGGCGCCGTCCGAGACCGGCCCCGATCGTGCCGACCGGCAGGAGCAGGGCCGCGCCGACCGGCAGGAGCCCGGCGCGACCCGGCAGGAGCCCGGCGCGACGGCGGACACCGAGCGGCCCGCGCGGCGCGACGCCGACACGGCCGGGCCCGCCCGGAGCGGGCAGGACGACGAGCGCCAGGCCGAACGGTCCCCCGGACAGGACCGGTCCCAGTCCCAGTCCCAGGACCGGGACCAGGACCAGAACCGGGACCCGCTCCAGGACCAGGCGCCCGGCCAGGACCCGGCCCAGGGCCAGGACCAGGAGCAGGGCCGGGACCAGGGGCTGGGCATGCTCGACTACCTGGCAGGGGCCTCGCTGGCGGCGGCCGGGCTGCTGGCGGCGCTCGGACGCAGGCGCAGGCAGCAGCTCTGGCACCGGGCGTTCGGCCGCAGGATCGTCCGTCCCAGGGACGACGCGGCCGAGGCCGAGCTCGCGCTCCGGCTCGGCGCCGACGCCCCGGGCAGCCGGATGCTCGACATCGGGCTCAGGCTCCTGGGCAGGTCCCTGGCCGCCCAGCACCGGACCCCGCCCACGATCTACGCCGCGCACCTGTCGCCGCAGACCCTCGACCTGTGGGTGCACCCGCCCGACTCCGACGCCCCTGCACCCTGGTCGGCCCACGACGGCGGCCAGGTCTGGCGGCTCCCCGCGCACGAGGGACGGATGCTCGACGAGCAGGCGCTCGCCGACGCGCCCGCGCCCTACCCGGGGCTGGTCTCGCTCGGCTCCAACGGCGAGGGCCGGGTGCTCGTCGACCTGGAGGCCGCCCACGGCCCGATCCGCATGCACGGCCCGCAGACCACCGCGGCGCTGGCCGCGCTCGCCGTGGAGCTGGCCACCAACCGCTGGTCGGACCGGATGCGGGTCACCCTGGTCGGTTTCGGCGAGGAACTGACCGTGATCGCCCCCGACCGGATCAGGTACGCGGGCGGCCTGGCGGAGGTCCTCCCCGAGCTGGAGGCGGAGGCGGCCGGGACGGGGGCGCGCGGCGGCGAGGTGCTCACCGGCCGCGTCCAGGGACGCGCCGCCGACCCGGCCTGGACCCCGCACTACCTGCTCTCCGCGATCCCGCCCACCGCCGAGGAGGGCCGCCGCCTGGCGCTGCTCGCCAGGAAGGGCGTCAGGACGGCCACCGGGTACGTCGTCGCGGGCGACGTCCCGCACGCCACCTGGAACTGGGCGATCACCGAGGAGGGCCGGGCCGAGGTGGACGCGCTCGGGTTCGACGTCGCGGCGCAGCTGCTGCCCCGCCGCCAGTACCGGGCGCTGATCGACCTGTTCATGGCGGCCGACCGGATCGAGGGCGAACCGCTCCCCGACGAGCCGGAGCCGATCCCCGCCGAGCCCTCGGTCGAGGTGCGGATCCTGGGTCCCGCCGAGGTCGTCGGCCCCCCGCCCATGGAGGAGGGGCGGGCGGTGCTCGCCGTCGAGCTCGTCGTCTACCTGGCCACCCACCCCGGCGGCGTCCACCCCGTGGTGCTCGGCGGCATCCTGTGGCCGAGGGGCGTGCAGCAGGTCGTCCGGGACGCCACGATCGCCAGGGTCGTCACCTGGCTGGGCACCGACGGCCAGGGCAGGCCCAACCTCTACGCCGACGAGTCCGGGCGGCTCCGGCTCGGCCCCGAGGTCTGCACCGACTGGACGGTCTTCCGCGATCTCGTCCGCCGATCGCACGCCGACCCCGCCGGGCGCCCCGCGCTGCTGGAGAGGGCGCTCGACCTGGTCCGCGGCCCGCTGCTGAACGGCCGCCCGCGCGGCCGCTACGCCTGGCTGGCCGCCGACGACCTGGAGTACGACGTGACCGCGGGGGTGGCGGACGCCGCCCACCGGCTCTGCGAGGTGCGGCTGGCCCGCGGCGAGATCGACGAGGCCGTGGCGGCGGTACGGGCCGGGCTGCTGCTGGCCGCCGACGACGAGGGGCTCTGGCGCGACCTGCTGCGCGCCACCCACCTCACCGGCGACCCGGTCCGGCTGCGCGCCGTGGCCGACGCCCTGCACCGGCGGGCCGCCTCCCATCCGTACGGCGGCGGGATGGCCCCTGAGACCGACGCCCTGATCGACGAGCTGCTGCCCTCGTGGCGGATGCGCTCGGCCCCGACGGCATGACGGTCCGGGCGCGGGGCCCCGTACGGGAGGAGTCCCCGCGGAACGGGCCGGCCGGGGACGAGCGGGTGCGGGGCGGACCGGAACGGATCGAGTGGAGACCGGTGAACGAGACGGGACGAAGGAGGCGGCCATGCCGAATCGTGCATACCGGTGGTTCCGGCGGACCGGCGCTCCTAGCGTGACCCGTATGCGTGCCGTGATCGCGCTGGCCCTGCTCCCGGTCCTCGTCCTTCCGGCGGCCTGTGCCCCGCCGGAGCCTCCCCCGTTCGTTCCGGCCGATCTCTCCTCCGGCACCGGCGCCTCCGTGTCCGCCTCCCCGTCGGGGCCCCCGACCGGAGAGGCGGCGGAGCCGAGGACGGAGACGGTCAGGGTCGCGCCGGGCGTGCGGGTCGTGGTCGAGTGGCCGGTCGCCCCCGACCCGGACAGGAGCGCGATGATCGAGGTCTTCCGCGACTACGTCGCCGGGGCGTTCCGGGCGGTGACGAGCGAGGGCCGCGACACCGGTTACCTCGGCCTGGTCGAGCACGACGCGGCCGACGACGCGTCCGCCTGGGCGCAGGCGTTCCTCGACCGGCGCAGGTCCGTACGGGGGGTCGCCCGGTTGTACATGCCGAACGTCAGCGCGGTGAGCGGTTCGGGCGACCGGCGGGGGGCGCAGCTGGACGTCTGCGTCGACGAGACGAGGATGCGGCTTCTCGACGCCTCCACGGGTGAACCGGTCCCCAGGCAGCCCGACTGGACGAGGAGGCCCTTCCTGCAGTCCGCGGCGATGGGCCGGACCGAGGACGGGAGCTGGCGCATCAGGCTCTTCCGCCACGCCAAGCTCCCGGACGAGCGCGCGAAGGGTTGCCTGAGATGACGTTCTCCCCATGGCCGTGTCCGCATACCGGAGGTGCTTGATGATCGGGAAAGTGATCGTCGCGGGGCTGCTGATGCTCGCGCCCCCGGTGACCGCGGCCGTGTCCCCGATGTCCCCGATGTCCCCGGTGTCCCCGGTGACCGCGGTGACCGCGGCCGCGCCGGTGGCCGCCGACCCCGAACCCCAGGGCACGACCGGGGAGGCCTACCAGAGGGGGCGCGAGGCCGGGGTCGCTCTCAAGGACTCCCAGATCGTGATCACCGGCACGGGGCTCACCGGGAAGAGCGACGGCTACCGGATCAAGCGCCCCTGCTGGTACGAGCCCCGCGGGAACGCCGAGGAGAGGCTGGAGGCGGAGCGGAAGGCCCTGCCCGACGCCCTCCCCGAGCAGGAGTGGAAGAGACGCAAGGAGGCCCTGGAGAAGTTCGAGGAGAAGGTCGGCCAGGAGGGCACCTGGTGGCAGCGCGCCTACAACTCCGCCGACCCGGCCGGTATGGCGTGCGTGGCCGCCCTGGGCGAACCCGACGTCTGGGCTCCGCCCGGCACCACCCCGCCCAACGGGATCACCATCGAAGAGCTCGTCGAGATCGCCCGCGCCGCGCTGACCGTGCCCGACCCGAAGGTCGAGATCAATCCGGACGTCAAGAGCTACGTCAACCTGCCCACCTGGGTCTGGCTGGGAGGCGCCGGTGAGACCACCCGGTCGGTCACCGCGACGCTGCCCGGGGTCATGAGCGCCACCGTGACCGCCACCCGCGGGAAGATCGACATCGACCCGGGCACCACCGGCGACCGGGCGAGGGTCGCGGAGAGCGGGTGCGGCGAGGGCGGCGTGCCGTACCGCAAGGGCGCCGACGACGGCGACGACCCTCCCTGCGGGGTGACCTATCTGCGGGCCTCGGTCGACCAGCCGCGCGGCGTCTACGAGCTGACGGTCACCGCGGTCTGGGACATCGAGGTCGAGGACGACGTGGTGCCCTTCGCCTACGACCCGGTCGAGGTCGGCGCCACCCGGGACGTCCCGGTGGGCGAGGTGCAGAGCACGGTCAGGAAGACCGGCTAGCGACCCCGGCCCTCCCTCGGCCCGGGGATCCGGGCCCTGAGCGTTCACGGGCCCCGAAGCCCGGTGCCCCTCCCGGCCCGGGAGGGGCACCGGACGCGAGGGCCCCGGCCCCGGGTGCCTTCGTCCTCCCGGAACCGGGGCCCTCGCGGCCACCCGTGGTGCGCGTCCCTAGTGCTCCCGGATCCGTAGCCGCTCGGCGGCCGGGGCCCCCTCGTGGGTGAGCAGCCACTGCTTGACCGGGGTGCCGTAGTAGTAGCCGCCGTACCCGCCGCCGGACGGCAGGATCCGGTGGCAGGGCACGAAGGGCGCGATCAGGTTCCGCGCGCACGCCGAGCCCGCGGCCCTGGCCGCGGTCCTGGGCAGCCCCGCCCTCTCGGCCAGCTCGGCGTAGCTGATCGTGACGCCCGCGGGCACCTGGCGCAGGGCGGTGAGCAGCCGCTGCCGGATGGGCGTGCCCGGCTGCTCCACCGGCACCGCGTCGAGGGCGGTCAGGTCACCGTCCAGGTAGTCGCGTACCGCCCGCGCCGGCCGGCCCAGGTCGTCGGTGAGGTCCATCCCCTCGGCGCGCAGCTCGGGGGAGAGCCGCTCGAACATCTCCTGCGGGCCGGTGGTGGTGAAGCCCGCCGCCAGCAGCACGCCCTGGCGGGCGAGCATGGCCAGCGGGCCGATCGGGGTGTCGAGAACCTGTGCCTCTATCATTCCGAACTCCAAAGGTGCAGCGCGGCGTACGCCCGCCAGGGGCGCCACCGCTCGATGTGACTGTCAGGGATGCCCAGGCAGGCCATGGCCCGCCGCAGGCCGAGGTCTCCGCCGGGCCAGGCGTCGGGGTCGCGCAGTGCCCGCAGCGCGATGTAGCCCGCGGTCCACGGGCCGATCCCGGGGACCTCCAGCAGGCCGGCCACGGCCTCGGAGGGCTCCTGCCCGCCGTCCAGGTCGATCTCGCCGGCCGCGACCTTCGCGGCGAGCGCCCTGAGCGTGGCGGTGCGCCGCCCGGTCAGGCCGAGCCCGTCGAGGTCGGCCTCGGCGAGCCGGGCCGCGTCCGGGAACAGCAGGCCCGGTCCCGCGGGCGAGGCCGGGCTCCCGGCGCGGGCCGTGACGCGGCCCAGCAGGGTACGGGCGCCCGCGACGGAGATCTGCTGGCCGACCACGGCGCGGACGGCCATCTCGAAGCCGTCCCACGCGCCGGGCACCCGCAGCCCCGGGCGGGCGGCGACGAGCGGTGCCAGCGAGGTCTCGCCCAGCGCGGCGGAGATGGCCTCCGGATCCGCGTCGAGGTCGAGCAGCCGCCGGCAGCGGGCCACGATCCGGGCCAGGTTGCGGGTGTCCTCGACGCTCACGTCCAGCCGGACGCGACCGGGTTCGGGGGTCAGGGTGACGGTGCCGCCCGCGACGGCGCGGCTGTAGGACGTCGCGTCCGCCCGCTCCAGCCCGGGGATCGCCCGCGCCGCCAGGAACCGCATCAGGGTGCCGGCGTCGTAGGGCTCCCGGTGGTGCAGCCGCAGGGTCAGCACGCTGGCGGCGGACCCCGCGGTTCCCGTCCCGATGGCCGTGCCGGTCCCGCCCCGGGCCCCGGCGGCACCGGCTCCGACCCCGGCACCAGCACCGGCTCCGGGGCCGGCCGCCCTGCCCGTCGTCGCGCGCAGCTCACCGGGGGTGAAGCCGTAGGTGTCCTTCATGGCCGCGTTGAACTGCCGGACGCTGCCGAAACCCGCGGCGAACGCCACGTCGACGATCGGCAGCGCGGTCTCGGTCAGCAGCTGCTTGGCCAGCAGCAGGCGCTTGGTCCTGGCCACGGCCAGCGGCCCCACGCCGATCTCCGCGGTGAACAACCGGTGCAGGTGACGGCCGGTGATGTGCAGCCGCCCGGCGAGCCCGGTCACCCCGCCGTCGTCGGCCACGCCCTCGTCGATCAGGCGGAGCGCCCGGCCGACCAGGTCGCCCCGGTGGTCCCAGCCGGGGTCGCCGGGGCTCAGCTCGGGACGGCAGCGCTTGCAGGGCCGGAACCCGGCCGCCTCGGCGGTGGCCGCGTACCGGTAGAAGCGCACGTTGCGGGTGGCGGGGGTGCGGGCCGGGCAGACCGGCCGGCAGTAGATGCGGGTGGAGGTGACCGCCGTGTAGAACCGCCCGTCGAAGCGGGCGTCCCTCGCGGCGACCGCGCGGTAACAGGCGTTGAAGTCGAGCTCTCTCACGGACACGATGACGACGCTACCCGCGGTACGCCCGGCATCGCTGGCGGGAATCGGACACGACGGCGGAGGTCGTGACCCCTCCCCGAAGAGCGGGAACCCTACTTGGAGGAGACACCGACACCGATCTCGAACTCCCGGTAGACCCGCGCCCAGAACCCGTCGCGGAGCCAGACGCGGGCCTCGGGATAGGGGCGCAGCGAGTGCCCGAGCTCCTTCTCGGCCTCGATGAGCAACTCGGTGTCGATCACCGTGGGCAGGATCGGGCCGGGCAGCAGGTCGCGGATGTTGTCACGGCCACGGGTGAGGATCCACTTCTGGGCGACGTGCTCGCCGACCTCCTCGACGCGCGGACGGCTGGGGCCCAGCTTGGTGACCTGGCCGACCGGGATCTTGGGTTTGGCGGTCGCCGCGGTCCGGCCGGCGAAGACCTGGGCGGGGGAGGGCGCGGCCGGGGCGGCCGGGACCGGGACCGGCGCGGGGGCGCGGCTGAAGAAGGAGCGCAGGAAGTCGGCGCTGATGATCTCGACGGTGTCGGACTCCCAGACCAGGCGCTCGGCCTGGTTGGTGCCGTAGGGCGGCTCGACGCCCCACAGGTGGATCCGCACCCCGTAGGCCTGGGCGGCCTCGACGGCCGGGACCATGTCCTCGTCCCCGGCCAGCAGTATCGTGTCGCTCACCGCGTGGTGCCTGGCCAGCGCCTCCAGGTCGCTCCTGATCTGCGCGTCCACGCCCTTCTGCTGCCCGCGCGCGTTGAGGTTGCCCAGGCGGACCTTGACCCAGGGAAGCTGCGCGATGACCCGCTGGTCGACGGTCGGCACCCGGTCGCGGGCGGCGTCGTACCAGTAGATCCGGAGGAGCTCGCCATGGATGCGCTCCTCCGCGTGCTTCTGCAGCGCCTGGATCAGCTCGTCGGCCGCCACCCGGTACTCCTTGCGCTCCTTGGCGGCGAGCAGCACCTCCCCGGCGGCGGCGTACAGGTAGCCGACGTCGACCAGGACGGCGTACTTGCCGGGGATGGGGCGTGACGTGAGGTCCAGGATGGTCATGGCGTCCTCCAGGCCTCGGAACTAGCTGATCGGCTGACTATATGCGCCCATTTCTTAGATGGTCCCAACTCTCGCGCAAGTTGACACCCCGTTCTCGGGATCTATCTGGGCAGTGCGCTTGATCTCCATGCGCCTTGTCCAATAGGAAGTGCTTTTCGCATGTGATGCGCGTGATTGCTCCAGGATTTCGGCGTCTGCGGGTCTTGTGACGCCGGAATCGGTGGTCCGGCCTGCGCGGAGAGGGCGATCACCACGGCCGCGATCTCCTCGGGCGTGGCATCCCCTTTAATGATCTTCAAATGGTTCACAGCGGTATGTTCCCGTGCTTCTTGGGGGGCAGGGTGGCGCGCTTGTTGCGCAGTGCCCGCAGTGCCCTGACGATCTGGACGCGGGTGTCGGAGGGGCGGATCACCGCGTCCACATACCCTCGTTCGGCCGCGAGATACGGATTGGCGAGCGTGTCCTCGTACTCGGTGACCAGCCGGGCCCGCTGGACGTCCGGGTCCTCGGCCGCCATCAGCTCGCGCCGGTAGAGGATGTTGACCGCGCCCTGCGCGCCCATCACCGCGATCTGCGCCGTCGGCCAGGCCAGGTTGACGTCCGCGCCCAGGTGCTTGGACCCCATGACGTCGTACGCGCCGCCGTAGGCCTTGCGGGTGATGACCGTGACCAGCGGCACGGTCGCCTCGGCGTAGGCGTAGAGCAGCTTGGCGCCCCGGCGGATGATGCCGTTCCACTCCTGGTCGGTGCCCGGCAGGAAGCCGGGGACGTCCACGAAGGTCAGCACCGGGACGTTGAAGGCGTCGCAGGTACGGACGAACCGCGCCGCCTTCTCCGAGGCCGCGATGTCCAGCGTCCCGGCGGAGCTCATCGGCTGGTTGGCGACGATCCCCACCGAGCGTCCCTCGACGCGGCCGAACCCCACGATGATGTTGGGCGCGAACCCGGCGTGCACCTCGAGGAACTCGCCCTCGTCCAGGACGTGCTCGACGACCTCGTGCATGTCGTAGGGCCGGTTCGCCGAGTCCGGGATCAGCGTGTCGAGCTCGCGGTCGGCGTCGGTGGTCTCCATCACGGGGTCGGCCGCGAAGACCGGCGTCTCGTCCATGTTGTTGGACGGCAGGTAGGACAGCAGCGCGCGGGCGTACTCCAGGCAGTCGGCCTCGTCGGCGGCCTCGTAGTGCGCCACGCCCGAACGGGAGTTGTGCGTGTGCGCCCCGCCGAGCTCCTCGAACGTCACCTCCTCGCCGGTGACGGTCCTGATCACGTCGGGGCCGGTGATGAACATGTGCGACTTCTCCGAGACCATCAGCACGAAGTCGGTGAGCGCGGGGGAGTAGACGGCGCCGCCCGCGCACGGGCCCATGATCAGTGAGATCTGCGGGATGACCCCGGAGGCGTGCACGTTCCGCTTGAAGATCTCGGCGTACAGGCCGAGCGAGACCACGCCCTCCTGGATGCGCGCCCCGCCGGAGTCGTTGATGCCGATCACCGGGCAGCCGGTCTTCAGCGCGTGGTCCATCACCTTGACGATCTTCTCTCCGAAGACCTCGCCCAGGGAGCCGCCGAAGACGGTGAAGTCCTGGGCGAAGATCGCCACCGGACGGCCGTCGACCGTGCCGTACCCGGTCACCACCCCGTCGCCGTACGGCCGCTCGCGCTCCAGGCCGAAGCTGGTGGACCGGTGCCTGGCGAGCTCGTCGAACTCCACGAAGCTGCCCTCGTCGAGGAAGGCCAGGACCCGTTCCCGTGCGGTCATCTTGCCCTTGGCGTGCTGCCTCTCGACGGCGCGCGCCGAACCCGCGTGGGCGGCCTCGTGCAGCCGGCGCTCCAGGTCGGCCAGTTTCCCGGCGGTCGTGCGGATGTCGGGTCCGGGATCCACCGGCTCGGCGCTCATTGAAAACCTCCAGTGCGGGCGTCCCCGGCTCTGGCCCCGGGGAGGGACACGGCACGGTATCGCGCGGTGCCGGTCCAGTTTCGCCTGCCTCCACGGCGAGAGCCAAGCCGCCTGTGTGCGCGACGGCCGGACCGTCCGCACCGTGCGAGCCGGGCCGTCTCCACGGCGAGAGCCAAGCCGCCTGTGCGCGACGGCCGGACCGGTGGGCCCACCGCGGATCTCCCCCGGGCGGGCCGTGGACCTAGGCTGGTCCGACGGCCGATCCCGGACGATCCGCGGCGAGGCGGCCGCGAACTATCGGTGCAGATCATTCGTTCCCCCACCAGGGTCGGCCGACCCCCAAAGGAGGCACCATGCCGGACGTCATGGAAGCGGTACGGACCAGCGGTCTGGTCAAGAGATTCGGGCAACAGGTGGCCGTGGCGGACGTCGACCTGGTGGTGCCCCGCGGTGGCTTCGCCGGACTCGTCGGCCCCAACGGCGCGGGGAAGACCACCACGCTCAGCATGGTCACCGGGCTGCTCCGCCCCGACGGCGGCTCGATCCACATCGACGGCGTCGACGTCTGGCGCGACCAGGTCGCGGTCAAGAGCCGCATCGGCGTGCTGCCCGAGGGCCTGCGCCTGTTCGAGCGGCTGTCGGGCCGGGAGCTGCTCTCCTACAACGGCCAGCTCCGCGGCATCCCCCGCGCGGAGGTGCGGCAGCGCTCCGACGAGCTGCTGGAGGTCATGGGCCTGACCGAGTCGGCCGACAAGCTCGTCGTCGACTACTCCACCGGCATGCGCAAGAAGATCGGCCTGGCCGCGGCGCTGCTGCACAACCCCGCGGTGCTCTTCCTCGACGAGCCGTTCGAGGGCGTGGACCCGGTCAGCGCCAACACGCTCGTCGAGGTGCTCCGGCGCTACACCGCCTCCGGTTCGACCGTGGTCTTCTCCAGCCACGTCATGGAGCTGGTCGAGCGCCTGTGCGACTGGGTCTCGGTGATGAACCGCGGGCGGATCGTCGCGCAGGGCCCGCTGGACGAGGTCAGGGCGGGCCGCAGCCTCAACGAGGCGTTCCTCGCCCTGGTCGGCGCCCGCGCGGGCGAGGGAACGAGCGGGCAGGAGGGCCTGTCATGGCTGGGCGCGACCCCCAGATGAGCGCCGTCCCGACCCCCGCCCCCGCCCCCGCCCCGGCCGCCCCCGCCGCCGCCCCGGTGGGCCCCATGGTGTTCGTACGGCTGAAGCTGCGGCTCGTCGCGGGCAACCTGCGCGGCAGCACCCAGCGCCTGCTGGGGTTCGTCTTCACGGTGCTCGCCGCGATCGTGCTCGCCTCCTTCGGGTTCCTGATGATGGCCGGGCTGCGCCTGACCTCCCCCGACCTCGCCGTGGACGTGGTGACCGTGCTGTTCACCTTCCTCCTGGTGGGCTGGGCGATCGTGCCGCTGCTGGCGTTCGGGCTGGACGACACCCTCGACCCGTCGCGCCTGGCGCTGTTCCCGCTGCGCACCGGCAGGCTCGCCACCGGCATGTTCGCCGCCTCGATCACCGGGGTCTGGCCGGCCGCCACGCTGATCGTGACGCTCGGGGCCGTGGCCGGGCTGGCCCACGGGATCGGCGCGGTGCTGCTGGGCGTGGTCGCGGTGCTGCTGCACTTCGCGCTCTGCGTCGTCCTCTCCCGGCTGGCCACCACGGCCCTGTCGGGGGTGCTGCGCAGCCGCAAGGGACGCGACGTGCTGGCCGTCTCCGCGATCTTCGTGGTGCTGGCGGCCCAGCTGCCCAACCTGCTGCTCAACGGCGGCCTGTCCGCCGACCCGCAGGCCCTGCTGCGCTCCCTGGCGTCGGTGCTGCGCTGGACCCCGTCCGGCCTGGCCGCGCACGCCGTCGCCGGAGGCGGCCTCGTCGCGCTCACCGGGATCGCCGTGCTCGCCGCCCTGGTCGCGGTGATCGGATGGCTGTGGATCACGGCCCTGCGCCGCGCCCTGGTCTCCACGGACGCCTCCACCCAGGGTGCGGCGGTGCGCGACTCCGGCGGCCTGTCGGCCAGGTTCCTGCCGTACGGCCCGCTCGCCGCGGTCGTGGGCAAGGAGCTCAAGTACGCCCGCCGCGACCCCCGGGGCAGGGTCGGCTGGTTCGCCGCCGTCGCGGTCGCCGGGATCATGGCCTTCTCGATCAACGACGGCAGCGGCCCGGCCGGTGTCGGCCTGGCGGTGGCGCCCGCCTGCCTCGGCGCCGCGATGATCGCCATCCAGGGGTGCAACGCCTTCGGCATCGACGGCCGTTCCCTGTGGATGAACACCGTCGTGTACGGGAACGACCGCGACTGGCGGACCGACCTCACCGGGCGGCACCTGGCCGTGGCGGTGATCGCGGTCCCGCTGCTGCTGGCGCTCTCCGTGGTCGCCGCGCTGCTCGCCGGGAACCTGCTGTGGGCGGTCCCGGCGGTGCTCGCCGCCTGGGGCGTCCTGGGCGTCGGCCTCGGCATGGGAGCGCTGACCAGCGTGTGGCTGCCCTACACCGTGCCCGAGCGGCTGAACGCCTTCACCGGCGCGGCTCCGGGCCAGGGCGGCATCGCCTTCGCGGCCTCGTTCGGCGCGCTGCTGGGCACCGGGGTGCTCTCGCTGCCGATCCTGGTGCCGATGGGGATGGGTCTCACCTGGGTGTGCGCGCTGGCCGTCCCCTACGGCCTGCTGCTGTCCTGGGCCGGTCGCAGGATCGCCGCAAGGCAGGCGTTCGCCCGGTATCCGGCCCTGCTGGAGGCGACCTCGGCGGCCACCTGAATGGTCTAGTCCAATGGGTGAGACCGGTCTCCGCCGGTCGAAACCCGGTCGGTACCCTGACGGGCATGGCCACCATCGTGTCCCAGCAGGCAGAGCGTTCCTCCGCTGTCACCGAGATGCCCGACGAGCTGCGCGCGGACGTGCGGCTGCTCGGCGAACTCCTCGGGCAGGTCATCGCCGAACACGGCGGCGATGACCTGCTCGCCGATGTCGAACGACTGCGCAAGGCCGTCATCGGGGCGCGCCGCGGGCAGGTCTCGGTCGACGAGATCACCGCGATGGTGGCCGAATGGCCCATCGACCGCGCCGTGCACATCGCCCGGGCCTTCACCTGCTACTTCCACCTGGCCAACCTGGCCGAGGAGCACTTCAGGATCCGCGTCCTGCGGGTCCGCGACACCGGCGAGGAGCCGCTGCCGGAGTCGCTGGCCCAGGCCGTCCAGGAGCTCGGCGGCGGCAAGGTCGCCGACCTGGTCGAGGGACTGCGCCTGCACCCGGTGCTGACCGCGCACCCCACCGAGGCCCGCAGGCGCGCCGTGGTCACCGCCATCCAGCGCATCAGCGGCCAGCTCGCCGCGTACAACAGCTCCGACCGGGGGGCCGCGGAGCGGGCCGAGACGCGGCGACGGCTGCTGGAGGAGATCGACCTGCTCTGGCGCACCGCCCAGCTCAGGTCCACCAAGCTGGACCCGCTGGACGAGGTCCGCACCGCCATGGCGGCCTTCGACGAGACCCTCTTCCGGGTGGTCCCGCAGGTCTACCGGGCGCTGGACGCCGCGCTCGGCGGCAGCACCGGCACCGAACGCCCCCGCGCCCGCGCCTTCATCCGGTACGGGAGCTGGATCGGCGGCGACCGCGACGGCAACCCGAACGTCACCGCCAAGGTGACCCGTGACGCGGTGCTCATCCAGGCCGAGCACGTGCTGATCGCCCTGGAGAACGCCACCTCGCGCATCGGCCGCTCGCTGACCCTCGGCGCGGACCACACCCCGGCCTCGCGCGAGCTGCGGGCCGCGCTGTCCGCCGCGGAGAACGACCACCCCGACGTGGTCTCGGAGATGGCCACCCGCTCCCCGGGCGAGCCGCACCGGCAGTGGCTGATGTTCGTCGCGGCGCGCATCGCGGCCACCCGGCAGCGCGGCCTCGACCTCGCCTACCGCTCGCCCGAGCAGCTTCTGGCCGACCTGCGCACCGCCCAGGAGTCGCTGGTCGCGGCCGGGGCGATGCGGCAGGCCTACGGCGAGCTGCAGCACCTCATCTGGCAGGTGGAGACGTTCGGTTTCCACCTGGCGGAGCTGGAGGTGCGCCAGCACTCCCAGGTCCACGCGGCCGCGCTGGAGGAGATCGCCGCCGGGCGCACCTCCGAGCGGACCGAGGAGGTGCTGGCCACGATCCGCACCATCGCCTGGATCCAGGAACGGTTCGGGGTGACCGCCTGCCGCCGCTACGTCGTCTCCTTCACCCGCTCGGCCGACGACATCGCCGCGGTCCACGAGCTGGCCGCGCACGCCCTGGGCGAGCGGGCCCCGCGCCTGGACGTGGTCCCGCTGTTCGAGTCGGGCGCCGACCTGGCCGCGGCCCCGGCCGTGCTGTCGGGGATGCTGGAGATCCCGGCCGTGCAGGCCGCGCTGGCCGAGGAGCGGCGCCTGGAGGTGATGCTCGGCTACTCCGACTCCGCCAAGGAGCTCGGCCCGGCCGCGGCCACCCTCAAGCTGTACGAGGCCCAGGAGGCGCTGGCCGCCTGGTCGGCCGAGCACGACGTACCGCTGACGCTCTTCCACGGCCGGGGCGGCGCCCTGGGCCGGGGCGGCGGCCCGGCCAACCGCGCCGTGCTCGCGCAGGCCCCCGGGTCGGTGGGCGGCCGGTTCAAGGTCACCGAGCAGGGCGAGGTCATCTTCGCCCGCTACGGCCACGACGCCATCGCCCGCCGGCACATGGAGCAGGTCACCTCGGCGGTGCTGCTGGCCTCCACCCCGTCCATCGAGGCGCGTACCGCCGAGGCCGCCGGGCGGTTCCGCGGGGTGGCCGAGCGGGTCGCCTCGGCCTCGGAGAAGGCCTACCGGCAGCTGACCGAGGCGCCCGGCTTCCCGGAGTGGTTCTCCCTGGTCAGCCCGCTGGAGGAGATCGGCTCGCTCCGGCTGGGCTCCCGCCCGGCCCGCCGCGGCCTGGGCGCCCCCCGCTCCCTGGACGACCTGCGGGCCATCCCGTGGGTGTTCGCCTGGGCGCAGACCCGCGTCAACCTGCCCGGCTGGTACGGCCTGGGCAGCGGCCTGCAGGCGGTGATCTCCGAGACCGGGCTGGAGGAGCTGCGCGCCGCCTACCGCGAGTGGCCGCTGTTCGCCTCGCTGCTGGACAACGTGGAGATGTCGCTGGCCAAGACCGACCGCGACATCGCCGCCCGCTACCTCGCGCTCGGCGCCAGGGACGACTTCGTCGAGCAGGTGCTCGCCGAGTACGACCTGACCCGCCGCCTGGTGCTGGAGACCACCGGCCACACCCGCCTGCTGGAGGACCGGAAGGTCCTCTCCCGCGCGGTGCAGCTCCGCGACCCGTACGTGGACGCCCTGTCGCACCTGCAGCTGCGCGCCCTGTCCACGCTCCGCGCGGACGGGGGGCTCTCGGAGGAGGAGCGCGAGAACCTCTCGACGCTGCTGCTGCTGTCGGTCAACGGCGTCGCCGCGGGCCTGCAGAACACCGGCTGACCGGCCCGGCCCCTGACCGTTCCACCCGTGGCCGCCCCGTGCCGTCCCGCCAGGACGGGCACGGTCACGGGGTGAGGCGGTGCGCTCCGGCGTAGACGTTGAAGCGCTCCTCGCGCAGGAAGCCGACCAGCGTCATGTCGAACTCCCTGGCCAGCTCGACGGCCAGGGAGGAGGGCGCGGAGACCGCGCAGACGACCGCCAGGCCCGCGGTGAGGGCCTTCTGCATGATCTCGTAGCTGGTCCGCCCGCTGACCATGAGCAGGTGATCGTCCAGCGGCAGCCTGCCGGTCGTCATGGCCCAGCCGACGAGCTTGTCCAGCGCGTTGTGCCGTCCCACGTCCTCGCGGACCGCGAGCGCCTCTCCTTCGGGGGTGAACAGCCCGGCGGCGTGCAGCCCCCCGGTCTTGCCGAAGACGCCCTGGGCCCGCCTGAGCCGGTCGGGGAGGCCGTACAGGACCTCCGGGGAGACGAGCGGGCCCTGCCCGGCGGGTGCCGGGGGGCGGCGGTCGCGCAGCGCGTCGAGGCTCGCGGTACCGCAGACGCCGCACGCGCTGGACGTCACGAAGTGCCGGTCCAGCGAGGGCAGGTCGGGCAGCGGGCCGTGGAGCCGTACGGTGACGGTGTTGTAGCGCGCCTGCGGGGGCACGTCCTCGTCGGTGCAGTAGGCGATGGACGCCACGTCGGCCGGGGTGGCGACGCCCTCGCCGTACAGGAACCCTGCGGCCAGCTCGAAGTCGTGTCCCGGGGTGCGCATGGTGATCGCGACCGTGCGGTGCTCCGAGCCCGAGCGGACCCGGATCTCCAGCGGCTCCTCGGTGGCCAGGTCGTCGCGGCGCTCGTGCAGCGTGCCCGAGCGCATCTGCCCGACCCGCGCCCGGGTGGTGGGCCCCGGCCTGCGCGTGACCTCGGCGGACGCGCTCGTCGGGTCGGGACGTCCGCTCATCCGCATCCTCCAGGGTGGAGACCTCAGGCCCGTCCCGGACCGGTGCCCGGCGAGCACCCGGCGGACACGGTGCGGCCGGTGAGCGGCCGGCCGGGTACGGCGTGCCCGGTGCGCGCGGCGGGGTGCCGCGTGCCCCGGCGACGTGTCCGATCACGGTGACGGTCAGGCCACCATATGCGCTGCCGCCGCGCCACGGACGCGGGCCCTGCGATGACATACGGTGATTAGGTACCGGTCGCTCCCTCGGGAAGGCAGGATGGTCAGGTGCTCGATTCGCCCTTCACCGATCTCGAACGCCCGCCGCTCTCCCAGGCGGCGCTCACCCGGGCCCTGGTCCGCCCCGGTGGCCTGTGGTCCGACGTCACCGTGGTCGCCAGGACCGGATCGACCAACGCGGACCTCGGGCAGGCCGCCCGCGACGGCGTCCGGCAGGGGGCCGTCATCGTCGCCGAGACCCAGTTCGCCGGGCGGGGCAGGCTCGGCCGGGCGTGGAGCGCTCCACCGCGCTCGGGCCTGACGTTCTCCATGCTGTTCCGCCCCGACCCGCCCCCGGCCAGGCAGGGCTGGCTCCCCCTGCTCGTCGGCCTGGCGGTCGCGTCCGCGGTGCGGAAGGTCACCGAGGTCGACGTCCGGCTCAAGTGGCCCAACGACCTGCTGGTCGGCGAGCGCAAGCTCGCCGGGGTGCTCGCCGAGCGGATCGACAGCGCGGTGATCGTGGGGGTCGGGCTCAACGTGAGCCTGCGCGCCGAGGAGCTGCCGGTGGAGACCGCCACCTCGCTGGTCATCGAGAAGGCCGGCTGCGCCGACCGGGACCCGCTCCTGCGCGCGGTGCTGCGGGAGGTCGAGACCCACTACCGAGAGTGGTCCGAGGCCGACGGCGACCCCGAGGCGTGCGGTCTGCGGGCCGCCTACCTGGCGGCCAGCGCCACGGTCGGCCGCCGGGTCCGGGTGGAGCTGCCCGGGGAGCGGGTGCTGACCGGCACGGCCACCGGCGTCGACCACACGGGTCACCTGCTCGTGGACGCCAAGGGGGAGCAGCACGTGCTCAGCGTGGGGGACGTGGTGCACGTCCGCCCGCAGGGCTCGTGACCCCGCGTGCCCCCTTTCGTCCGCCCACGTGCCTGCCGTGCGCCGTACGGTTCGTGACGCCGCGCGTGTTCGCTCCCGCGGCTCATGACGCGGGGCACGCGGACGTGCCACGATTTGGCCCATGGGTCTACCCGATCACCAGATGACGGAGGGGGAACGACGGATCAGGTCGTTCCGCCCTCACTGGAAACGCCTCATCGTGCCGTTCCTCGCGCTGATCCTGATCATCCTGGCGTCCGGTGCCGCCGTCTTCTTCATGCCCGACTTCGAGTACACGTTCTACGCGCTGATCGCGGTGGCCGTGATCAGCGTCGGCCTGCTGACAGTGTGGTCGTTCGTTCCGTACCTGCGCTGGAGGAACACCACGTACGTGCTCACCTCGCACCGGCTCACCATCGGCACCGGCGTGCTGAGCACGTCCGTCGACGACATCCCGATGGCCAAGGTCGTGGCGGTCAGCGCCGACCAGACGCTGACGGAGAGGCTCTTCGGCTGCGGCACGCTCGTCGTGGAGTCGGCGGGCGACAGCGGCCGGATCACGCTCCGCGACATCCCGCGCATCCAGGACGTGCGGACCGAGCTGTTCCGCGCGATCGACGAGGCGGCCGACGGGGAGCCCTCCGAACCCGGCGGGCGGTGACCGATGGGGCGTGACCTCCCGGACCGGGGCGAGGACCGGTACCGGAACCCCGCGGGAAGTCCGGGCGAGGGGCCCGGGGGCACCGGGGGGCGGGCCGGGACGGGTACGGAGGCGACGGGCACGCGGGAGACGGTCCCCGAGGGGACGGGACCCGAGGGGACGGGACCCGAGGGGACGGAACCGGAGGGGGCGGGCACGCGGGAGACGGGACCGGAGGCGACGGATCAGGCCGGGCGGGTGCCCGCGGGGCGCCCGACGGCGGAGCAGATCGAGCACCTCTTCGTCGGCACGGCCCCCCGCTACACCCGGATCCAGGTGGCGGCGCTCGCCGGGGTCCCGCAGGAGCTCACCGAACGGATCTGGCGGGCCCTGGGGTTCGCCACGCTTCCCGACGACGCCGTGGCCTTCACCGACGCGGACGTCGCGGTGCTGCTGCGGGTCCGGGCGATGATGGAGAACGGCCTGATGGACGACCGGACCGTCATCCGGATGTCCAGGGCGCTCGGCCAGACCACCGCCAGGCTCGCCCAGTGGCAGGCCGAGATCATGATCGGTGCCATGCTCGACCCCGGAGAGCGGCCGGCCGACGAGGACCTGGCCGCGGTCATGGACACCTCCCGCAGGCTGCTCCCGGACTTCGAGAAGGTGCTGGTGCACGTCTGGCGCGCCCAGCTCGCCGCCGCCGGGACCCGCCTGCTGACCGTCGCCGACATCGACGACCGGATCGCGCCGGCCCGGCTCACGCTGACGGTGGGCTTCGCCGACCTGGTCTCCTTCACCCGGGTCTCCCGGGAGCTGGACGAGCGCGGGCTGGCCGAGCTGGTCGAGGGCTTCGAGGCGCGGGCCTCAGACGTCGTCGCCGAGCACGGGGGACGGCTGATCAAGACCCTCGGCGACGAGGTGCTCTTCTCGGCCTCCGACCCGCGCACGGCCGCGGCGATCGCCCTGGACATGGTCGAGACGGTCCGCCGGTACGGGCCGGACGTGCGGATCGGGCTGGCGTACGGCCCGGTGGTGCCGATCATGGGGGACGTGTTCGGCACCACGGTCAACCTGGCGGCCAGGCTCACGGCCATCGCCCGTCCCGGCACGATCGTCGTCGACGACGGGCTGGCCGGGGCGCTGGAGGGCGCGCCCGGCGTCGAGGTGGGCCGCATCCCGCGCAGGCCCGCCCGCGGACTCGGGGTGGTCCAGCCTTATGTTCTGCGCCGGAGTCCTGATAGTCATTGACCGACCACCGAGCTCCGGGTGCGGCCCCGAGGACCGTCCCGCAGGGAGGCGAGCGCACGGAGCCCCGCGAGTACCGCGGAGCCTCCCGGGGCTCGCGGGGGGCTCGGAGAGTTTCCGGAACAGATGAGGTGCAGGAATGCCGTACACCGTGCAAGGCGTGGTCGCGCGTGGCAAGGGCGAGCCGGTCTCGCTGGAGACCGTCATCGTGCCCGATCCAGGACCGGGGGAGGCGGTGGTGAACGTCCAGGCCTGCGGCGTCTGCCATACCGACCTGCACTACCGGGAGGGGGGCATCAACGACGAGTTCCCGTTCCTGCTGGGTCATGAGGCCGCCGGGGTGGTCGAGGCGGTCGGCGAGGGCGTCACCGAGGTGGCCCCCGGTGACTTCGTGATCCTGAACTGGCGGGCGGTGTGCGGGAACTGCCGGGCGTGCCTGCGCGGCCGTCCGTGGTACTGCTTCGCGACCCACAACGCCTCCCAGGCGATGACCCTGGAGGACGGGACGCCGCTCAGCCCCGCGCTGGGCATCGGCGCGTTCGTCGAGAAGACGCTGGTGGCGGCCGGGCAGTGCACCAAGGTGGACCCCTCGGCCCCGGCGAAGGTGGCCGGGCTGCTGGGGTGCGGCGTGATGGCGGGCCTGGGCGCGGCGATCAACACCGGCGGGGTGGGGCGCGGCGACAGCGTGGCGGTCATCGGGTGCGGCGGTGTCGGTGACGCGGCCATCCTGGGGGCCCGGCTGGCGGGCGCCTCGAAGATCATCGCGGTGGACGTGGACGACCGCAAGCTCGGCTGGGCCACCGAGTTCGGCGCCACCCACACGGTCAACTCCCGCACCCAGGACGTGGTCGAGACGGTCAAGGAGCTCACCGGCGGCAACGGCGCGGACGTGGTCATCGAGGCCGTGGGCCGTCCCGAGACCTACAGACAGGCGTTCTACGCCCGCGACCTGGCCGGGACCGTGGTCCTGGTGGGGGTGCCCACCCCGGAGATGACGCTGGAGCTGCCGCTGATCGACGTCTTCGGCCGCGGTGGCGCGCTGAAGTCCTCCTGGTACGGCGACTGCCTGCCCAGCCGCGACTTCCCGATGCTCATCGACCTGTACCTGCAGGGACGGCTGGACCTGGACCGCTTCGTCTCCGAGACGATCGGGCTGGGCGACGTCGAGGAGGCCTTCGCGCGGATGCACCGCGGCGAGGTCCTGCGCTCGGTGGTGATCCTGTGATCGACAAGATCATCACCTCGGGCACCTTCTCGCTGGACGGCGGGACCTGGGACGTCGACAACAACGTCTGGATCGTCGGCTCGGCGAGCGAGGTCATCGTCGTCGACGCCGCGCACGACGCCGCCGCGATCGCCCAGCGGGTCGGTGGCCGGGAGGTCAGGGCCATCGTGTGCACCCACGCGCACGACGACCACATCGACGCGGCCGCCGAGCTCGCTCAGCGGACGGGCGCGCCGGTCCTGCTGCACCCGGCCGACCGGGTGCTGTGGGAGATGGTCTACGCCGACCTGCCGTACGTCCCGCTCCAGGACGGCCAGGTGCTCTCGGCCGGAGGGGTCGAGCTGACCGTGCTGCACACGCCGGGTCACTCCCCGGGCGCGGTCTGCCTGTACGGCGCGGACATCTGCACGGTCTTCAGCGGCGACACCCTGTTCCAGGGCGGCCCCGGCGCGACCGGGCGGTCCTTCTCCTCGTTCGACACGATCATCGAGTCGATCAAGGGCCGGTTGCTGACCCTGCCCCCGGAGACGGTCGTGCACACCGGCCACGGGCCCTCGACCGTCATCGGCCAGGAGGCGGGGCACCTGGAGGAGTGGCTGGCCAGAGGGCACTGAGAAGGCGCCGAGGGCGTCCGTGAGCGTTCCGGACGCCCCGGGGCATTCTGGGCACCCTCCGGCCGGCCGGAGGGCCTGGAGCGGCGTGTGACGTGCACGCGGACGGATCCGGTGGGCGCGAGGTGTGGATCTCGGGACCTGCCGGCGACCTGTTCCGGAGGGACGGGCGGGGTCGCGGGAACGGCAGGAGGGTGTGACGGTCAGGTGAGTGTGCCCTACCTCACATAGGCAAGCCTAACCAAATGAGTTACCTTAGGTGTGCCTTACCTATGGTACCCTCATGAGAGGTCACACCCGCCGTGTACGTATGCGTCTGCCGAGCGGTCACCGAGAACGAGGTGCACGACTGCATCTCGGCAGGGGCGAAGAGTGCGCGCCAGATCCGCGACTCCACGGGTGCCGGTGGCGACTGCGCTTCTTGCGTGCGGAAAATTTGTGCGATCCTGAAGCGGTCTGAAGACTTGATGCCGACCGCATAGCACGAGGAGCCCGATCATGCAGGGCGACAAGAAGATCATTGAACTGCTCAACGAGCAGCTCACCGCAGAGCTGACCGCGATCAACCAGTACTTCCTTCACGCCAAGATGCAGGAGAACTGGGGTTACACCCGGTTGGCCAAATACACCCGCGAAGAGTCCATCGACGAGATGCGCCACGCGGAGAAGCTCACCGACCGCATCCTCTTCCTGGAGGGGCTGCCCAACTACCAGAAGCTGGGCACCCTGCACATCGGCCAGACCGTGGCGGAGCAGCTCCGCGCGGATCTGAACGTCGAGCTGGAGGTGGTCACCCGCCTGCGGCCCGCCATCATCCTGATGCGCGAGAAGGGCGACGCCACCTCGGCCCGGATCTTCGAGGAGATCCTGGAGGACGAGGAGCGCCACATCGACTACCTGGAGACCGAACTGGGGCTGATCGGAAGCCTCGGGGAGCAGCTCTACCTCGCCCGCTACGCCGAGCCGCCGTCGGCGGAGTGATATGGATCGAGCGGAACACGCCCACCGGATCCCTTCCGGTCGGGCGTGTTCTGTTTTGTCGGCCGATCCTTTTGGGCCCCTGTGCTTTCGAGGGGCTTACTAGGTGGGGGACCTACCGCTCGGCCTCGGGCCGTTGCGGGATGACTATCCGGGATTTATCAGTGTTTGCCCAGGTCAATGGATAGGTCAACGACACGTCAAACCGCGCGCTGTACCCGGGAAACGATCCCCTAAGGTCCTACGATCGCAACATGACCTGTGTACTACTCGCCGAGGATGACACCTCGATTTCCGAACCATTGGCGCGCGCGTTGCGCCGCGAGGGTTATCAAGTAGAGGTGAGCCCTGACGGCCCGCAGGCTCTGGAACGAGCGCTGTCGGGCGGCATCGACTTGATCGTTCTCGATCTCGGTCTTCCCGAGATGGACGGCCTGGAGGTGGCCCGGCGCATCCGCGCGGAGGGCCACGGTACTCCCGTGCTGATACTCACCGCCCGCGTCGACGAGGTGGACACCGTGGTGGGCCTCGACGCCGGGGCCGACGACTACGTCACCAAGCCTTTCCGCCTGGCCGAGCTGCTGGCGCGCGTCCGCGCCCTGCTGCGGCGCGGCACGTCCGAGACGCCGGTGGTCCAGGGCGTGCGCATCGACGCCGACTCCCGCCGCGCCTGGATGGGCGACAAGGAACTCCATCTGACCACCAAGGAGTTCGACCTGCTGAGGGTCCTGGTCCGGGACGCCGGGAAGGTGGTCACCCGGGAGCAGATCATGCGCGAGGTGTGGGACACCAACTGGTGGGGTTCGACCAAGACCCTGGACATGCACATCTCCTGGCTACGCCGCAAGCTCGGGGACGACGCCGCCAAGCCCCGGTACATCACGACGGTTCGAGGGGTCGGCTTCAGGTTCGAGCGCGAGTAGGAGATGCGCCGCCGCCTGCTCTCCTCAACCCTCCTCGTCGCGGTCATCGGGGTGTTGTTGCTCGGCATTCCCCTCGGTGTGGCGGTCAACCGGCTCATCGAGGAGGAGGCGACCCAGGCGCTCTCCTCGCACGCCAAGAGCCTGCTGGGGGAGGTCGAGTACGCCCGGATCCAGGATCAGCCGGTCGACGAGCAGCAACTGGAACGTAAGTACTCCGATCTTTACATTCAGATTTACGCGAAGGGGACGCCGCCCCAGGTGATAACGGTGGGCACCGAGCCCCCCGAGAGCCAGAAGATGACCGAGGACGCCCAGTCGGAGAACGGCGTGTACGTCGCGGTCAGCCGGGACAGGACGGAGGTGGAACGCGAGGCGCACGCCTGGCTCTTCCTCATCCTCGGACTCGCCGCGGCTGCCCTGGCGGTCGCGGTGGGGCTCGCCATCGTGCAGTCGCGGCGCCTGACGCTCCCGCTCAGCGACCTGGCGATGATCGCCGAGCGGCTCGGCTCCGGTGACGCCCGGCCCAGCAAGCACCGCTACGGGATCCAGGAGCTCGACCGGGTGGCCGAGGTGCTGGACCGCAGCGCGACCCGCATCTCGGACCTGCTGGCCAGGGAGCGGGAGTTCGCCACCGACGCCTCCCACCAGCTCCGCACCCCGCTCACCGGCCTGACCATGAGGCTGGAGGAGATCGTCGCGGCCGCCGACGAGCCCGGCATCGTCAAGGAGGAGGGCGAGGCCGCGATCGTGCAGGCCGAGCGGCTGACCGCCGTGATCGACGAGCTGCTGGCCACCGCCAGGAGGCAGCGTCAGGCCCAGGCCGAGATCGTGGAACTCGACGCGCTGCTCGACCAGCAGTTCATCGAGTGGGGACCGGCGTTCCGCCGGGCCGGGCGGAGGCTGAAGCTGGCCGGCACCCGCGAACTCCAGGCCCTGGGCACCGGGGGCGGCATCAGCCAGGTGATCTCCACCCTGCTGGAGAACTCGCTGGGACACGGCGACGGCACGGTGACCGTGACGACCAGCGTCAAGGACAGGTCCGTCGTGATCGAGGTCGCGGACCAGGGCAGGGGCATCCCCGACGACCTGGCCCCGAGGGTCTTCGAGCGGAACGTCAGCGGGGGCGGCAGCACGGGTCTGGGCCTGCCGCTGGCCAGGGCGCTGGCCGCCGCCGACGGCGGGCGCCTGGAGCTGGTACGGCCCCGTCCCGCGGCGTTCGCGCTCTTCCTGCGCCAGGTGGGGGACACGGGCAGGAACCGCGTCGTCCGCGGGCCCGCCTGACCGTAGGGACGGCCCGTCGCGGGGGTGGCGCCTTCGTCCGCGGCGCGGGCCCGGGGCCCGGGGGCCGGGCGCGGTCCGGCGGGGTCTGCGGGGGGTTACAGGGGTCTGCCGGGGGTTGCGGGGTCAGTGCTGCCGGGGCGGCCGCACGTCCTCCTCCGGGGTCTTGTTCAGCAGGTACACGTGGCCGTTCACCTGGCCGGTCGGCACCGGTGCGACCGGGGTGACGCCCGGCAGGAAGACCCACTTCTTGTAGGACCAGAACCGGAACAGGGTGCCGAGCCCGGTCCCGATGAGCAGCGCGACGTTGTAGCTCAGCGCGTCCTCCAGGCCGAGCGTGTAGGTCACGAAGCCGATCACCAGCAGGGAGATCAGCAGGCCGATGCCGTTGAGCACGAAGAACAGGAAGTACTCGCGGGCCAGGCCGCTCTGTTCCCGGTCCTTGAACGTCCAGTGGCGGTTGCCGAGGTAGGCGAAGGTGGCCGCGACGACCGTGGCGATGACCTTGGAGGTGAGCGGTCCCCAGTCGAACCCGAACCGGAGCAGGTTGGTGGTACCGGTGTCGATCAGGAAGGCGATCGCGCCGATCGCGCCGAACTTCGCCAGTTCCCGTGCCAGCCCGGCGAGCCGCCGGTAGGCGTTTCGGAGAAACTCCACGTCCGTGCACGGTCCTTTCGGGTCGACCGGTGATCCACCACGTCGGAGGACCTCGAACACTCTCGGATCAGGGTACCGGTGCGGCGCGCGAGGCCGCGTGACATCATCTCGATTTTCTCATAGTCCCCATCAGGGACGATTCAGGAAATGTCTTATATCGCGTTTCGTGAAGACGCCCCGACGTTACGCTGAGCCGGTGGATCGCGGGAAACCTCCGGACCCCGCCGGGGTGGACAGGGGCGCCACCCGGGCGGAGAACACGCTGGGCGGTCGTGCCTGCGAGGCGACCCGGAACGGCCGCCCGGCCCCCGCGCCGATCCCGCCGCCGGCCGGCCGACCGGTCCCGTACCGGGAGCGGTACACTCGACCGCCGTGAGCAGCCATTCTTCGGCCCATCCCCGCGGACCCGTCGTCGGCATGATCGGGGCGGGCCAGCTGGCCCGGATGACCCAGCAGGCGGCCATCGCCCTCGGCGTCGAGCTGAGGGTCCTGGCGGGCTCGCCCGACGAGAGCGCCGCCCGTGTGATCGCCGACGTGCGCCTGGGCGACCACCGGTCCCTGGCGGACCTGCGCGACCTCGCCAAGGGGTGCGACGCGGTCACCTTCGACCACGAGCACGTGCCCACCGAGCACGTCCGCGCCCTGATCGAGGACGGCTTCGCCGTGCACCCCGGCGCCGACGCGCTCGTGCACGCCCAGGACAAGGCCGTGATGCGGGAGCGGCTGACCGCGATCGGCGCCCCCTGCCCGCCCTGGCGGCGGGTGGAGACGGCCGCCGACGTCGAGGGGTTCGCCGCCGAGCACGGCTGGCCCGTCGTGCTCAAGGCGGTCCGCGGAGGGTACGACGGGCGGGGCGTCTGGGTCTGTCGCTCGGCCGGGGACGCGGCCGAGGTACTGGCCTCCGGCGTGCCGCTGATGGCCGAGGGGTTCGTGACGTTCGAGCGGGAGCTCGCCGTGCTGGTCGCCAGGTCGCCGCACGGGCAGGGCGTCAGCTACCCGGTGGTGGAGACCGTCCAGCGGGACGGGATCTGCGTCGAGGTGCTCGCCCCCGCGCCCGGCCTCGACCCGGAGCTGGCCGCGACGGCCCAGCGGATCGCCCTGGACATCGCCAAGGAGCTCGGCGTGACCGGCCTGCTGGCCGTGGAGATGTTCGCCGTCCCCTCCGGCCTGATCGTGAACGAGCTCGCCATGCGCCCGCACAACAGCGGGCACTGGACGATCGAGGGTTCCCGCACCTCCCAGTACGAGCAGCACCTGCGCGCCGTCCTCGACCTGCCGCTCGGCTCTCCCGCGCCGACCGCCCCCGTCGTGGTGATGGCCAACCTGCTGGGCGGCGACGACCCCGACGTCTTCGCCAGGTACGAGCACGTGATGGCCCACGATCCCGGGATCAAGGTCCACTTCTACGGCAAGGAGGTGCGGCCGGGGCGCAAGATCGGCCACGTCACCGCGCTCGGCACCGACCTGGACGAGGTCCGCGCGCGCGCCCGGCACGCCGCGGTCTACCTCACCGAGGGACGGTACACCTGAGAGCCGCCGTCACCGGGGCCCGACCGCCCCGGGTACGGCATCACCGAGGCACGCGGCCACCGGGCGCGACCTCCCCCGGGGCGTGACCCCCGGGAGCACGGCATCACCGAGAACGCGGCCCCCGCGGCCCGCAGGCAGGGAGAGAGCATGACCACCGTCGGCATCGTCATGGGCAGCGACTCCGACTGGCCGGTGATGAGACTCGCCGCCGAGGCGCTCGCCGAGTTCGGGGTGGCCTTCGAGGCCGACGTGGTCTCCGCGCACCGCATGCCCGAGGAGATGATCGCCTACGGCGCCGGGGCGGCCGGACGCGGGCTGAAGGTGATCATCGCGGGTGCCGGGGGAGCCGCCCACCTGCCGGGCATGCTCGCCTCGGTGACCCCCCTGCCGGTGATCGGCGTGCCCGTCCCGCTGAAGTACCTCGACGGCATGGACTCCCTGCTGTCGATCGTCCAGATGCCGGCCGGTGTCCCGGTCGCGACCGTCGCCGTCGGGGGCGCCCGCAACGCGGGCCTGCTGGCCGTACGGATCCTGGCCGCCGCCGACGAGGGGCTCAGGGCGAAGATGGAGGCGTTCCAGGTCGCCCTCAAGGAGCAGGCCCATGCCAAGGGTGAGCGGCTTCGTGCCGAGGCCGCCCAGCTCGGAGCCTGATTATTCCCATTTTGACCACCATTTTAGGGAATTGCGGATAGACGGGAATGCACGGGGAAGGAGAGGATTCTCGCAGATTCGGGAGGTTGAGAATCATGAGGAATGCGATCCGTGCCATCCTCGGGCTCACCGTGGCGGTCCTGGCCGTGTTCGGCAGCGTGGGCGCGGGTGAGAGCCGGTCACCGGCCCACTCCGACGTGAGCTCCATCTCGGCGCGCTGACGCCCCGCCCGCGGTTCCCCGTACGGATTCCCCGTCCTTTCCGGGCCTCGCACCCGCGGGGTTCCCCTGTGCCACGCCGACACCCTGTCCCTGGTCCCTCACCGGATCGTTCGTCCTTTGCGGGCCTCGCGCCCGCGGATCCGCGCGTCCCCGTGTCCGCGCGACCACCGGCGCCGAAGGCGGTCCCGGTCTATCGTGTCGTCTACGTGGACCGCGACATCGAGGGGACGGCATCGATCGCCCCGAGACGTGGCGGAGATCCACACCCGTTCCGAAGAGAGCTCCGCGCGGGGCCCCGTCCCGGCCGGCGGGCATTGAGCGACGAAGGTGATGGACGACATGGACGCGGACCTCAGCAAGGCCGTCTGGCGCAGGGCGGCTCCCGAGGGGGACGGTGACGGCAACTGCGTCGAGGTGGCCGTGGTCGAGGACGTCGGCGAGGGCCACAAGGCTGGGGCCGGGCCGCTCTACGTGCTGCGCGACTCCAGGAACCCCGAGGGGCCGAAGCTGTTCTTCACCCGGGCGGAGTGGGACGCCTTCGTCGGAGGGGTGAAGCTGGGGGAGTTCGACAACTGATCGCGCCGGGGCTCACGGTCCCGGCCGGTCCGGGCGGTCCCTGCCCTCGGGCGGCGGGCCGGAAAGCCCGTTCCCAGGGCCTTTCATGACCCAGGTCAACGATTCTTCGTGCCCGTCTCCCTGAAATATCCACTAAAAGTATCGTTAATCCAAATTGAAGGCGATTTTATGTATTTGTCTTTCATGGCGGATACGGTGGATATCGAAAGATTCGAGAGATCGGCAATGAAGAGAGGTGGCCATGAACTTCAATGCGATCTTTTCCGGGACTTCCCGGCTCGGGCACGACCCGGACCGCTGGAGACGCCGCTATCGGCGTCGGCGCCGCTGGTACAGGGACTACTGGTACTACTACTGGTGACGTAGAGCACGGCGGACCGAGGAGCGACAAGACTCCTTGGACGCCGGTTGCGAAAGCGGCGGGCCCCCGGCCGATATCGGGAGCCCGCCGCTTTCGTGTGAGACCAGCGCCGTGCCGGACGGCCGTCGCGCGAAGCGCCTTTCACGCGAATCGCCTCGTGCGAAGCCCCTCCCACGTGAAGCGGTTCTCGGCGTCAGGCGCCGTTCACGTGAGACGGCCTGCGTGCGAGGCGCTTCCTCGTACCCGGCGGCGTCCCCGTGAGGCGTCACCGTCACCGACCCGGATCATGATCGCGGGCCGAGACCGGAACTCAGGGACGGCCGAGAGCGCGATAGTGCCAGCCCGCCGCCCGCCAGACCTCGGCGTCGAGGGCGTTACGACCGTCAACGATCTTGCGGGAGGCCACCGCCGAGCCCAGTTCCTCGGGATCCAGGGCGATGAACTCCTGCCACTCGGTCAGCAGCAGCACGACATGGGCGTCCTTGGCCGCCTCCAGCGCGGACCGCCCGTAGGACAGGTTGGGGTGGGCACGGCGGGCGTTCTCCTGGGCCACCGGGTCGTAGACGGTCACCCGGCCACCCTGTTCCCTGATCTTCACCGCCACGTCGAGGGCCGGGGAGTCGCGGATGTCGTCGGAGTTGGGCTTGAAGGCCGCGCCGAGCACCGCCACCGTACAGCCGCGGAACGACCCCCCGGCCAGCTCGCGGGCCAGGTCGACCATCCGGGCGCGACGGCGCATGTTGATCGCGTCCACCTCGCGCAGGAAGGTCAGCGCCTGGTCCGCGCCGAGCTCCCCGGCACGGGCCATGAAGGCCCTTATGTCCTTGGGCAGGCATCCCCCGCCGAAACCGAGCCCCGGGTTGAGGAACTTCCCCCCGATGCGGTCGTCGAAGGAGAGCGCCAGCGAGAGCTGCTTGACGTCGGCGTGCGCGGCCTCGCAGACCTCGGCCATCGCGTTGATGAAAGAGATCTTCGTGGCCAGGAAGGCGTTCGCGGCCACCTTGACCAGCTCGGCCGTCGGGTAGTCGGTGATCACTATCGGGGTGCCCATCTCCAGCATGGAGGCGTACACCTCCCGCATGATCTTCTCGGCCCGGTCCGAGGCGACGCCCAGCACGATCCGGTCGGGGTGCAGGGTGTCCTTCACCGCGAACCCCTCGCGAAGGAACTCGGGGTTCCACGCCAGCTCGGCGCCCGCGCCGATGGGCGCGAGCCGGGCCAGCTTGTCGGCCAGCCGCTGGGCGGTGCCCACCGGGACGGTGGACTTGCCGACGACCAGGCACTCACGGTTCAGGTGGGGGGCGAGCGACTCGATCGCCGCGTCCAGGTAGGACACGTCCGCGGCGTACTCGCCGGGCTTCTGGGGGGTGCCCAGGCACAGGAAGTGCACGTCCCCGAAGGCCGCGGCCTCCTCGTAGGAGGTGGTGAAGCGCAGCCGCCCGTTGGCCAGGTTGCGCCTCAGCACCTCCTCCAGCCCGGGTTCGTAGATGGGCAGATCCCCGGCCTGCAGACGGCCGATCTTCTCCGCGTCCACGTCGAGGCTGAGCACCTCGAAGCCCAGCTCGGCCATGCATGCGGACGTCGTCGCACCGAGGTATCCGGTTCCCACCATCGTCAGGCGGTAGGCCACTGGTGCTCCTTTCGGTTCTGCCCAATTCTTTGCCGTCAGGGTATCGGCATCCGGCACGGTCACTTTGCCACCTGCGCAAACGCCGGGACAGAGATCTGACGGGGTGGATCGCTCCATACTTTGTTGGACGTCCTACTATTTGCCCATGAGCTACCCTCTCTACGCGTTGCCCGAAGAGCACCAGATGCTCCGCGAGACGGTCCGCGCCCTCGCCGACGAGAAGATCGCCCCCCGCGCCGCCGAGGCCGACGAGACCGGGGAGTTCTCCTGGGACGTCTACAAGGCGCTCGTCGCGGCGGACCTGCACGCCGTGCACGTTCCCGAGGAGTACGGCGGCGCCGGTGCCGACGCCCTCGCGACCGTCATCGTCATCGAGGAGGTGGCGCGGGCCTGCGCCTCGTCCTCGCTGATCCCCGCCGTCAACAAGCTCGGCACCGTCCCGCTGCTGCTGTCGGCCTCCGAAGAGCTCAAGCAGCGCTACCTGGCACCGGTCGCACGGGGCGAGGCGATGTTCTCGTACGCCCTGTCGGAGGCGGAGGCCGGCAGCGACGCGGCCGCCATGAAGACCCGCGCGGTGGCGGACGGCGACCACTACGTGCTCGACGGCGCCAAGATGTGGATCACCAACGCCGGCGTGTCGGAGTACTACACGGTGATGGCCGTCACCGAGCCGGGCGTCGGGGCCAGGGGCATCTCCGCGTTCGTCGTGGAGAAGGGCGACGAGGGCGTCAGCTTCGGCGCCAAGGAGCGCAAGCTGGGCATCAAGGGCTCCCCGACCCGCCAGGTCATCCTCGAGAACGTGCGGATCCCGGCCTCCCGCATGATCGGCGAGCCCGGCACCGGCTTCAAGACCGCGCTGGCCACGCTGGACCACACCCGCATCACCATCGCCGCCCAGGCGCTCGGCATCGCCCAGGGCGCCCTCGACTACGCGGTGGGGTACGTCAAGGAGCGCAAGCAGTTCGGCAAGGCCGTCGCGGAGTTCCAGGGCGTGCAGTTCATGCTCGCCGACATGGCCATGAAGCTGGAGGCGGCCCGGCAGCTCACTTACGCCGCCGCCGCCAGGTCCGAGCGGGCCATGGAGGGCGAGCCGCAGAAGGACCTCACCTTCTTCTCCAGCGCCGCCAAGTGCGCCGCCTCCGACGCCGCCATGGAGATCACCACCGATGCCGTCCAGCTCCTGGGCGGGTACGGCTACACCAGCGACTACCCGGTCGAGCGCATGATGCGCGACGCCAAGATCACCCAGATCTACGAGGGCACCAACCAGATCCAGCGCATGGTGATGGCCCGCCAGCTCCTGAAGTAGGCCTTGAGGTGCACAGACCCCGCCCTCGTCTCCTCAGGGGCGGGGTTGGCCGTCTCCCGGTTCCGACGCTGAACGATCACTGTTCCGTCCCGGGGCTCAGGTCGATCAGTGGTCAGAGGCAGTGCCGAGGCCTCTCCCCTTCACAAGGAGTCTTTCGTGTCCTCCCCCGCGTCCCGGCTGCTGCTGACGATGGACGATGTCGTCCGCGCGATTAGGAGGAAGGTCGATCGTTCATGGCGTCCGCCAGATCGTCCTCGGTCAGGCGAAGGGTGAAGGCGCTGCCTGTTCGGTGCGGATCCCAGCCGTGGTCAAGGGCCCTGCGGATGGTCGCCGACACGAGTGCGGGTCGTACGGTCATCGCTCGTTCCCCGTACCAGGCGTCCGGCCGGGAGCAGGGGAGCGATACCAGGAGGACGCGTCCCGGCCCGTTGGCCGACTCCACCGCGAAGGTCAGCGGCCCCCAGCTGTTCGCCTGGCAGTACGTGGGCTTGCGGCGGATCCGCCAGCGGTAGGCGATGTCGTCGACCGTGATGAGCCGTGAGCCCTTCTTGGGAATCGACATGGGGACGGCCTCCTGCTGTTGTTCCGTCGCTGTTCCACGGGGAAGCCGGAACCGGCGGCAAGTGACGCGAGACGCCCGCAAGCGTAACTCCTGCTCAAGGTGCGCGATCGAGTCGTTGTCGCAGACGGGCCGGATCCGTGACCGGAGATGCCCAGATCTACGAGGGAACCAACCAGATCCAGCGCATGGTGATGGCCCGCCAGCTCCTGAAGTAGGCCCCGGGGTGCACGGACCCCGCCCCACCCTTCGGGGACGGGGTTCGCCGGCCCGCGTCGCCGGCCGGTGACAGGAGAACGGCCGGACGTCACGGCCCGTGGCGGTCGCTGTCCGGGAGGGCGGTGTCAGGGTGAGGCGGGGGCGGGTGAGGGGCCGTGCCAGTCGAGGCACACGGTGGTCGCGTCGTCGGCCATGTGCCCCTGACAGGCGTCTATCACCGCGGCGACCAGGGTCTGGACGACCTGCCTGGGGTGCTGGTGGCGGGTGTCGCGCAGGAGGGCGGGCAGGTCGACGGCCGCGGCGCCGCGTTCGTGCATGCCGTCGGTGATCAGCAGCAGCCGGTCGCCGGCGCGTAGATCCAGGCGCTGCACCCGGTAGGAGCCGCGCACGGAACCGCGCAGAGCGACGCCGAAGGGCGGGTCGATCTGCAAGGTCACCTCCGTCACCGTGCCCTCGCGCAGGCGCAGCGGCCAGGGGTGGCCGGCGTTGACGAGTTCGGCGCCGGTGCCGCCCATGCCGATGCGCAGCAGTTGCCCGGTGGTCAGGGCGCCGCGACCGTGGTCCAGTATGGCCTGGTGGGCCTGGCGTGCCTGCTCGGCGATGTCGGCGCCCGCGCGGCGGGCTCCGCGCAACGCGTTGACCGTGAGGGTGGCCAGCAGGGCCGCGTCGACGTCATGGCCCATGGCGTCGGTGAGGGAGACGTGCAGATTCTCATGATCGAGGGCGTAGTCGTAGGTGTCGCCGCCGATGTCGTCGGCGGGTACCAGGCCCGCGGCGAGGGTGAAGTCGGCCGCCTCGCAACAGGAGGCGTCCGGCAGAAGCCGGTACTGGATCTCCGCGGCCAGGCTCGTCGGGGTGGTGCGGCGGCGCACGTGGTAGAGGTCGGTGAAGCGCCGGTCGGTGATGATGATGTACGCCAGGGCGTGTGCGGCCTGGGCGACCTGCTCCAGCACGTCCTGGTCGAGGGCGGGAACGGTTACCTCCAGCACCCCGATCGCGTCGCCGCGGTTGCTGACCGGTGCGATCACCCTCTGCCCGCCCTCGCCGTCCGCCACCGAGTACGGCTCCTGGGTGCGCAGCACGTCGTCGTACTCACTGCCGTCGAGCCGGATGTACTCGGCGCCCTGCTTGTTCTGCTCCGTGCTCTGCTCGGTCACCCGCACCAGTTCGCGTCCGATGAGGTCGACGAAGAGGAAGGACACCCGCTTGGCCCCGAATCGCTCCCGCAGGTTGCGCGCCACCACGTCCAGGGACTCCATCGGCGCAGCGGCCTCCGCGGCCGCCAGTACCTCGGCCAGCTTGAGCCGTTCCTCGGCCATGCCGCCTCCTTCGTCTTCTTTCGTCGGTTACATCCGGCGGGATGGCATATGAGCCGACCTTTCCATGGTCTCGTACCGCGGGGGTCGGGCAGCCACCGGATCGATCGGCGGGGCTGAACCGATGTCGGACGGCTTCATGCTTCCACCGGCCGGGTCGTGGACCGCCGATCCGGCCCTCCCGCGCGGCGGCGAAGGCGACGCCCGGCCACATCAGGGTGGTCCGGACTCGAGGTGAGGGGCCCCGGCCGGTGCCGGAGGTTTCCCGGCCGACCGTCAGGCCGGCCCCAGGGCCGGTGGGGTGCCGAACGTCGAGGGCCCCGGCGCATCGTGGCGCCGGGGCCCTGTCGGCGTTCTCCCGGAAAACGTACGACGTGAGCGGGTCAGCCCGGCACCAGGGTCCAGGACTGCTGGTCGTTGACGAAGGTCGCGGACGTTCCCGCGACGTGGAAGGAGTCGGCGCGGCCGTTGTAGGGGTCGAAGGTCGACTGCAGGGCGGTGCCGCGGGCCTTGTTGACCAGGCGGTAGTAGCCGTCGGACGTGGCCGTGATCCGCCAGAGCTGGGCGTCACCGGCCGCCGCCGGGGTGTTCATGATCTTGTGGTTGCCGGTGCCGCCCGGGTAGGGGTCGGCCGTGGCGGTGAGCCGGGCGCCGGGGTATCCGACGTTGGTCAGGGTGTGGTAGCCGCCCCCGGCGTCGGCGATCTGCCAGCGCTGCTGGTCCCAGCCCCAGGAGGCGGGGGTGACGGCGGAGGCCCGGCCGGCGCCGCCGTCGAAGGCCTCGCCCGCCGAGTGCAGCGCGACGGTCGGCTGCGCCTTGTTGACCACCCGGAACACCCCGACCGGGCCGGTCCGGCGTCCGGCCGCGAAGGCGGTCCCGTGGCTGGTCGGCCTGCCGCCGGCGTCGTGGAGCGTGGAGAACAGGCAGGTGGGGCTGTGGGAGCAGTTGTCGGCGAACCAGGCGTAGCGCTGGACATAGGGCAGGCTCTCCAGCAGCGCGACGATCTTCTGGATCGCGGTGTCGGCGCGGGCGTGGGTGGGCGTGCCGTACATCGCCTTCCAGGCCGAGGTGTCGATGGTGCCGATCTCGGTGAGCCAGATCGGCTTGTGCCACTTGTTCCAGGCGTCGGCGAGGATGCCGCGTACCTCCTCGACGACACCGGGGCTGGTCCAGTCGGGGTAGATGTGCAGGGTGATGACGTCGACCCGGTAGCCGCGCTGCTGCGCGCCGGTCATGAAGTCGTCCAGCCAGCCGCTCCAGTAGTTCGCGGGCGCGGGGCTGCCGAGGGTCAGGCCGGTGCTCTGCAGGGACGGCCACGCGTCGAGCGCCTGGGTGACGGTCATGTTCGCCTGGTCGGCGAGGTCGGGCTCGTTGAAGCCGAGCAGGTGGGTGTACCTTCCCTGCTGCCGCCCGGTCGTCAGCGCCGAGATCGTGGCCGGGGTGGCCGCCGCGCCGTTCCACACCATGGGGACGAACTCGACGCCGTTTCCCGCCTGCCCGGTGGTCGACCAGTTGTAGTACCAGCGGGAGCCGGTGGCCGCCAGGCGGGCCTGGTCGCCGCTGTAGGCGATCGCGCCGACGCCCTTCTTCGGGGTGGAGTTCACCGGTACGCCACCGGCGTAGTCGACGAGGTAGGCGACGTCGCCGGTGGCGGTGACGGCGGCTCCGGTGCCGTTGACGACGTGGTGGATGCCGCCGCTGCCGACGAGGAAGACCGAGGCCATGCCGTGCAGGGCGACGCCGGCGCGGTCGGGCACCTCGATCGCCCGGTCGGCGAAGACCGGCTGGTTCCGGTTGAAGAAGGAGTAGACGCCCAGCCCCCAGGCCTGGTGGGTGGTGACGGACGTGCCCACCTTGTAGGAGGCGTAGCCGTTGGACGCGCCGTTCCTCCAGGCGGCCTGGCCGGGCGGGTCGTAGGGCAGCTCACTCTGGTAGAAGACGGTACGCCCGCCCTGGCCGTTCCAGACGGTCTGGTGCTTCTGGTAGTGCTCGACGAACAGGCCGAGCGCGGTGACGTCGTCGCCGTTGACGGTGACGCCGGTGTCGGCGGTGTTGGCCGACCATCCCACGCCCGTCCCATGGTCGGCGCGCCAGGCCCAGATGTTGTCGATCAGGACGTCGTCGCTGTTGATCAGCAGGCTGTTCGCCGCCCTTCCCGCGGTGGCGCCTCCGATGCGGAAGAACACGTCCTGGACGGAGACGGGGTCGGCGGCGTGTGACACGCCGGTCTTGGCGGCACCGACCGTCAGGAGGTTCGGCGAGGTGACGGGTCCGGCGTCGACCATGAACCCGGCGAGCCGGACGCCGTCGACGTCCGCGACCTCCAGGGCGGCGGTGCCGGTGGTGGGCTGCAGCGTGGCGAGCCCGAGGCCCAGCACGACGGTGCCGGCCCGCCGCACCGCGAGCGCCCGGTCGAGCCGGTAGATCCCGGGGGTCAGCAGCAGGTGCCTGCCCGCCGCGAGGTGGGCGTTGATGGTGGCGGCGGTGTCGGCGGGCCTGGCGATGTGGAAGGAGGAGATCGGGATCGAGGTGCCCGGCGAGGCTCCCCCGGCCCACGTGGTGCCCGAGGACGCGGTGCGCAGCGAGGGCACGAACACCGAGTAGGCGCCGGAGGCGTCCACGGTCAGGAAGGGCTTCTCCCTGCTGACCGGTGTGGTGGCGAGCGTGGTGATCTGCGGGTCGGGGAAGCTCTGCGGAGGGGCGCCCCGGACGCCGGAGAAGACGGTGTTCCACACCGAGCCGCTCCAGCCGCCGATCCGGCTGTCGCGGGTGTAGTACTGCTGCTGGGTGGTGGCGTCCACCCGCCCGTCCACCGCGGAGTCGGCGATGAAGCCGCCGCTGGAGTAGCCGAAGTTGGCGGTGCGCAGCTGCAGGTCACCCCGTACGTGGACGCGCCGCAGCGGTGCGGCCTGGGAGACCGCCCACCGGTTGACGCCGCCGGTGGGCGTGATGGAGAGGTTCTCGGCCGAGCGCCAGAAGTTCGTGAGCGCGTTCTCCCCGGCGGGGGAGGAGTCGGGCCGTCCTTCGACGCGGACGGCGCCGTTGACGACCACGTCGTCGGGGGAGGAGCCGAGCCCGGCGACGGAGGTGTAGTAGCCGATCTTCGCGTCCACGGTGTAGCCGCCGGGCTTGAACAGGAAGGCGGTGCGCCGCGTACCGAACTCGTCGTCCTTCTGGGCGGCGTACGCGTCGTCGAGCCGGGCCTGGACGGTGGCCGCGGGCGTCGACGGGTCGAAGATCGTGACGTTGGGGCCGAAGTCCGGTGCGGCCGCGCCGGCGGTCGGGGCGGGAAGGACGGTGAGGGCGCCGGTGAGCAGGGCCGCCGCGGTGAGCGTGCCCGTCAGCCGCAGGGCGTGGCGGCGGTGGCCGCCGGGTGGCCGGAGCGGGCGTCTCCGGGCGTGGATGGACATGATGCGATCTCCGATCTCGGGGGGTGTGGGCATGGCGAACGGAACGCCGATCGGGGAGGGGAACGCGTGCGCGGGAGCCGCCGGGCCGCGGTGCGGCGGCGGTGCGGGTCCCGGGCGGGGAGGGGACGGATCCTGTGACGGGGGGCGGGTGGTGGGAGCCGTCCCGGCGGGAACGGCGAGGGCGGGCCCGGCGCGCGGCGGGGAGCGCCCACGACGCCGTCCCGGATTGTTAAATCGTTTTAGAAGATCCCGGGTTCCGTTAACGTACGTGTAATGCGGAAGGCCGTCAAGGGTCCTTCCGGCCAACGATGCCCGGCCCGGCCCGAGGCTCAGAAGGGTGCCTACGTGCTTCTGCGGCGCGAAGTGGGGAACGTTGCCCACGAGGGTCCCGCCTGTACCATTCGGATGTGACGTCGTCCGGAGGGGGAGACATGGATTCGGGCGCCCGGCGGCGGCGGGTGACGATCGTCGACGTGGCCAGCCGCGCCGAGGTCTCCACCACGGCGGTGTCGAAGGTCCTTCGCAACGCCTACGGGGTCAGCCCCGCGATGCGCGAGCGCGTCAGGGCGGCGATCGACGAGCTCGACTACCGGCCCCAGGCCGCGGCGCGCGCCATGCGGGGCCGGACGTTCACCATCGGCGTCCTGCTGCCCCACATCAGGAACCCCTTCTTCGCCGACATCCTCGACGGGCTCCAGGAGCAGGCCGGCAAGGCCGACTACCAGGCGATCATGATCCAGGGCGGGGAGAACCCGCAGGCCGAGGAACGGGCGATCAACGCGCTGGTCGACAGGCAGGTGGACGGGATCCTCATGGTCGTCCCCCTCACCTCCCGGCCGCGCCTGGAGGAGATCGCCAAGGACGTGCCGACCGTCGTGCTGGGCCGCCACGAGCGGTCCTCGGTCTTCGACTCGGTCTTCGACGACGACGAGCTCGGCGCCGAGCTCGCGGTGGAGCACCTGATCGCCCTGGGGCACCGCAGGATCGCGCACATAGGGCAGAAGGACAAGAGCCGCGCCCGGCCGGTGGACCTGCTGCACACCATCAGGGCGGAGACCTACCGGCGCGTCATGCGCGACCACGGGCTCGACGCCGAGATCGACGTCGTCGCCACCTCGTACACCGAGGAGGGCGGCTACGTGGGCGCCCGCGAGCTGCTGGGCCGTCCCCGGCGGCCCACGGCCGTCTTCGCCGGCGCCGACCTGGCCGCCCTGGGCGCGATGGCGGCGGCGCACGAGGCCGGGCTGTCGGTGCCCGGGGACATCTCCATCGCCGGCTACGACAACACCAGGATGGCGGCCCTTCCCAACATCTCCCTGACCACCGTCGAGCAGGACGGCGTGGTCATGGGGCGTACCTCCGGGCGTCTCCTGCTGGAGCGGATCGAGGGGCGGACGTCGTCGGTGCGCTTCTCGGTGACGCCGTCGCTGGTGGTCCGTGACTCCACCGGTGCCCCGGTCCGGCCCTGAGCCGGCCGGCCCGGAGAGGACGATCCAGATGGGGCGGGCCCGTGAGCTGGGAAAACAATGGGTAACGTTATCCGTGATGACGCGATATCGTGTCCACGTGCAGGATGATCTCCCAGCGTTTCGGCGGGTAACGGTTGAGAATCGTTGCCCGTCGGCGACCTTGACGGGCTGTCGTGTGACGCCTACGTTAACTCGCAATCGGGCCTTAAAACGATTTCATAGGACCTTGGAGAGCGTCATGAACACCTCTCACCGCGCGCTGGGAGCGGCCCTCGCCGTCCTCACCATGGCGGCCCTGACCTCCTGCGGCTCTGACCCCCGACCGGCGGCCGAGGGCGGGGGCCCCGTGACCCTGACGTTCCTGGTGGACAACAGCCAGGCCACCATGGACACGGCCAAGGCGCTCGCGGCCGCGTTCACACGGGCCAACCCCACCGTCAAGGTCGAGACGGAGACCCGCCCCGGCGGGACCGAGGGCGACAACATCGTCAAGACCCGCCTGTCCACCGGCGACATGGCCGACGTGTTCTGGTACAACTCCGGCTCGCTGCTCCAGGCGCTCAACCCGGCCCAGACCATGGTCGACCTCACCGGAGACCCGGTGCTCGCCAAGGTGCAGAAGGACTACCTGCCCGTCGTCACCCAGGGCGGCAAGGTGTACGGCGTCCCGGCCGGCACCGCCATGGGCGGCGGCATCCTCTACAACCGCAAGGTCTACGAGAAGCTCTCCCTGAAGGTGCCCACCACCTGGGCCGACTTCATGGCCAACAACGAGAAGATCAAGGCCGACGGTCTCACCCCGGTGATCGCCACGTTCAAGGACACCTGGACCTCCCAGCTCCTCGTGCTGGGCGACTACTACAACGTCCAGGCCGCGGTGCCGACGTTCGCGCAGGACTTCACCGCCAACAAGGCCAAGTTCGCGACCACGCCGGCCGCGGTGGCGGGATTCCAGCACCTGGCCGACCTGCACGCCAAGGACATGCTCAACAAGGGCTTCGGCTCGGCCACCAACGAGCAGGGCATGAAGATGCTGGTCGAGGGCAAGGGCGCGCACTACCCCATGCTCAGCGCCCAGCTCCCGCCGCTGGTGGCCACCACCCCGGCGGCGGCCACCGACATCGGCTTCTTCGCCGTCCCGGGCGACGACCCGGCCGTCAACGGCGCCACCATCTGGGAACCGCCGGGCATCTACCTCGCCAAGACCGGCGAGCACCAGGCCGAGGCGAAGAAGTTCCTGGCCTTCATCGCCTCCCCGGAGGGCGCCGACGCCGCCAACAAGGCCGTCCAGCCGGCCGGTCCGTACCGGATCGAGGGCGCCGAGCTCCCCGACGACGCCATCCAGGTGGCCAAGGACCTCCAGGTCTACATCGACAGGAAGGCCACCGCGCCCGCCCTGGAGTTCGTCTCCCCGGTCAAGGGCCCGGCCCTGGAGCAGATCACCTCCGCGGTCGGCTCGGGCCTGACGCCCCCGGCCGAGGGTGCCGCCCAGTACGACAAGGATGTGGAGAAGCAGGCCAAGCAGTTGGGCCTGGCGGGGTGGTGACCACCCCCCAGCGCACCACCGGACCCCGCACGGACGCGGGGTCCGGTACCCGCCGCCGGCCGGCCCGCCGCGCCGTGAGGAGCCCGTACCCCTACGCCCTCTACATCCCGGCGGCCGTGGTCTACGTCGTGATCTTCCTGATCCCGACCGTGATGGCCTTCTACTTCTCGCTGACCCGCTGGACGCTCTTCGACAGCACGTTCGTCGGGTTCGAGAACTTCGTCGACTTCTTCTCCGAGCAGAACCTGCGCATCGGATTCCAGAACACCATCGTCTACGCGGTGCTGACCAGCGGGCTCAAGGTCGTGCTGGGCATGGCGCTGGGGGTCCTGCTGACCTCGAAGCTGAGGCTGAGCGGATTCCTGCGCTCGGTGGTGTTCTTCCCGGTGCTGGTCAGCACCGTCGCGGTCGGCATCACGTTCAGCGCGCTGCTGCGCCCCGACACCGGGCTGGTCAACAAGGCACTGGCCCTGGTGGGCGTCTCCGGCCCCGACTGGCTGGGCGACGCGAGCACCGCCCTGCTGTCGGTGGTGATCGTCGACGTCTGGAAGGGCGTCGGCCTGGCGGTCGTCATCTACATCGCGGGCATCCTGTCCATCCCGCAGGACTACTACCAGGCGGTCGCCGCCGACGGCGGGACGGCCTGGCACAGGTTCCGCCACGTCACGCTCCCGCTGAGCTGGCCCGCGACGTACTCGGTCATCATCCTGTCGTTCATCGGGGGCCTGCGGTCGTTCGACCTGATCTGGACGATGACGCGCGGCGGGCCCGGGTTCACCAGCGACGTCATCGCGTCGATCATCTACAAGCAGTACCAGGCCGGGTTCTTCGGCCTGTCCACGGCGGGCAACGTCATCCTCTTCGTGGTGGTCACGGCCATCGTCGTGCCGCTCTCGTACGTCCTCGGCAAGCGGGAGGTCTACTCATGAGGACGCTGCGCAGGTCCGCGGGCGAGATCGCCGTCCTGCTCGTCGCGACCGTCGTCTTCCTCGTCCCGTTCTCCTTCATGGTGCTGACCGCGGTCAAGGACGAGGCCGAGTCGGCCGACCTGAGCTTCGCGCTCCCGACGAACTGGCCCGTCGTCGAGAACCTGATCGCGGTGATCTCCGCCCGGGACTACGTGCTGCTGAGGGCCTACCTGAACAGCACGATCATCACCGTCGCGTCGGTGGCGCTGGTCGTCGTCTTCGCCGCCATGGCCGCCTTCGTCCTGCAGCGCCGGGGCGGCGTCGTCGGCACGATCGCGAACGTCCTCGTGCTCTCCGGGCTGATCATCCCCCCGGCGATCGTGCCGACGATCTGGCTGCTGCAGGCCATCGGCCTGTTCAAGACCCTGCCGGGCATCATCCTGGTCGAGGTCGCCTTC
Organism: Streptosporangium sp. NPDC050855; assembly: GCF_044456585.1. Taxonomy (NCBI): domain Bacteria; kingdom Bacillati; phylum Actinomycetota; class Actinomycetes; order Streptosporangiales; family Streptosporangiaceae; genus Streptosporangium; species Streptosporangium sp. NPDC050855. Next base: position 920,325 of record NZ_JBITFY010000001.1, read on the forward strand.
CAGGTGTCGTACGCGATGCTGCTGTTCCGGGCGTTCATCGCCGCGATCCCGCGCGAGCTCGACGAGGCCGCGCAGCTCGACGGGTGCAGCGGGCTCCGGCTCTTCTTCAAGGTGATCTTCCCGCTGCTGCGGCCGGTGACGATCACGGTCATCCTCACCAGCTCGGTGACGATCTTCAACGACTTCGTCAACCCGCTGTACTTCCTGCCGGGCGACGACAACGTGACCGTCCAGGTCACCCTCTACAACTTCCAGAGCCAGTACAGCACCCAGTGGAACCTCCTGTTCATGGACATCGTGCTGATCACGATCCCGCCGCTGCTGGCATTCGTCTTCTTCAACCGCAAGATCGTCGCCGGCATGACCGCCGGGGCCATCAAGGGTTGACCCCGAAGGAGCATCACGCCCCGTGACCACCGAACCCGCCCTCCGCGTCGAACCGCCCGTCTTCGAGCACCACCGGGAACCGCTCGGCATCGGCCAGGAGGCTCCCCGGCTGTCCTGGAGGACCGTCACGGACCTGCCGGACTGGCTGCAGCGCGCGTACGAGATCGAGATCCGCGACGCCGACGCCGACGCCGACGGCGATGGCGACGGCGACGGCGCGCCCGTGTACGCCACCGGGATCGTCGAGGACGACGCCTGCGTGCTGGTGCCCTGGCCCGGCGAGCCCCTCGCGTCGCGCCGGAGCCGGCGGGTGCGGGTCCGCGTCCACGGCCGCGACGGGTCGGCGAGCGACTGGAGCCCGTGGGCCCGGGTCGAGGCCGGGCTGCTGGAGCCGGGGGACTGGCACGCCCGCGCGGCCGCACCGCCGGTGGAACTGCTCGGGGAGCCCGACGGGCCCGCCGTCCACCTGCGCCGGGAGTTCACCGTGCGCTCGCCCGTCGTGCGGGCACGGCTGTACGTCACCGCCCACGGGCTCCACGAGGTCGAGATCAACGGTTCCGTCGTCGGCGACGACGTCCTGGCCCCCGGGTGGACCAGCTACTCCCACCGGCTGCGCTACCGCACGCACGACGTGACCGCCCTGCTGCGGGAGGGCGACAACGCCATCGGCGCCACCCTGGCGGACGGCTGGTTCCGGGGACGGGTGGGGTTCGAGGGCGGGCGCACCGGCGTCTACGGCGACCGGACCGCGCTGGTGGCCCAGCTGGAGGTCGTCCACGAGGACGGCACCGTCTCGCGGGTGGTCACCGGCGAGGGGTGGCGGTGCGCGCGGGGCGCCGTCACGGCCGCCTCGCTCTACGACGGCGAGCGTTTCGACGCCCGCCTGGTCCCGGACGGCTGGTCGCGGCCGGGGTTCGACGACGCCGGATGGGTCCCCGCGGACGTCGTGGCGTTCGACCCCGCCCGGCTGGTCGCGCCGACGGGCGCCGCCGTGCGCCGCGTCGAGACGCTCGCCCCGGTGGCGGTGCTGACCGGCCCTTCCGGCGAGACCATCCTGGACTTCGGCCAGAACATCTCCGGCCGCCTGCGCATCCGCGTGCAGGGCCCCGCCGGTCACACCGTCACGCTGCGGCACGCCGAGGTGCTGGAGAACGGGGCCCTGTCCCTGCGCCCCCTGCGCCACGCCGCCGCGCGCGACGAGTACACGCTGCGCGGGGACGGGGACGCCGAGGAGTGGGAGCCCACGTTCACCGTGCACGGTTTCCGGTACGCACAGGTGGACGGCTGGCCCGGCGCCTTCGACCCCGAGGCGGTACGGGCGGTGGTCTGCCACACCGACATGCGCCGCACCGGGCACTTCACCTGCTCCGACGCCGAGCTGACCAGGCTGCACGAGAACACCGTGTGGAGCATGCGGGGCAACTTCGTCGACATCCCCACCGACTGCCCGCAGCGCGACGAGCGCCTCGGCTGGACGGGCGACATCCAGGTGTTCGCGCCCACGGCGTCCTTCCTGTACGACTGCGCGGGCCCGCTGACGTCCTGGCTGGAGGACCTGGCGGCCGAGCAGGAGGAGTACGGCACGGTCCCGCACTACGTGCCCTGGATCCCCCTGGTGTTCGAGGTCGGCCCGGCCGCGGCCTGGGGCGACGCCGCGGTGATCGTGCCCTGGACGCTGTACCGGCGCTTCGGCGACCTGGGCCTGCTGGCCGCCCGCTACCCGAGCATGACCGCCTGGGTCGACCAGGTCGCCGGCCTGGCCGGGGACCGCCACCTGTGGGACACGGGCTTCCAGTTCGGCGACTGGCTCGACCCGGCGGCGCCCCCGGACCGGCCCGAGAAGGCCAGGACCGACAGCGCCCTGGTGGCCACGGCCTACCACGCCTGGACCGCGCACCTGGTGGCCGAGACCGCCGCGCTGCTCGGGCACGAGGAGGACGCGGCCCGCTACGCCGCGCTCGCCTCGGCGGTCCGCGAGGCGTTCCGCGGCGAGTACGTCACCCCGGCGGGCCGCCTGAGCAGCGACAGCCAGACGGCGTACGCCCTCGCGCTGAGCATGGACCTGCTGGACAAACCCGAGCAGCGGGAGCGGGCGGGCCGCAGGCTGGCCGAACTGGTCGCCTTCGACGACCACCGGATCGCGACGGGCTTCGTGGGAACGCCCCTGGTCTGCGACGCCCTGGCCGACGCCGGGCAGCTGGAGACGGCCTACCGGCTGCTGCTGCAGCGCGAGTGCCCGTCCTGGCTGTACCCGGTGACGATGGGGGCCACCACCATCTGGGAGCGGTGGGACAGCATGCTGCCCGACGGGACGGTCAACCCGGGCGAGATGACCTCGTTCAACCACTACGCCCTGGGCGCGGTGGCCGACTTCATGCACCGGGTGGTCGCCGGTCTGGCACCGGCCGGGCCCGGCTACCGGCGGATGCGGATCGCGCCGCGCCCCGGCGGGGGCCTGACCTCGGCCTCGGCCGACCTCGACACCCCCTACGGGCACGCCGCGGTCTCCTGGCGGCTGGCCGGCGGCACCCTCACGGTGACGGCCGTCGTCCCGCCCAACACGGTCGCCGAGGTGGACCTGCCCGGATCGGCCCCCGCCGAGGTCGGCTCGGGGACGCACACGTTCACCGTCGCGCTCTGACGAGGGGGGCACGCGGGCATACTGGGGACGTGTCCCGACGTGATCCGCGGCCCCGAGGCCGTTCCGTGCCCGCCGCCCCGTGCCCGTGCGGGCTGCCCGCCTCGTACGCGGACTGCTGCGGGCGGCTGCACGGCGGGGAGACGTCCGCGGCCACGGCCGAGGCGCTGATGCGGTCGAGGTTCAGCGCCTTCGGCGTCGGCGACGCCGCGTACCTGCTGAGCACCTGGCATCCGTCGACGCGCCCGCCGGGCGTCGAGCTCGACGACCGGATCCGGTGGACGCGGCTGGAGGTGCTGGAGACGACCGGCGGCAGCGCCGTCCACACCGAGGGCACCGTCCGCTTCCGCGCCCACTACGTCGAGCGCGGCCGGGCGGGACACCTGGACGAGCACAGCCGTTTCGCCCGGCACGCGGGCCGATGGGTGTACGTCGGCGCGATCTAGGAGGTCCGTTCCACCGCGCCCCGTCCCGCGGTCTCGTGTCGTCCGCACGCGCGGACCCGGTCGGGACGTGCCTCCCGGACCGGGTCCGCGCGTGCGGACGCGCCTACCGGTAGACGCCGAACTCCCAGAGCGAGTAGCCGTACGCCGTGCCGCGCCTGGCCAGGTTCACCCGCACGTACCGGGCCGACGCGGTGACGTCGATCCCGTCGAACCCGCCGTCACCGGAGGTGGTCGAGTAGACGTCGGTCCAGGTGGAGCCGTCGCCCGAGGTCTGGATCCGGTACTCCCTGCCGTACGCGCCCTCCCAGCCGAGCTGGACGTGCCGGATCGGGGTGGTCGCGCCGAGGTCCACCTGGATCCACTGCGGGTCGGCCCACTCGCTGGCCCAGCGGGAGGTGAAGCTGCCGTCGGTGGCCCGGCCCGGGGTGAACGGGCCGCCGTCGCCGGTCGCCTGGTGGCTGGAGGCGGTGGTCGGCTTTCCGAGCGCCACGTTGGTCCCGGCGACCGTCGGCGGGACCACGCGGAACGAGCGCTGCTCGATGCCGGCGTTGCCGTGCCCGTCGAAGGCGTACACGTACACCTTCCAGACGCCCATCTGCTCCGGCGCGGTCGCGGTGAACCTTCCGGGGCCGGTCTGGGTGAACCTGACGTGCTTGAAGCCGCGGTCGCCGGTGACGTGCTTGTCGCTGTACATCAGGTTGTAGCGGATCGGGTCGCCGTTCGGGTCGGACGCGGCGACCTCGACGGTGAAGGGCCTCCCGGCCTGGACGGCGGTCTGCGAGCCGACCGTCATCGAGGTGATCTCCGGCGGGGTGTTCGCCGAGGGCCGCCCGGTGTAGACCTCCTTGAGCGCGTGGTAGCCGTGCCGCCGCCAGCCGCCGGTGGTGGTGTTCAGCCACACGCCGCCGAAGTCGTTCTCCAGGCCGTAGTGGAACATGGTCGCGCCGAGCGCGACGCCCGTGTGGCCCTTGATCGCGTTCCAGCTCGCCGTGTACTGTGCCCGCTTCTCCAGGTCGGTCGGCTCGTCCGGGACGCCGTTGACGTCGTTCTCCACCTCCCACTCCCCGTCGGGGCCGGCCTCGGTGACGATGTAGGGCTTGGTGTACCCGCCGCTGACCCAGTCCTGGCGCACGGTGCCGATCGCGCCGTAGGAGTTGACCGCGAGCAGGTCCAGGGCGGGGGAGTGGGCCCGGTAGTAGGTCCAGGCGTGGGTGTAGGCGTCGGTGGAGGTGACCGGGTGGTTCGGGTCGGCGGCGTGGATCGCCTCCGTCACCTCGTTGACGAACTTCGCGTACGCCACCCGGCGCTGCTCGACCACGTCGGCGGGCAGGCCGTGGTCCTGCATGGTCAGGACGACCTCGTTGCCGACGTCCCACATGAGCACGCCCTGACGGTTCTTCAGGGCGTTGACCCGGGCGACGATCTCGTTCTTCACGCTGGTCTTGTACGCGGTGTCGTTGACGTAGTCGGCGCCCTGGTTGAGCCAGTGCCCGACGATGACCTTGATCCCGTGCCGGGCGGCAGTGTCGAGCAGGGCCGGGGTGTGGGCGTCGTCGACGCCCCAGGTGCGGATCGTGTTGACGCCCATGGCCGCCAGGTCGCGCATGTAGCCGTCGGCCGCGGCCTGCGGCGGGCCGTAGGTGATCCCCTTGATCTGGTACGGGGAGCCGTTGACCTGGAGCTGCCAGTCGCCCTGCGTGCCGGTCACCCGGACCGTGCTCGGCCCGGCCGGGACCGGCGGGTCGGTCATGGCCGCGGGGACGGTGCCGCTCTGGCGGGAGACCGTGACCCGGTCGACGCTCAGCACGCCCCCGGAGGTGGTGGCGGGGGTCGGTGTGGTGACGCCCGCGAGCGCGTTGGGCAGCGAGCCGCCGATGGCCAGGTCGAGGCGGAGGTAGAAGCCGTGGTGCACGGCGGCCTTCCAGGCGGCGACGCCGACCTGGCTCTCGCGCACGACCCAGGTCTGCCGGCCGTCGAGGTAGAAGCGGATCTCCTCGTCGGTCCTGGTGCGGTCGATGACCTGGGTGTACTCGTGGTAGCCGCTCTGGCAGCCCTCGCAGGTGGCGAAGCCGCTGGTGCGGCCGTCGTACTCGTTGCACACCCCGCCGGGGGCGGTGCCGCAGTGCAGGGTGTTGGCCAGCTGGTCGCGGCCGTTGACGCCGGTCATGATGTCGGTCTCGCCGACCGAGGGCCAGTTGTTGTAGTTGCCCCGGTAGGCCGCGCCGGTCGCGCGGAAGCCGGGCCAGTAGCCCAGCGCGCCGGCCACGCTCGGCTGCTTGAGCCGGGCGCTGAACCTGAGCATCTCGCCGGGCCGCGGTTCGAAGTCGGTACGCTGGGTCTCGATCCGGCCGGAGGTCCAGTTGCCGGCGCCGTCCCTGATCGCCTTGATGTTCAGGTTTCCGGTGCCGTCGAGGGAGACGTTGGCGGTCGAGGCGCTCATCGTCTCGACCTCGCCGGTGCCCCAGTTGGCGGGGCCGCCGGGGTAGGAGGTGCCGGTGCGCAGGATCCAGTTCGCCGCCGAGGGGGAGCCGCCGGCCGCGCCGTCGAAGTCGTCCTTCCACACCTCGGTCCAGGTGCCGGGCTCCTCGGGCTCCTCGGGATCGCCGGTGCTGCCGTAGACCTGGAACTCCCACAGGGAGTAGCCGTAGCCGGTGGCGCGGGTGGTGCCGTGCATGCGGACGTAGCGGCCGGTGCCGGTGAGGGTGTGGGTCTGGGTGCCGCCGGTGGAGTTGGTGGTGGAGTACAGGTCGGTCCAGGTGGTGCCGTTGGTGGAGGCCTGGATCTTGTAGGCCTTGGCGTAGGCGCCTTCCCATCTCAGGACGACCTGGGAGAGGGTGGCGGTGGCGCCCAGGTCCACCTGGATCCACTGCGGGTCGCTGAACGCGCTGGACCACCGGGTGCCCGTCAGGTCTCCGTCGACCGCCGCGGACGCGCCCCAGGCGGCGCCCTCGGTCGACGAGGCCGTCGCGGGCCTGCCCTGGGAGAGCAGGACGTCGGCGGCCGCCCGCCCGGAGGCCGTCCCGGCCGCCGACGTCCCGGCGGCCGACGCGGACGCCCCGGCCGGCGGCGCGACGAGGGCCAGGCCGGAAACGACCAGTCCCACCAGGGCGGCGACGACCGGGCCTGCCCGGAATCGGCCCGAACCACGAGCTGGATACACGATCTCTCCTCGAGAAAGGGGGGTGCCCGCCGCGAGCGACGGGGAGGGAGAGCGCTCTCCGACATCGAGAGTGCTCCCGGGAATCGGGCATGTCAAGGCTCTCCCGGGTGCGGTCCTGAAACGCGCTGCTCACACCGTGGAAACATGTTGGTAGGACATAAGCGTCAGACGTCACTTTTCGCACGGCCGATGTCGCTTCTCCGGCCATGGGGACGCGGCCGCGCGGGTGCGCGGACATGGCGGAGGGATGAACGGTGGATTTCGGATCGGATGGACGGGCGTCTTGACAATCCGCAACGGAGACCATCAGTCTCGAAGGAGAGCGCTCTCCAACCGCCGTTCCCGCGGCCACCCCCCTCCGAAGGAGAGTCGATGCAACCATCCCGACGTACGGTCAGGTTCCGCCTGGGACTGGTCGCAGCCACGATCACCGCGCTGGTCGCGGCCGGTCTGACGATCATCACACCCGCCCTCGCGGCGGACACCCCGCTCTCCCAGAACAGGCCTGCGACCGCGTCCTCCAGCCAGGGCGCCGGCTACGGCGCCGGGGCCGCCTTCGATGGCGACAACGGGACCCGGTGGTCCAGCGCCTCCGCCGACCCGCAGTGGATCCAGGTGGACCTGGGCGCCACCGCCACTCTCTCCCAGGTCGTCCTGAGATGGGAAGGCGCCTACGCCAAGGCCTACAAGATCCAGGCCTCCACCAACGGCACCACCTGGACCGACCTGTACTCCACCACCAACTCCACCGGCGGCACCCAGACCCACACCCTCACCGGCACCGGCCGCTACGTCCGCATGCACGGCACCACCCGCGCCACCGGCTACGGCTACTCCCTGTGGGAGTTCCAGGTGTACGGCACCGGTGGCGCCACGACCACCCCGCGGCCGAAGCCGACGTTCACCGACGAGGTGACGCACCACGAGTTCCAGGCCAACTGCTCCTGGACGGCGAACCGGCCCGACGACCCGATCGTCTACCCCGGCCTGCCGGGCGCCTCGCACATGCACACCTTCGTCGGCAACAGGACCACCAACGCGAACAGCACGGCCTCCTCGCTCCTGGGCGGCGGCACCTCGTGCACCAACCCGCACGACAGGTCGGCCTACTGGTTCCCGAGCTTCTACAAGGGCGACCAGCTCGTCCAGCCGGTCGGCGACCAGGTCATCTACTACAAGTCCGGCATCCTCAACTACTGGCAGGTGCAGCCCTTCCCGCAGGGCCTGCGCTTCGTCGTCGGCAGCCCGACCGCGACGCTGGCGGAGTTCCGGGACTCTCCCGGCGCCGTCGAGGGCTTCGAGTGCGGCGACCTCTCCCGCAGCTGGGACATCCCGACCTCCTGCGTGCCGGGCAGCCAGGTGAACGTCCGCTACCAGGCGCCGAGCTGCTGGGACGGCGTCAACCTGGACAGCCCCGACCACAAGCGCCACATGTCCTACCCCGAGAACGGCTACTGCCCGCCCTCCCACCCGGTGGCGGTGCCGATGCTGGAGTTCAAGATCGCCTTCCCGGCGAGCGGTGACCTGTCGCAGGCGCGGCTGGCCAGCGGCCGCGGCTACACCTGGCACTACGACTTCTTCAACGCCTGGGACGACCCCGCCATCCTGGACGCCCTGGTGACCCACTGCATCAACGGCGGTCTCCAGTGCAACCCGCGTGGCTACGACCTGTACAAGCCGCACCGCGGCGCCGCCCTCACGGAGAACTTCGAACTGCCCTGACCCGCCAGCCCTGACCCGCCAGCCCTGACCCGCCGGCCCTGACCCGCCGGCCCTGACCCTCCGGCCCGGACACCCGCCCGGCCTCCCGCGCCGGGGACCGCGCCATCGGTCCCGGGCGGGAGGCCGGGCGGGAGGCCCCGCCGGGACGCTCCGGCCCTCGCCCGGCCTCTCCCCGGCCTCTCCCCGGCCCCTCCCCGGTTCCCGGTGGGGGACCGGGAAGGGGCGGGGACCCGATCTTTCCGCGTATCCATCCCCGCCCCGTCCGGTACGGACCCGGGCGGGATCCGTGATGTTTCGGAGAGCGCTCTCCGACAGTGAAGGGGACCATGTGAGCATCGACGGGCTCGACCGGCTGGTGGAGAAGCTGGACCTGGAACGGAAGGTGCGGCTGCTCACCGGGGCGAGCGTGTGGTCCACCCACGCCGAACCGGACATCGGGCTGCGGGCCATGGTCCTCTCGGACGGCCCCGTCGGGGTGCGCGGGGACGGCTGGGACGAGCGGAACACCTCACTGACCCTGCCGTCGGCGACCGCGCTGGCCGCGACCTGGGACGAGGAGCTGGTCGCCCTGCTCGGCGGGCTGCTCGCGCGCGAGGCGCGGCGCAAGGGCGTGCACGTGCTGCTCGCCCCCACGCTCAACCTGCACCGCTCCCCGCTCGGCGGGCGCCACTTCGAGTGCTACTCCGAGGACCCCCTGCTGACCGGGCGGATCGGCGCCGCCTACATCCGGGGCGTCCAGGCGGGCGGGGTGGCCGCCACCGCCAAGCACTACGTCGCCAACGACTCCGAGACCGAACGGCTCACCCTCGACGCCCGCGTCGGCGAGCAGACCCTGCGCGAGCTGTACCTCGCGCCGTTCGAGGCGGCGGTCCAGGCGGGCGTCTGGGTCGTCATGTCCGCCTACAACGGGGTGAACGGGACCACCATGTCGGAGAGCCCCCTGCTCGCAGACCCGCTCAAGGGGACGTGGGGGTTCGACGGGGCGGTGGTGTCGGACTGGGGAGGCGTACGCTCCACCGTCGCCACCGCCCGAGCCGCACAGGACCTCGCGATGCCGGGACCGCGAGGCGCGTGGGGGGAGGCCCTGGTGGCCGCGGTGCGCGCGGGCGAGGTGCCCGAGGCCGCGATCGACGACAAGGTCCGGCGCCTGCTCCTGCTGGCCGCCCGGGTCGGCGCGCTGGATCCCGGCCTCCCGGGCCCCGACGGCCCGTCCCCCTCCGCGATCCCGGCCGCCTTCCCGGACCCGTCCGCCCCCGCGTTCCCGGCCGTTCTCCCGGACGCCGCCACCTTCCCGGTCCCGTCCGTCTTCGCGGAACAGGACGCCCTCCCCGGCGCGTCGGGATCGCAGGACCGGGACCACGGGCACGCCCGGACCCTGCTGCGCCGGGCCGTGGCGGCGAGCGCCGTCCTGTTGCGCAACGAGGGCCCGCTGCTCCCCCTGGACCCCCGGCGCCTGCGCAGGGTCGCCGTGCTCGGGCCGAACGCCGCCGCGGCCCGGATCCAGGGCGGCGGGAGCGGGGGCGTGTACCCGCCGTCCGTGGTCTCCCCGCTGGAGGGCGTCCGCGAGGCGCTCTCCGGTACGGCGGAGGTGGTCCACGCGCCCGGCCCGTCCCTCGGCGACCGTCCCACCCCGCTGGTCACGGGCAACGCCCGTGACCCCCGTACCGGTGAACCCGGCGTCCTGGTCCGGCTGCTGGACGCGGCGGGCGCGGAGCTGCACGCCGAGCACCGGCTGACCGGCCGCATCCTGGAACCCGCGCGGATCGACGCCGCCGTCACCGTCGAGATCCGCGCCCTGCTGACCCCCGAGGCGGACGGCGTCTGGGACCTGGCCGTCGCCGGGTGGGGCCACGTCCTGCTGGAGGCGGACGGCCGGGTCCTGGTCGACGAGGAGGTGGAGCGGGACACCGACGACCCCGCCACCGTGCACCTGTCCCCGCCGTACCGGCGCGCCCGGCTCGCCCTGACCGCGGGCCGGCCGGTGGAGCTCGTCTCCCGCAGGCGCCTCGATCCCGGCAGCGGGATCGCCTCGTCCCTGGCCGCGGACCCGCCCCGGCGGGCCGACGAGGTGGAGCTGGCCGCCGCGGTGGAGCTCGCCCGGGACTGCGACGCCGTCGTCGTCGTGGTCGGCACCACCGAGGAGATCGAGAGCGAGGGCGCCGACCGCGCGCACCTGCGCCTGCCGGGGCGCCAGGACGAGCTCGTCCGCGCGGTCGCCGCGGCCAACCCGGCCACCGTCGTGATCGTCAACTCCGGCGGCCCGGTGGACCTGCCCTGGCGCGAGGAGGTGCCGGCCGTGCTGCTGAGCTGGTTCCCCGGGCAGGAGGCCGGGCACGGCCTCGCCGACGTCCTGTTCGGCCGCGCCGAACCGGGTGGCCGGCTGCCCACCACCTGGGCGGACCGGGCGCTGGTCTCCACGCTCCCCCGCGACGGGACGCTTCCCTACACCGAGGGCCTGGACATCGGCCATCGGGCCTGGCTGCGGCGGTCCACGCCCCCCGCGTACTGGTTCGGGCACGGGCTCGGCTACACGTCCTGGTCCTACGAGGGGCTCTCGGTGCCCTGGAACGCGCTGCCGGGCGCCCCGGTGCCGGTGCGGGTCCGGCTGCGCAACACCGGCCACCGCGCCGGACGGGAGGTCGTGCAGGTCTACCTCTCCCGGCCGGACACGGACGTGGTCCGCCCGGTCCGCTGGCTGGCCGGGTACGCCCTGGCCGACGCCGGGCCGGGCGAGGTCGTCGAGGTCGTCGTGGACGTGTCGGCACGGGCCTTCCGGCACTGGTCGGCCGAGCATCACGGCTGGCGGGTCGAGGAGGGCGCCTTCACGGTCCTCGCCGGGCGTTCGGCCGCCGATCTGCCGCTCGGCGGAGCGACGTGGCTCGCGGGGACGGACCGGCCGGTGGGCTCGCGGACGCCCGAGGCGGCCGCGGTGACGCGGGAGCCCGCCTGACGGCCGTCGTGCGCGGGCACCGCCCGTGAGGGCGGCCTACCGGTCGGCGAACGGGAGACCGGCCCGCAGGGGAGGGGCGTCCTGGGCGCCGCCCGGCGGAGGGCCTGCGGACGCGGAACGGGAGACCACGGTGAAGGACGCGTCCAGGTTGGTGAGTTTGAGCAGTTTGAGGACCGCGGGCGGGGCCCCGGCCAGCAGGAGGGGCGTGCCGCGTTCCCCGGCGTGCCGTCTGATCGCGATCAGCGCGCTCAGGCCGCAGGCGTCGATGAAGGTGACCCCGGACAGGTCGACGACGACCGTTCCCGGGGAGGTGTCGATGATGTCCTGCGCGAAGGCGAACAGGTACGGTCGCGTGGCGAGGTCGAGCTCACCGGCCACCGTGATGACCACGAAGTCACTCGCGTGTTCGCTCGTGAGTTGAAGTGCGTTCATCGCCCACTTCCCTGCAGGCTCACGTGAATGTACGTATCCGGCCAGGGGGTGTCGTGCGGACGCCTGGCCTCAGCTCACCGTTCCGGGCCTCGTCGTGCGGGCGTGGCGGGGAACGGACGATCTGAAGCCACGATACTCCCTAACGGTGCGAATCATCGCTTTCCGTGATCGTATAGCTTCGAAGCGAAGTGTAGATGCCAACCCGCACATGTGCCAGCTATTCCAGGAAAGAGCGTGCCGATCATGCCGATCGACCGCCCTCACCTGCCCTTTCGTCCCCGTACGGCACCTGTCGGGCACCGGCGGGACGGCGGGCGTGGCAGGGCGGGGGTCAGCCGGTGGAGTGGCTCGGGGCCATGGCGTCCAGGGCCTCGCGCAGGTCGCCGCGCACCTCGAAGTGGCGGTCGAGATTGGTGATCGTCAGCAGATGGGTGATCATGCCGGGGCTCACCACCAGCATGAGGCGGCCGCCCGCCTCCTTGGTCCGGGTGAGCGTGCCCACCAGGACGCCCAGCCCGACGGAATCGCAGAACGGCACGCCGGTCATGTCGAGCACCAGGTTCGGGGCGCCCGACGCCTCCAGGGCGCGGTCGATCTCCGCGCGCAGCCGGGGAGCGACGGACATGTCGAGCTCGCCCGTTGCCCGTACGACCGCGCAGGGACCGCTGCGCCATGTCTGAACATCGAATGTCGAGATCACGATCATCACCTCCGTGCCTTTTTTCCTGCCCGGATGAAAGCTTGTTAAGCGCTTCACTCACTTTTTGCAGATATTGTCCGTTGCTGTTCTGGCGGACGGTGTCGCCGAGGGGGAGGGCGTCGCGGTCGCGGTCGCGACCGGCTCCTTGACCGTGATCTTCTTCGCGACCGGGTGCCTGCGACCGGCCACCACCTCGATGGCGTCGCCGAGGCTCGCCAGCGGCCGCAGCTCCGCTCCGGACAGCGCCGCGGCGACGGTACGGGCCGAGTCCTCGCGGCCGGGGCCGTACCGCACGACGGTCCTGTCGAAGTCCTTCTGCGGGGTGTTGCCCGCGATCTCGGGGACCAGGAACCCGGCCTTCTGCAGCTCGGCCCTGGTCCGGGCGCCCAGGCCGGTGATCGTGGTGCCGTTGAGCACCCTGAGGGTGATCCGCGACGGCGGCACGGTGAGCGCGGGCGCGGAGGGGGAGGCCGAGGGGGTGGGCTTCGGGGTCTTGACCCGCGGGGTGGGCGCGACGAGCGTCTCGTCGGCGTTGATCCGGCGGAACAGCTCCCTGGCGCCCGCCTGGTCCCAGAGCACGGCCGACTCGCCGGTCGGCGTCTTGTAGTCGACGTCGGCGAGCGGGACCGTGGCGAAGGCCACGTCGTCGGTGGAGACGTTCTTGAGCTGGTCGGCCAGGCCGAGCAGGTCCTTGCGGAGCGCGTCGTCCACCCGGATCGTCTTCAGCGAGGTGTCGACGAAGTCGGCCAGCCTGAGCGGGTTGGTGAGCGTGTCACCGCTGAGGGCCTGGTTCAGCAGGGCGGACATCACCTGCTGCTGGCGGTCGATGCGGTCCAGGTCGGAGCGGGCGGTGGCCCTGGTCCGGGCGTAGGCGAGGGCCTCGACGCCACCGAGGGGGTAGGTCCCCGGCTTGAGGTAGAGCGCGGTCTTCGGGTCGTTGATCGGGACCGGGGTGCACACCGAGATGCCGCCGAGCGCGTCGACCACGTCGATGAAGCCGAGCACGTTGACCTCGATGTAGTGGTGCAGGGTCAGGCCCGTGGCGGCCTGCACCGCGCGCGTCGCGAGCCTGGGGCCGCCGAGCTGGTAGGCGGCGTTGATCTTGTGCTGGCCCTTGCCGGGGATCGTCGTCCAGGTGTCGCGCGGGAGGCTGACCACGGTGACCTTGCGGTGGTCCTCGGACAGGTGGACGACCATCATGGTGTCGGTCCGCTCACCGCTCTCGCGGCCCAGCTTGAGCCGGTTCTGCTGTTTGCGGGTGAGGTCGTCGCGCCTGTCGACGCCGACCACCAGTATGTTCATCGCGCCGGTGCTCGCGTGCGTCCCCGACACCCCCGCGTCGACCGGCCTGATCTTCGCCGTCGCGTAGTTCGTCAGCCCCCAGGTCACCCCGGAGCTGCCCAGCACCAGGCAGGAGAGCGCGCCGGCGATCACCAAGCCGCGGCTGCGGGCGCGTGCCCCCCTCGCCGACCTGCGGTCACGCCGTGGACTCACCCTGACGCTGCCGTAGGCGTCGCCGCCCACGTGCACACCCGAATCCTCCTCCGGGTCGCGCATGCATGGCCCCCTAGCCTCCAGCCGGGTCGATCAGGTACCCGTTCGTACAGTAGCGTGAGCGACGCCATGAAGCAGTTCCCCGACTCGCCCGCGCCGGCGTCGTCTTCCGAGACACGCGTCTGGCCCCCGATCTCCATCGTCATCCCGGTGCTGAACGAGGAGCGCCATCTGCGGGAGGCGGTGCGCCAGGTCCTGTCGCAGCGGTACGCCGGGCCGATCGAGGTGGTCCTCGCCATCGGCCCCTCGCGCGACCGCACCCAGGAGGTGGCCGACGAGATCGCCGCCGACGACCCCCGTGTGGTGGTGGTACCCAATCCGACCGGGCGCACCCCCAACGCGCTCAACGCCGCCATCGCCGCCTCCAGCAACGAGATCGTCGCCAGGGTCGACGGCCACGCGATGCTGCCCGACGACTACCTCCAGATCGCCGTGGAGACGCTCGAGGAGACCGGCGCCGACAACGTGGGCGGCGTCATGGCGGCCGAGGGCGTCACGCCGTTCGAGCAGGCCGTGGCCCGTGCGATGACCTCCAAGATCGGCGTCGGCGGTGCCCGCTTCCACACCGGGGGCACGGCCGGCCCGGCCGACACGGTCTACCTCGGGGTGTTCCGCCGCTCCGCGCTGGAGCGGGTCGGCGGCTACGACGAGCACTTCCAGCGGGCCCAGGACTGGGAGATGAACCACCGCATCCGCGAGTCGGGCGGCCTGGTCTGGTTCCAGCCGCGGATGCGCGTCTCCTACCGGCCCAGGCCCGACCTGGGCGCCCTGGCCAGGCAGTACTTCCACTACGGGCGCTGGCGCCGGGTGGTCGCCCGCACCCACGAGGGCACGATCAACCTGCGCTACCTGGCGCCGCCGCTGGCCGTGCTGGCCATCCTGGCGGGGCTGCTGGTCTCGCCGTTCTTCTGGCCCGGCCTGCTGATCCCCGGCGGGTACGTCGCGGCGATCCTGGCGGGGTCGGCGGTGACCGGCAGCGGCCTGCCCGCTCCCGCGCTCGCCCGGCTGCCGCTGGTCTACATGACCATGCACATGTCGTGGGGCTGGGGCTTCCTGACGAGCCCGCGAAGGCTCGGCAAGCCGGAGCGCGCGGGCGGCTGACCCCCTGCCCGGAAGGCCCCTGCCCGGAAGGCCCCTGTCCGGAAGGTCCTGTCCGGAAGGCCCCGATCCGCGCGTCCCCTGTCCGGACGGCCTCAGTCCGGACGGCCTCGGTCACCGGCCGCCGCGGCCCGCAGCAGGGTCTCGGCGATCAGCAGGTCGACCGGGTGGGTCACCTTCATGTTCCGCTCGCTGCCCGGCACGACGTGGATCGGCACCTCGGGCAGGTAGCGCAGCAGCACGCCGCAGTCGTCGGTGGGCGGCCGGTCCCCGAACCCGGGGTCGGCGAACGCGCGCTCGTACGCCTCGCGGATCACCGACAGGCGGAAGCACTGCGGGGTCTGCACGCGGCGCAGGGTGGAGCGGTCGGGGACGTCGAGGACGAACTCCCCGTCCGGCCCGGAGGAGGTCACCACGATCGTGTCGGAGCTGGGGATCGCGACCTCGACGGCCCGGTGGGTCCGCAGCGCCTCGACGCAGTCGGCGATGATCCGGGGCTCGGCCAGCGGGCGTACGGCGTCGTGCAGCAGGACGTCGCACTCGCGCGCCCCCAGGGCCCGCAGCGCCCGCCAGGTGGTCTCCGGACGGGTCTCGCCGCCCTCCAGCACCGCGGTGACCTTGGTGAGGCCGCCGCGCTCCACGATCCGCTCCACCTCGGCGGTGAAGCCGGGCGCCATCAGCACCATGATCTCGTCGATCTCCGGCACCCCCTGGAACAGGGCGATCGTGTGCTCCAGGATCGTCCTGCCGGCTATCTCCAGCAGCTGCTTGGGGGTGCCGCGGCCGACGCGCCGGCCGACACCCCCCGCCAGGACCACCGCGACGGTTCGGGGACGGGGTGCGCGTTCGGCCACGTTCGCCTTCCTTCGACAGTTCGGATATGGCGAGCGTAACGGGTGCGTACCCGATCGTCCGGCGCGCTCCCGTGCTATCCCGTCAAGATCTAGCTACGCTGAGTGCGCACTCCCCGATTCGTACGGTGACCCCGTCGGATACGAAGGAGCCCGTATGCCCGACCCTCGCGCCACCGCCTCGCCCGGCACGCCCCGGACGGTCGCGGTCGTGCTCGCCACCACCGAGGCGTCCCACCTGCGCTGCCCGGACGGGACGCTGCTCGAACGGCTGACCGCGCAGCTGTCGACCCTGCCGGTGCGGGACGTGCACGTGGTGGCCCGCTCCAGCGACATCATCCACGCGCCCGGCGGCACCTACATGATCGGGACCGAGGGCTCCCGGGGGCTCGCCGACGACCTGCGCAGGGTCGCCAAGGCGGCCGGCTCGTCCCCCGGCCCGGTGCTGGTGGTCGCCGGTGACCTCCTCGCGCACACCGAGGCGCTGGCCCTGCTGGCCAGGCACCCCTCGCAGGGCACCGCGGCGCTGGTGGGCGACGAGGGGGACGGGCCGGGCCCGTCGCGCCCGCCGGTCAGGACCGAGGGCGGGGCGGTGACCGCCGCCGGCACCTCCTTCCACCGGGTCGGCGCGGCCAACGGCACCTTCCGCGGGGCGCTGCAGATCGGCGTCGCCGACCTGACGCTCCTCGCCGAGGTCGCCGAGGCGCTCGCCGAGCTGGCCGAGACCGGCCGCCTCGGCCCGATGGACGGCGCCGAGGCGCCGGGCCTGCTCCTGACCGGCCTGGTCCGCTCGGGCGTCCGGGTGCGCGTGGCCAGGCTCGGCCGCCTGCACGGCGACCGGATGGACGGGCAGGCGGACACCGACGCGGCCGTACGGCGGCTGGAGAAGGTCGACGAGGCCGAGGCCCGGCTGGACGACGCGGTCAAGGGCAACGACGGCTTCTTCGCCACCTACGCGGTGAGCTCCTGGTCGCGGCATCTGGTGAGGCTCGCGGACGAGCTCCGGCTGACGCCCAACGCCGTCACCGGCATGTCCGTCGGCCTCGCCGCGCTCGCCGCGGTCTGGTTCTCCACCGGCACCCGGCCGGGCATGATCGCCGGAGGGGTGCTGCTCTACCTGTCGTTCGTGCTCGACTGCGTGGACGGCCAGCTGGCCCGCTACACCCGCGCCTTCTCGCCGCTCGGGGCGTGGCTGGACGCCACCTTCGACCGCGTCAAGGAGTACGTCGTCTACGTGGGCCTCGCCTTCGGGTACGCGGCCGGGCTGGAGAGCACCGGAGGCGGCCCGGACGGCATCTGGGCGCTGGCGGTGGCCGCGCTGATCCTGCAGATGCTCCGCCACATGATCGATTTCTCGTACGGCGGGGCGCGTGCCGACGCCGCCCGGGCGAGGGCGGCCCGATCCGCGCCGGAGGGCTCCGGAGTCCCGCGTTCCCGCAGGAGGGACCCGGGCACCGGCCTGGAGGACGCGCTGTGGGACACCTCGGAGCCCGGGACGACGGTCTCGCGGGCCGCCCTGGCCGACCCGGCCGATCCCGCCGACCCCGCCCGCCCGGAGGGCCTGTCCGGGTGGCCGGTGCCGGTGCCGCTGCTGGAGCCGAAGTGGCGGGCCGCGTTCGCCTCGCCCGAGGCGGAGCAGGTACCGGCGACGGCCGAGCACGGGGACGGCCCGGCACCCGTCCTGGACGACCGGGCGGGCACCGGGAGCCTCCTGGACGAGTGGACGGGCACCGGAGGATCCGCCGGCGGGCGGGCGGGCGTCATGGACGCCGGTGTGGACGCCGCCGGGGCGGTGCCCGGGAGCACCGCAGGCTTCACCGGGAACGACGCGGGGGACCGGCGCGGGACCACGGGGACCGCCGGGACCGCCGGGACCGCCGGCGGCTCCGGGATCCCCACGCGCGCGATCGAGCCGGACAGGGACAACGCGGTCGTGCGGCTCTCCGAGACCATGGAGAAGGTCTCCCTCGCCCGCTGGCTCAAGAAGATCGTCGTCCTGCCCATCGGGGAACGGATGGCGCTGATCGCGCTGACCGCGGCGTTCTTCAACGCCCGGGTGACCTTCCTCGCCCTGCTGGCCTGGGGCGGGGTCGCGATGGTCTACATCCTCGCGGGCCGGATCGGCAGGTCGCTGAACCGATGACCGGTATCGGACACGACGCCGGGCGCCGTGAGCTCCGCGGGCGCCGCGAGCACGGTGGGCGCGGTGGGCGCGGCGGGCGCCCCGGCCGGCGGCCCGCGCTTCCGTCCGGATCCCTCCCGGGGGGAACGCCCCGGCGGACACCGCGGGGGACACCACGGGGGACACCGCGGGGGACACCACGGGGGACACCGACACGAACGGGGGAACGGGTGTGATCGCGATGTCCGTGCACATGACGCCGGTGCCGCGCAGCGCAGTGGTCGCGTACCGGGACGACGGGGTGCTGTCGCGGGGCATGGGCGCGCTGGTGGCGGGGCAGCTCCCGCCGCTGCCGCCGGCGATCGTCGGGATGTTCGTGACCGGGGTGCTGCTGCTGGTCGGCGTGGCCGGTACCGACGGCCCGGCGGTGTTCGCCCCGGCGGTGGTGCTGCTGCTGACCGGTCCGGGCAGCTCCCACCCGCACGACGGCAGGCTCGACTGGCTGGTGCCGCCGATCCTGCGCCTCACCGAGTACGGCTTCGTGGCCTCGGTGGGCTTCGCGCACGACGTGCCGCCGGTGCTGATCTTCATGCTGCTCGGCGCTATGGCGTTCCATCACTACGATCTGGTCTACCGGTTGCGGCAGCGGGTCTACCCGCCGTCCTGGCTGGCCTCGGCCGGTCTCGGCTGGGACGGCCGGATGCTGCTGGTCGCGCTGGGCGGCCTCGCCGGGCAGGTCACCGCCGTCTTCGCGCTGCTCGCGCTGTACCTGTGGTGCCTGTTCTCCTGGGAGAGCGTCACCTGCTGGCTGGCCGCCCCCCGGGTCGGGGTGGACGCGGCCGACCTCGGCGCGCACGACTGAGGACCCCCGTGACGCACGATCGGGAACATCCGGCAAACTCCGGATTACACGATCAGGCCCCGAAGGCAACTAACCTTTGGGGCCTAGGAGTGCCCGCCGGGAGGCTCTCACCCGAATGAGGAGTGCACGTTGCTGGGAATGGTGCTGGCCGCCGGGGCCGGACGACGCCTGCGGCCGTACACGGACACGCTGCCCAAGGCTCTCGTGCCGGTCGACGGCGACACCACGATCATGGACATCTCGCTGCGGAACCTCGCGGCCGCCGATCTCCGTGACGTCGTGGTCATCGTCGGCTACCAGGCGCAGGCCGTACACGAGCGCAAGGCCGAGCTGGAACGGCGGCACGGCGTGAAGCTCACCCTCGTGCACAACGACAAGGCCGAGGAGTGGAACAACGCCTACTCGCTCTGGTGCGCGCGCGAGTACTTCGACCAGGGAGTGCTCCTGGTCAACGGCGACACGGTGCACCCGGTCTCGGTGGAGGAGACGCTGCTGTCGGCGCCGGCGACCAGCGACATCCTGCTCGCGGTGGACGACGTCAAGAAGCTCGCCGACGAGGAGATGAAGGTGACCCTCGACGAGGACCGTCACCTGCGGCGCATCACCAAGCTGATGGACCCGTCCGAGGCCGCCGGTGAGTACATCGGCGCCACGCTGATCCGTTCCGGCATCGGCGAGCGCCTCGCCGACGCGCTGAAGGCGACCTTCGAGCGCGACCCGCAGCTGTACTACGAGGACGGCTACCAGGAGCTCGTCGCCCGCGGCGAGAAGATCGCGATCGCCCCCATCGGGGACGTCCCCTGGGTCGAGGTCGACAACCACGACGACCTCGCCAAGGCGCGGGAGATCGCGTGCCGATACTAGCCAGGATGCTGCCGGCCCCCCTGTCGATGGAGGTCCGGCGCGGTGCGGTCGCCCAGCTCGGCTCGCTGCTGGCCGACAGCAGGGTGGCGACCTCCGGCCGGGTGGCGGTGGCGGTGGGCGCGGGCCAGGGGGACCGGATCGCCTCGGTGATCGCCCCCTCGCTCGGCGAGGCCCGGGTCTTCCGGGTCCCGGACGGTTCGGTGGACGCGGCCGTCTCGCTCGGCGCGGACCTGCGCAAGGGCGCCTACGAGGCGGTCGTGGGCATCGGCGGCGGCAAGACCATCGACGTGACCAAGTACGCCGCGTCGCTGGCCGGGATCCCGATGGTCGCGGTGGCCACCAACCTGTCGCACGACGGGATCTGCTCGCCGGTGGCCTCGCTCACGCACGACGGAGGCAAGGGCTCGTTCGGCGTGCCCATGCCGCTGGCCATCATGGTCGATCTCGACTTCGTGCACGACGCGCCCGCCTCGCTGGTCCGCTCCGGTGTCGGCGACGTGGTCAGCAACCTGTCGGCGATCGAGGACTGGCAGCTCGGCGCGGGCGAGCGCGGCGAGCCGATCGACGGCCTGGCCTGCGCGATGGCCCGTACCGCGGCGGAGGCGGTGATCGGCCGGGGCGACTCGATCGAGTCCGACGCGTTCCTGACCGTGCTGGCCGAGGCGCTCATCCTGTCGGGCATGTCGATGGTGGTCGCCGGGTCCTCCCGTCCCTCCAGTGGCGGAGATCATGAGATCCTGCATGCCGTGGATCAGCTCTTTCCCGGTACCTCCAATCACGGCGAGCTCGCCGGGATAGGTGCCGCGTTCTGTTTCTTCCTCCGCGAGGACTCGCGCAGGCTCACCCAGGTCGTCGACTGCCTGCGCGGGCACGAGCTGCCGGTCACCCCCGCCGACGTGGGGTTGTCCGCCGGGCAGTTCACCGAGGCGGTCGCGCTGGCGCCGTCCACCCGCCCCGGCCGTTACACGATCCTTGAGCACCTGCGCCTGTCGGAACCGGAGATTCGCGAGCGGGTGGAGGATTATGTCCGGGCCGTCGGTCGCTGAGCTCCGTGCGGTGGCCCAGCCGCAGTCGACCATGGGCCGCAACAGCGGCGAGCACTGGGCCGGCTCGCTGTACATGCGCAAGCTGTCGATCTACGTCACCTGGGTGCTGGCCAAGACGCCGATCACGCCCAACCAGACCACCTGGCTGATGATCCTCACCGGGGTGCTGGCCGGGGTGGTGCTCGCGCTGCCCGGCCTGTGGACGGCCGTGCTGGCGGCCCTGCTGGTCCAGCTCTACCTGCTGCTCGACTGCTCCGACGGGGAGCTGGCCCGCTGGACCCGGCGCACCTCGATCACCGGGGTCTACCTCGACCGGGTCGGCCACTACTTCGCCGAGGCCGCCCTGCTGATCGGGCTGGGGTTCCGGGCCTCGCAGGTGCTGCCCGACTGGTACACGGTCGCGGGCTTCGCCGCCGCGCTCGGCGCCATCCTGATCAAGGCGGAGACCGACCTGGTGGACGTGGCCCGTGCCCGGTCGGGCCTGGTCGCGGCCACCGAGTCCTCGGCCGAGCAGTTCGGCTCGCGCGGGCTGGGCATGGCGCGCAGGGCCGCCGCGGCGCTGCGCTTCCACCGGATCGTGCAGGCGGTCGAGCTCTCGCTGCTCGTGGTGGTCGCCGCGATCTGGGACGCGATCAACGGGGGCCTGGCCGCGACGAGGGTGCTGGTGGTGGCCTGCGTGGTGGTGGCGGTGCTGCAGATGGTCCTGCACCTGATCAGCATTCTCGCCTCCAGGCGGCTTTCGTGAGGAACCGGATGGCGGCCGGGCGCGTCGTAGGAGCGGGCACCCCTTTGTTTGGTGGGTGTTCGTCGGCGGTTCCGATACGCTTGTTCCCCGGTAAACGCAGAACCCCAGGCCCGGCCAGATGTGCCCGATCCAGCAGACTCGGTGATCATGAAAGTATGCTCCGCACGTGCTCTCGACGCGTCAAGGCGATGACCCGTTGAAGATCTCGTGCGTCATCCTCACCATGGGCAACCGGGTCCCCGAGCTGGACCGGGCGGTGGAGTCCGCGCTGAACCAGGTCGACGGCGACGTCGAGGTGGTGATCGTCGGTAACGGCGCCGACGTCCCCGAGCTGTCGGTCTCGGTGCCCGCCGGTTCCTCGGCCTCGATCAGGAGCGTGCGGCTGAGCCACAACGCGGGCATCCCCGCGGGCCGCAACCGGGGCGTCGAGGAGTGCTCGGGCGACGTCGTCCTCTTCCTCGACGACGACGGCTGGTACGCCGACACCGGCCTGGTGGCCCACCTGCGGGAGCGCTTCTCCACCGAGCACGACCTCGCGGTCGTCTCCTTCCGGGTGAAGGACCCCGACGGGGGCGTCGGGCAGCGCCGGCACGTCCCCCGGCTGCGCGCGGGCGACCCCGAGCGCTCCTCCCCGGTGACCACCTTCCTGGGCGGCGCGTGCGCGATCCGCCGTTCGGCGTTCCTCCAGGTCGGCGGGCTTCCCGAGCGGTTCTTCTACGCGCACGAGGAGACCGACCTGGCCTGGCGGCTCCTCGGCGAGGGCTACCGCATCGAGTACGACGCCAAGACCGTCATGTACCACCCGCAGGTCCCCCCCACCCGGCACGCCGACTTCTACCGGCTCAACGCCCGCAACCGGGTCTGGCTGGCCCGCCGCAACCTCCCCTGGGTCCTGGCGGTGCTGTACCTGCTCAACTGGATCGTCCTGACGCTGGTCCGCGAGCGCTCCCGCTCCGCCCTGCGCGCCTGGTTCACCGGCTTCGTCGAGGGGCTGCGCGAGCCCGCCGGAGAGCGCCGCCCGATGGGCTGGAACACCGCCTGGCGGATGCTCCGCCTCGGCCGTCCCCCGATCGTCTGACCCCCTCCACCGTGGACGTGTACACCCTGGGCGAGGCGTTCGGCGTCGTCACCAGCGGCCGGATCCGCCACGAGCACGAGGCCAGGCTGGACGTCACCGGCGCGGAGTTCACCGTCGCGGTCGGGCTGGCCCGGCTCGGGCACGGGGTCGGCTGGCTGGGCAAGGTCGGCGACGACGAGCTGGGCGCGCGGATCCTCACGGCGCTGCGCGGCGAGGGCGTGGACGTCTCCGACGTCAGGGTGGACGAGGCGGCGCCGACCGGTCTGCTCCTGCGGGAGTCCAGGCTCGGCCAGCCCCCCTGGGTCACCTACTACCGCACCGGGGTCAGGCTAGCCCAGGGCAACGTCCCGATCGACCGGATCGCGGCCTCCCGCCTGCTGCACGTCAGCGGGATCACGGCCGCGCTGAGCGCGCGCGACGCCATGAACGCCGCGATACGGGCGGCGCGGACCGCCGGGGTCGCGGTCTCGGTCGCGATCGACTACAACGACCGGCTCTGGCCGGACCTGCGCGAGGCCGAGGAGATCCTCAGCGTGCTGGCGTGCTCGGCCGACGTGCTCTTCGTCCGGCAGAGCGAGCTCGACCTGGTCAAACCCGCGCTCACCGGGGACCGCGAGGTCATCGTGATCCGCGGCACCCGGGGGGCGAGCGTCCGGGTGGACGGCGTCCGTCACGACGCGCCCGGCCTGTCCACGCCCGTGGTGGACCGCAACGGGTCGGGGGACGCCTTCGTGGCGGGTTACCTCAGCGCGCTGCTGGAAGGGCTGCACCCCGCGGACCGGCTGCGCCGCGGCTTCCTGCTCGGGGCCTTCGCCTCGTCGGGCCCCAGCGACTGGCAGGGCCTGCCGACCAGGACCGAGCTGCCGCTGCTGGACCTCGACGCCTGACCCCCGCCCGCCCCCGCGGGTGTGCCCGGCCCGTGAGCGCCTACCATCGCCTTCGTGTCGAACCGAGAACTCGTCGTCCTGGGCACCTCCAGCGCGGTCCCCACCCGCCGCCGCAACCACAACGGCCATCTGCTGCGCTGGGACGGGTACGGCCTGCTGTTCGACCCCGGCGAGGGCACGCAGCGGCAGATGATCCACGCGGGCGTGGGCGTGCACGACGTCGACTGGATCTGCCTGACGCATTTCCACGGCGACCACTGCCTGGGGGTGCCGGGGATCGTCCAGCGGATGTCGCGGGACGGGGTGACCGAGGCGGACGCGGCCTTCCCGGCGAGCGGCGAACGGTACTGGGAGCGGCTGCGGCACGCGACGGTCTTCCACGACGTCGTACGGATCCGCGAGCACCCGCTCTCGGGGCCGGTGGCTGAGCTCGACACCGGCGGCGCGCCCTTCACGCTGACGGCCCGCAGGCTCGACCATCCGGTGGAGGCGTACGGTTACCGGCTGACCGAGCCCGACGGCGTCACCATGCTCCCGGACGAGCTCGCCGCCCGCGGCGTGCGCGGCCCCGACATCGGGCGGCTCCAGCGGGACGGCCGGGTCACCGCTCCGGACGGCCGGACGGTGACGCTGGCCGAGTGCGGGGTGCGCCGTCCCGGCCAGAAGATGGCCTTCGTCATGGACACCCGGCTCTGCGACCCGGTTTTCGAGCTGGCCGACGGCACGGACCTGCTGGTCATCGAGTCGACCTACCTGGACGAGGACGCCGCCCTGGCCCGGGACCACGGGCATCTCACGGCGGGGCAGGCGGGCCGGGTCGCCTCCGAGGGCGGGGTCGCGCGGCTGGTCCTGACCCACTTCTCCGAGCAGTACCGCGCCGAGGACGAGGAACGCTTCGCCGCCCAGGCGGCCGCGGTGTTCGGTGGGGACGTGGTCGTCGCCCGCGACCTCGGCCGCGTCCCGGTCCCGCCGCGCAGGGCCCTTCCCGCTCGCTGACCGGTGTGGACGGGCCGGGGGCGGCGTTCGGCCGGAGGAACCCCTTCGCGCAGGCCCTTCCCGCTCGTTGATCGGTGTGGACGGGCCGGGGGCGGCGTTCGGCCGGAGGCGCCCCTTCGCGCAGGCCCTTCCCGCTCGCCGACCGGCCGGTCCCGTGGCCGGTCAGGGCTCCTTGGCCTCGCCGAAGGACATGGCCATGTGGGAGACCGTGGTCGTCATCAGGGCGCGCCTGGGCAGGCCGAGCTCGCTCAGCTCCTTGGCGATCGAGTGGTTGCCCAGCCGGATCAGCGCGCCTCCGGGACGTGCCCGGACGCCCCGGGGTGTCATCGACCACGGGATGCGCCGGGTGACGCCCTCCAGGTGGCTGTAGGCGTCCATGGCGGTCATCATCCCGGTGCCCGGCACCGGGACGCCGGGTTTGATCAGCAGGTCCAGCACCATGCGGCCGTCCTTGCGCAGGATGCACCGCTTGTAGGGGGTGGACAGGCGCAGGTCGATGTCGGCGAGCTCCTTGGGAAAGCCCCAGATCGAGCGGCCGGCCTCCAGGGTGAAGCCCTGGTCGACGGGGAGCCAGTGGACGAACGCCCCCGCGCCCGCCGTGCGCAGCTCGGCCAGGTTCGCGCGCAGCCCGCCGCCCGGGGCGTGGCCGGACCCGGGAGGCCGGACCAGGAAGGCGATGCCGAACTCGTGGTACGGGTCCAGGTCGCCGTCGACGTAGTCGGCGAACATCAGCGTGCACAGCGCCTTACGGGGCAGCACCTCGGCGACGTCCAGGTTCGAGTAGGCGATCACGGCTCGCGCGGCGTCCGCCCGGACCAGGTAGGAGGCGGCGCAGACCGCGACGTCGCGGATGCGCACCGGCATGGCGACCTCGCGTCCCTGGATCAGATGACGTGCCATGCCTCCAGTACACCAATCTCCAGCCGTGACGTCACTGTTTTACCTGCCCATTCCTCAAGCATTCCTATGAATTCACCGGCTTTGTCCGGCCAGTTGTGATGGGCCAGTGCCTCGGCGTGACCGCGCGCCCCCATCTCCGCGGCCCCCGCCGGGTCGTCCCGAAGGGCCAGCACCGCGCGTACGGCCGCGTCCGCGTCCCCGTAGGGGACGACGGTCCCGCACCCGGTCCGCTCGACCAGCGCGGTCACGGCGGGCAGCGGCGTGCTGACCACCGGGATCCCGCGCGACATGTAGTCGATGACCTTGGCCGGCAGCGGGGGCCGGCCCGGCGCCCGGCGGGGGAGCGACAGGCCGGCGATCGCGCCCTCGGCCATCCGCAGCGCGTGCCGGTTGGGCACGTGGCCGTACCAGTCGAGCAGGCCCTGCCGCTGCGCGTCCCGCAGCATCGGCCTGACCCGGGCGTCGGCCGAGCCGATGAGGTCGAGCCTGATCCCGTACGGGAGCAGCGCGCGGGCCATGCCGATCAGCTCGTCCACGCCACCGGCCTCGGACAGGTGGCCGATGTGGACCACCCGGTTGCGACCGGGCGGCGCGGGCGGGAGGGCCGGCACGTAGGCGGCGTCGGGCACCACCGGGTGGGGCCGGTCGAACCGGTCGCGCAGGGACTCCTCGGACAGGATGAGGCGCAGGTCGCGTTCGGCGCGGGCCTCGACGCGGCGTACCAGCGCGGACAGGGCCCGGCGCGGGTGCCAGGCGGGGCCGGAGCCCGCGTCCTGCACGGCGGCGGCGCGTACGTCCCAGACCGTGACGGGGCGGCGTCCGGGCAGCCGGAACAGCAGCTCCAGGTCGTGCACGATCAGCAGGTCGGCGCCCTCCACCCCGCGGGCGAGAGCCCTGCGGGCGGCCTTGATCGAGCGCCCGCGGCGGTTGCCGATCGCCCGCGGCACGTCGATCGCGCGGATCGGCGGATCCGGGGTGACGTTGCAGTCGGTGAAGGGGGCGACGTAGGTGATCTCGTGGCCGGCGTCCAGAAGCGCCCGGATCTGCCGGTGCATGATCCGGGCGTCTTCCGGGTGATGAACGATCGTGGCGACACATACCCGCATACGCCGATGGTGGGCGTTTGTTCCGTCCTCCCCGGAGGGGTTGGGTTAACTACCGGGGAACCGCCGCTGAACTCTCCTGGGCGGGCCCGGCAGCTCCGGCGGGCCCCTCCGGTCCGGCGGGCCGGCCGGACGTCGCGGCGGCGTCGGCGGGCGCCGGGGACGGGCGGCGGTAGAGCCAGACCAGGCGGGGTTCGAGCAGCCACTTGAAGAGCCTGCGGGTCTCGGGCAGGCAGAGCACGATGGCCAGGGCCAGCGAGCTCGACGCGATCGCGGCCACGCCCAGCGGGCCGTACAGCCAGGGGAAGCTCAGCCAGCCCTGGTCCTTGGCGATGACCACGACGACGCCGTGCAGCAGGTAGGCGTACAGGGTGCGGGTCCCCAGGTCGGAGAACCAGGTCTCGCGCCTGGGCACCAGCGCGAGCACCGCGAACGTCATGACCAGCGCCGCGACCAGCACGGCGGCGCGCACCCCGAACCCCAGCCACCAGGTCATGTCCATGGCCTTGAAGCTGTAGCGGAAGTAGATCGGGTCGAGCGGCACCCGGGGCGCGATGACGATCGCCACCCCGGCGGCGCAGGCCAGGACGACCGCCGAGGTGATCCTGACCCACAGGGGCTTGAGCAGGTCGAAGTGCTCGGGCTTGAGCAGCAGGCCGAAGACGTAGAACGGGAGCAGGCCGAAGAAGCGGTCGATGCTGAAGTCGCCGGAGATCTCGGAGAAGCCCGCGGCCATGTAGATGACCACGGCGACCAGCAGCGGCTGCCGCATCCGGGTCCAGATGGGCGTGGAGATCCGCCAGAGGACCAGGGCGAGCAGGTACCAGTTCAGCCAGGCCGGGTCGATGATCGTGAGCGTCCACTTCTGGCCCAGCGCGAAGCGCAGCAGCGCGTACCCGATCTCCACCACCACGTACGGGATCAGCAGGGTGTCGACCAGCTTGTTGATCTTCGCGTTGGAGTTCCAGAAGTTGCGTCCCAGATAGCCGCTGATCAGCACGAACGCCGGCATGTGGAACATGTAGATGAACAGGTACGCGGCCTCGGCCGAGTGCGCCTTCAGGGTGGGCACCAGCGCGTGGCCCGTCACCACCAGGGCGATCAGGACGAACTTCACGTTGTCCAGGTAGGGCTCGCGCTTCTTCCTGGCCGCGGGGGCGGGCTCCTCGGCGACCGGCTCGCGCTCGCGCTCGGCCCGCCGCTCCTGCTCGGCCGCGGGCCCCTGGTTCCAGAACGAGGGCTCGCCCTGGCCACCGGCGTTCTCCCAGTAGGAGAAGGGACGCTCCTCCGGAGCCGGAGCCGGAGCCGGAGCCGGGACGGGACCAGGCACGGGGGTGGCCCGCGGCAGGGACCGCCCGGTCTGCGGTGCTGACTGCGGTGCGGACTGCGGCGCCGGCTGCGGTGCGGTGTGGGGGTGTCCGGCACCGGGGAACGGCTCGGGGAACGACGGGTGCCCCGGGCCTG
Source organism: Streptosporangium sp. NPDC050855 (assembly GCF_044456585.1). NCBI lineage: Bacteria > Bacillati > Actinomycetota > Actinomycetes > Streptosporangiales > Streptosporangiaceae > Streptosporangium > Streptosporangium sp. NPDC050855. Next base: position 948,330 of record NZ_JBITFY010000001.1, read on the forward strand.
CCGTCCGGCCGTGCCCCTGGGGCCGGGCCGCCCCACCCGGCGGGGGCACGGCGTACGGGTGCGCGCCCGGCTGCGGGTGGGCAGTCGGATGGGCGGGCGGCGGGGAGCCGGGGGGCACCCCCCGGTCCGGCCGGGGGGCGGGGACCCGGGAGGCGGCGTACGGGTCGGAGCCGTGGGAGGCGGGACCCTGCGACGCCGGGCCGTACGGGTCGGAGCCGTGCGAGGGGCTGCGCGGGGCGGGGGGACGCTCCTGGGCCCAGGACGCGTCCCGCATCCAGGCCCGGTCGTCGTGCCCGCCGGCGCGGTCCTCGGGCGTCCGCGGGGGAGCGACTCCCGGCGGATCGGGTGTTCCAAGGGGAGCGGGCGTTCCCAGGGGGGGTGTCCCCGGGAGGTCCTCGCGCGCCCAGGCCGGGCCCTCCTGTGCCCAGGCGAGGCTCTCCTGCCCCCAGGACTGGTCGTCGCGCGCCCAGAACGACCCCTCCTGGGACCAGGCCGGGTCGTCGGGGCTCCAAGAGGCGCCCCGGGGCACCGGCTCGGGCTCCAGCGGCTTGGACAGGTCGAGCGGATCGCGGGAGTCGTACGGCTCGCCGGGGTGGGCCTCCCGGTACACCGGGTAGGCCCCCCACTCGGTGGCCTCACCGGGGCGGTCGTCGCGCGTGTCGTCGCGTACGTCGTCGCGCGGGCCGCCGTGCCGGGGCGACCGCCCGAAGGTGGTGGCGCCGTAGCCGGGCGGCTCCGGCCACGCGGGCCGGGAGGGCCCGGAAGGCCCGGAAGGCGCAGAAGGCACAGAAGGCACAGAAGGCCCGGAGGGCTCGGAGGATCGGGAAGGCCGGGAGTCGCCGGGCTCCGGGTCGGGAAGGCGGTGTCCGCCGGACTCCGGCCACGGGGAGCGGGACGGCTCGAATCCCAGGGGCGGGGTCCGGGACGCGTCCGGTCCCGGGTCGGACCTCCGGCCCTGTCCGCCGGTGGACCGGCCGGGGCCGGCGTCGGAACCGCCGTCGTCCTGGGGGGCCGGCACCTGGAAGGATCGGATGTCGCTCACGGGGGGATGGCTCAGCTATCTCTCGGAGGCCGGGGAGTGGTCGGGCAGACCGACGGGGCGCCCGGAGCGGGCCGGATGCGCGGGGGTTCGCCGTGCCGCCGCCACCACCCTAAACCGACCGTGCGCCCTGTGTCGCACACCCGCTTCGATTCCGGAGGTTCCCGGGTAATCGTGACCGTCCACGATCCGGCGGCCCGGCCGCACGGTGCGGGCACGGCGGGCCGGGGCACGGGCCGGCCGGGGACCACGGGCTCACGATGCCACGCCCGGCGGGCGCGTCCCGCCGCGGGACGGTCCCACGCCGGCTCCCGTCCGCGCCGTCAGACCGTGACGACGACCTTCCCCGGCGCGTGCCCCCGCTCCTGGTACCCGACGGCCGCCGGGATCTCCTCGAACGGGTAACGGCGGTCGATGAGCGGGGTGAGCCTCCCGTCCTCGATGAGCTCGGTCAGCGTCACCAGGTTCCGCCCGATCCCCGTGCTCCGGACCAGGTCGACCATGACGATCCTCTGCGACACGAACGGCGACATCGCGAGCGTCGCGAAGATGCGGCCGACGGGCCGCACCCACCGCCCGCCCGGCCCGCCGATCAGCGCGCAGGTCCCGCCGGGGGTCAGCACGCGCCGGTACGCCCGCCACGGGTGGCTTCCCGCGATGTCCAGGAGCAGGTCGTGGCGCCGCCCGTCGCGGGTGAAGTCCCGCGCGGTGCGGTCGACGACCTCGTCCGCGCCGAGCGAGCGGACCAGCTCGACGTTCCGCGTGCCGCACACGGCGGTGACCCTCGCGCCGAACGCCTTGGCGAGCTGTACGGCGAACGTGCCCACGCCTCCCGACGCCCCGTTGACGAGCACGCTCTGCCCCGGCCGGACCCGCCCGGCGTCCCGCAGGGCCAGCAGTGCGGTGATGGCCGCCAGCGGCACCGCGGCCGCCTGCTCGTACGACAGGTTTCCCGGTTTGGGCGCGAGCTCGTCCTCGCGGACGCACGCGTACTCGGCGAAACCGCCCTGCTTGGGCATCCCGAAGACCTCGTCCCCGGGACGGAACCCCGTCACCTTCCGGCCCACCGCCTCGACCCGTCCCGCGATGTCGGCGCCCAGCACGCGGATCTTCGGTGCGCGCAGCCCGGGACCGCCGCCCATCAGGCGCGCGACGTACGGCTCCCCCCGCATGAGGTGCCAGTCGTAGGGCTGGACGGAGGTGGCGCGCACCCGGACGAGCACCTCGTCGTCGGCGGGCACGGGCGTGTCGATCTCGGTGAGATCCAGGACGTCGGGTGAGCCGTACGAACGCAGGACGAACGCCTTCATGACATTCCTCATTCCTCGTGGGTGCGGGACGGGACATCGGCCCGCCGGAGGCCGTCAGCCTCATGGAGCGGCCGGATCGGCGCGTCGCCCGCGCCGCTGGACGGCCCGTGGAGCGCCGGGGCCGCCGGTGCCGGCGGCCGGACGGTGACGAGCGCGTCCCGGGCCACGCAGGGTCAGCGTAGGAGTCCCGCGCGGAGGGTCCATCGGCCGAAAGTACGCCTGATCAGTGGATGATCGGCCAGTGCGGAGCGGGCCTTTCCGGCGATGACCGCCGCCGTGCAGGCGGTCACGATCGGGGCATGACCGATGAGAGCCCGACGGGCCGCACCCTGTCCGAGCAGCCGCCGCGACACCGACCCGCGGACGGACGGGACACGCGGGGAACCTCCACCGGACCGGGCGCGAGGCCGGACGGCGGAATAAGCGCCGGGACGACCGCCGGAACGAAAGACGGGGTGAACGGCAGGACGAACGCCGGGACGAACGGTGGAAGGAACGCCGGGGCGAAAGGCGGAAAGGGCGGGACGAACCGGCTCGCGCTCGCCGGGCTGATCGCGCTCGGCGTCGTCCCCCTGGTCGCCGGAGCCGCCCGCCTGACCGAGCTGACCGGTGGTGCGGAGATCACGCCGGAGAACGCGCGGTTCTTCGCGGCGCCCGTGCCCGTGGTGCTGCACATCGTGGGCGTCGGCCTGTACACGCTTCTGGGGGCGTTCCAGTTCGCCACCGGTCTCCGCCGGCGCAGACCCGGCCTGCACCGCGCCGCCGGGCGGGTCCTGGTCCCGGCCGGGCTCGTCGCGGCGCTCACGGGGTTGTGGATGACGGTGTTCTATCCGCCCGCCCCCGAGGGGAGCGATCTGCTGTCCGCCGTCCGGCTCGTGTTCGGCACGGCCATGGTGGTGGCCATCGTCCTGGGCGTCGCCGCGATCCGGCGGCGGGACGTCGCCCGGCACCGTGCCTGGATGATCCGCGGGTACGCGATCGGCCTGGGCGCGGGCACGCAGGTGCTGACCCTCATGCCGTGGTTCCTGATCGTCGGGACGCCGGGCAAGGTCACCACCGCGCTGCTCATGGCCGCCGGCTGGGTGATCAACGTCGTGGTGGCCGAACGGATCATCCGTGGGAGGCCGCGTCCCCGACGTGATCGTCCGTGAGCGGCCACCGTTCCGGCCCGGATCCTGACAGGGGTCGTCACCGTTCCGAGCCGGGTCCCGGCCCGGGTCGTCCCGTGAGCGGCCACCGGCTCGCCTCAGCTCCCGGCGCGGCCGGTCTCGTAGGCCCATATCGCGATCTCGACGCGATTGCGGGCGCCGAGCTTGGCCATCAGGCTGGCGATGTGGGACTTGACGGTGCTGAGGGAGATGTACAGCTCGGCGGCGATCTCGTTGTTGGTCCGCCCGCGCGCCACGGCGGCCAGGATCTGCTCCTCCCGGTCGGTGAGCGCCTCGACGGGCCGCACCGGGGTCGCGCCCGCGTTGCGGGTGAAGGTCCCGAGCAGGCGCGCGGTGACGCTCGGGGCGATGAGCGCGTCACCGTCGGCGGCGGCGTGGACGGCCTGGGAGAGCAGGACCGCGCCGGCGTTCTTGAGCAGGAACCCCCGGGCGCCGGCCCTGAGCGCGGCGTAGACGTACTCGTCCAGGTCGAAGGTGGTGATGACGACGACGGCGAGGGGGTCGGGGACGTCCGGTCCGGCGAGGGCGCGGGTGGCCTCGATGCCGTCGATGCCGGGCATGCGGATGTCGAACAGGCACACGTCGGGGCGCAGCCGCCGTGCGAGCTCGACGGCCCGCCGCCCGTCGCCGGCCTCGCCGACGACCTCGATGCCCGGCTGGGCGTTGAGGATCATGGTGAGCCCGGTGCGGACGATCTCCTGGTCGTCGGCGACGAGCACCCGTACGCTCACGTCGCCGCTCCGGTCCGGGGCAGCACGGCGCTCACGGTCCAGCCCCTGTCGGGGTCCGGGCCGGCCACGCAGGTGCCGCGGAGCAGGTGGGCGCGCTCGATCATGCCGATGAGCCCGTACCCCGGTGACGCGACCGGGCGGATGAGGCCGCCGTCGCCGTCGTCGTTCACGCGCAGGCGCACCGACGCGTCGTCGGCGGTGACGCGGACCTCGATGCGGGTGGCGTGCCGCGCGTGCCGTCTGGCGTTGGTGACGGACTCCTGCGCGAGGCGGTAGATCGCGGCCTCCACCGACGGGGGGAGGTCGCCGAGATCGCCCGAGATCTTCACGTCGACGGACGGGCCGGAGGAGCCGTGGTCCGCGAGGTGCTCGATGTCGGCGATGCGCCGGCCGGGCGCCAGGTCCATCGGACGGTCCGTGCGCAGGACGCGGACCATGGCCTGCATCTCGGCCAGGGCGCGTCCCGCCTCGGCCTCGATGACGCGCAGCGCGTCGGTGGCGGCCTCCGGTCGTGAGCCCGACGTGGCCAGGCCCGCCTGGGCGCGTATCGCCATCGCCGAGACGTGGTGGGCGACGGTGTCGTGCAGGTCGCGGGCGAGCTGTTCGCGTTCGAGCAGCTTGGCCTGGTCGAGCTCGCGCGCCCTGGCCCGGGCCCGGTAGCGCAGCGCCCCGCCCAGGGTGACGGTCGAGGACAGGAAGGCGAACGCGCCGACCGCGTCGGCGACGGTGGTGTGCACGCTGAGCACGGTGAGGGCGGCCGAAGCGAGCATGATCACGAGCCCGGTCACGGCCTCGCGTCCCGACCCCCACCGGAACAGCGCGTACGGGAGGATGAGCTGGTAGATCATCGTGTACAGCTCCGACAGGGGCTCGCCCACCAGCAGGGAGGGCAGCCCGCCGACGGCGAAGCAGATCACGACCATCAGCAGCGGCCTGGTGCGGCGCCACAGCAGGGTGGGCGCCAGCGCGACGGCGACGCCCACCGAGACGGCCCGCCACGGCAGGTCCGGACGCAGGACCCCTTCGAGCACCGCGACCGGGACGATCACCCCCACGAGCACCCAGTCCCGCCACACGCGCCGCGGAGCGTCCGGGGGGCGGGGTTCGTCCCAGAGGGAACGAAGGACGGCGAGCACCCCATCATCGTACGGACCCGCCGGACGACCCGGAGCGGGCCGCGGGCCCGGCCCCGGGACCGGGCCGGGGGCGTCAGGTGCAGGGGTTGGTCTTGCTGTCCACGACCTTGTCGGTGAGGGCGTCGGGGATCTTGGGAAGGGCGCGGACACCCGGCCAGTCGGCACCGATGATCAGCTGGATGACCGGCCCGTCCGGGGCCTTGCCGCCGGCGGTGGGCGGGGGCGCCACCGTCGGCACGTACTTCTCCGTGGTGAGGGGCTTGACCTTGCCCGCGACCGGGGCGCGCTTGTCGCCCGAGAGCCTCGCGGCCACGGCGTCACCGTAGGAGACGCCGTCGGCGGCGTCCTTCTTGGCGTAGCGCACCGTGGTGGTGGGCACGTTGCCGGTCGCCGGGCGGGCGTTGCCGACGTGGGTGACCACGAACCCCTGGTCCGCCAGCTCGTCGGCGACCTGCTTGGCCCGGCCCGGCGTGTCGGTGCCGTTGAACACCTGGAGCCTGACCTGCTCGCGCTTGACCGCGGGCTTGGCCTTGGGGTCCGGGGGCGGGGTGACCTCGGTGTCGTTCTTGATCGCGGCGAAGAGCTGGTTGGCGTACGGCTGCACCCAGGCGACCCGGTTCGGGTCGTCGGGGTGGGGACCCCACGGGACGGTGATCAGCTTGACGCCGCTGGCGGTCAGCTTCTGGGCGCTCTGCCCGATCTGGAGCAGGGTGCCGGTGTCCTCGGCCAGGGCCTTGTCCATCCGGACGGACTGGGCTGCGGTCTTGATGAAGTTCAGCATCTTGGCGGGGTCGCTCAGCAGCTCGGTGCTGGTGGCCTTCTTCACCACCTGGCTGAGGAAGACCTGCTGGCGCTTGATGCGGCCGATGTCGCTGCCGTCGCCGTAGTTGCGCAGCCGGACGTAGCCCAGCGCCTTCTCGCCGGCCAGCAGGTGCCAGCCGGCCGCCAGGGTGAGCTTCGCCTTCTTGTCGTCGACCGGCTTGGTCAGGCAGACCCGGACGCCGCCGAGGGCGTTCACGATGTTCTTGAAGCCGGTGAAGTCGACCTCGACGAAGTGGTCGATGTGGATGTCGGTGAGCGCTTCGAGCGTGGTGATCGTGCAGGTGATGCCGCCCTCGTTGTAGGCGGTGTTGATCATCTCGGTCCGGGCCGGGACCTGCTGGCCCGTCTCCGACTTGCAGGGGGGCATGTCGACCACGGAGTCGCGCGGGAAGCTGACGAACGTCGCCTTGTCGCGGTCGGGGGCGATGTGCATGAGGATGATCGTGTCGGTGCGCTTGCCCGCGTTGGCCATCTTCTGGCCGTACTTGAGGTTGTCGCCCTCGCGGGTGTCGGAGCCCACGATGAGCACGTTGAGCGCGCCCGTGGCGTTCACCGGCCGGTTGTTGCCGAGCTTGCCGGAGAGGTCGACCGTCTGGAACTCGCCCAGCGTGTCCCGGTAGACCTTGTATCCGCCCAGGGTGCCGAGCACCAGCACCCCGGTCGCCGCGATGCTCGCCCAGGCGCCGATGCCGAGGCGCCGCGGCCTGCGGCCCCTGCCCTTGGGCGGGGCCTGCCCGGGGGGCGGCGGATTCGCGGACGGGCTCGGCTCGGTGGGTGTCTGCGCTCCCGCTCGCCGCGTCGCCCGGCGGCCGGGGGAGGTCGTCTCGGCCCGGCGGTCTCTGACGGTGGCCTGCCGGTGGTCGCTCATGCGGTCCTCCCGCTCGGCGGCGTCTTCCGGTGGTGATGCGGCTCGATCATCGCGCCCAAAGAGTAGATCATGGGGTGCGCACCAGGAGCCGTGATGATGCGAACTTGGCCAAGACCGCCCCCTGAGGCCGCTGCGGGATCCGGCGGCCAGCATACTCAGATACGGACATTTAGTGGAATGTTACGGAATTTAGGTTTACTTACGATCAGTGCTGCTGCCAGGCAGGCGGCGGGCACCGCGGGCAGCACGTAGCGGTAGTCGAACTCGGCCACCGCCGGAGGCATCACCAGCAGCACCGCCGCCACCGACCAGGGCAGCGCCCACGCCGTGGAGTCCGGGCGGAACCGCCGGACGCACGCCGCCGTGGGCGGCAGCAGCAGGATCACCAGCACCGCCGCGCCCGGCAGTCCGGCGACTCCCTGGTAGGTACGCATCCAGCCCGCGTACGGTTCGACGATCCGGGTGGAGATCGGGCCCCGCTGGTAGCGTTCCGCGGCCTGGGCCCCCACCGTCGCCGGATAGCGCCCCGGGGGCGCGGGCGGCGTCGCCGGGAAAAGGTAGTAGTCGTAGATCTCCTGATCCGGGTAGACCGGGCGGCCCACGGTGAACGACCGGGCCAGCTCCGAGGCGACCGAGCCCAGGTAGGCCAGCGGCTGACTGCGGATCGCCAGCGAGGCGAACCGCCCGGCCAGCGCGTCGTTCTCCCGGGTGAAGGTGATGCCGGGCAGCCTCACCAGCGGCGAGTCCTGCGACCAGACGTACTCCTGCGCGGGAGGGCGCAGGGTGGCCGGGCGCGGGTCGCAGAGCACGGCCAGGTCCGGCGGCGGTCGCATCACCCCGCAGTCGGCGAAGGTCATCGTCTTGGCGTACAGGAAGACGCCGTTCGCGCCCACGATGCCGATCCGCTGGTACGTCGCGTGGAACCAGGCCCCGTAGCCGAGGATCGGCACCGCCGCGGCGGCCAGCATGATCCCCGCCGCGAGCACCCGGCCGCGCTCCCGGAAGATCAGCCAGGCCGCGAAGAGCGCCACCAGCGGCAGCCCGACGGTCCTGGTCAGCGTCGCCGCCGCGAGCAGCAGGCCGATCCCGGCCGCGGTACGCCGCCCGATCCGGCCCCCGGACCTCGTGTGGCCGCGTACGGCCAGGCAGGTCGCCGCGACGACCAGGAGCGTGAAGAGGGTGTCGGAGACCAGCAGGTGTTCCAGCTCGATCTGGTAGGCGTCCAGCAGGGAGGGGGCGGAGGCGAGGGCCGCGGCCCAGCCGGGCGCGCCCAGCCGCCGCGCGGTGAGGTAGACCAGCAGGCCGACCAGCAGGCCCAGCAGGTGCTGGACCACCGTGACCACGGCGAAGTCGTGGAACGGCTCCAGCAGCCGCAGGAGCATCGGGTACCCGGCGGGCCGGACCAGGTCCGGGCGGGGCTTCAACGCGGTGACGACGTAGGTGTAGGAGTCGGGGAACCAGAGCGCGGGACGGTAACCGAGCACGGTGACCAGCCGCAGCACGACCCCCGCGCCCAGCAGCCCCAGGAACCAGCGATGCTCCCGCAGCCCGCGCCCGGCGGAAGAGCCCTGCTCCCCGGTGAGGTCCTGCTCCCCGGCGGAGCCGTGCCCGCCGGGGGGAACGTGTCCGCCCGGGAGCCCGCGGACGCCCGGGAACCGCCGACGCAGCCGCGCCCACCCGACCACTCTTCCCCCTCCTCGCACGCTGGCGTACGCTACCGGCTTCCCCGCGACGCCGCGCCCGCGGCCGGGTACGGGCACGGCGCGCCCGTCGCGGCCCGGGGTTGGCACTACGCTCTGGTCGCATCATGACCACCGGCCCGCTGGATCGCGCGCGCACCACGCCCTCGGCGGGCAGGGTGCTCGCCGTGCTCCCGGTCCTGCCCGCGCTGGCGGTGGCGGGCTGGCTGCTCGCCGGTCTGCCGCTGCTGCTGCTCGGTGCCTTCCGGCCGCTCGCCGCGGTCCCGCTCGGGCTGGTGATCGTCACGCTGCTGTGCCGGTACGGCCTGCGGCGCGTGCCGGAGATCGCCGGGACCACCGCCCGGCAGGTCGCCTCGGTGGTCGCGGTCGCCCTGGGCTCGGGGATCTTCAACGGCCTGCTGCACGGCGAGCAGTTGATCGTCCGCCGCGACCCCGGCACCTACGCGCAGTACGCCCTCTGGCTGGCCGGGCACGGCTCCCTGCCGGTGCCCCGCGGGGAGTGGGCCTTCGGCGGCGCCGACCCGGCGCTGCGCTTCGACAGCGTGGGCTTCTACGACTTCGGCGGGGCCGTCGTGCCCCAGTTCATGCCCGGGGCGCCGATGCTGCACGCGGCAGGCGCCTGGGCGGGCGACATCGCCGGGATGCTGCTGGTGCCCCCCCTGCTGGGGGCGGCGGCCGTGCTCGTCGTCGGGGGCATGGCCGCCCGGCTCATCGGACCCCGCTGGGCCTGGCTCGCCGCGCTGCTCTTCGCCGTCTGCCTGCCGATCCTCTACACCTCGCGGACCACCTTCAGCGAGATCCCCTCCCTGATCCTGATCTTCGGGGGCCTCGCCCTGCTGCACGACGCCCTGCCGCCCGGCGCCGGAGCACGGTCCCGCGCGGTCACCGGGTCCCCGCCCGGCCCGGGTGCCGGGTCCGGGCCGGTGGGCCTCGGGGGGGCGGACCCCGGGAGGGCCGCGGGAACGAGAGGGCTCGCGGGCCTGGCCGGGCTGGTGATCGGGCTGGCGGTCATGGTCAGGATCGACGGGCTGCGCGACCTGCTCCCGGTGCTCGCCTACGCCGGGCTGCTGATCGCCCGTGGCCGGGCCGGTGAGCGGGAGGCGGGCCGGGCGGGCGTGCCGCTGCTCGGCGGGCTGGTGGCCGGGGCCGGGCTGGGGCTGGCCGCCGCCTACCTGCTGTCGCGGCCGTACCTGAGGTACCTGTCGGGCTCGCTGGTGCCGCTGCTGGTCATCTGCGGCGCGGTCGTGCTCCTCATCGCGGTGGCCGCGGCGCTCGCCCCGCGTCTCGCGGGCCCGGTGCGGCGGGCCGCCCGGGTCCGGTGGCTGCCCGGGGCCGCCTCCGGCCTGGTCGTCCTGGCCGCCGCGGCCTTCGCGGTGCGGCCGTGGCTGCAGACCGTGACCCGCCGGCCCACCACGCCGGAGGACCGGACGACCTCCCTCTTCATCGCCGCGGTCCAGAAGGCCAACGGCCTGCCGACCGAGGCGTACCGGCTCTACTACGAGAACTCGGCGCACTGGGTGGCCTGGTACGTCGGGATCCCGGCGGCGCTGCTGGCCGTGCTCGCCGCGGCGGTGCTCGCCCGCAGGCTGGTACGGGGGACGGCCGCAGGATGGGCGCTTCCGCTGGCCGTCGTCCTCTGGACCACCGCGGGCACCCTCTACCGTCCGGCCATCACCCCCGACCACCCGTGGGCCGCCCGCCGGCTGGTCCCCGTGATCATCCCTGGCCTGGTCCTGCTGGCCGTCTGGGGCCTTCGCCACCTGCGCGACCGGGCCCGCCGGTCCGGGTACGGCCCGGCCGCGCGGCGCCGGATCACCGTGGGCGGTGCCGTCCTGCTGCTGGCCTTCCCCGTGATCACCTCCGCGGGGACGGCCTTCACCCCGGTCGAGCGCGGCGAGCGCGCAGCGGTCGAGGCGCTCTGCGCGGCCCTGCCCGCCCGCGCCTCGGTGCTCGTCGCCGAGCGCGTCACCGCCGACCGCTTCACCCAGGTCGTCCGGGGCACCTGTGACGTCCCCACCGCCCGGATCGTCCTGGCCCCCCGCTCGGACGTGCCCGCCCCCGCCGACGTCGCCCGGCTGGCCGCCCGGGTCCGCGCCGCCGGGCGCGTCCCGGTGCTGCTCGCCGCCAAGGACACGCAGCTGTCCGCGTACGGGATGCCCGTCCAGGTCATGAACCTCCGCGTCCGCCAGGACGAACGCTCCCTGGTCGACGCGCCGAACGCCACCTGGTCCCTGTCCGCCGACGTCTGGATGGCGGTCCCGGCCGCGGGTACGTGAGGAACGTCACCGGTCGGCCATGGAGCCGTTCTGTCTCAGGTGATCGAACTCGTATGACTGTGTCACCATGTCTATTCGTATTTCCGTTTATCAAGATGAGTGATTACTTGAACATGACGGGCCCTCATTCACGTGCCGGGAACGACGCGGCCATCACCGGGGAATCGCTCCTCGTGCCCCCGGAGGGAGAGTTCCCCGCCGGAAAACGGACCCGGCTCCGTCGAGTCCTGCCGATCGCCGTGGTGACCGCCGCCGTGCTCCTCGGCGCCACCGGAGCCGCCACCCGGTACGACCGCGACCCCGTCCGGGTGCTCCCTCCACCGGCCGGCCCCTGGCCCGAGGGCGGGACGTTTCACGTCATGCTCTGCACGAAGGACGCCCCCCAAACGTCGTGCCGCAAGCGGGCGGCGACCCCGGCGCAGAGACGATCGGTCGAGGAGAGACTGCGGGCGATGCCGGAGGTCGCGCAGATGGCGTTCGTGCCTCCGGAGACGGCGATGGCCCGCCTCAAGGCCGACCTGTCCGAGAACTCCCCCGAGAACCGGACGCTGCTCTTGGCCTTCGAACAGGAGGAAATGCCCGAGGCTTTCGAGGGCACGCTTCACCGGAGAGCCGATTTCAGGTCGTTCGGAACCACCATGAAGGGCATGCCGGGCGTCGCATCCATCTTCGCCCACGGTCGTTCCTTCTGGGAGGACAAGGCGGACGTCTACGTCGGGCTGTGCCGGGCCGTGGAGGCGGAGCCCGACGAGGCGCGAGAGGCGCCCGGCCCCTGCGTGGGGCGGGGAGCGGCGACGCCGGAGGAGCGAAAGGCCGTCGAGGCGAGACTCACGGCGTTCGAAGGGGCCGAGCGCGTCTACTTCGAGGACGCGGGTCATGCCCGCCGGGTTCAGCGGTATCAGGTAGTGAACCATCTGTCCTTGGTCGCCGCTTTCAGGATGATAGGACCGGCACCCGAGGGATACCACGTCAAGCTCGCGGATCCGGCGGCCTCGCAGAAGGTCATCGACGCGGTGGAGGGCATGCCGGGCGTGGCTTGGGCCGACCTCACGGAAACCGACTGAGGAGCCGGGCCGTGCCCGAAGGCGCGTAGTGCGCTCGGTTCCCGGCCGGGCAGAGTATTCTCGCCCGTCGAGAAGCATGCCGAGAGCCCGAGAGTGGATCAGCCGTGGACGCAACACCGTACGTGACCATCGTCCTGCCGTGTTACAACGAGCAGGACCACGTCATCGCCGAGGTCGAGCGGATCTGCGAGGCGATGGACCACAGCGGGTACACCTACGAGCTGGTGGCCGTCGACGACTGCTCCACCGACCAGACCCTGGCCAGGCTGCAGGAGGCCGCGCCCCGGTTCCCGAACATGCGGATCAGGGCCTTCCACCGCAACGGCGGCTCGGGCACGGTGCGCAGGATCGGCACGCAGGAGGCGCGCGGCGAGATCGTCGTGTGGACCGACGCCGACATGACCTACCCGAACGAGCGCATCCCCGAGCTCGTCCAGATCCTGGAGAAGGACCCGGCCATCGACCAGGTGGTGGGCGCGCGGACCAGCGAGGAGGGCTCGCACAAGTTCCTGCGGGTCCCGGCCAAGTGGTTCATCCGCAAGGTGGCCGAGCGGCTGGCCGGGCAGAAGATCCCCGACCTCAACAGCGGGCTGCGGGCGTTCCGCAGGTCGGTCGCCAAGCCCTACCTGCGGCTGCTGCCGCCCGGCTTCTCCTGCGTCACCACGATCACGCTGTCGTTCCTGTCGAACCAGCACGACGTCTACTACCTGCCGATCGGCTACAGCAAGCGGGCCGGGAAGTCGAAGTTCAGCTTCGTCTCCGACGCCTACCGCTACATCCTGCAGGTGCTGCGGATGGTCATGTACTTCAACCCGCTCAAGGTGCTCATGCCGCCCGCGCTCTGGCTGATCGGCGTCGGGGTGGCCAAGGGGATCTACGACAACGTCAGGACGCCCTTCTACCTGGCCAGCAACACCACCTTGATCTTCATCTCCGGCCTGCTCATCGGCTCGCTGGCGCTGCTGGCCGACCTCATCGTGCGCTCCCGGAGCGAGTAGGTGCGCGTCGTCCTGGTCGGGCCGACGTACCCCTACAAGGGCGGCGGCGCCGCGCACACCACCGAGCTGGCCCACCGGCTGCGTGCCGCCGGGCACGACGTGGTGATCGAGTCCTGGCGGGCCCAGTACCCCTCCTTCCTGTATCCGGGCAGGCAGACCGCGGACACGCCCGACGGCGAGCCCTTCGGGAACGTGCGGCGCGAGCTGGACTGGCGCCGCCCGGACGGCTGGGTCCGCGCCGGGCGGAGGCTCCGCGACGCCGACCTGGTCGTCCTGACCGTCCTCAGCCCGGTGCAGGTCCCGCCCTACCTGGGCGTCCTGGCCGGGCTGGGCCGCGGGACCCGGACGGTGGCGCTCTGCCACAACGTGCTCCCGCACGAGCCCAAGCCGTACGACAGGCCGCTGATGAGGGCCCTGCTGCGCCGGGTGGACGCGGTGCTGGTCCACTCCGAGGGGCAGGCGGCCAAGGCCCGGGAGCTGGGTGCCCGGTCGGTGCGGACGGCCGAGATGGCGCCGCACCTGCCCGCGCGGGCCCCCGGTCACGCCGGGCGCGCCGCGACGACCGGGGGCGTGCACCGGCGGCTGCTCTTCTTCGGCCTGGTCCGGCCGTACAAGGGGCTGGACCTGCTGGTGCGCGCGCTGCCCGAGGGCGTGTCGCTGCGGGTGGCCGGGGAGTTCTGGGGCGGCCTGGAGGAGCGGACCAGGGAGCTGGCCGCCGAGCTGGGGGTATCGGATCGGGTGGAGCTGCGGCCGGGGTACGTGGCCGCGGCGGACGTGCCGGGGCTGTTCGCGGACGTGGACGCGCTGGTGCTGCCCTACCGGAGCGGGACGGCCAGTCAGCAGGTCTGGATGGGCCACGAGCACGGGGTGCCGGTGATCGCGACCCGGGCGGGGACGCTGGGCGAGCACGTCACCGACGGGGTGGACGGGCTGCTGGCCGAGCCCCGCTCGGTCGAGGACCTGCGCGCCGTGCTGGCCGCGTTCTACCGTCCCGGTGAGCCCGAGCGGCTGCGCGCCGGGGTCAAGCCCGTCGACCCCGAGCCGTACTGGGCCGCCTACGTCGAGGCGCTGCTGTCGCGCTGAGCGGCCCGGTCGCGGAGCGCGTCCGCGGAGGGGTCGCCGTCCTGCCGGGCGGTCCCGGTGCGGGAGAGGCGTCCCCACAGAAAGCCGATCCCGGCCCAGCTCACGTCGGCCAGGGTGAACATCACCCTGGACACCACCGCCGCCACCAGGGCCCTGGGGGAGTCCAGCACCGGTGCCAGGGCGAGCACCATCGCCCCCTCGCGGACGCCGATCCCGGCGGGGACGATCACCGTGACGATGCCCGTCGCCCAGGCCAGCGCGTAGGCGCCGGTGGCCACCGCGTACAGCGAGCCCGCCTCTCCCAGGGCGCCCAGGTCGGCCAGGGGGAGCAGCAGGTGCGGGCCGTACGCCAGCCAGCCGGTGACCGTGAGGGCGACCGCGGCCAGCACGGTCCTGCCGCCGAGCAGCCGGCCCTGGCCGAGCGGCTCCTGGCGGGCGACGCGCAGGGCCGTCTCCAGCCCGAACGTGAGCACCCTGGGGTGCAGGCAGACGGCGATGACGGGGATCAGCGCCGTCAGGTACCACGCCTGGGCCATGGTCTCGCGCAGGGTCACCGCCGCCACCAGCAGGGCGCAGCCCAGGGAGATCAGCAGCGCCAGGGAGATCGAGCCGAACATCCGCCGGGGCGGGACGCGGTGGTCGCGGCCCAGCTCGATCATCGCGGCGTACGCCCAGACGCTGCCCGGCACGTACTTGCCGAGCTGGCCGACGAAGAACACCCGCGCGGCGGCACCGAGCGGCAGCGGCGAGCCCATGCCGGCCAGCACGGTCCGCCAGGCCAGCACCATCACGGCGATCCCGGCCATCACCGACAGGTAGGAGCCCACCAGCGTCCACACCGATAGCTGCGCCACCGCCGCGGCCGTCTGCTCGCGGTTCCCGGCCAGGCCGTACCCGAGGAAACCCAGCGCGACCAGCGCGAGCAGCACGCGGAGCAGGCGGCTTGACCGCAGTCGGCTGAGCATCCGCCCAGGGTACGACGGCGTCGTCACACGGCGGTAGGGCGGCGGGCCACCGGTACTCTTGTGCGGCGTGGCGCCCCGGCGCCGCCCGGACGGGAGAACAGGAGCGGTGAGGCAGTGATGAGCGCCGAGCGGGTCGCGCAGCTGGAGTACTCCGAGTTCCAGGCGGCGATGCTGGACGAGGAGAAGCGCCGCAGGAAGGCCGCGAAGATCGTCGCGGTGCTCGGCCACTTCCTCGGCCGCGACACCGACGTGCTGGCCGGTCTGACGGTCGCCGACATCGGCTGCTCGGCGGGCTTCATCGCCGACGAGCTGGCCGCGGCGGGCGCCCACCGGACGTTCGGCGTCGACATCGACGTGCCGGGGCTGCGCAAGGCGGCCCGGCGGTTCGGCGAGCGGGTCGAGTTCGTCTGCGCCGACGGCACCGCGCTGCCCTTCCCGGACGGCTCGATCGACGTGCTGGTGTTCAACCACATCTACGAGCACGTGGTCGACCCGGACGCGATCATGGCGGAGATGCGCCGGGTGCTCTCCGACGACGGCGTCCTGTACCTGGGGCTGGGCAACCGGCTCGGGGTGATGGAGCCACACTACAGACTGCCGTTCCTGTCCTACCTGCCGCCCGCGCTGGCCGACCGCTACGTGCGGCTCTTCGGCCGCGCCGACAGCTACTACGAGCGTTACCGCACCCGGCGCGGCCTGCGCCTGATGGTGCGGGGCCTGAGGGTGTGGGACTACACCTTCCCGGTGCTGGTCACCCCGGCGGCCTTCGCCGGGAACGAGCTCTTCCCCGGCACGGTGGGGCGGGTGGCCGGGGCCGTGCTCTCGCGGCTGCCGAGGCCGGTGCTGTGGGCGCTGCTGCCGGTGGTGCCCACCTACCTGTGGGTGGCGACCAAGGGGGGACGCCGCCCGGCCGGGCCGTCCCTGCCCCGGCCGCCGGAGCCGGTGCGCCCGCGGTGAAGCGGCTGGCCCGCATCGCCTTCCTGGCCCTCGCGCTGGGATTCGGCGCCTGGGTGGTGGTGAGGCAGTGGGACGAGATCCGCGACGGGTTCGCCCTGCTGTCCTGGACGTCGCTGACGCTGTCCCTGGTCGCGGTGGTCGCCGCGCTGTGCGGCGGGATGATGACCTGGCGGGCGCTCCTGGCCGACCTGGGCTCGCCGCTGCCGCTGCGGGCCGGGGCCAGGGTCTTCTTCGTGGGGCAGCTCGGCAAGTACATCCCGGGCTCGCTCTGGCCGGTGATCGCCCAGATGGAGATGGGCCGGGAGCTGGGCGTGCCGCGCTCGCGCAGCGCCGCCGCGTTCTTCCTGACCCTGCCGGTACAGCTCGGCAGCGGGCTGGTGGTGGCCGGGGTGACGCTGTCGGCGACCCTGCCGGGCTCGGTCGCGCCGTACGCGTGGGCGTTCCTGCTGATCCCGGTGCTGGCGGTGGCGTTCCAGCCGAGGGTGGTCAACGCCGTCCTGGGGTTCGGGCTGCGCAGGCTGGGACGCGAGCCGCTGGAGCGCCCGCTCACCCGCAGGGGCCTGCTCACCGCACTGGGCTGGGCGCTGGCCGGCTGGGTCGCCTACGGGCTGCACCTGGCGGCGATCGTCGCGGACCTCGACTCCGGGGGGTCCCCGGGGTTCTCCGCCCTGTCGGTGGCCGTGTTCTGCGTGGGGGCGTTCGCGCTCTCCTGGTGCCTGGGCATCATGACGTTCGTCGTCCCGGCCGGGGCGGGGGTGCGGGAGGTCGCGATGGTGGCCGTCCTGGCGCCGGTCCTGGACCGGGGACCGGCCATCGCGGTGGCGCTCTGCTCCAGGATCGTGATCATCGCCGGTGATCTTCTCTGCGCCGGTCTGGCCGGTCTGGCCGTGCGCCGCGCCGGGGGGTCCCGGAAGGACCACGCTTCGGGAAAAGCCGTGTGATTTCCCCCACGTTTCCGGAGCTGCGGGCAATAGAGTGAGCAGAAGAAGGGGACTGTCGTCCCGAGTGGATCATGAGGGGAGCGATCCTTCTTGTCGCCCAGAGTGCTCGTCGACGCGGCCGCGGTCCCGGCCGATCGCGGTGCGCTGATCCGGTACGTCGACGGGCTCGTCGCCGCCCTGGACCGGGCGGGCGCCGATCTCGCGGTCGTCTGCCAGCGTGCCGACGCGGCCCGCTACGCCGCGCTGGCGCCCTCGGCCCGGATCGTGCCGGGGCCCCACGGGATCACCAACCGGGCCGCGCGCCTGACGTGGGAGCAGACGGGGCTGCCGTTCCTGGCCCGCCATGCCGGGGCCGAGGTCATCCACGCCCCCTTCTACTCGATCCCGCTGAGCCCGGGCCTGCCGACCGTCGCCACCGTGCACGACCTGACCTCCTTCACCGAGCCCCTGCAGCACGACGCGGTCAAGGCGGCGTTCTTCCGGGCGGCGACCCGCACCGCGGTCCGGCACGCCACCCGGGTGATCGTGCCCTCCAAGGCCACCAGGGACGAGCTGATCCGGCTGCTGTCGGCCGACCCGACCCGCATCGACGTCGCCTACCACGGGGTCGACCCGGCGCTGTTCCACCCGCCGTCCGAGCGCGAGATCGAGCACGCCTCCGACCGGCTCGGCCTGCACGGCGCCCCGTACGTGGCCTTCCTGGGCCCGCTGGAGCCCCGCAAGAACGTGCCGAACCTGATCCGCGGCTTCGTCCGCGCCGTCGAGGACCTCGCCGACCCGCCCGCCCTGGTGCTCGCCGGGGGCGTCCGTGACGCCCAGGTCGACGCCGCGGTGGAGGAGGTCCCCGCGACCGTGCGGGTGCTGCGCCCCGGATTCCTGTCCTTCGCCGACCTGTGCGGCTTCCTCGGCGGGGCGACGGTCGCGGCGTTCCCCTCCCGGGGCGAGGGCTTCGGCCTTCCGGTGCTGGAGGCCATGGCCTGCGGCGCGCCCGTGCTGACCACACACCGCACCTCGCTGCCCGAAGTGGGCGGCGACGCGGTCGCCTACACCGAGCCGGACGCCGAGAGCATCGCGGACGCGCTGCGTACGCTGCTGTCCTCGCCCGAGCGCAGGAAGGCGCTGTCCGCGGCCGGGATCGCCCGCGCCAAGGAGTTCACCTGGGAGGCGTCGGCGGAGGCGCATATGCTCTCCTACCGGCGTGCGGCCGAGCAGTGAGTTAACCTCGCGGAATGACGGAGACCCCTTTGCCGGATCTTGAGGCGATCCTTCTCGTCGGTGGGCAGGGAACGCGCCTGCGTCCCCTGACGCTGGGCACGCCGAAACCGCTCCTGCCCACGGCGGGAGTGCCCTTCCTGGCGCACCAGATCGCCCGTGCCAGGGCGTTCGGCGTCCGGCGCATCGTGTTCGCCACCTCCTACCGGGCGGAGATGTTCTCCGAGGCGTTCGGCGACGGCGAGGCGTTCGGCCTCGCCCTGGAGTACGTGACCGAGGACCTCCCGCTCGGCACCGGCGGCGCGATCCGCAACGCCTCCCGGGCGCTGACCGCGGGCCCGGACGATCCGGTGCTGGTGCTCAACGGCGACGTGCTCTCCGGCCACGACATCGGCGACCAGGTCGCCACGCACGTCGCCCGCCGGGCCGCCGTCACCCTGCACCTGACCGAGGTGGACGACCCCTCGCGCTTCGGCTGCGTGCCGACCGACGAGCAGGGACGGGTGACGGCCTTTTTGGAGAAGACCCCCAACCCGGTCACCAACCGGATCAACGCCGGGTGCTACGTCTTCACCCGCTCGGTGATCGACACGATCCCGGCGGGCGAGGTCGTCTCGGTCGAGCGCCAGACGTTCCCCGGGCTGATCGAGGACGGCGCCCTGGTGCTCGGGTACGCCGACGCGTCCTACTGGCTCGACGTGGGCACGCCCGCCGCCTTCGTGCAGGGCTCCCGCGACCTGGTGCTGGGCCGCCTGGCCTCGCCCGCCCTGCCGGGCCCCACCGGTGACTTCCTGGCCCTGCCCGGAGCGATGATCTCTCCCGAGGCGAAGGTCTCCGGCGGATCGGTGATCGGTGCCCGCGCGCTCGTGGAGTCCGGGGCACAGGTCAGCGGCAGCGTGCTCGGGGACGACTGCGAGGTGCACTCGGCGGCCGTCGTGGTCGACTCGGTGGTCGGCATCGGCGCGCGGATCGAGTGTGGAGCGGTCCTGAGGGACGTGGTGGTCGGCGACGGGGCCGTGGTCGGCCCGGGGAACGAGCTGCTCGCCGGGAGCCGCGTCTGGCCCGGGGTCGTGCTCCCCGAGTCCGCGATCCGCTTCTCCAGCGACATCTGACGGTCACGGCGCGGACGGCGGGGTCGTCGATGGTCACCACCTCCGGCCGGTCCGCGGTGCGGGAACGCCGGTGGAGTGCCCCGTGGCCGGTGGACCCGGCGCTGGTGCTGGGCCCGTACCAGCGCGGCCCGGGGGATCCCACGATGAGGGCGGAGCCCGGCGGGGCCTTCTGGCGCACCTCGCGCACCCCGGACGGGCCGGGGACGCTGCGGGTGGCGGGAGTGTCCGGCCGGGTGGCGGCCACGGCGTGGGGGCCGGGGGCGGAGTGGATGCTGGCGACGCTTCCGGCGCTGCTCGGCGCCGACGACGACGTCTCGGGGTTCGTCCCCGGGCACGAGGTGGTGCGGGACGCGGCCAGGCGCTATCCGGGGCTGCGGATCGGGCGGACGTCGCGGGTGCTGGAGGCGCTGGTGCCGGCCGTCCTGGAGCAGAAGGTGGTCGTCGCCGAGGCCAGGCGGGCGTGGCGGTGGCTGCTGGGCCGTTACGGGGATCCCGCGCCGGGGCCCGCGCCCGAGGGGATGCGCGTCTTCCCGGGCCCCGAGGTGTGGCGGTCGATCCCGTCGTGGGACTGGCACCGTGCCGGCGCGGAGGCCGTACGGGCCAGGACGATCGTGAACGCGGCCGGGCACGCCGCGAAGCTGGAGGCGGCCGGGGGCAGCGCCGAGCTGGACAGGCTGCTACGGGCGCTGCCCGGGATCGGGGTGTGGACGTCCGCCGAGGTGCGACAGCGTTCGCACGGCGACGCGGACGCCGTCTCGGTCGGGGACTTCCACCTGCCGTCGCTGGTCGGCTGGTCGCTGAGCGGGGAACGGGCGGACGACGCGCGGATGCTCACGCTGCTCGCTCCCTACCGGGGGCACCGGCACCGGGTCAGCCGGTTACTGCGGTTGGGCGGTGCGCGGCCACCCGCTCGCGGGCCGCGGGCACCCGTACGCGATCATCGGTGGTTCTGAGCTCGCCTTCCTCGGGGGAGGGCTCGTGGCTCTGCCAGTCGCGTCCGTCGCGGGTGTCGGCCCCGATCATCGGGGCGAGGACGGCGACGGCGACGAGGGCGAGAAGAAACCAGATCATTGTCGGCTCCTGGGTCGAGGTCCGGGGCGGGTGCCCCGTCTGTCCGGCCGGTTCCCGCGGGTGCGGGCCGGGGTGATGCCTCTAATCTATGTAGCTGCAAGCATTTATGTCTATCGAGATCTGCTTGCGCGACACTTTAGGGATCCTGAAGTGTCGGCCCGGGTGGCGGGCACCCGCCGCCCCGCGGGTGCCCGCCGCGCCGTACTGTGCGGTCATGAGCTCCAACCCCACCGACACCGCGATGCGCCGGGCTCTGGCCAGGGCCCGCGACGGCAAAGCTCTTGATATGACCGAAGCGACCGTTCTGCTGCACGCGCGGGACGACCATCTGCAGACCCTGCTCGGCCACGCCGGCCGGGTCCGGGACGCCGGGCTGGAGGCGGCCGGCCGCCCGGGGGTCGTCACCTACAGCCGCAAGGTCTTCATCCCGCTGACCCGGCTGTGCCGCGACCGCTGCGGGTACTGCACGTTCGCCACCGCCCCGCACAAGCTGGAGAGCATGTTCCTCAGCCCCGACGAGGTGCTCGAGATCGCCCGGCAGGGCGCGGCGATGGGGTGCAAGGAGGCGCTGTTCACCCTCGGCGACCGGCCCGAGGACCGCTGGCACCAGGCCCGCGAGTGGCTGGACGCGCACGGCTACGACGACACGCTCTCCTACGTGCGCGCGATGGCCGTGCGGGTGCTGGAGGAGACCGGGCTGCTGCCGCACCTGAACCCGGGCGTCATGACCTGGCAGGACCTGCAGCGCCTCAAGCCGGTGGCGCCCTCGATGGGCATGATGCTGGAGACGACCTCGCGGCGGTTGTTCGAGGAGAAGGGACAGGCCCACCACGGCTCGCCCGACAAGGACCCCGCCGTGCGGCTGCGCGTGCTGGAGGACGCCGGGCGGACGAACGTGCCGTTCACCAGCGGCATCCTGATCGGCATCGGCGAGACCGTCGCCGAGCGCGCCGACTCGCTGTTCGCGCTGCGCAGGGTGGCACGCGAGTACGGCGGCCTCCAGGAGATCATCGTCCAGAACTTCCGCGCCAAGCCGAACACCGCGATGCGCGGCATGCCCGACGCCGACCTGCAGGAACTGGCCGCCACCATCGCGGTGACCCGGCTGGTGATGGGGCCGAGGATGCGGGTGCAGGCCCCGCCGAACCTGGTCGACTCCGAGTACGAGCTGATGATCGCCGCGGGCATCGACGACTGGGGCGGCGTCTCGCCGCTGACGCCCGACCACGTCAACCCCGAGCGCCCCTGGCCGCAGATCGACAACCTGGCCGCCCGTACGGCCGCCGCCGGGTTCACCCTGCGCGAGCGGCTGACCATCTACCCCGAGTACGTGCTGGCCGGGGAGCCCTGGCTGGACCCGAGGCTGAACGCGCACGTGGCCGCGCTGGCCGACCCGCGGACCGGCCTGGCCCGCGAGGACGCGGTCGTGACCGGCCGTCCCTGGCAGGAGCCGGACGGCGGCTTCGTCTCACTGGGCCGGGTCGACCTGCACACGGCCGTCGACACCGAGGGGCGCAGCGCCGACCGCCGCGCCGACTTCGACGACGTCTACGGCGACTGGGAGGCGATCAGGGAACGGCTGCCCTCGGCGGGCGCCGGGACCGCCGCCGGTGCCATCGGGGCCGCCGGCGCCACCGGCACGGCGGGCCGGGTCGCGGCGGACGTGCGGGAGGCCCTGCGCGCGGCCGAGACCGACCCGGCCGGGCTGAGCGACGCCCAGGCGCTCGTCCTGCTTGGCCTGGCCGGGGACCAGCGCGGCGCGGGCGCCGACGACGCCGCGCTGGACGAGCTGTGCCGGATCGCCGACGGCCTGCGCCGGCAGGCGGCCGGGGACGAGGTCACCTACGTGGTGAACCGGAACATCAACTTCACCAACGTCTGCTACACCGGCTGCCGCTTCTGCGCCTTCGCGCAGCGCCGTACCGACGCCGACGCCTACACGCTCTCGCTGGAGCAGGTCGCCGACCGCGCCTGGGAGGGGTGGCGGGCCGGGGCGACCGAGGTGTGCATGCAGGGCGGCATCCACCCGGACATGCCCGGTACGGCGTACTTCGACATCGCCAGGGCGGTCAAGGCGAGGGTGCCCGGGATGCACGTCCACGCGTTCTCGCCGATGGAGGTCATCAACGGCGCCAGCCGCACCGGCCTGTCCATCGAGGACTGGCTGGTCGCCGCCAGGGAGGCGGGCGTGGACTCGCTCCCGGGCACCGCGGCCGAGATCCTCGACGACGACGTGCGCTGGGTGCTGACCAAGGGCAAACTGCCCACCGCCGAGTGGGTCGAGGTCATCTCGACCGCGCACCGGACCGGCATCCCCACGACCTCCACGATGATGTACGGCCACGTGGACACCCACGCCCACTGGGTGGCGCACATCCGGCTGATCCGCCGCATCCAGGAGGAGACCGGCGGGTTCTCCGAGTTCGTGCTGCTGCCGTTCGTCCACCACAGCGCGCCCATCTACCTGGCGGGGATCGCCCGGCCCGGGCCGACGGCACGGGAGAACCGGGCCGTGCACGCGCTGGCCCGCATCCTGCTGCACGGGGCGATCGCCAACATCCAGTGCTCCTGGGTGAAGCTCCAGGACGACCTCTGCCGCGAGGTGCTGCGGGGCGGGGTCAACGACCTGGGCGGCACGCTGATGGAGGAGACGATCAGCAGGATGGCCGGGTCGGAGAACGGCTCGTTCAAGACGATCAGCGAGCTGGAGGCCATGGTCGCCCACACCGGAAGGCCGGTGCGCCAGCGGACCACCTCCTACGGCGTGCCGGACGCCGAGCGCCTGGCCGCAGCCGCGGCCAGCGACGGCGTCTGCCGCAGCGTGCGCGGGGCCGGTCTGCCGTTGCTCATGCCGGAGCCGTCTGCGAAGTCATAACAAGTTCTATATTTCCTTGCCGCCCGGACGGGGCCGCTTGGGAGAATCGTCATCCCCCTCCGACGAGAGGTGTCCGCGTGTCCTCCTCCGGCCGGCACCGTGTGGCCGCCGGCGCCGCCCGGCGCCGGCGGCAGGTCCGTCTGCGGCTGTCCCTGGCGGCGGTCGCGATCACCGTCGCCCTGACCGGGACCTTCGTGCTGGTGACCGGCCGGACGGGGGGCCCGTGCTCCACCCGCGACCCGGTGCTGGTCGACGTCGCCGCGGCCGTCGACATCGCCCCGGCCGTCATGGAGGCCGCCCTGAGGTTCAACCGGGACCGGACGGGGGTCGAAGGCAGGTGCGTGCTGGTGCAGGTGACCGAGCAGCCGCCCGCCACCGTGCTCCGCACCCTGCTGGGCGGCACCGCGGGGGTGCTCGCCGGCCGCCCCGACGGCTGGATCTCCGACTCCTCGGCGTGGATCAGGCTGGCCCGCAAGCAGGGGGCCGCGGACCTGGCCGCCACCGAGACCGTGATGGCGACCTCGCCGCTGGTCTTCGCCACCCGCACCTCCCTCGCCCGGCGCTTCGCCGTCGGCAGGACCGACATGAACTGGCGGATGGTCTTCCCGGCGACCACCCGCGGCCGGATCCGGCCGACCGAGAAGGAACCCGACGTGGTCCGCGTCCCCGACCCGTCGCTCGCCGGGGCCGGGATCGCCACCGTGGCCGCGGCCAGGGACGTGGTGGGCACCGGGGCCGAGGCCGACCGCGCGCTGACCGCGTTCGTCCGCTGGGCGCAGGCCGGGTCGGCGCCCGACTACCGCAGCATGCTCGCGGCCGTGGACGACCGGTCCTTCTGGCGGCGGCCGGTCGTGATCGTGCCCGAGCAGTCGGTCTGGCAGCACAACCGCCTCCCGTCCGACGACCCGGTGGTCGCCCTGCATCCCCGCGAGGGAACCGTCAACCTCGACTACCCGTACGTGGTGACCTCCTCCGACGAGGCCAGGGCGAGCGGGTCGCGGGCCTTCGCGGCCTGGCTGCGCTCCCCGCAGATCCAGGAGGCGGTCCGCCGGGCGGGCTTCCGCTCGGCCGACGGCTCCCAGGGGCCGTACGCGCCGGGCCCGGGGATCCCGACCGAGGCGCCCCGCACCCGCCCGAGCATCCTGCCCGCCCGGATCGACGAGGCGCTGGAGGCATGGAGCAGGCTCGCCCCGCCGACCAACATCCTGGTGCTGGCCGACACCGGCAGGCACATGGCCGAGCCGATCAGCGGCAGGAAGGGGAGGACCAGGCTGACCGTCGCCCTGGAGGCGGCCCGGCTGGGCCTGCAGCTCTTCCCCGACTCCACCCACATGGGCATGTGGGAGTTCTCCTCGGCCGAGGGGCCGGACCAGCGGGAGCGGGTGCGGCTGGGCCCGATCACCGAGCCCGACGGCGGGCGGCTCGTCCGGCGCGGCCGCCTGGAGGAGGTGAGCCGGACCCTGCGCGCCGACGCCCGGCGGCCCAGCGCCCTGCACGACTCGATCCTCGCCGGGTTCCGCGAGCTGACCGGCGCCTACGACGAGAGCATGAACAACACCCTGCTCGTCATCACCGCGGGCAGGGACGACGGCAAGGGCATCTCCGCCGGGGAGCTGGAGAAGGCGCTGCGCGAGGAGTGGGACCCCGAGGCGCCGGTCCAGGTGGTCGTCCTGGCCTTCGGCACGGACCTCGACCGGGACGGCCTGAGCCGGGTCGCCGCCGTCACCAACGGCTCCCTGCACGTCGCCCGGCGTCCCGAGGAGATCATCGACGTCTTCCTGTCGGCGCTGGCCCGGCGGCTGTGCCACCCGACCTGCCGCACCCCGGCCTGACCGGCCCCGTCCGAACAGGACCGTCCGGGTCCTGTCCGAACGGTCCCGGCCGATCGGTCGCGTCCGAACGATCCCGGGCTCGGTGGCCCGGGGCGCGGTGGTCAGGAGCGCGGAGGTGGCGGGTGCGGCGGCTCAGCGCACGGCGATGAAGTCGGCCGCGTGCCGAGGGGCGCGGTCGCGGGGCGGGGCCGCGGGGTGGCCGATCGCGACGGCGCCCATCGGGTCCCAGCCGGACGGCAGGTCGAGCACCTCGCGGACCACGTCGCGGCAGAACATCGTGGACGACACCCAGGCCGAGCCCAGGCCCTCCACCGCGAGCTGGACCAGGAAGTTCTGCACCCCGGCACCGGCCGCGACCACGAACATCTCCCGCTCGGCGGCGTTGCGCCGGTCGTCGCGGTAGGTGTGCGCGCCGTCCGCGACCAGGCACGGCACCGCCAGGTACGGGGCCGCCCGCAGCACGTCGCCCCGCCTGACGCGCCTGGCCACCGACTCCTCGGAGAAACCGTCGCCGCGCAGGTCGGCGATCCAGGCCTCGCGCATGGCGTCGAGCAGCTTCTCGCGGATCGCGGCCGACTCCAGCAGGACGAACCGCCAGGGGGTCGTGTGGTGCGGGGCGGGCGCGGCGATCGCGGCCTCGACCGCCCTGCGGACCGCGGCGCCGTCCACCGGAACGGCGGAGAACTCCCGGACCGTCCTGCGGGCGAAGACCACGTCGCGTGAGCCGTACCGGAACATGTCCTCGGCCGACGGGCGGACCAGCTCGCCGACGCCCGGTCCGTCCTCCTCGGTGGTGTACTCGGCCAGGCCCCTGATCACCGCGACCGGCGTCTGGGCGACCTTGCCCTTCACCAGGTCCCCGGCCGCGGCGAACTCGTCGGCGACGGCGGTCAGGGTGACCTCCAAGGGGTTGCCGTGGTCGTCGGACATGCCCCGGTAGTCGAGGGCGGGCGTGACCCCGGCCAGGCCGACCGCCATGTCGGTCTGGCCGTTGCGCCACGGCCGGCCGAAGGTGTCGGAGACCACCACGCCGACCGAGACGCCGAGCAGCTCGGCCAGGCGTGCCCGGATCGCCGACGCCGAGGCGTCCGGGTCGGCCGGGAGCAGCACCACCGTGCCCGGCCGGGTGTTGGAGGCGTCGACCCCGGCGGCGGCCATGACGAACCCGTGCGCGGTCTCGGCGATCACGGTCTCACCCCTGCGGGCGACCACCCGCCTGGTCTCGGCCTCGACGGCCTCGGCGCGGGTCACGCCGTGCAGGACCCGGCCCTCGGCCTTGCTCGCGATCTTGGAGGTGACCACCAGGATGTCGCCGTCGCGCAGGCCGGGCAGGGCCGTGGCGATCAGCTCGCCGAGGTCGTCGCCCTCGCGGACCTCGGGCATCCCGGGTACGGCGAAGATCTCCACCTTGACGTCCCCGGGCTCGCGTCCGGCCCGTCCGGGCCCGCGCCCGGCCCGGCCCGTCACGCCCCCTCCCCGGGGGAGGCGTCCGTGGCGGGGCTGTCCGCGCCGGGGGCGCCCGCGGGGGAGGGGGCCGCGGCGCCGGACGAGGTGGCGGGGGCCGCGGCGGTGGCCGAGGCGGCGGGCGAGGTGGCGGGCGAGGTGGCGGGCGAGGCGAGCCGGACGGCCATGTCCAGGGCGGCGCGGGCCAGGGCCGCGGCGGAGTCGAGGTCGTGCATGATCAGCGGGCGGGCCTCCACCTCCACGCCGTCGAGGGCGACCCCGGCGTCCTCCTCGGCGACCAGCCAGCCGTCCACCAGCGCCGGTCCGTACAGCTCCAGGACGGCCTGCGCGGTCGTGGGGACGCCGATCGCGGTCAGGCAGGCGTCGGCCATGCCCCGGACCGGGGCCCCGCCGACGATGGGCGAGACGCCCACGACCGTCCTGCCCTCCAGGGCCTCGCGGATGCCCTTGATCTGCAGGATCGTGCCGATGCTGACGACCGGGTTGGACGGCGGCAGCAGGACCACGTCGGCCGCGGCGACGGCGTCCAGCACCCCGGGGGCGGGGACGGCCTGCTCCGCGCCCACCAGGATGATCTGCTCGGCGGGCACCGAGGCGCGCAGCCGTACCCACCACTCCTGGAAGTGGACGGCGCGCCGGCCGCGCTCGTCGGAGATGACCACGTGGGTCTCGGTACGGTCGTCGCTCATCGGGATCAGGCGGACGCCCGGCTGCCAGCGCGCGCACAGCGCCTCGGTGACGGCCGAGAGCGGGTATCCCGCGTCGAGCATCTGGGTGCGCACGATGTGGGTGGCGAAGTCGCGGTCGCCGAGACCGAACCACTGCGGCTCCACGCCGTAGGCGGCCAGCTCCTCCTTGACGACGTGGGACTCCTCCCGCCGCCCCCAGCCCTGCTCCTCGTTGATGCCGCCGCCCAGCGTGTACATCACGGTGTCCAGGTCGGGGCAGACCCGCAGGCCGAAGAGGCTGATGTCGTCACCGGTGTTGCCGATGACGGTGATCTCGGAGTCGGGGGCGGTGGTGCGGAGACCCCGCAGGAAGCGGGCGCCGCCGATTCCACCGGCGAGGGACACGATGCGCATGCCGTCCAGTGTTCCACTAGGTCGTCACGGGCGCGGGCGGGGTGTCGCGCGGGGCGTTCGGGGGGTGTCCGGGCGGGGCGCCCGGGGGTGTCCGGGCGGGGCGCCCGGGGGCCGTCCGGTCGGGCCGTCACACCGCCGGTACGTGCGAGTTGTCTGTCGGAAATATGCATGTATGGGGGACAATGGAGCACTTATGGGGGTGGTGGGCTTCCTGGGACCACCGGCGGCAAAGTCGGCCATGTGCAAAACTGACCCGGGTTTACCTAAAGACCCTATGGGGGTAGTTGTGATCAATGTCGAAGCGAGCCGGCTTCGGGAACCGGCGGCGTGGCTCATGGCCGCCGTCGCGTCCGCGATCGTTCTCGTCGGCATCGAACGCCTGCTGTTCGGAGGGTCCGCGTTCGGGGACTCGTCCTTCGCCGCGCGCGCCGCGGCCCGCCTGGGCACCTTCACCTCGCCGGTGACCGTCGCCCTGCTCGTCGGGGCCGTGGTGCTGGCCACCCACCTCGGCCCGGTGATCGCGCGGCTGCGCCCGCTGGCGCTGCTGGTGACGGTCACCCTCGGGCTCTGCGTGCTGTTCGGCCTGATCGCCCTGCTGGCCGGGGTGCTGGGCGGCGCGACGAGCGCCCGGGAGAAGATCGAGCTCCTCCTGGTCCACCTGCCCTCCCTCGCGCTCGCCGCGGTCGCGTTGCTGTACGTGCTGCCCAGGGCGATCCCGGCCGCCTCCCGGGCCGGTGGCGTGTCCGGCCCGCTGTTCGGGGGGCAGGGACACGGTCCCGTCCCCGGGTACGGCCCGGCGGGCGGGCAGGGTCCCTTCCAGGGGCAGGGCCAGGGGCAGGGTCCCTCCCGCGAGCACGCCCCGTTCCAGGGCGCTCCGGACGGCCGGGGCCCGCGCGACGGCTATCCCCAGGACGGGGACCGCTACCCCCAACCCCAGAGCGGGGACGGCTACGCTCACCCCCAGGGCGCCCCCGGCCAGGGCCCTCACTCCCAGGGCCCGCACTTCCAGGGCGCCCCCGGACAGGGGCCCCACACCGGGCAGCACCTTCCCCAGCAGGGGTTCCACCCGCAGGACCGGCCCGCGCAGGAGATGCAGCCCGCGCAGTCCCCGCCTCCGCACGTCCCGTACGGCCGCCCGGCCCTCCCGCCCGCCCCCGCGCACGCCTCCACCGGCACCCCCGCCGAGAACACCGCCCAGAACGTCCCCTCCGGGGGGTACGACGGGCACTCCTCCGCGCCGACCGGGGACGGGCACCACTCCCAGGCCGGTCATCCCCGGCAGCCGGAGAACCGGCAGCAGGCCGAGGACCAGACCTGGCCGGGACGGTCGCGGACGCCGGAGCAGCAGGCGTCGCAGCGGCCCGCCCAGGAGTCCGTCCCGCTGTCGGCTCCCCCCGTGGGGCACGCCCCGAGCCCGTACACCGCCGCGGACGCCCCTCCCGCGCCCCCGGTCACGCCGTACGACGCGCCGTCCCTCTCCTCCGCCTCCTCCGCGCCGGCGGAGCAGCAGGACCGGACGGAACCGCGCCTGCCCGACCCGCTCTCCTTCGACCCGTCGTACTCCCCGGACCCCTCGCACGGGCGGCCCGACCCGGCGTACGGGCAGTCGTCCTCCGACCCGGCCTACGGGCGGCCCGACCCCCAGGATCCCGGGCACCGGAGCGACGCCCCGGCCTACGGGTGGCAGGAGGCGACCTCGCCGGGATCCTCCGGCCGTCACTCCGAGACGCAGGGCACCGGACGGACCGAGCAGGGCTCGTACCCGCAGCCCGAGCAGCAGGGCTCGTACCCGCAGCCCGAGCAGCAGGGCTCGTACCCGCAGCCCGAGCAGCAGGGCTCGTACCCGCAGCCCGAGCAGCAGGCGGACCCGCGCACCGAGCAGTGGGCGACGGCGGGGTATGCGCAGCCGGAGACCCAGGGGTACGCGCAGACCGGGCCGGACGACCGGCGACGGACCGAGGCACAGGAGCGGGAGCAGGGACGGCGAGCCGAGTCCCGCCGATCCGGGTACGGGCAGCACCACTCCAGCCCGCGGCTGCCCGATCCGCTCTCGTCCGAGTCGTTCACCTCGAACCCGCGACTGCCGGACCCGCTCTCGTCGGACCCGCTTCCGGAGTCGTTCACCTCCAGCCCACGGTTGCCGGACCCGCTCTCGTCCGAGTCGTTCACCTCGAACCCGCGGCTGCCGGACCCGCTCTCCTCCGAGTCGGCGTACGGGCGGCCCGAGCCGCGCGACCAGGGACCGCAGGAGTCGTACGGGCGGCAGGAGCCCTCGCCCGCCGAGCCCTCGGGCTGGTACACCGACTCCCAGGCGCCGGGTGCCGACCGGTCCGAGCAGTGGGCCCGCGGGGGTCCCGAGCAGGGTCACGGGTCCGAGCCGCAGGCGCACGGATTCCCGGAGCCGCAGGGCTACCTCCGGCCGGAGCCGGAGGACCGGCCGCACCCCGGATCCCAGGGATCCGGGTACCGGCAGGACCCGCAGGGGTTCGGGCAGCAGGGCCCGTACACCCCCGACCTTCAGGCCGCCCCCCGGGCGCACCGGCCGGAGCGGCAGGTTCCCGGTGGTCAGGCCGGGGTGCCTCTCGCGCCCGACGACGTCTCCGCGTCGCCGTTCGAGGACCGTCCTTCCCCCTTCGAGGACCGGGCGCCGCACGGTTTCCCCACGCCTCCGGAGAACTACGGCGGGCCGGTCGCCGGCCACCCGGGTGCGGACCCCTCCTACTCGACCGCGCCGGACCTGCACTACCCGACGCCCGACCCGGTGGACCTGAGGTCCCAGCAGATGGCCCAGGCCTACCAGCAGGCGAAGAACTACCAGCAGGCGCACGGCAACGAGTCACCGCTCCGCCTTCCGGAGTACGGGGCCCCGGGCCACGGCGACCCGCTCGGGCACCCGCAGACCCCGCAGGCGTCCCAGCACCCCCAGCCCTCCCAGGACCGGTACCCGCAGACCCCGTCCCCTCAGGCCCCCCAGGAGCAGTACCCGCAGGCACAGCCCTTCCAGCCGCAGTCCCCCCAGGACCGGTACTCGCAGGCCCGGCCCGCGTACGACCCGTCGTCGCAGGACCGGTACTCCCAGGCGCAGCAGCCCCCGTACGACCCGGCGCAGCAGTACCCGCCGCGTGACGAGCAGCGGTGGGAGCCCGAGTCCGAGGCGACGCTCCGGTTCGACCCGGCCGCCTACCGGGACGACCCGCTGGGCGCCCCGGCCCCGCCCCCGGCGGCCCCCGCCCACGCCCCCGAGACGTGGGACTCGAAGCCGATAGATCCCACCGCGATCTATCGTCCCGAGCAACGCCGGGGACAGGTCACGGATGAGGAAACGCCGGATACAGAGAAGGTGGGCCCCGGTCAGGATCAGAACATCTCCTGGTACGGTTCCGACCGCCGAGAGCGCTGAGCCCCTGGCGGTGACAGCGATCACCTGGTGCAATTGCCGTCGTGGCAGGCAGACGACCCACAACCGGGGAGAGCAGGTCTTTCCCCGGATACCAGCATGCCGCTTGACGTCACACCGGGCACGCGCGTGTAATTACACACGTGTTGTTACGCCTTCCTCTGGGTGGGTAAGGGGCAGGCGTTCATAGGGGGGCTCCATTTTGCGGGCGTGCGGCAGGGAGGTGTGCAGTGGCCGACCTGGTCATCGCACAGGAGAGCATCGCTGAAGAGCAGCTTGGCTGGCAGGAGCGTGCCTTGTGCGCGCAGACCGACCCGGAGGCGTTCTTCCCGGAGAAGGGAGGCTCCACCCGCGAGGCCAAGAAGGTTTGCCGCTCCTGCGAGGTGCGTGCCGAGTGTCTTGAGTACGCACTGGAACATGACGAGCGGTTCGGCATCTGGGGTGGACTGTCCGAGCGTGAACGCCGCCGGATCAAGCGCGAGGCCGTCTGACCCGTCCGGACGAGGGCCGGCCGGCAGGCCGGAGCACACCGAGGATCCGGACGGTACGCGAATCCGAGCACCGATGAACACCTGACAACATCCGACCGGTACCGAACGGGTGCCGTGCAGGGCACCGTGCGGGTGCCGCAAGGCCACCGGAGAGGTCCGGACGGTCCGACAGAGAACACGTGACGCCCTCACGGGGGCTTGACGAATATGCCCACGGGGCCACGTGACGTCGGTCGCGTGGCCCTTTTTCCTGGGCGTCATCAGGTGTAAGACATACACCGACATAGGGTGCCGTATCGTGGTCGCGCCGATCATCACCCCCTCCTGAACACGGGACGTATGTCCATCAACGACCCCCAGCGCCCCCCTCGCCCCCAGCACACGGTCACCGCGATCGTCGTCTCCCACGACGGTTCCCGCTGGCTGGGGGAGACCCTGGAAGCCCTGCTCCGGCAGACCCGCCCGGTGGACCGGGTCGTCGGGGTGGACAACGGCAGCAGGGACGGCAGCGCCGACCTGCTGACCCGATCCCTCGGCCCCCGTGCCGTCCTGACCCTGCCCCGCTCGACCGGATTCGGCGAGGCCGTCACCGAGGTGCTCGACCGGCTCGGGCCCGGCGGCGGCCGGGAGTGGATCTGGCTGCTGCACGACGACTGCGCCCCGGACGCCCACGCCCTGCAGACCCTGCTGGAGGCCGCGGACTCCGATCCCAAGGCGGCGGTGCTCGGCCCCAAGCTCCGCGACTGGGTGGACCGGCGGCTGCTGCTGGAGGTCGGCTTCACCGTCGACCGGACCGGCCGCAGGGACACCGGGCTGGAGGCCCGCGAGTTCGACCAGGGACAGTACGACGGCACCAGGGACGTACTCGCGGTCTCCACCGCGGGCATGCTCGTCCGCAGGGACGTCTGGGAGGAGGTGGGCGGGCTCGACCCCGCCCTGCCGCTCTTCCGCGACGACCTCGACCTGTGCTGGCGGGTCAGGGCCGCCGGGTACCGCGTGCAGAACGTCACCCGGGCGGTCGCCTGGCACGCCGAGGCCGCCACCCGGCGCAGGCGCCGCATCACCGCCAGCGGCGACCATCCCCGCCGCCTGGACCGCCGCAACGCCCTGTTCGTCGTCATGGTGAACCTGCCCCCACGGGCGCTGCCGTGGGCGCTGGTCCGCAACCTGTTCGGGTCGCTGCTGCGCACGGTGCTGTTCCTGGTGGCCAAGCAGCCGGCCAACGCCCTGGACGAGTTCCTGGCCTTCGGCTCGGTCTTCGGCCACCCGGTACGGATGGTCAAGGCCAGGCGGGCCCGGTCCAGGGGACGCGGATCGGGGGCCGTGGCGGCCGCCAGGCTGCTCACCCCCGCGGGCGCGGGCTACCGCAGGCTCGTGGACCGGGCCCGCAACTACCTGGCCGGGGCCGGGTTCGTGGAGTCCGCGGGCCGCCACCACGCCGTGGCCGCCCAGCGCCCGCAGGAGGACGGCGAGGAACTGCTCGCCGACACCGGGGTGATGCAGCGCGTCTTCGGCAACCCGGGGGTGCTGCTCTTCCTGGCGCTCACCCTGGTCACGCTGATCGCCGAGCGGGCCCTGAACGGCGGTGCCCGGCTGGGCGGCGGCGCGCTCGTCCCGGCGATCGGCGGCGCCTCGGACCTGTGGGACCTCTACCGCGAGGGCTACCACCGGACCGGCCTGGGCACCGACGCCTGGGCCCCGCCGTACGTGGCGGTGCTGGCCGCGCTGTCCACGGTGCTGTTCGGCAAGACCTGGCTCGCGGTCTCGGTGCTGCTGCTCGGCTGCGTGCCGCTGGCCGGGATCTCCGCCTACGCGGCCACCCGGTGGATGATCCCGGGCCGCTGGACCCGGGTCTGGCTGGGCTCGTCGTACGCCCTGCTGCCGGTGGCCACCGGCGCCGTCGCCGCGGGGCGGCTGGGCACCGCGGTGGTGTTCGTCCTGCTGCCCGTCTACGCGGCGCTGGCCACGGTCGTGCTCGCCGGGGAACGGCGCCGGGCCCGTCGCGCCGCCTGGGCCCTGGGACTCCTGCTGGCGGTCGGCACGGCCTTCGCACCGCTGGTCTACCCGCTCGCCGCGGTGCTCGGCGCGCTGGCGGCGCTGGCCTTCCCGCGCCGGGGCGTCGCGGTCTCGATGCTGGTGGCGTTCGCCGTGCCGGTGGCCCTGCTGCTGCCCTGGCTGGTCCAGATGGCCGCGGCCCCGGGACGGCTGCTGCTGGAGGCCGGTCTGCACCAGCCCTCCCTGGTCGATCCCGCGCTGAGCGCCGAGTCACTGCTGCTGCTGAGCCCGGGAGGGCCGGGCATGCCGCCGCTCTGGGTGACGGCCGGTCTCATCGTGGCCTGCCTGCTCGCGCTGCTGATGCGGCGCAACCGGATGGTCATCGCGGTCGGCTGGGGCGTCGCGCTCTTCGGGCTGCTGACGGCGATCCTGGTCAGCAGGACCTGGGTCACCTCGATCAACGGCGACGTGGAGGCCCCGGCCTGGCCGGGGGTGCCGCTGGCCTTCGCGGCCACCGGCATGCTGGTGGTGGCCGCGCTCACCGCCGGCCGGATCACCGAGTTCCGGGCCGCCGGGGGGACGCGCAGGCTCGTCGCGTTCGGCGTCGTCGTGGTGGCGTTCTCCACGCCGCTGCTCGCCGCGGGCATGTGGATCGCCAGGGGCGCGGACGGCCCGATCCGCGGGACCGTGCGCGACGTCGTCCCCGCCCTGGCCGCGGTGAACTCCGCGGGCGGCGAGCGGACCCTGCTGCTGCGCGCCTCGCCGGACCGGCTGCTCTTCACCGTGCTGAGCGGGCGCACGCCGATCGTCGGCGAGGCCGACATCCCCGTCCCGGAGGGTCCCAGGGAGCGGGTCCGCCTGGCAGCCGCCGGGCTGGTGTCCGGCAGGGGCGGGGACGACGCCCGCGTGCTCGCCGCCCACGGCGTCCGTTTCGTCGTGGTGACCGCGCCCGTCGATCCTGAGGTCAGCGCCGCACTCGACTCCCAGCCCTCGCTGGCGAGGATGAGCCTGTCCCGTTCGGTCGGCGTGTGGCGGCTGACCCGGCCCGTGGCCGTCCCGCCCGCCCCGCCCGGTGATCCCTGGCACGGCCGCTGGCTCCTGGTCCAGACCGTGCTGGTGATCGTCGTCATGGTGCTGGCGGCGCCCGGCCGCGGCGAGAACGACGAACCCGCGGTCCCCGTGGACCTGCCCGAACCCCGTAGAGAGCCGGTCGCCCGGTGAGATCCCTGATCGAGAACCGATTCGGCCTGCTGGCCCTGGTGCTGGTGGCCCTGCTCGCCCTGTACGGGACGGCCGCCGCGAGCCGGCCACAGGTCGCCGCCACCCCGGTGCCCCGCCCCGAGAGGGTGCCCGTCGCCTCGGTGACGGCCGTCTGCCCGGCGCCCGGCGAGGCCGCCGTCGGCGTGCTCGCGCCCCCGGGAAGCAGACAGGCGGGCGCCGCCTCGCTCGTCACCGGGGAGAAGACCCTGGCCACCCTGGACACCCCGGGACGCCTCTGGCGCGAGGAGGTGCCCGCCTCGTCGCCGTCCCTCGTCGTCACGGCCTCCGGGAGCATGGCCGCGGGCCTGGAGGCGTCACAGACCCGGAAGGAGACCTCGGGCGGGCAGCGGGGGCTGGCCGGGGTGCGCTGCGCCGAGCCCGCGGCGAGCACCTGGCTGGTCGGGCCGGGACCGGCCGCGGCCGACGTCACGCTGTACCTGTCCAACGCCGATCCGGCCGCGGCCATCGCCGAGGTCATGGTCTACTCCGGTGAGGGCCCGGTGATCACCGACCGCGGGAGCGTGTTCACCCTCAAGCCCGGTGAGAGCCGCACGGTCAAGGTCGCCGATCTGGCGCCCTCGGCGCTGGTCATGGCGATCCAGGTACGTACCACCTCGGGGCGGGTCACCGCGGCGGCCCGCGCGCTGATGAACGACGGGCGCGGCGTGGACTGGCTGCCGGTCTCCGCCGCCCCCGCCACCCGCGTCGTGGTGCCCGCCATCCCCGGCGGGGGCGGGAAGCGGGAGCTGCTCGTGGCCTCTCCCGAGGAGGCGGACACGCTGGTCGAGATCAGGGCGCTCACCCCCGA
The DNA here is from genome assembly GCF_044456585.1 of Streptosporangium sp. NPDC050855. Classification (NCBI taxonomy): domain Bacteria; kingdom Bacillati; phylum Actinomycetota; class Actinomycetes; order Streptosporangiales; family Streptosporangiaceae; genus Streptosporangium; species Streptosporangium sp. NPDC050855. The sequence continues at coordinate 983,988 of NZ_JBITFY010000001.1, forward strand.
CGGGACGTACGCCCTCAAGGGCCGCGAGCTGGTGGAGGTGCCCGCGGGTTCCGTCGCCACCCTGGACCTGTCCACCGGGGTCGGCGGCCAGCCCGCAGCGCTGCTGCTCACCTCGGACAGCCCGGTCGTCGCCGGGCTCGTCGCCACCGGCACCGGCGCGCGGCCGGACGTGGCGTTCACCGCCGGGTCGGCCCCCATCGACCTGGGCAGCGTCGTGGCCGAGAACCGTACGGGCGGCAAGACGGCCTCCCGGCTGCTGCTGACCGCGCCGGAGACCGCGGGCTCGGTGAGCGTGCAGGTGGTGACCGGTACGGACGAGGCGCCCGAGCCGTTCCAGGTGGACATCTCCGCGGAACGCACCCGGCAGGTGGACCTTCCCAAGATCAAGGGGGCCTTCGCGGTGGTCGTGCAGCCGCTGCCCGGCTCGGGGCCGGTCCACGGCGGGCGCGTGATGGAGGAGCGGCTCAAGGGGGGGACGGCGCTGACCGTGCAACCCCTGGCCGCGGCCCGGATGTGGGCGCTGGTCCCGCCGATCGCCGAGTCCGCCGCGACCGTGCTGCCCTGAGCCGTGCCGGGCCGTCCTGAGCCGTGGTGAGGTGGTGAGGTCGTGGTGCCCCGAGCCGGGTGCCCCGGGGGCTGCCGTCCCTGGCCCGCGCGTCCCTGGCCCGTGTCGCCCTGAGCCCGCGCGTCCCTGGCCCGTGGCCATGCCGGGGCGGTCGTGCCGGGGGTCAGTCGTGGTCGTCGAAGCCGGGGTCGACCGACTCGGGGGAGAGCCCCAGCAGGCCCGCGACCTGTTCCACCACGGCCTCGTGCACCATCGCGCCCAGGTGGTCGCGGTCGCGCGACCGGCTCTCCAGGGGGCGGCGGTAGATGATCACGACGGCCGGGCGGCTCCCCGCGGCCGGTTCGGACCGTCCGAACGGGATCGGCTCCCCGGTCAGCAGGCCCGGCCCGTCGCCCAGCTCGCTGATCGGCGGGACCTCCTCGACCGCGAACTCCACGGCCGCCAGCTGCTTGCCCCAGCGGGGCTTGAGCCGGTCGACCGCGTCCAGCACCAGGTCGTCGAACCGCTCGCTGCGGGCCTTGGCGATCGGCACGTGCGAGGGCGCCAGCGGGCCGCGCAGGCCGCGGCCGTGCCTGTCGCGCCTGCGGGGAGAACGAGGTCTGCCGGGTGCCGGGCTCACGGCCCCAGCTTAGACGCGACCCGGGCGGGCACGGGAGGGCGCCGGTCGCGGACGGCGGGACCTCCCGGGGAGATCCGAGGGAGATCCGGGGGGATCCGGGGGCGTGCGGACAGGGGGTGAAGCCGTACAGGCGGGTGGAAGCCAGGACACGTGTCCGAATTGTGGCGACACGCTCGTTAAGAGCGCTCAGATAGTGGCGCCCCGGACGCTTACCGGATACGGTCCCACCGTGAGCCCCGTCCGCCGCTGTTCCCGCACCGCGTGCAGTCAGCCTGCCGTTTTCACGCTCACGTACGTCTACGCCGATTCGACCGCTGTTCTCGGGCCCTTGGCGACGTACGCCGAGCCGCACTGTTACGACCTGTGTGCCGAGCATGCCGAGCGGCTCACCGCCCCCCGCGGCTGGGAGGTGGTCCGCCTGCCGACCGACGGCACCCCGCCCAGCACGGACGACCTGGAGGCCCTGGCGAACGCGGTCCGCGAGGCCGCCAGACCCGCGCCGAGCGGCGGCACCGAGCCGGTCGGCCAGGGGGTCGAGGTCGGCCGCAGGGGGCACCTGAGGGTGCTCCGCTCGGCTCAGCCCCAGCGTGACCGCTGACCCTACTAGGCTGGGGGGCGCCGGACACGACGCAAAGGGTGGAGCTGGAGTGGGCGACCTCGCCAAGATCTTCAAGGCGTACGACGTTCGTGGCGTCGTGCCGGACGAGTTCGACGAGGCGACCGCCGAGGCGGTGGGCGCGGCCTTCGCCGAGGTGACGAACGCGAGGACCGCGGTCGTGGCGCACGACATGCGGGCCTCCTCGGTGCCGCTGACGGCGGCCTTCGTCCGGGGGGTCGTCTCCCGCGGGGCGGACGTGATCAACGCGGGCCTGGGCTCCACGGACATGCTCTACTACGCGAGCGGCAGCCTCGGGCTCCCCGGCGTGATGTTCACCGCCAGCCACAACCCGGCCCGCTACAACGGCATGAAGATGTGCAGGGCCGGTGCCGTGCCGATCGGCGGCGCCACCGGGCTCGTCGAGATCCGCGACCGGGCGGCCGAGATCCTCGCCTCCGGCTCCCTGGGCGGCCCCGGGGGCGGCACGGTCTCCGAGCGCGACCTGCTGGCCGGTTACGCCGAGTACCTGCGCACCCTGGTCGACCTGTCCGGCATCCGGCCGCTGCGGGTCGTGGTGGACGCCGGCAACGGGATGGGCGGGCACACGGTCCCGACGGTGCTGGCGGGGCTTCCGGTCGAGCTGACCGCCCTGTACTTCGAGCTGGACGGGACCTTCCCCAACCACGAGGCCAACCCCATCGAGCCCGACAACCTGCGCGACCTGCAGAAGGCCGTGCTGGACGTGGGCGCCGACCTCGGGCTGGCCTTCGACGGCGACGCCGACCGCTGCTGGGTGGTGGACGAGCGCGGGGAGTCGGTCTCCCCGTCCACGATCACCGCGCTGGTCGCGGTCCGCGAGCTGGGCAGGCACCCGGGAGCCGCGATCATCCACAACCTGATCACCTCCCGTGGGGTCCCGGAGATCGTCGCCGAGCACGGCGGCAGGGCGATCCGCACCCGGGTGGGCCACTCGTTCATCAAGGCCGAGATGGCCAGGACCGGCGCGGTCTTCGGCGGTGAGCACTCCGCCCACTACTACTTCCGGGACTTCTGGTTCGCCGACTCCGGCATGCTGGCCGCGCTGCACGTGCTGGCCGCGCTGGGCGAGCAGGAGCGGCCCCTGTCGCAGGTCCTGGCGGAGTACTCCCGCTACGCGGCCTCCGGGGAGATCAACAGCACGGTCGCCGACCAGGCGGCCGCGACCGAGCGGGTCCGCGCCGCGTTCGCCTCCCGCGACGGCGTCGCCTTCGACGAGCTGGACGGCATGACCGTCTCCGGCCCCGGATGGTGGTTCAACCTCCGTCCGTCCAACACCGAGCCGCTGCTCCGGCTGAACGCCGAAGCGGCCGACGAGACCCAGATGGCAGCGATCAGGGACGAGGTCCTTGCCCTCGTGAGGAGCTGAACACGTGAAGATCGACGACTGGCTGCTGGAGATCCTGGCCTGCCCCAACTGCAAGTCCCCGCTGCGGGCCGAGCCCGCCGTGGACGAGCTGTCCTGCACCTCCGCCTCCTGCGGCCTGGTCTACCCGGTCCGCGACGACATTCCGGTCCTGCTGGTCGACGAGGCCCGGAAGTCGTGAACTGGGAGCCGGATCGGCTCGACGACCAGAAGTGGCTGACCGAGGGCGACCCCTCGGGCATGCTGCGAGCCGTGGCCGACTCGGCCGCGCAGATCCGTACCTCCCGCAGGGCCGCCGTGGAGGCGGGCCTGTCCTCGCTCACCGGCCAGGGCCGCCCCCGGGCGATCGTGGTCGCGGGCATGGGGGGTTCGGGCACCGCCGGTGACATCCTCAACGTGGTGTGCGGCCCCGGCGCCCCGCTGCCGATCGTGACCGTCAGGTCCCATCGGCTTCCAGGCTGGATCGGCGCGACCGACCTGGTGATCGCCGTCTCCCGCTCCGGCGGGACCGAGGAGACCCTCACGGCGGCCACCGAGGCCGTCCGGCGCGGGTGCCGCCTGCTCGCCGTCGCCGCGCCCGGCTCGCCGCTCCAGGCGATCGCCAGGCAGGCGGGGGCGCCGTTCGTGCCCGTCGCCGAGGGGACGCGTCCGCGTGCCGCGCTGTGGGCGCTGGCGGTCCCCCTGGTGGTCGCCGCGGCCGAGCTCGGCCTGGTCGAGGCCGGGGAGGAGATCTTCGAAGGGGTCGCCGGCCGGCTGGAGGACCTGGCCAACCGCTGCCGCCCGGCCAGCGAGTCCTTCATCAACCCCGGCAAGTCGCTGGCCATGGACGTCGCCGAGACCGTGCCGATGATCTGGGGGTCCTCGCCGGTGGCGACCGTCGCGGCCCACCGGTGGGCCTGCCAGTTCGGCGCGACCGGCAGGTACCCGGCGATGTGGGGGGAGCTGTCGGAGACCGGCCACAACCAGGTCGCCGCCCTTGACGGCCCGCTCGCCCAGCGCGACATCTTCGCCGACGAGAGCGGCAGGTCGCTCCGGCTGTTCCTGCTGCGCGACGTGGAGGAGGACCCCCGGCTGCTACGGCGCAGGGAGGCGTCGGTCCGGCTGGCCGAGGGACGCGGTGTCCCGGTCACCCAGATCGCCGCGGAGGGGCTGCACCCGCTGGAGCGACTGGCCACGCTGATCGCGCTCGGAGATTTCGCGAGTACATACCTCGCACTCGGGTACGGGCTCGACCCGACCCCTGTATCGGCCATCACCGAACTCAGGGCGAGAATTTCCCAATAGGATTCCTGTCTCGTCTTTCGACCATACGAGCTGAGCGGAGGCTGCCGTGAGCGCGGGCGGCGGTACTAAGGCAATCATCGCGGCATTGGTCGCCAACCTGGCGATCGCCGTGGCCAAATTCGTGGCGTTCCTGTTCACCGGTTCGTCATCGATGATCGCCGAATCGGTCCACTCGGTGGCCGACTCGGGCAACCAGGCACTGCTACTGCTGGGCGGCAAGCGCGCGCAGCGCGAGCGCACGCCCCAGCACCCCTTCGGGTACGGCCGGGAGCGCTACTTCTACGCGTTCGTCGTGGCGGTGGTGCTGTTCACCATCGGCGCGGTGTTCTCCCTCTACGAGGGGATCCACAAGATCCAGCACCCCGTGGAGCTCTCCACCCCGCAGTGGGCGTTCGGCGTGCTGATCTTCGCGATCATCGCCGAGTCGTTCTCGTTCAGGACGGCGATCATCGAGTCCAACCACGTCCGGGGCAACCAGTCCTGGGTGCAGTTCATCCGCCGTTCCAAGTCGCCCGAGCTGCCGGTCATCGTGCTGGAGGACCTCGGCGCGCTGCTGGGCCTGATCTTCGCGCTCTTCGGCGTGACGATGGCCGTGGTGACCGGCGAACCGATCTGGGACGGCATCGGCACGATCATGATCGGCGTGCTGCTCGCGGTGATCGCGATCATCCTGGCGATCGAGACCAAGTCGCTGCTGCTCGGCGAGGGCGCGGGCCCGGAGGTCGAGGTCGCCATCATGCAGGCGCTGGAGAGCGCCCCCGAGGTGACCCGGGTCATCCACATGCGCACGCTGCACCTGGGCCCCGAGGAGGTCCTGGTCGCGGCCAAGATCGCGGTCGACCACGACGACACGGCCGCGGACGTGGCCCGCGGCATCGACGAGGCCGAGAAGCGCATCCGCGCCGCCGTCCCCACGGCCCGGGTCATCTACCTGGAGCCCGACCTGTACCGGTCCGACGTGTCGGCGCCCTCCTCCGGCGCCGTCTGACCGCACGTCCCGCCGTACCCCGGCCGGTCACCGGACGGTGACCGGCCGACGCCGTCCGGCCGCCCCGACGGGCCTTGTTCTCCTCGGGGCGCCCGTCGCGGGCGTCAGGGCCGCCCGTCGCGGGAGGTCCCCGGGACGCCGCCGCGGGAGGCCACGGAAGTGCCACCGCGGGAGGCCCCGGGAACGCCGCCGCGGGGGGCGCCGGGGCCGCCCTGGAGCAGGCGCAGCGCCTTCTCCTTCTCGAAGTCCAGGGCCCTGCGGGGGACCTGCAGGCGTCCGATCCGCAGCCCCAGATCCCGTACGGCCTGGGCGACCGCGGGTTCGCTCAGCACGCGCAACGCGAACGCCAGCTCGGCCGGGGAGACGTCGAACCGCCTCTCCAGTTCCAGGCTCTGGGCGACGGCGGCGAGCTCCTCGGGGCCGAACCGGCGGTGCGCGCCCTGGTTCCTGATCGGGGGCAGCAGCCCGAGCGCCTCGCGGTAGCGGAGCATCCTGGGGGACATCCCGAGCCTTCTGGCGGCCTCGGTGATCCGCATCGACGACCCCTTTCCGCGAAACCTTACATTCTTGTGTCAGGTTAACCCCTCAAAGGGTGCGCGCGGTCGTTCCGTCCGCCTAAACTCGCAAGCGTCGAACTTTCCGGTGGAGCGGTGAGCCGGGGCCCGAGAGCGAGGCCGGTCGCGGGACGAGAGCGACGGGCGCGGGCGCGAGGCACGCACCGCCCATCAACCAGAGGGGTAACCACACATGGACTTCAAGGTCGCCGACCTTTCCCTTGCGGCCTTCGGCCGCAAGGAGATCCAGCTGGCGGAGCACGAGATGCCGGGCCTGATGGCCGTCCGCGAGGAGTACGCCGCGGCCCAGCCGCTCGCCGGTGCGAAGATCATGGGCTCGCTGCACATGACCATCCAGACCGCCGTGCTCATCGAGACCCTGGTCGCGCTGGGCGCCGAGGTCCGCTGGGTGAGCTGCAACATCTTCTCCACCCAGGACCACGCCGCCGCCGCCGTGGTGGTCGGCCCCGACGGCACCCCGGAGGACCCCAAGGGCGTCCCGGTCTTCGCCTGGAAGGGCGAGACCCTGGAGGAGTACTGGTGGTGCACCGAGCAGGCGCTGCTCTGGCCCGGCGGCGGTGGCCCCAACATGATCCTCGACGACGGCGGTGACGCCACCCTGCTCGTCCACAAGGGCGCCGAGTACGAGAAGGCCGGCGCCGTGCCGAGCGCCTCCGAGGACGACCCCGAGGAGTGGGGCGTCATCCTGGAGCTGCTCCGCCGCACGGTCACCCCCGAGGGTCACTGGACCAAGGTCGCCGCGGGCATCAAGGGCGTCACCGAGGAGACCACGACCGGTGTGCACCGCCTGTACGAGATGTTCAAGAACGGGACGCTGCTCTTCCCGGCGATCAACGTCAACGACTCGGTCACCAAGTCCAAGTTCGACAACAAGTACGGCTGCCGCCACTCGGTGATCGACGGTCTCAACCGCGCCACCGACGTGCTGATCGGCGGCAAGGTGGCGCTCGTGGCCGGCTACGGCGACGTCGGCAAGGGCTGCGCCGACGCGCTCCGCGGCCAAGGCGCCCGCGTGATCATCACCGAGATCGACCCGATCTGCGCGCTCCAGGCGGCCATGGACGGCTTCCAGGTCGCCACCCTGGACGAGGTCGTCGGCAGCGTCGACATCTTCGTCACGACGACCGGCAACTTCAACATCATCACGGCCGACCACATGGCCCAGATGAAGCACAACGCCATCGTGTCCAACATCGGCCACTTCGACAACGAGATCGACATGGCCGGCCTGGCCAGGATCCCGGGCATCGAGAAGACCGAGGTCAAGCCGCAGGTGCACACCTGGCGCTTCCCCGACGGCAAGCAGATCATCGTGCTCGCCGAGGGCCGCCTGATGAACCTGGGCTGCGCCACCGGCCACCCGTCGTTCGTGATGTCGAACTCCTTCACCAACCAGGTGATCGCGCAGATCGAGCTGTTCACCAAGACGGACGACTACCCGATCGGCGTCTACGTGCTGCCCAAGCACCTGGACGAGAAGGTCGCCCGCCTGCACCTGGACGCCCTGGGCGTGAAGCTCACCAAGCTCACCAAGGCCCAGGCCGAGTACATCGGCGTGGACGTCGAGGGCCCCTACAAGTCCGACCACTACCGTTACTGATACCGATCGGTACGTTCCACCGGGCCCCCGCGACGTCGCGGGGGCCCTGCCGGGTGAGCGGGGGAGAGACGTGGACAGCGCTCTGGTGGCCGCCGGGGAGCGGAGGATCGGGTGGGCGGCGCGGGCGATGCCGGTGCTCACCGCCCTCGGTGAGCGGTTCGCCGCCGAGCGGCCCTTCGAGGGCCTGCGGATCGCCGCCTGCCTGCACGTCACCGCCGAGACCGCCGTGCTCATGGGCACGCTCCGGGCCGGAGGGGCCGAGATCGCCCTGGCCGCCTCGAACCCCCTGTCCACCCAGGACGACGTGGCCGAGGCGCTGCGCGACTACGGGATCGTCGTGCACGCGGAGGCCGGGGTGACCAGGGAGGCCTACTACCGCCACATCCACCAGGCGCTCGACATCCGCCCCGACCTCGTCCTGGACGACGGCTGCGACCTGGTCAACATCCTGCACACCGAGCGGACCGAGGTGCTGGAGACGGTCTCCGGGGGGTGCGAGGAGACCACCACCGGGATCATCAGGCTCCGCAGGATGGCCGCGGAGAACGCCCTGCGCTTCCCCGTGGTGGCGGTCAACGACACCCGGACGAAGCGGATGTTCGACAACCGCTACGGCACCGGCCAGTCGACCATGGACGGCATCATGCGGGCCACCAACACGCTGCTCGCGGGCAAGACCGTGGTGGTCGCCGGGTTCGGCTACTGCGGCCGGGGCGTCGCCGAGCGGGCCAGGGGGCTGGGCGCGCGGGTCGTGGTGACCGAGATCGACCCGGTGAAGGCGCTGGACGCCCTGCTCCAGGGCTACGACGTGCGGTCGATGACCGCCGCGGCCGAGACCGGGGACGTCTTCGTCACGGTCACCGGCAACCGTGACGTGATCAGGGGAGAGCACCTGGTCCTGATGAAGGACGGCGCGATCCTGGCCAACGCCGGGCACTTCGACGTCGAGATCGACGTCCGTGCCCTGGACGACCTGGCACAGGCCGTCCACCGCGGCGTACGCCCCAGCACCGACGAGTACGTCCTCGCCGACGGTCGCAGGCTCCTGCTGCTCGCCGAGGGCCGCCTGGTGAACCTGAGCGCCGCGGAGGGGCATCCCGCGGCCGTCATGGACATGTCCTTCTCCGCGCAGGCGCTCTCGGTGGAGTGGCTGGTCCGCGAGCGGGCACGGCTCGCGCCCGGGGTGTACGACGTGCCCGAGGACGTGGACGTGGAGGTGGCGCGGCTCAAGCTGGCCGCCGCCGGGATCGAGGTGGACGAGCTGACCGGTGACCAGGAGGAGTACCTGCACTCCTGGCGGCTCGGCTCGTAGGCGTCACCCGCCTCCCGCAGGCGTCGCCCCGCTCCTCACAGGCATCGCCCACTCCTCACAGGCGTCGCCCCGCTCCTCACAGGTGTCGCCCGCTCCTCACAGGCATCGCCCCGCTCCTCACAGGTGTCGCCCCGCTCCTCGCGGGCGTCACCCGCTCAGAGCTCGGCCTCCATCTCCCGCATCCTGCGGATCTCGGCGCTCTGGGTGACCGAGACGTCGTTGGCCAGCTCCTCGATCCGCTGGTGCGAGCCGGAGACCAGCAGCTTCTCGGACATGGTGATCGCGCCCAGGTGGTGGGCGGTCATGAGCTTGATGAAGAGCCGGTCGAAGTCCTTGCCCGAGGCGGCCTTGAGCGCCTCCATCTGCTCCGGCGTGGCCATCCCGGCCATGCCCTCGTGCCGGGCGTGGTGGTCGGGGGCGCTCACCCCCTGCTGCTGGAGCCAGGAGATCATGAACTGGATCTCCGGGCCCTGGGTGTCCTTGATGCGCGAGGCCAGGCCCTTCAGCCGGGTGTGCTCGCCCCTGGTCGGGGCCAGGGCGGCCATGTCCAGGGCCTGGCGGTGGTGGACGACCATGTTCCGGACGTACGTCACGTCGGCGGCGTTGGCGGTGTCGGTGGGGACGATCGTGGCGGCCTCGGAGGGGCCGACGGTCCTGGCCTGCTCGCCCGGCCTTCCCGGGACGATCACCGGTGCCGACGCCCCGGACGCCGCGGGCGGTTCCGCCTCCGAGGTGCACGCGGTGAGGGAGAGTGCGGCGATCACGACGACGAGCGCGGCACGCACCCGGCCTCCTTCTACCAGTTTCCAGTAATGCATGACCGTAACTGCCTGCGCATCCGTCCGTAAAGGGCTCACCCCGGCAACAGTTGCTAACACTATGACAACTTGTCGCGCGAGGCGCTTGGGTAAACTATTTGGACTTTATGCTCCATTTATAGGTGCATGTACCAAGGAGGTCCACGAGTGTCCACCCTTTTCGGGAAGGGCCTGACCGGCCGTTTCCTGATCGCGGCAGGCATCGCCGCCGCGACGGCACTGGCCGCGCTACCCGCGCAGGCCGCTGACATCCCGGCGCCCGGTGAGATCGCCAAGAGCGCGAACATCGAGCACGTGCTCAATGTTCCCAAGCCCGCCGAGCTCCCCGACATCCACACCGACATGGCGTTCCAGGGCGACTACGCCTACGTCGGCAACTACTCCGGCTTCTCGATCTACGACATCCGGAAGCCGAAGCGGACCTCGCTGGTCAGCTCGGTGCTCTGCCCCGGCGGCCAGATGGACGTGGCGGTCTACGGCAACCTCCTCTTCGGCGCGGTCGACTCCCCCCGCAACAACGACTCCTGCAGCAGCGTCGGCCAGACGGCCGACGTCAAGGAGTCGTGGGAGGGTGTGCGGATCTTCGACATCAGCGACAAGAAGAACCCCAAGTACATCAAGGCGGTCGAGACCAACTGCGGCTCGCACACGCTGACCCTGGTCCCGGGCAAGGGCAGGGACCGTCGCAACGTCTACGTGTACGTGTCCTCGTACCGGCCGAGCGCCGCGTTCCCGGACTGCCAGCCGCCGCACGACAAGATCTCGGTCATCAAGGTGCCGCTGCGCACGCCCACCGACGCGGCCGTGGTCGCCACCCCGGTGCTCTTCCCGGACGGCGGCAACCCGGGTGACGGCCTGCCGTACCCGGAGGGGACCTCGGCGACGAGCGGCTGCCACGACATCACCGCCTACCCGGAGAAGAACATCGCGGCCGGAGCCTGCATGGGCGAGGGCATCCTGATGGACATCTCCGACCCGGTCGCCCCCAAGGTCACCGCCACGGTCCGGGACGACGAGAACTTCGCGTTCTGGCACTCGGCGACCTTCAACAACGAGGGCACCAAGGTGATCTTCACCGACGAGCTGGGAGGCGGCAGCAGGGCCACCTGCAACGAGGCGATCGGCCCCAACCGCGGCGCCAACGCCTACTTCGACCTCGTCGGCGGGCAGTTCGTCTTCAAGAGCTACTTCAAGATCGCCCGCCACCAGGCCGACACGGAGAACTGTGTCGCGCACAACGGCTCGCTGATCCCGGTCAAGGGCAAGGACATCATGGTCCAGGCCTGGTACCAGGGCGGCATCTCGGTCGTGGACTTCACCGACTCGGCCAACCCGCAGGAGATCGCGTTCTTCGAGCGCGGCCCCGACGAGACCGCCGCCCCGCTCAGCGGCGGCTTCTGGTCGGCGTACTACTACAACGGTTACATCTACGGTAGTGACTTCAACCTCGGCCTCGACGTGTTGAAGATCAACGACCGGCGCACGGACAAGGCGTCGAAGGTGAGGTTCGACATCCTGAACGCGCAGACCCAGGCCTCCTACCGGGAGGGCCACGGCCACGGCCACGGCCACGGTCACCACTGATCACGATCGACGGCGGGACGGCCGCCGGGTGCCCGGACGGGGCACCCGGCGGCCGTCCCTTTTCCGTCGCGGCGCGCCCGGTCCTCCCGGGCCGTCCGTCTCCCCGGAAGCCCGCGTCCGTGCGGCCGGTCCCGTCGCGGGCGCTCGCCGCCGGCATATGCCCAGGCCGGGGACCGGGACCTCGGACATCCCGACCCTCGCATGCGAAAAATGCATAAATCATAATGTCTACAAGATGCCAAGTAAAGGCCCTGTATCGCATTTTATTGTGACAAACCGACAGGGGATCCGCCCGAGCTGTCAAGGACGTTGTTTGTTAATTTATGGGTGCCTTATGTCTGCTCCTAGGAGGCACCCGAGTGTTCGCTCATCGAAGAGCCGTACGGGCGTTGGTGGTGGTCGCGACGGCCGCGGCCACGCTGATGTCCACGGTGTCCGCGCAGGCCAACGACATCCCCCCGCCCGGTGAGGTCGTCACCAGCCCCAACGTGACGCACGTGGGCACCCTGCCCAAGCTCCCCGGTCTCGAAGCCACCACCAACAGCGACATCGCCTTCCAGGGCGACTACGCCTACGTCGGCAACTACGGCGGCTTCTCGATCTACGACATCAGGAACCCCACGCGGGCCAAGCTGGTCAGCGGAGTCCTGTGCCCCGGCTCTCAGATGGACGTCTCCGTCCACGGCGACCTGCTGTTCACCGCGGTCGACAACTCCCGCAGCGACGACTCCTGCAACAGCGTCGGCCAGACGGCCGACGTCAAGGAGTCGTGGGAGGGTGTGCGGATCTTCGACATCAGCGACAAGAAGAACCCCAAGTACATCAAGTCCGTCGAGACCGACTGCGGCTCGCACACGCTGACCCTGGTCCCGGGCAAGGGCAGGGACCAGCGGCGCAACGTCTACCTGTACGTCTCCTCGTACAACCCGAGCGCCGCGTTCCCGGACTGCCAGCCGCCGCACGACAAGATCTCGGTCATCAAGGTGCCGCTGCGCAAGCCCACCGACGCGGCCGTGGTCGCCACCCCGGTCGTCTTCCCCGACGGCGGCAACGAGACCCAGCCGGGCCTGCTGCTGCCGACCAGCGGCTGCCACGACATCACCGTGTACGCCGAGAAGGACATCGCGGCCGGAGCCTGCATGGGTGACGGCGTCCTGTTCGACATCTCCGACCGGGAGAACCCGGTGGTCACCGAGCGGACCACGGACCCGAACTTCGCGTTCTGGCACTCGGCGACCTTCAACAACCGGGGCAACAAGGTGATCTTCACCGACGAGCTCGGCGGTGGAAGCCTGGCCACCTGCAACGAGGCCACCGGCCCGACCCGGGGTGCCGACGCCGTCTACGAGATCGTCAAGGGCAAGCTCGTCTTCAAGGGCTACTTCAAGATCGGCCGCCACCAGACCGACACGGAGAACTGTGTCGCGCACAACGGCTCGCTGATCCCGGTCAAGGGCAAGGACATCATGGTCCAGGCCTGGTACCAGGGCGGCGTCTCCTTCGTGGACTTCACCGACCCGGCCAACCCGAGGGAGTTCGGCTACTTCGAGCGCGGCCCCGAGCCCGACGGCGGACGCGGCGGCATCTGGTCCGCGTACTACTACAACGGGTACGTCTACGCGAGCGACTTCCGCCGGGGACTGGACGTCCTGCGGATCGACGACCGCCTGACCGACCCGGCCAAGCGGGTCCGCATGGACCGGCTGAACGTGCAGACCCAGAGCTCCTACCCGGAGCGCCGGCACTGACCGCCCGGCGGGCCGCCGTCCCGTGTCCCTGACGGGGGCGGCGGCCCGCGACGACGGATCCGTCGACCGACGGGTCCGCCCCACCGTGAACGACGCCCCGGCCGCCTGCGGCCGGGGCGTTTCGGCGTGACGGAACCCTCTCCCGTCGGCCATGGTCCAGGCCATGTCGCGACTGTTTAGACTGTTATAGTCTAATGCAAATAGTAGGAGGTGGGATCGTGTTCATTCCCCTGTCCGCAGCGTCTCCCTGCCGCTCCGATCACGCCGCGCCGGGACGGACGCGCCGGTTGCTTCTGACGATCTTCGGCCCGGTGCTCCTCCTGACCGTCTCCCTGGCCGTGATCAGGTTGTACGGCGAGCACCTTCCCGCCCACGTCCGCTTCGCCGGGCGCCCCGTCCACACCGGGCAGGGGTTCACCTGGCAGGGCGCGTCCTTCCCGCAGGTCCTGGGGATGATGATGTGGATCGAGGCGGCGTTCGTCATCCCCTTCCTGTACTACTGGCGCCTGCCTCGGGTCCAGCGGGTGCTGGTGGCCCTGAGTTTCGCCGTCGGCCTGCACGCTCCGGTGTCGGGCCTGCTGCTGGCGTCGGCCACGGGCTCCGCGGCCCGGCCGGTGTGGCACGTGGCGGTGGAGGCCGTCGTGCTGGCGGTGGGGTTCGCGCTGGGCCGGGTGGCGGCGGGTCCGCTGCCACAGCCGCCCGAGGTGACCGCCGCACCACCGCCGCACGCCCCCGCCATGACGCTCGGCCCGCGGCAGCGTGTCCTGTTCACCACCTCGACCTGGTCGATCCGTACCCTGCTGGTCGCCACGACGCCGGCGGCGGCCACCGTGTCGATCGTTCTGTGGGACGACCTCGAATGGCAGCGCGTGGTGCTGCTCGTCGGGATGACGGTCTTCGTGGCGGCACAGGCGCGTACCCGCCTGCAGATCGACGGCTCGGGGGTGACCCTGCGAGTCCCCTGGATGCCCTTCCTGAGCCGTACCGTGCCGTATGCGCTGATACGGTTCGCCGAGGCCAGGAACGAGCCTCCCCCCTACCGCGGGCCGGCCGAGGCCGAGGCGGGCGTGGCGGGGAGCGAGCCCCCTCCCGGGCGGTACAGGCTGGGCGACGGCACGAACGGGTGGGGTGCCGTCAGCGGAAAGGGCCCGGTGCTCGCCCTGTCCCTGGCCGACGACCGGTGGTTCGTCTACTCCACGCGTGAGGCGCGGGAGGCGGCGGCCCTGGTCAACGGATGGCTGCACAGGCGACGACAGGCGGAGACGGCATAATGTTGATCACGGTTGATCCCTCGTCGGCCCAGCCGCTCGCCGACCAGGTGGCGGACTCGGTCCGCGTCGCGCTGGCCGGCGGCATGGTGGGCCCCGGGGATCGGCTCCCCTCGGCGCGGACCGTGGCCGCCGCCCTGGACATCAACCTGCACACCGTCCTGCGCGGTTACCAGCAGCTGCGCGAGGAGGGGCTGGTCGAGCTGCGCCGGGGCCGGGCGGCCGTCATCACCGGGCAGGCCGACGGGCTCCGCCTGCGGCTCGCCGCGGCGGCCGAGGAGTTCGCCAAGGCCGCGCGGCAGGCCGGTGCCTCCACCGAGGAGGCGCTCGCCGCGGCCCGCGAGGCCCTGGCGCGATGACGCGACCGGCACGACAGGCGTGACGAGCACAGCGACGGGCGCCGCGACGGGCGCGGTGGCGGTGGCGGTGGCGGTGGCGGTGGCGGGACGACGGTCAGGCCGGGGGGACGAAACCACCCGGGGTGGGGCCGCCCGCCCGGTCGGCGGGTTCGGGGGCGACCGGCGGACGAGCGGGCCCGGTCGGGTACTCGCCGGACGCGGGAACACCGGTCCGGTACGCGCCGGTCTGAGGAGCACCGGTCTGGTACGCGCCGCTCTGAGGAACACCGGCCTGGTACGCCCCGGATGAAGGAACACCGGGCCGGTACACGTCGGGTGCGGGAGCACCGGTCCGGTACGCGCCGGGTGCCGGCACGGCCGGGGGGTACGCGCCCGTGCTCCGGGCCAGGCGGAACTGCTCGCGGCGCCGGCGCTCGGCCAGGACGGCCGTCAGGTAGGCGAAGGGCGGCACGCCCGGCGGGGCGGGCGGGGAGACGAAGGCCGACACCTCGGTGGCGATGCGCACGCCCATCTGGTGCCGGACGGCGGGTGACAGGTCGTGCCAGCGCATGAGGTACTGCCGCGCGGTGGCCGCGACCTGCTCGGGCAGCCGGGACAGCTCCAGCGTCGCCGCCCACGCGGCGAGCGGCGGGGGCATGTCCAGCACCGGCCCGTACTGCCGGGGAGCACGCTCGGAGATCACCATGGTGCCGGAGAAGACGTCGCCGAGCCTCTTGCCCCGCTCCGAGATCAGCGAGCTGATCAGCGCGGGGGCGCCGCTGAGGATCCAGAACTCCAGGACCCCGGCCAGCCCGCGGAACAGGGCCTGACGGAACCGCTCGGGGCCACCGTCGTCGCTGACCACCCGGAGCCCCAGGGCGAGCTTGCCCAGGCTGCGCCCGCGGCTGAGCGTCTCGAAGATCACCGGATAGCCGACGAGCACGAGCACGCTGAGCGCGAGATAGACCATCGTGGTCAGGGCGGGGTCGTTCAGCAGGCCCAGGCTGCCGACCAGCAGGGAGACGCCCAGCAGCGTCGCGGCCTGGACGGCCATGTCGATCAGCAACGCCGCGGCCCTGCTCGGGAGCTGGGCGACGCGTACCTCTACGACCACGGCCTCGCCGGTTACGACATCGGACACATCCAGCACCCTACCTTCGACTGGATAGGCTGCCCGCGTGGACATCGACGCCTTCGTCACCGCGCACCGCCCCGCCTGGGACCGCCTGGAGGCCCTGATCCGGCGGCGCAGGTCGCTGAACGGCGCCGAGGTCGACGAGCTGGTCGACCTCTACCAGCGGGTGGCCACCCATCTGTCGCAGGTCCGCTCGGCCTCGGCCGACCCGATCCTGGTGGGCCGCCTGTCGGCGCTGGTGGCCCGGGCCCGCTCGGCCGTGACCGGCGCGCACACCCCCGCCTGGCGGGAGTTCGTCCGCTTCTTCACCGTCTCCTTCCCGGTGGTCGCCTACCGGGCCCGCCACTGGTGGGTGGCCACCACCGTCGCGTTCCTGCTGGTCTCCACCGTCGTCGCGGCCTGGGTGGCGGGAGACCCCGCGGTCCAGGCGGCGATCGCGACGCCCGAGCAGATCACCCAGCTCGTCGAGCACGACTTCGCCGACTACTACTCGGAGAACCCCGCGGCCTCGTTCGCCGGGCAGGTCTGGGTGAACAACGCCTGGGTCTCGATGCAGGTCATCATGATGTCCCTGCTGCTCGGCCTGCCGATCCCGTACGTCCTGTGGGAGAACGCGCTCAACGTGGCGGTCTCGGCCGGGCTGATGGCCTCGCGCGACAAGCTGGACATCTTCTTCGGCCTGATCACCCCGCACGGTCTGCTGGAGCTGACCGCGGTGTTCCTCGCCGCGGCCGTCGGCATGCGCCTCGGCTGGACGGCCGTGGACCCGGGCCCGCGAGGGCGCCTGGAGGCCCTGGCGGAGCAGGGCAGGGCCGTGATGAGCGTGGCCCTGGGCCTGGTCGTGGTGCTCCTCGTCTCCGGCCTGATCGAGGGCCTGGTCACCCCCTCGGGGCTGCCCACCTGGGCCCGGATCGGCATCGGCGTGGTGGCCGAGGTCCTCTTCCTCGCGTACGTGATCTTCTTCGGCCGCCGGGCCCTGGCCGACCGCGAGACCGGCGACATGGAACGCGCCCCCGATCTCGCCCCGAGCGCCGGCTGACCGTTCCCGCGGGGCGCGGTTCTCAGAGCCGTCCGGCCGCCTTCAGCGCCAGGTAGGCGTCGGCCAGCGCGGGGGCGAGCCGCTCGGGAGCGGCGTCCACGACCTCCACGCCCTGCGCGCGCAGCAGGGCGGTGATCCTGCGCCGCCCTGCCGCCAGGTGTTCGGCCGCCGCGGCGCCGTAGACCAGCTCGGAGGTGCCGCGCCCGGCCGCCATCTCGGCCACCTGCGGGTCCGAGACCGCGGCCAGGAGAACCAGGTGCCGCGAGGAGAGCCGGGGGAGCACCGGCAGCAGGCCCTCCTCCAGCGCGGCCGGGTTGAGATCGGTCAGCACCACGACCAGGCAGCGCCGCCTGGCCCGTGACAGGACGGCGGCGACCATCCCGGCCGAGTCGGCCTCGACCAGCTCGGCCTCGATCGGGGCCATGGTGGTGACCAGCGAGGAGAGCAGCTCCGCGCGGCCCGCGCCCGAGACCCAGGCCCGTACGGCCCGGTCGTGGGCCATGAAGTCGACCCGGTCACCGGCCCGCGAGGCCAGCGCGGCCAGCAGCAGCGCCGCGTCCATCGACCAGTCCAGGCGCGGCCAGCCGGGTACGACCCGCGCCTCACCGGCGAGACCGGCCCGGCCGGCCCGCTCGGTGACGGCCGCCGTGGCGGACGGCGGGATCGGGGAGATGCCCACCCTGCCCGCGGAGGTACGGCCGGTGTCCAGCACGATCAGCACCCGCCGGTCGCGCTCGGGCCGCCAGGTGCGCACCACGACGTCGGCGCGGCGCGCGGTGGCCCGCCAGTCGATCGAGCGGACGTCGTCCCCGGCCACGTACTCCCGCAGCGAGTCGAACTCGGTGCCCTGCCCGCGGACCATCGAGGGGTGCTGCCCCTCCAGCTCCCTGAGCCTGGACAGCTTGGCGGGCAGGTGCTTGCGGCTGAGGAAGGGCGGCAGCACCCGGACCGACCAGGGCACCCGGTGCGATCCCTGACGCGCCGCGACGCCCAGCGGGCCCAGCGCCCGTACGGTCACCGTGACCGCCTCGCGGTCGCCCCTGCGGGTGGGCGTGAGCGTGGTGACCAGGCGGCGGCGCTCGCCCGCGGGCACGTCCAGCGGCAGGTGCCGCGGGGTGGCCCCGGCCGAGGGGGGCCAGGCGTCCCTGAGCACGCCCCGCACCCGGCGCGGTCCGGGGTTCTCCACGATCAGCTCCACCGTCACCGACTCGCCGAGCCGTACGAGCCGCTCGCCCGACCGGGTGAAGCGCAGCGGGCGCACGCTCCCGGCCAGCAGCAGGTCGACCACGACCAGCGCCGCGATCAGCAGCGTCACCCCGGCCACCGCGGCTCCCGGAGCGGGCGCGAACAGTACGGCCAGGGTTCCCAGCAGGGCCAGCAGGGCGGCCCGTCCCGTCAGCGCCATGGGTCAGCGGGGGACGGGGACGGAGGCGAGGATGGCGTCGATGAGGCCGTCGGCGCTCGCGCCCTCCAGCTCGGCCTCGGGCCGCAGCTGGATCCGGTGCCGCAACGCGGGCCTGGCCAGCGCCTTGACGTCGTCGGGCGTCACGTAGCCGCGGCCGGACAGCCAGGCCCAGGCGCGGGACGCGGCCAGCAGCGCGGTGGCGCCACGCGGCGAGACGCCGAGCCGGAGCGCGGGCGACTGACGGGTGGCCCTGGCGATGTCCACGATGTAGCCGAGCACCTCGGGGCTCGTGTGCACCCGGCCTACCGCGGCGCGTCCCGCGGCGAGGTCGGCGGCGCCGGCCACGGCCCGGACGTGCGACAGGTCGCGCGGGTCGAAGCCGAGCGCGTGCCGTTCCAGCACCGCGACCTCCTGGTCGCGCGGCGGCAGCGGGACGGTCAGCTTGAGCAGGAACCGGTCGAGCTGGGCCTCGGGGAGCTGGTAGGTGCCCTCGTACTCGACGGGGTTCTGGGTGGCGGCCACGATGAACGGGTCGGGCAGGGCGCGCGCGTCCCCCTCCACGCTGATCTGGCGCTCCTCCATCGCCTCCAGCAGCGCGGCCTGCGTCTTCGGGGGCGTGCGGTTGATCTCGTCGGCGAGCATGAGGTTGGTGAAGACGGGTCCCTCGCGGAACTCGAACTCCGAGGTCTTCGCGTCGTAGATCAGCGATCCGGTGATGTCGCCGGGCATCAGGTCGGGGGTGAACTGCACCCGCTTGAAGTCGAGCGAGAGCGCCGCGGCCAGGGTCCTGACCAGCAGGGTCTTGGCGACGCCGGGCACGCCTTCGAGCAGTACGTGTCCCCGGCAGAGCAGCGCGATCACCAGGCCGGTGACCACGGCGTCCTGGCCGACGACCGCCTTGGACACCTCCGTCCTGAGGGCCGCCAGCGCCTGCCGCGCGGCGTCCGCCCCCGGCACCTCCGGTGCCCCCGGCCCGTTCGGCGCGCCCTGCATCCCCGGTGCGCCCTGGGTCCCGGGCGCCCCTGACGTCATCGGCGCCCCCGGCCCGTGCGGTGCCCCGGGGCCGTGCGGTGCCCCGGGTCCGTGCGGTGTCCCGGGCGTGCCCGGCTCGGTCCCGGCGGGGGAGGAGACCGTCGCGGCGAGATCGCCGTTCCCCGGTGGTGTGGTCACGACTTTCCGACCTGCCTTTCCACGAAGTCCATGTATGCGGCCAGGGCCACCAGCCCGGCCTCGTCGGCCGGCGGCGGCCCGTACAGGGCGGCGCCGATGTGCGGCGCGGCCTGGCCGGTCCGTTCGGCGATCGCGTTCACCAGGGCGTCGGCCCCCGCCCCGGAGGGCAGGCCGAGCCGGGGGGTGACCCGGTCGGTGAAGCCCTCGCGCAGCGCCGCGGCGGCCCGGTCCCGGGCCCGCCTCGCCCGGTACAGCCTCGCACGTCCCTCGACGGTCTCGGCCGCCCTGACCACGACGGGCAACCGTTCGGTCACCACCGGGCCGAGCCTGCGGCCCCGCCACAGCGCCAGCAGCAGCACCGCGAGGAACAGCTGCACCACGGCCCACCTGACCCCCTCGGGGACCAGGTCGTAGAACCCCGCGGGCCCGTCCGACTGCGGGCCGGTCTCCGGGACGGTCAGCCAGATCAGGGTGGGCCTGGCACCGGCGAGGTTCATCGCCAGCGCGGCGTTGCCGTCCTCGGCGAGCCGGAGGTTGGTCATGAACGCGTCGTCGCCGGTCACGGTGACCGTCCTGCCCCCGGTGGAACGGGAGACCAGGGTGGGCCGTCCGCCCGAGGGATAGCAGCCGACGGCCCCGGCCGGTGCGACATAGGTCATGCCGCCGACGTGGGCACTGCCCGCCCGCGTCGCGGCCGGCAGCCGGCAGCCGGGTTCGCGGGAGCGTACCCGCGCCTCGCGGACCGGGGTCACGCCCGGTGCGAGCAGCCGCAGGTGCCGGCCCACCCCGGCGAGCAGCAGGTCGCCGGGGATCGCGGCGAGCCGTCCGGCGTCCCCGGCGGTGAGCGGGAAGGCCGAGGTCACCAGCAGCGTGCTGCCCGCCGGTCCGGCCCGTCCGGCCTGGGCGGCAGCCTCGGCCACCGAGGTGACCGGCAGCACCCGTACGCCCTGGGCCTGCAGCAGCCGGGCCAGGCCCCTGCCGCCGGACAGGGAGGCGTCGGCCGGGTCCAGGAGCCTTCCGCCCTGGCCGGAGCCGCCCAGCAGCACGCCGGCCACCGCGCCCGCGACCACCACCAGCGCCACCAGGAGCATGCCCCTGCCGCCGCGCCACAGACCGGCGGCGGTCGGGGAGACGGAGGTCGTGGCAGCGGCGGAGCCTGAGGAACCCGCGGAGCTCGCGGAACTCGGGGACGGCGTCAGGGGTCCCGGGGAGGCGGGGCCGGATCCGGGCGAGGGGGCCGCGAGGGCCGCGTCGGCCCGGCCGGGCGCGGCCGGGCTCACGGCGCCGCCGTCGGTGCCGCCGGCGTCGCGACCGCCGAGGGGCGGGCCGCCCGCAGGTGCTCGTCGAGATCACGCATGATCCGGTACGCCTCGGGCGTGCCGGGCACCTCGCCGTAGGTCACGTCGTCGAACACCCGGGCCGCCACGGTCAGCTCGGCGGCCAGCGCGGGCAGCGCACGCCCGGCCTCGGCGGCCAGCTCCCCGGCGGTGCGGCCGGGGGCGACGTCGACGATCACGCGGTCCTCCAGGTCCCGGGCGACGGCCCGGAGCCGTTCACGGACCGCCTCGGCCCACCTGCCCTGTTCCGCCAGCCGCTCGGCGGCCTCGCGGTGCTCGGCGGCGGTGAGGCGGCGGTCGCCGAAGACCCCCCCGGTACGCGCGGTGCCGCTCCGGGAGGTCCTGCGGGCGACCAGGAGCAGGGCGACGACGGCGGCGACCACGATCGCGACGAGGGCGGTCCGCGCGGCCACGCTGCCGACGACGCCGATGGCGTCCTGGTCCAGCAGGTCCCCGAAGAACTGGTCCATCCACCGGGAGAAGCGGTCGAGCGATGACTCCCTGGCGTACTCCGGCCCGAGCAGTTCCCCGGAGGCCCGGCGCCGGGCCTCCTCGCGGTCGATGCCGACCGGGGGCGTCAGGGCCGGGAGGGTCGGCAGGGAGATCACGGGGCTCCCCGGTCCGGCCGCTCCTGCCCGGGGAACAGGCCGGGCGCGACGGACGGGTCCCACAGGTCGTCGGTCGAGGCGTGCACCCAGCCCTGCCGCTGCTGCTCGATCGCCCCGGTCTGCAGCACCAGGTCGAAGGCCTCGACGCGCATCCGCCGGTCGGCGTAGAGCAGGCCGTTGACCGCGGCCTGCAGGGGATAGGTGATCATCGAGCCGAGGGTGACCCCGACCGCGATGAGCACCGCCGCGAGGATCTTCGAGGTGAGGGAGCCGTCGCCCAGGACGCCGAGGAAGGTCCCGCCGAACACGAAGGGAAGGGCGAGCGCCTGGCCGATGAGGAAGGCGATGATCTGGGTGAGGATCAGGATGCCCAGGGTCCGCCAGAAGCCGCCCGTGATCAGCTGCCAGGACCTGCGCAGCGAGTCGACGACCCCGCGCCGCTCCAGCACCGCGGCGGACGGGGCCAGCGCCAGCCGGGTGGTGAAGAACATGGCGTAGGCGATGAAGGCCAGCAGTGCGAGCACGCCCGCGATACCCGTCGCCGCGTACCCGGCCCCGGTCGCGGCGAGCGCGGCGAAGAGCCCCACGATCAGCAGGATCGGGACGAGCATGATCAGCAGGGTGACGCCCACCAGCCCGAACAGGGTCGGCACCCGGCCGCGGGTGCGCGCCCAGGCCTCGCCCGCCGTCATCCTCCCGCCGAAGACCGCGCGGCCCAGGATGGCGGTGATCACACCGGTCAGCAGCGTGACCGCGACGAACTGCACGCCGTAGGAGATCAGGGTGCCGCCGTAGTCGGCGAAGAAGCCGGCGTCGGGCACGTTGGCCGCGTCGGGGTCCTGGATGGCCGCGCCGATGGAGTCCAGGGCGAGCGTCTGGGATATCGCCAGCGGGATGGCCGCCAGCGCGGCGGCGATCGCCGACAGGCCCAGGACGCTCTTCGGGTTGGAGCGCATCAGCTTGATCGCGCCGTCCAGGATGTCGCCCAGGCCGAGCGGGCGCAGCGGGATGATCCCGGGCCGCATCGCCGGGGGCGGCGCGCCGTAGGGCTGCTGACCGTACGGAGGCTGCCCATATGGCTGCTGCCCGTAGGGAGGCCCGCCCTGGGGAGGCGGCTGCCCGTACGGCTGCTGCCCGTACGGCTGCTGACCGTGGGGCGGCTGCCCGTGGGGCGGTCCCTGCGGGGGCGGTGCCTGCCCGTACGGGGGCCAGGGGCCGGGGGCGGACTGCGGTGCCGGTCCCGCGGGCGGGGCCGGGGAGGCGCCGGGGGTCGCGCCGGGCGCGGTCCACGGCGATCCCGGGGCGTCGCCGTACGGCGGAGGTTGGTTGGACGCCCAGCCCGGGGGAGTGCCGGGGGCGTCGGGAGCGCCGGGAGTGGTGCCGTGACCGTCTGACATATCCCAATCCTGGCATGTGGACACACCGTTCGTGGTGATCGGGCGATCACGTACCCGTTTCACCCGCGGAGATCGGCGGAGATGCCGGAGAGATGGCCGAGACACCGCCGTCTGCCGCAGACTGGGACCGTGGTCATCACCGCCCGGTGCCCGCAGTCGCCGGGCAGGGGGCGGCCGTGCGGGGGCATCACTGTCCGTTCCACGTCGTGTACGCCTAAAATTCGTCATTCGGACGCCCGGTCATCGACCGGTGTCATCCAGTAGGCGGACGAGGGTAATCTTCGACCACCGAGCGGTTTATCCCATTACTCCCGAACTGCGTAAACCGAATGAGGGGCCATGAAAGGACGCGTGCTGGTCGTCGACGACGACGCGGCTCTCGCCGAGATGCTCGGGATCGTGCTGCGCGGGGAGGGTTTCGAGCCTTCCTTCGTCTCCGACGGGGACAAGGCGCTCGACGCGTTCCGCGACACCCGGCCGGACCTGGTCCTGCTCGATCTGATGCTGCCCGGTGCCGACGGCATCGACGTCTGCAGGCGCATCCGGGCCGAGTCCGGGGTGCCGATCGTCATGCTGACGGCCAAGAGCGACACCATCGACGTGGTGCTGGGGCTGGAGTCGGGGGCCGACGACTACATCGTCAAGCCCTTCAAGCCCAAGGAGCTCGTCGCCAGGGTCCGCGCCCGGCTGCGCCGCACCGACGAGCCGACGCCGGAGATCCTGCAGATCGGTGACATCACCATCGACGTCGCCGGGCACTCGGTCAAGCGGGAGGAGGAGACCATCAACCTCACCCCGCTGGAGTTCGACCTGCTGGTCGCCCTGGCCCGCAAGCCGCGCCAGGTCTTCACCCGCGAGGTCCTGCTGGAGCAGGTCTGGGGCTACCGCCACGCGGCCGACACCCGCCTGGTCAACGTGCACGTCCAGCGGCTCCGGGCCAAGATCGAGAAGGATCCGGAGCACCCCGAGATCGTGGTGACGGTCCGCGGGGTCGGATACAAGGCCGGACCGGCCTAGCCGCGGCTCCCCCCGGACCCCGTGATGCCCTCCGCACCGAAGAGACGCCGTCGCACCCCGCGCCAGCTGCTGCGGGGTGCGCGGCGGCGTACCCGGCGCGCGGCCGGGCGGGTGCGCCGGATCTTCTGGCGTTCGCTCCAGCTGCGCGTGGTCACCAGCACGATGGTCATCTCCATCGTGGTCGTCGCCGTGCTCGGCGTCTTCCTGATGCAGCAGATCGTCAGCGCCACCCTGGAGAACAGGGAGATCGCGGCGAAGAGCGAGGCGCAGGCCGACAGGAACGCGGTGCTCGGCTATCTCAGCCAGCCGGCCGCCGAGACCGCCAAGCAGCCCGCCGACTCGGGGCAGGCGCTCCCCGGGGCCGGGGACACCCCGCTCGGCCAGGCCACCGCCGCCCTCGCCCGCCGCGCGGGGTCCGCCAGCCGGTACTCGGTGATCATCCGTAACGAGACGCGGCCCGGTGAGTTCTACGGGACCACGAACATCGACCCGATCAGCATCCCGGCCAGGCAGCGCGAGGAACTGTTCAGGAAGGAGCCCGGCGAGGAGACCACCTGGTACACCCCGCTGCACTACCTGGGCCAGCGGGAGACCGTCCCGGGCATCGTCATCGGCACCCGGCTGGACACCTTCGGCACCCCCCTGGGCTCCTCGTACGAGATCTACCACCTGGTCCCGCTGGAGCGGGAGGAGCTGATCCTCGCCTCGGTGCAGCGGATGCTCGTCCTGGTCGGCGCGGGGCTCGTGCTGCTGCTGGCCGCCATCGCCTCGCTGGTCACCCGGCAGGTCGTCACGCCGGTCCGGCTGGCCAGGCAGGCCGCCGAACGGCTGGCCGCGGGCCGCCTGGACGAGCGCCTGAAGGTCCGCGGCGAGGACGACCTGGCCAGGCTGGCCGCCTCCTTCAACGACATGGCCGCGAACCTGGCCCTCAAGATCCACCAGCTGGAGGAGCTCTCCCAGGTCCAGCGCCAGTTCGTCTCGGACGTCTCGCACGAGCTGCGCACCCCGCTGACCACCGTGCGGATGGCCGCCGACCTGCTCTTCGACGCCCGCGAGGACTTCGATCCGATGGCCGCCCGGTCGGCGGAGCTGATGCAGAACCAGCTCAACCGGTTCGAGGCGATGCTCGCCGACCTGCTGGAGATCAGCCGCTACGACGCGGGCGCGGCCGACCTCGACGTCGACTCCGTCGACGTCAGGGACGTGGTGCTGCGCGCCGTGGCCGACTCCGAGGCGCTGGCCGAGCGCCACTCCACCCGCTTCGACCTGCGTCTTCCCAGTGAGCCGTGCATGGCCGAGATGGACAGCCGCAGGGTCGAGCGGATCCTGCGCAACCTGCTGTTCAACGCGATCGAGCACGGCGAGGGCCGCGACGTGGTGGTCTCTGTCGCCGCCGACAGGGACGCGGTGGCGGTGGCCGTACGCGACCACGGGGTGGGCCTGAAGGCCGGCGAGGAGAACCTGGTCTTCGACCGCTTCTGGCGGGCCGACCCGTCCCGGGCCCGCACCATCGGCGGCACCGGCCTGGGCCTGGCCATCTCCCGCGAGGACGCGATCCTGCACGGCGGATGGCTGCAGGCGTGGGGCGCGCACGGGGAGGGCTCGCAGTTCCGGCTCTCCCTGCCCCGGGTGGCCGGGGCGGTGCTGCGGGGCTCGCCGCTGCCGCTGGTCCCGCCGGAGGTGGAGATGCGCCGCACCTGGCGCGGGCAGATGACGCCGGTGCTGTCGCCGGCCGCGAGCGACGGGGGACGGGATGCCGACTAGGGGCGGCCCGCGGCCGCTTTCGCCGCGGCCCGGGGTGCCGGTGGCGCGGGGCAGGATCGCGCGCCGGGCCGGGGCGGTGCTCCTGGCCGTGGTCACGGCGTGGGGGACGGCCTCCTGCTCGGTCATCCCCACCGGCGGCAAGTCCGTCGTGTCCGTCGACGACGAGCGCAAGGGGGACCAGCTGGGCGACCCGTACGCGCGGGTCATCGCCATGCGGCCGAAGCCCGGCTGGTCGCCCGAGGAGGTCGTCACCGGTTTCCGCGCCGCCATGGCGAGCCTGGACGACCCCGGCTTCGGCATCGCCCGCGAGTACCTGGCCGCCGACTTCGCCGCCAAGTGGAACCCGGGCAGCGGCGTCACGGTCTACCGGCAGGGCGCGTACGAGAGGTTCGCGCCGCTCAGGACCGAGGACAGGCAGGCCCAGGTCACGCTCAAGGGCACCAAGGTCGCGACCATCGACCCGGACGGCCGCTACCGGCCGGGCGGCGGCCCGCTGAACGAGCCCTTCACCCTCTCCATGCAGGCGGGCGGGGAGTGGCGGATCAGCTCGGCCCCGGACGGGCTGCTGCTGTCCGAGGCCGACGTCGCCCGCGGCTACCTGCCGGTGGACCTGTACTTCCTCGACGCCCGGCGCAAGGCGCTGGTGGCCGACCAGGTACGGGTGCCCATCGACCCGGGGGCCAACTTCGCCAAGACGACGGTCGAGCGGCTGCTGCGGGGACCGAGCAGCTCCCTGAAGGACGCGGTGCGCACCGCCTTCACCGGTGTCGGGCTCCTCGACGTCACCACCGAGAACAACCGGGTCGTCGTCGACCTCGACGACAGGGTGCCCGCCGACCTGATCGACCCGATGTCGGCCCAGCTCGCCGCCACGCTGTCCGCGCTCACCAAGGGCGGCCTGGGCTTCGAGGTCAAGGTCAACGGCGAGTCCTACCACCCGGACGCGCCCCTGCGCATCGACGCCCAGAAGCAGTCGAGCTTCGACTCCTGGCTGGCCCCCGGCACCGTCGAGCCGTTCTACCTCTCCGGGGGCGGCCTGCGGCTGCTGGGCAAGGAGAACACCGGGCAGCCCGTACCGGGCAGGGCCGGGCAGAAACAGCAGGGCGACCACCCGCCGGCGATCAGCGGGGAGGCCGAGAGGCAGGTGGCCGAGCTGTCCCAGGAGCGCACGGACATCTCGGTCGCGCCGATCGCCGCCGGAGGCGAGTGGCGGATCTGGGTGACCGGGCACTCCCTGGCGCCGCCCGCCTGGGACCGCTACCACACGCTCTGGGTGGTGGACCGGCCCAACGACCACACCTCGGTCGTGAGCCGGTACGAGAGCGGCGGCAAGCGCCACTACCGGGTGCAGGCCCCCGACCTGGAGACGGTCTTCGTCAAGTCGCTCAAGGTCGCGCGGGACGGGGTGCACGTCGCGGTGATCGTCAAGGACGGGCTGGGCGAGCAGGTCCAGGTCGGCACGGTGATCGGCGAGAAGGAGCGCACCCGCATCACCAACCTGCAGACCGTGGTGCACAGCGAGGCCGGCCGGAAGATCGAGGACATCGCCTGGAACGACGGCAGGACCCTCTACGTGCTCACCGGGACCTCGGAGCTCCTGGAGGCGTCGGTCGCCGCCGAGCCCGTCTCGCTGGGCACCGGCTCGCGGATCAAGAGCATCACCGCCCTGGACGGCAGGCTGCTGGCCGGGGCCGAGAACGAGCAGGGCGAGCGGCAGGTCTTCTACTGGACCTCCACCAAGTGGGAACCGCTGGTCAAGCACGAGGACGGCTCGACCGACTTCGTGGAGAACGGCCCCTCCTTCCCGGTCTTCCCGCTGGACTGAGCGCCGGGGCGGCCCGGTGGTCCCCGGGCCGCCCGGTCCTTTCGCGCCCGGGCCGCGGGCGGGTGCCCCCGGTCCGCGCGGGACTCCCGCCGGTGCCCTGGGCTGGGCTTTTTTGTCGGTGCGGTATGGCACGGTGAATTCGTGACGACCGCCATGCTCGACCTGATCCTGCCGCCCCGCTGCGCCGGATGCGACGCGCCGGGCGCCCTCGTCTGCCCCCGCTGCGCGGCGGAGCTGCACGGGGAGCCCGCCCGCCGCACCCCCGACCCGGCCCCGCCCGGCCTGCCGGACTGCTGGTCGGCCGCCGAGTACACCCCCGCCGTACGGCGGGCGATCATCGCCTACAAGGAGCGCGGGCGCACCGCCCTGGCTCCGCCCCTGGCCGGGGCGCTGGCCCTGGCCGTCGCCACCGCGGCCGGTGAGCGGCCGGTGCTGCTCGTGCCGGTGCCCAGCGCCCGCCCGGCGCTGAGGCGCCGCGGGCACGACCCGGTCGCCCGGCTCGCCGAGCTCGCGGCCGGTTACCTCCGGGAGGCCGGCTGGCCGGCGACCGTGGCGCGGGTGCTCGCCCAGCGCCGCCGGGTCGCCGACCAGGCGGGGCTCAGCTCTCTCCAGCGGGCCGCGAACCTCTCCTCGGCCTTCACGGTCGCGGTCGGCCGCAACGCGCCCGTGCCGCGCTCCTGGGGCGGCACGGAGGCGATCGTGCTGGTCGACGACGTCGTCACCACCGGGGCGACGCTCGCCGAGGCGGCCAGGGCGCTCCGGGAGGTGGGCGTGACCCCCTCGCTGGCCGCCACGGTCGCCGCGACACGCCGGAGAACACGATCCGAAGATCGTGACCCTGGGTGAGGCCCCCGCCGTGACGGTTCCCTCACCCCGCGGCCACACCTCGCTGTCCTCGACGCGCCGTCGGCGCTGCTCATCACCGGGGCCCGGAACGCGGCCCGGCCGCTCCACCGCCCCCCGGACGGAGCCTCCCCCGGGCCCGGACCGGGCCGCGGACTACGCAAAGTGATCCTTTGATCGGCCGCCGTGCTGACATTCGGCCTGGATACGGATAGCGTCTGAGCCATGGCACCCGCTCGGGTCCGTGGTTGCGCCGGACCGACCTCCGAAACGAGGCCGGCCCGGCTAGCCGATGCCAGCCGCAGGCGAAACGGTCCACGTAAGACGACTTCTCGTCGATCGATCACGGTGCGGCTTAGAGGTAAGTCCTGCCTTCCCAAGGAGCCAGATGTTCCTTGCCAGGAGAGAAGGGCATGTAGTGGCAAAGAGCTGCGAAACCCTCAGCAGGCGGATGTGGGGACGAAGACCAGGTCGGCCGAGCGGGTGTCGCAATACCACCGTCGAGATTCGAAGGGGGGCTGTGCATGGAGATCATCGTCAAGGGTCGGCACACCGGAGTGAGTGACCGATTCCGTGACCACGTGAACACCAAGCTGGCCAGGATCGAGCGTTTGGACCACAAGCTCATTCGCGTTGACGTGGAGGTGTCCAAGGAACGTAATCCGCGCATCGTCGACCAGCGTGAGCGGGTCGAGCTCACCATCCACTCACGTGGTCCCGCGGTCCGGGCGGAGGCCTCGGCCGACGACCGCTTCGCCGCCCTTGACATAGCACTCGGAAAACTCGAAGGACGGCTGCGGCGCCTGGCCGACCGCCGGAAGATCCACCACGGCAACCACTGCCCTCCGTCGGTCGCCGAGCTGACCGCCGGCGCGCTGGCGGAGTCCCTGGAGAGCGACCCCGGCGCGGTGCTCACGAAGCAGCCCGAGGCCGAGGCCGACGTGGAGAGGAACACGGAGGACGACCTCCCCGAGGACGAGTCGCTCATCCCGATCCAGATGGACGGCGACGGGCCGCTGATCGTCCGGGAGAAGTCCCACAAGGCCGAACCGATGACGATCGACCAGGCCCTCCTCGAGATGGAGCTGGTCGGGCACGACTTCTACCTGTTCCGCGACAAGGAGAGCGGGCAGCCGAGCGTCGTGTACCTGCGTCAGGGGTACAACTACGGCGTGCTGCGGCTCGTCGAACCCTGACGGCCGCGTTCGAAGATCCTCTCCGACCAACCGAGGACCATGAAACCCGTGTCATCATGGCGGTCCACCGGCTCTGGCCCCCCGAGGAGGAGGCGTGACGGAACCCGACGACGCAACCGGCCCGACCGGGCGCGGTGAACCGATCCGTGTGCTGATCGTTGACGATCACGCGCTGATCCGCCGCAGTCTGGAGATGGCGCTGGCCGCCGAGACGGACATAGAGGTTGTCGGCGAGGCGAGCGACGGTCAGGAGGCGGTCGAGCTCGCCGACCGCCTCACCCCGGACGTCATGCTCATGGACGTCCGGATGCCACGCAGGAGCGGCATCGAGGCCACCCGCGAGATCAAGGCCTCGGTGCCGAGCACGCGGATCATCATGTTGACGGTGAGCGACGAGGAGGAGGACCTCTTCGAGGCGATCAAGGCGGGGGCCACCGGCTACCTGCTGAAGAACGTCCAGCTCGACGAGGTCCCGGAGGCCGTGCGCGGCGTCCACGAGGGGCAGTCGCTGATCAATCCGGCGATGGCCGCCAAACTCATCAGCGAGTTCGCCAACATGAGCCGCAAGGAGGCCGAACGGCCCCCGCAGCTCCCCGTCCCGCGCCTGACCGAGCGGGAGATGGAGGTCCTCCGCCTGGTCGCCAAGGGGATGAACAACCGCGAGATCGCCAAGCAGCTGTTCATCTCGGAGAACACCGTGAAGAACCACGTCAGGAACATCCTGGACAAGCTTCAGCTGCACTCCAGGATGGAGGCCGTGGTCTACGCGGTCCGCGAACGGATGCTGGAGATCACCTGACCTGCCGCCGACGCGGTGAGCGCCCAGGCGTTCACCGCGTCGGCGCCGTCCGTCCCGGAGCCCGGTCGGGCCGCCCGGCCCGGAGCCCGGTCCGAGGCGTCCGGCCCGGGTTCGGGGTGCCCGGTCCGGGGCGCCCGGCTCAGGGTTCCCGGTTCAGGGCGTCTCGCAGGGGACCGGCGAGCGCCGCGTCCACCCGGTCGACGCGGACGGTCTCGCAGCCGACCCACCCGGCCGCCTCCCAAAGGGCCGCGGCCAGCGGGGCCGCGCCCCTGGCCGGGGTGACACCCGCCTCCAGGCTCACCTGGCGGGCCACCAGCACCGAGCCCTCCCGGGCCGGGTCGACCCGGCCGATCAGACGCCCTCCGGCCAGGACCGGCATCGTGAAGTAGCCGTGGACGCGCTTCTCCCGGGGCACGTACGCCTCCAGGCGATGGTTGAAACCGAACACCCGCGCGGTGCGGGCGCGGTCCCACACCAGGGAGTCGAACGGGGACAGCAGGGTCGTGCGGTGACGGCCCGAAGGGGCCGCCTCCAGCGCGGCCGGGTCGGCCCAGGAGTCGGCGGCCCGTTCCGGCCAGCCCGGGACGCGGACCGGCACCAGCCCGGTGATCCCCTCGGACAGGCACCTGTCCAGCAGCGACGCCTCGGGCGCCTTGAGGCGCAGGAAGTCGACCAGGTCGGCGCGGGTGGCCACCCCGAGCGCGCGCCCGGCCATCCCGGCCAGGCGGGTGACGCACTCGGCGTCGGAGAGGTCCTCGGCCAGCAGGTCCGCCGGCACCGCCCGCTCGGCCAGGTCGTAGACGCGCCGCCAGCCCACCCGGCGCGTGCAGACGACCTCGCCGGTGTCGAGCAGCCACTCGATGGCGATCTTGGAGTCCGACCAGTCCCACCACGGGCCGCCCTTCTTGGCGCCGCCGATGTCCGCGGTGGTGATCGGGCCGTTCTCGCGGACCAGGTGCAGCACCTTGCCGACGCTGTCGGGCACCTCGTGCCAGCGGAACTTCCTGGCCTTGAAGTACCTCCGGCGGAAGGCGTACAGCGGCCAGTCGCCGATCGGCAGGATGCACGCGGCGTGACACCAGTACTCGAACGCGCGGGCGGGCTCGTCCCAGTAGGCCCGCTCCACCGCCGCCCGGCCCACGGCGCCCAGCCGCGCGTAGGCGACCAGCTCGTGGGAGCGGGCCAGCACGGAGATCGTGTCGAGCTGGACGGCTCCGAGCCGGCGCAGGGTCGCGGGGACTCCGCCACGCCGGGCCTGCGCGCCCAGGAAGCCCTGGGCGTGCAGGATCACGCGGCGGGCCTCGTCGGGGGAGAGGGAGAGCTTCATGAACCGCCCCTGGGGAGACAACACGTCGTACGGCCGAGGCTAGCGCCTCACACCGACGAAAACGTTATGCCGGTGTCAACGGGGGAGTCCCCGCGCCGTCCCGTCCGCCCAGGGCGTGACGCCCGTGTCAGTCGAGGACGCTCTGCCCGCTGAGACCCTCGCTCGTGTTCGCGCGCGGGGCGTCCACGACGACGTCGGAGAAGACGTTGAAGACGAGCGTCAGCACGCCGCCCATGGCGCAGACCGCCACGCCCATCCAGAAGACCGTCCAGTTCGGGCCGATGCACAGGGCGACCCCGCCGATCGCGAAGCCCAGCAGGATCACGGTCACCGCGAGCCAGGACGACGCCCTGCCGCCGTGGCTTCCCTCGGGCGTCTCCCTCGTGCGGGGATGCCCGGCCTCGGTGGCCCTGGGGTTCTCTTCCGCCGTCACGGCCCCTCCTTCCAGATCCGGCGACACATCCGAAGGTCGATCATTACGGAAGTGGCGAACTCCGACATACCCTTTAAAGCTGGTCGTACTCTCTCAAAGAAGAGGGCAAGGAACTCCGTGGGCCACAAGAGCGTCTTTCAGGGTGGCTGTGTCTGGTGGCGGAACCGCCTACGATGGCAGCGGAGAACCATGTCTCGTCCTCAGCCGGGCCGGTCCGGCCGCGGAAGACCTGCGAGGAGCTTTACCTAAAGTGCCAGCCTTTCTCGATAGAATTCTTCGCGCCGGCGAAGGCAAGCTTCTGCGTAAGCTCAAGCGGATCGCCGACCAGGTCAACTCCATCGAAGACGACTTCACGAGCCTGACCGACGCCGAGCTTCGCGCGCTCACCGACGACTACAAGAAGCGCTATGCCGAGGGCGAATCCCTCGACGATCTGCTTCCCGAGGCCTTCGCCACCGTTCGCGAGGCCTCCCGCCGGGTGCTGGGCAAGCGCCACTTCGATGTGCAGATCATGGGCGGGGCCAACCTGCACATGGGGAACATCGCGGAGATGCGCACCGGTGAGGGCAAGACCCTCACCTGTACGCTGCCCACCTACCTCAACGCCCTGACGGGCAAGGGCGTCCACGTCATCACGGTCAACGACTACCTGGCCAAGCGCGACGGCGACGAGATGGGCCGCATCCACCGCTTCCTGGGCCTCGAAGTCGGCGTGATCCTGGCGAACATGCCCGCCGACGAGCGCCGCAAGCAGTACAACGCGGACATCACGTACGGCACGAACAACGAGTTCGGCTTCGACTACCTGCGCGACAACATGGCCTGGTCGCTCGAGGAGTGCGTGCAGCGCGGCCACCACTTCGCCGTGGTCGACGAGGTCGACTCGATCCTCATCGACGAGGCCAGGACGCCGCTGATCATCTCCGGTCCCGGCGAGCAGTCCGGCAAGTGGTACTCCGAGTTCGCCAAGATCGTCCCCCGGCTCCGCAGGGGCACCGAGGGCAAGGACGGCGAGGAGAACACCGGCGACTACGCCGTCGACGAGAAGAAGCGCACCGTGGGCATCTTCGAGTCCGGCGTGGAGAAGGTCGAGGACTGGCTCGGCATCGAGAACCTCTACAAGCCCGAGCACACCCACCTGGTCGGCTTCCTGAACAACGCGCTGAAGGCCAAGGAGCTCTACAAGAAGGACAAGGACTACATCGTCGTCGACGGTGAGGTCCTGATCGTGGACGAGTTCACCGGTCGCGTCCTGCACGGCCGCCGCTACAACGAGGGCATGCACCAGGCCATCGAGGCGAAGGAAGGCGTGAAGATCAAGGACGAGAACCAGACCCTCGCCACGATCACGCTGCAGAACTACTTCCGCCTCTACGAGACGCTGTCGGGCATGACGGGTACGGCGGCGACCGAGGCCAACGAGTTCCACCAGACCTACAAGCTCGGCGTCGTCCCGATCCCCACGAACAAGCCGATGATCCGCAAGGACCAGGCCGACGTGGTCTACAAGACCGAGGACGCCAAGTTCCTGGCCGCGGTCGAGGACATCAAGGAGCGCTACGACCGGGGCCAGCCCGTCCTGGTCGGCACCACCAGCGTCGCCAAGTCCGAGCGCCTGGCCAAGGAGCTCAAGCGCCGGGGCGTCAAGCACGAGGTGCTCAACGCCAAGAACCACGCGCGTGAGGCGGCGATCATCGCCGAGGCGGGCCGCAAGCACGCCGTCACCGTGGCCACCAACATGGCCGGTCGAGGCACCGACATCATGCTCGGCGGCAACCCCGACTTCCGCGCCGACCTGGAGCTGCGCGGCCGCGGCCTCGACCCGGTCGAGACCCCGGAGGAGTACGACAAGGCCTGGGGCGAGGCGCTGGAGAAGGCCAGGGCGGCCGTCCAGGCCGAGCACGACGAGGTCACCGAGCTCGGCGGCCTGTACGTCCTGGGCACCGAGCGGCACGAGTCGCGGCGTATCGACAACCAGCTCCGCGGTCGTTCCGGCCGTCAGGGCGACCCCGGCGAGTCGCGCTTCTACCTCTCGCTCGAGGACGACCTGATGCGGCTGTTCAACTCGGCCAGGGTCGAGATGATCATGACTCGCCTCAACATCCCGGACGACGTGCCGATCGAGTCGGGCATCGTCTCCAAGGCCATCGCCTCCGCCCAGCACCAGGTCGAGCAGCAGAACTTCGAGATCCGCAAGAACGTCCTGAAGTACGACGAGGTGATGAACCGGCAGCGCAAGGTGATCTACGCCGAGCGTCACCGGGTCCTGGAGGGCGCCGACCTTCGCGACCAGATCCGCGGCTTCGTCAACGACGTGATCGACGAGTACATCACGGCGGCCACCGCCGAGGGCTTCGCCGAGGAGTGGGACCTCGACAAGCTCTGGAAGGCGCTCGGCCAGCTCTACCCGATCGGCATCACGATCGACGAGGTCGTCGCGGAGGCCGGTAGCCGCGAGGAGCTCACCGCCAAGCTCCTGGAGGAGCGGGTGAAGGCCGACGCGATGGCCGCCTACGACCGTCGCGAAGAGGAGATCAACGCGCAGGCCATGAACCCGGAGGGCATGCGGGTCCTGGAGCGCCGCGTCATCCTGTCGGTCCTCGACCGCAAGTGGCGCGAGCACCTGTACGAGATGGACTACCTCCAGGAGGGCATCGGCCTGCGCGCGATGGCTCAGCGCGACCCGCTGATCGAGTACCAGCGCGAGGGCTACGAGATGTTCACCCAGATGCTCGACGGCATCAAGGAGGAGTCGGTCGGCTACCTGTTCAACCTCGAGGTCGAGGTGCAGAGCAACCCGATCGTCGAGGAGGCCGACCCCTCCGAGGACGCGGCGATCGCGGAGGCCCGCTCGATCATCGCCCGCGGCCTGCGCGGCCCGCAGCGCCCGTCCGAGCTGGAGTACACGGCCCCGGGCGAGAGCGGCGAGGCCGAGCACACCAAGGTCAGCACCAAGGCCCAGCGTGACGCGTACGGCAACGTCGAGCGCAACGCCCCGTGCCCCTGCGGCTCCGGCAAGAAGTACAAGCGCTGCCACGGCGACCCCAGGCACGTCGAAGCCTGATCGCCGCCCGAAGGGCCCGCACGTCACCGTGCGGGCCCTTCGGCGTGCCACGGCCCCTTGTGTCACGACCCTTCCGGCGTGCCACGGCCCCGGTGGCGTGCCGCCGTTCAGGGGGTCGTCTCGACCTCGACGCAGAGCCACCGCACGCCCCTGCGCTCCAGCCTCAGGGCCAGCACGCGCGAACGGTCGCCGCAGTCGACCACGGCGCACATCTCCACCACCCCGGTCTCCGGCCGGGAGACGTGCGTCCTGCCCGCCCTCGGAAGGCGCGTGCACCGCATCGTCCCTCCCTTGCGGGCCAGCTCGGCCTGGGTCCTGGCGGTCAGGTGGGCCGACACGCTCGCCGGGGGACGCCTCCCGGCCAGGATCTCGGCGACGGCCTGGACGAGGGTCCACAGCCACCGGTCGTCGGGGGGCGCGCCCGGCGACCTCGTGCCCACGGGATCCGGGGTTCTCGTGGCGGGACCCGGGGTGCCCATGGCGGCGGGCCCCGGCGGCCCCGGCGGTCTCGTCGGCCTCGTCGGCGCGGGGTCCGGCGCCTCGGGGGCGGGACCTCGGCGCGCACCGCCGATCCGGGCCACCGGGGGCGGGGGCTCCTGCGTCACCGGGCCGAGGAGCAGGGCGAGGGTCCCCTGCACGTACGGCGGCGCGGCCGAGCCGTCCCCGCCGCGGCGATCGTCGTCGTAGGGGGGCTCGGCGGCCGGGGAAGGCGTGAGTCGGGGAAGCGTCGGCGGGCGTCGGGGGGATGACATGGGCGACTCCGTGATGGGCGGCTCATGGGCGGTGAAACTCACACATCAAGGAGGTTCCGGCCCGCCCTCCAGATACGCCGCACACCAACTTCCGTGAGATCCCGGTGGTTTCGTCCTGGTCGGTGAGGAAGGTCACCCCAGGTTGGAGTGGCCGGTCGCGGTGGCGAGCGGGTTCCGGCCCGAGCGGTGATCGCCGGCGGACGCCCGGAACCGCCCCGGACTACCCGGACCCGGTGGACCCGGTGGACCCGGAAGGCCCGGTGGACCCGGAAGGCCCGGGAGGCCCGGGAGGCCGGGGAGCACCGGTGGGCTCGGGGGGCGCGGTGGTGACCGCGGGGGACTCGCCGGAGTCGACGTCGGGTTCGGGCTCCCGGCCGGGGGTCATGATGTTCAGCCTCCTGATCAGGAAGCTGAACCCGGTGTAGTAGACCACCGCGTAGACCAGCCCCATCACGATGATGATCGGTATCCCCTGGGCGTTGGGCGCCGTCCCGTACAGGACCAGGTCGATCAATCCCGAGGAGAAGCTGAAGGCGAGCTTGGCGCCCAGGGCAGAGGCCAGCGCCAGGGAGACGCCGGTCAGCACGATGTGGATCACGAACAGGACCGGTGCGACGAAGATGAAGGCGAACTCGATGGGCTCGGTGATCCCGGTGAGGAACGCGGTGAGCGCCGCGGAGATCATGATCGAGCCGACCGCGGTGCGCCGGTGCGGCGGCGCGGCCCGCCAGATGGCGAGCGCGGCGGCCGGCAGGCCGAACATCAGGACCGGGTAGAAACCGGCCTCGAAGCCACCGTGGCCGACGGCGCCGTTGTTGAAGCAGATCAGGTCCCCGGCGAGCCTCTTGCCGTCCACCACGCACTCGGGGACCTGCGTCCAGATCACGTTGTTGACGATGTGGTGCATCCCGAGCGGGAGCAGGGCGCGGTTGACCATGCCGTAGATGCCGGCGCCGAGCTCGCTGTTGGAGGCGAGCCAGGTCCCGCCGGCGCGGACCCAGCCGCCCAGCACCGGCCAGACGGCGCCGAGGAACACGCCGATCACCAGCCCGGCGAAGGCGGTCAGGATCGGCACCAGGCGGCGTCCGCCGAAGAAGGCCAGCCAGGTGGGCAGCCTGGTGCGGTGGTAGCGCTGCCAGAGCAGCGCCGACACCAGGCCCATGACGATGCCGCCGAGCACCCGGGTCGGGTTCTGCGCACCGAGGTCGAGCACCACGTCCGGGACGCCCGGGGTGCTCCTGTCGAACACCTCGACGGTGATGGACTCCCGCATGCCGGCGTCGAAGAGGATGAAGAACATGTTCATGCTGACGGCGTGGAAGACCAGGTAGCCGACCAGGGCGGCCAGCGCGGTGGAGCCGTCGGCCTTGCGCGCGAACCCGATGGCGACGCCGATCGCGAACAGCACGGGCAGGTTGTCGAACAGGGCGCCGCCCGCGGTGCCGACGACGCGGGCCACGTCGTCGAGCAGCGCGCTGTCGCTCCGGCCCAGCAGGTCGTCCTGCCCGAGCCGCAGCAGCAGGCCCGCGGCCGGCAGGACCGCGATCGGCAGCATCAGGGAGCGTCCCAGACGCTGGAGCACGCTCATCGCGGCGGACCCGGCCGGGGCGGCGGGCAGGCCCGCGTCCGCCGAAGGAGGACTCATACGGGCATTTCCTCCAGGGCTGGAAGGGAGGAGGTCGGCGGGACCGGTCACCCGGAGCGGTCCTCCCGGAAGGCGGGACCGGTCACGAGGGGCGGCGATCGGCGGGACCGGCCGCCGGGACGGACCGGCGGGACGGGCTCACTGGACGGGTTCGGGGGACGGGCGGGGACGGATCCGCGGGCGACCGGGGTCAGCCGCGGCGGGCCGGTGTCTCCAGGATGGTACGGAGCTGGTAGCGGTCGGCGCGATAGGTGGAGACGCCGAGTTCGGCGCAGACGCCCCCGGCGAAGGAGCGCCGCTGGAGCAGCAGCACGGCCCCGCCGCGCGGGATCTTCAGCAGGTCCGCGTCCCCGGGGTCGGCGATGCCGCCGTCGATGGTCAGCTCGCCGGCGTCCAG
Organism: Streptosporangium sp. NPDC050855; assembly: GCF_044456585.1. Taxonomy (NCBI): domain Bacteria; kingdom Bacillati; phylum Actinomycetota; class Actinomycetes; order Streptosporangiales; family Streptosporangiaceae; genus Streptosporangium; species Streptosporangium sp. NPDC050855. The sequence continues at coordinate 1,021,840 of NZ_JBITFY010000001.1, forward strand.
CACCAGGCCGTAGCGGGTCTCCAGCAGGGCGTACAGGGAACGGCCCGTCAGGTCGTGGGTGTCCAGGTCGGGCGCGATCGAGACCGGGATGTGGGCCCGCTCGATGCACATGGGCTCGTCGGCCGCGGTCCGCAGCCGCTCGATGAAGTGCACCTCGTCGCCGGGCCGGATGCCGAGCTCCCTGGCCAGGTGGGCGCTGGCCCGGACCACCCGGCGGTCCAGGTCGCGGGAGCCGGGCTCCATGCCGCGGGCGCGCATCTCGTCGCTGAAGGAGGTGAGCCGCAGCGACATCTCGATCTTGGGACGGGCCACGAAGGTGCCCTTGCCGGCGACCCGCTGGAGGCGGCCCTCGGAGACCAGGTGGTCGACGGCCTGCCGCACGGTCATCCGGGAGAGGCCGAAGCGCTGGCAGAGCTCGCGCTCGGACGGGATCGCCGTGCCGATGGCCAGCTCGTTGTTCTCGATCAGGTCGAGCAGGATCTCCCGCAGCTGGAAGTACTTCGGGACCGGGCTGTCCGGGTCGATGTGCGCCATGAGATTCCTCCCCCCTCGATCTGAGATGACTGATGAGTTATGGTTCGTACTGGTCTAGTCCGGACTAGACCACAGGCCGGAAAAGGGTGTCAACGTACGGACCGGCGACGGATCGATAACGGCCCGATCTCGTCCGTCCGAACCGAAGGATGAGCGCGAGATGACCACCAAGATGCGCAGCGAGATCGCCGAGCAGCCCGCTGCGTTGAGAGCCACGCTCGACGCACTCCTTCCCAGGACCGCGGAGGTGGAGCGGCTCGCGGGGCAGACCCGTCAGCTGCTGTTCATCGCCCGCGGCACCTCGGACAACGCCGCAGTCTACGGCCGGTACCTGGCCGAGGCGCACACGGGCAGGCTCTCCACCCTGGCCGCCCCCTCGATCGCCACCACCTACCGGCGCAGGCTGGACCTGGACGGCGTGCTGGCCGTCGCGCTGTCGCAGTCGGGCCGTACCGAGGAGATCGTCGAGACCCTGACCTGGGCCAAGGACTGCGGGGCCCGGACCGTGGCCATCACCAACGGCGGCGAGGGCACCCCCCTGGCCCAGGCCGCGGACCTGGCCCTGTGCACGGTGGCGGGCGAGGAGAAGGCCGTCCCGGCGACCAAGACCTACACCACCGCGCTCGCCGCGCTGGCGGTGCTCGCCCTCGGCCTGGGGGCCGACGTCGACCGTGACGACCTGCGGCGGGTCCCGGACGCGGTGGAGAAGCTGATCACCGACCCGGGTGACCTGGAGGCGATCGTCGAGGGCCTGGCCGACAAGCCGGGCGTGGTGGTCTCCGGCCGCGGGCTGGCCTTCTCCACCGCGCTGGAGCTGGCGCTCAAGCTCAAGGAGGCGTGCTACCTGCACGCCATGGGCCTGTCCTACGCCGACCTGCTGCACGGCCCGATCGCGGTGGTCGACTCCGACACCCCGGCCCTGCTGGTCGCGGCCGGCGACGGGCCGACCCTGGCCGGTACGGTGGCGCTCGCCGAGCGGGTGACCGGCGCGGGGGCGGCGGCGTACACGGTCGGCGGCGGCACCGCGCTCTCCTCGGTCGCGACCGCCGCGCTGAACGGCCCCGACCTGCCCGAGTGGGTCGCCCCGATGGGCCTGATCGTCCCGGGCCAGCTCCTCACCGAGGCGCTGGCGCGACGGCTGGGGATCGACCCCGACGCCCCGCGCGGCCTCAACAAGGTGACGCAGACCGACTGACACCGGCGCGGACCGGCGGGTGCCCGCCTCCTCTAGCCTGTTCATGGCCTGGGAGCAGGATGGCCACGATTGGAGGGCGACATGGCGGCCGACGCCGACGCGATCATCGCTGGACTCGGTGGTGCGGGCAACATCATCGAGATCGAACCGTGCATCACCCGGCTGCGCACCGAGGTGCGCGACGCCTCCAAGGTCGACCAGGCGGCCCTGCGCGCGGCCGGTGCGCACGGCGTGATGGCCGCGGGCAACATCGTCCAGGTGGTGGTGGGGCCCGAGGCCGACACGATCGCCAGCGACATCGAGGACATCATCGGCTGACGGGACCGTCCTCGCGGGCGGCGGGCGTGCCGAGGGGAGTGCGGTGACCACGGTTCTGGCACCGGTCACGGGGGTGGCCGTCAGGCTCGGCGCGGTGCCCGACCCGGTCTTCTCCGAGGGCCTGGTCGGCTCCGGCATGGCGATCGAGCCGGACAGGACCCCCGGCCCGGTGGTCGCCCCCATCGCGGGCACCATCGTCAAGCTGCACCCGCACGCCTTCGTCGTGGTCGGCGACGACGGCCGCGGGGTCCTGGTCCACCTGGGCATCGACACGGTCGAGCTCAGGGGCGAGGGGTTCGAGCCGCTGGCCGCCGAGGGCGACCGGGTGAGCGCGGGGCAGCCGGTCATGGCGTGGGACCCGGCCCGCATCGAGGCGGGCGGGCGCCATCCCATCTGCCCGGTCGTGGCGCTGGAGGCCGCGACGGGCACCGTCTCCGGCTTCGCGGCGGGCGCGGTGGCCGCGGGGGACGGGCTCTTCGAGTGGGACGACCCGGCCTGAGGGCTCGCGTCCCGCCGGGGCGGCGGGGATGCTGGAAGGGCCGGCGGGAACAGCGACGGACGACGACGGACGACGACGGACGACGACGGACGACGACGGGGAAGGAGGGCCTGCCATGGAACCGGCCATGCCGGCCGCGGGAGGGCGGACGAAGGCGGCGCTCTTCGACCTGGACGGGACACTGGTCAACAGCGAGCGGCGGAGCATGGCCATGTGGTCGATGCTGCTGGAGCGGCACGGGGTGAGCCACGACGAGACCGTGCTGCGCGAGTTCATGGGACGGCGGGGCCGCGACGTGCTGGCCGAGCGGGCCCACCTGTTCCCCGGCAGGAAGGTCGAGGACCTGATCGGTGAGGTCCTCTCCTTCAAGGACCATCCCGGCCTGCCCGACATCGTGCCGGTCCCCGGAGCGGCCGAGCTGATCCGCGGCGTCGCGGCGTACGGCTCGCCGATCGCGGTGGTCACCTCCGCGGGCCGCGACTGGGCCGAGGAGCGGCTGGCCCAGATCGGCGTCCGCGACCTGCTGGACACGCTGGTGTCCGCCCTGGACGTGACCAGGGGCAAGCCCGATCCCGAGGGCTTCCTGCTCGCCGCGGCACGGCTGTCGGTGGATCCGGCAGACTGTGTCGTGTTCGAGGACTCGATCGCCGGGATCGCGGCCGCCAAGGCGGCCGGCATGGCCTGCGTGGGCATAGCGACGACCCACGAGGGCACGGACCTGGCCGCGGCCGACCTGGTGGTCGCGGACCTGACGGGGGTCACCTGGCCCCCGGGTACATGAACGACGAGCCGTGCGGTCCCCACCGCGCGGCCGATACGCAGGAGGAACACGTGGCCGAGCGCCAAGTCACCGTCAAGTCAGAGGTCGGCCTGCACGCCCGGCCCGCCGCGACGTTCGTGCAGACGGCGGCCAAGGCGTCCCTGGACGTCACCATCGCCAAGGGATCCGGTGAGCCGGTGAACGCCAAGAGCATCCTGTCGGTCCTCTCGCTGGACGTCAGGGAGGGCGACATGGTGGTGATCAGGGCCGAGGGCGAGGGCGCCGACGAGCTCCTGGACCGGCTGGCCGGGATCGCGTCGGCGCCGTGAGCGCGCTGACGGGGGTGGGCGTGAGCCCGGGGGTCGGTCTCGGCCCCGCCTACGTGCTCGCGTACCGGGCCCCCGTCCCGGAGCCGGGGTCCCGGCACGACGGTGACGCCGCCGCGGAGCTGGCCGTTGCCGTCCGGGCGCTGGAGCGGGTCGCCACCGACCTGGAGGAGCGCGGCGCCAGGGCCGGGGGCGAGGCCGCGGGCATCCTGGAGGCCCAGGCCATGATGGCGCGCGACCCCGGGCTGGCCGCCGGGGTGGCCGAGCTGATCGAGGCGGGTACCGCCGCGGCCCGCGCGGTCCACGAGGCGTTCGGCCGCTACCGGGAGGTGCTCGCCGCCGCCGGAGGCTACCTCGCCGCGCGCGTCGCCGACCTGGACGACGTCAGGGACCGGGCCGTCGCGGTGATCGAGGGCCGTCCGGTCCCGGAGCTGCCCACCGGGGACGGGGAGCCGTACGTCCTCGTCGCCCGGGACCTGGCGCCCGCGGACACCGCGCTGCTCTCCCGGGACGTGGTGGCCGCCTTCGTCACCGAGCAGGGCGGCCCGACCAGCCACACCGCGATCCTGGCCCGCGCCATGGGGGTCCCGGCCGTGGTCGCCTGCCCCGGGGCGGCCTCGATCCCGTCGGGCACCCCGACGCTGGTGGACGGCACCTCCGGCCTGGTGCGGACCGTGCCCTCCGGCGAGGACGTCCTCGCCGCGCGCGACGCCGACGCCGCGCGTCAGGCCGCGCTGTCCGCCGTCACCGGCCCCGGGGCCACCGCCGACGGGTACGCCGTGCCGCTGCTCGCCAACGTCGGCGGACCGCACGACGTGGCCGCCGCGCTGGAGCACGGGGCCGAGGGGATCGGGCTCTACCGGACCGAGTTCCTCTTCCTGGACCGGGCCGAGGCGCCGTCGGCGGCCGAGCAGGAGGCCGCCTACCTGGAGGTGCTGGACGCCTTCCCGGGCGGCAGGGTGATCGTGCGGGCCCTCGACGCGGGCGCCGACAAGCCCCTGGCCTTCCTGCCGCCGGGCGAGCACGAGCCCAACCCGGCCCTGGGGGAGCGCGGGGTCCGGCTGCTGCGCGCGCACCCGGAGGTGCTGGCCGCCCAGCTGACGGCCCTGGCCGCCGCGGCGGCGCGCTCGGCCGGTGCGCTGCGGGTGATGGCGCCGATGGTGGCCACCGCCGAGGAGGCAGCCTGGTTCGCGGCCGCCTGCGACGCGGCCGGGCTGCCGGCGGCGGGCGTGATGATCGAGGTGCCCTCCGCGGCGCTGCGCGCCTCCGACCTGGCCGCGCACGCGGGTTTCCTCTCGGTCGGCACCAACGACCTGACCCAGTACGCGCTCGCCGCGGACCGGCAGCTGGGCGCGCTGACCGGCCTCCAGGACGCCTGGCAGCCCGCGGTGCTCGACCTGGTCGCGCTGGCCGCGCAAGGCGCCGCCGAGCACGGCAGGCCGTGCGGGGTGTGCGGCGAGGCCGCGGCGGACCCGGCGCTCGCCTGCGTGCTCGTCGGGCTGGGAGCCACCTCGCTGTCGATGTCCGCACCCGCGCTGCCCGCCGTACGGGCCGCGCTGTCGCGACACACCCGGGAGCAGTGCGTCCTCGCCGCGGGGTCCGCGCGCGCCGCGACCGGCCCCGAGGACGCGCGCGCCGCCGCCCGCTCCCACCTGCCGGGCCTGGCGGACCTGGCCCTGTGAGACAGGCGGCCGGGTGCGTTCGGACCCGGCCCGGTGAGACGGAGGCCGGGTGCGCCGCGGACCGGCGGCGGGCGCCGGGGCGTCCACCCGGATAGCGTAAGCGTCATGTTTCGGTGGATGCGTGTGACGGGAATCGCGGTGACCGCGTCGATGGCGGCGGTGGCGTCGGTGTTGTCGATGGCGGCCGGATGCGCCGGTTCGGCCAGGACGGCCCCGCCCGCGGCCGGAGTCACCGGGCCGGGCGGGACCCCGGCGAGCTCCGAATCGTCCGGTACGGCGGACGGTACGGGCACCGGTGAGGCGTCGGCGAGCCCCACGGCCCCGGCGACCGCCGCCACCCCGGCGGCGCGGTCGCGGGACGTGGAGGCGGTGCTCGCCTCGATGACCGTGGAGGAGAAGGTCGGCCAGCTCTTCATGCCCGTGCTGTACGGCCAGGCGGCCGACACCGTCTCGGGGGAGAACCAGGCGCGGTTCGGCGCGGGCACCCCGGCGAAGGTGGTCGCCCGCCATCGTCCCGGCGGGGTGATCCTGTTCCCCTGGGCGGGCAACATCAAGAGCGTCCGCCAGGTGGTGGCGCTGACCAACGGGCTGCAGAAGGCGTCGCCGGAGATCCCGCTGCTGATCGCCGCCGACCAGGAGAACGGCAAGGTCTCCCGGCTCGCGCCGCTGGTCACCGACCTGCCCGGGGCCGCCACGATCGGCTCCACCGGGGACGCCTCGCTGGCCCGGCGGGCGGCCGAGGTGACCGGGACCGAGCTGCGCGCCCTGGGGATCAACCTCGACTTCGCGCCGGTGGCCGACGTCAACATCAACCCGCGCAACCCGGTGATCGGCCCGCGCGCGTACGGCTCGGACCCGAAGAAGGTGGCGCCGATGGTGGCCGCCGCGGTCCGGGGGTTCCACGACGCCGGGATCGCGGCCACGGCCAAGCACTTCCCCGGCCACGGCGACACGAGCGTCGACAGCCACACCGGGCTGCCGGTGATCAAGCACTCCCGCGCGCAGTGGGACAGGCTGGACGCGCCGCCGTTCGCCGCGGCCATCGGCAGGGACGTCGACGCGATCATGACGGCGCACGTCGTGATGCCCCGGCTGGACCCCTCCGGCGACCCGGCCACGCTCTCCAGGCCGATCCTGACCGGCCTGCTCCGCGAGAAGCTCGGGTTCGACGGGGTCGTCTCGACCGACGCGCTCGACATGGAGGGCGTGCGGAAGAAGTACGGGGACGGGCAGGTGGCGGTACGGGCGATCCAGGCGGGAGTGGACCTGCTGCTGATGCCGCCGGACTACGACGAGGCCCACGGGGCGGTGCTGGCCGCCGTCCGGTCCGGGAAGATCTCCGAGGCGCGGCTCGACCAGTCCGTCCGGCGCCTGCTGAGGCTGAAGGCCGCCCGCGGCCTGCTGGGGAAGGCGCCGGTGGCCGACCCGGCCAGGGCGGAGCGGGTGCTGCGCTCGGCCGAGCACCGCAGGGTCGCCCGGCTCATCACCTCCAGGGCGCGCTGAGCGGGACGGGACCCGGGATCGGACGCGGCCCAGGGCCGGGGCCGGATCCGGGCCGGGGCCCGCGGGCCCGGGTCAGGCGAGGCCGAGGTTGCCGTTCCTGCCGAGGTTGCCGGTCCTGGAGAGCGAGGTGATCAGCGACTGGACGATGCGGGTGAGGAGTGCCTCGAGCAGCATCACGACCGCCTTGGCGAGCACGGTGGAGAGAAATCCGGACATCAGAGCCTCACAGTGAGAAGGAACACTTAAGGCGATAATTCATACCAAACGTGGATAAGTCACCTATCAGCAGGTTGCTGTTCGGTGAACGTTCGGTGACGTCTCCTGCGTGACGGCCTGGAAGGCCACGGCCGCCGCGGTCGTGGCGGCCGCGCTGCCCAGGGCGATGATCCATCCTGTCGGGCCGAGGACGTGGCAGCCGAAGAACCGGCACAGGCCCGGCACCGAGACGGTCAGGCCCAGCACGGCCAGGGAGACCAGGGACGCCAGCACCACCATGCGGTCCCGGCTGCCCAGGACCAGCGTCTGGAGAAGCTGCGTCGCCACCAGCGCGACCAGGCCCATGGTGTCCGCCCGGCCGCGCGTGCCGGTCATCCGGCCGATCGCCCAGGCCGCGCCCGCCGCGCTCGCCGTGGTGACGGCGCGGAGCTGGATGTCCCGGGTCAGGGAGGCGCCCAGCGAGGCCTCGGGCCCCTCCTGGAGGAGTTTCTCGGGGCTGGCCGCCGCGGGGGGACGGGCCGCGACCGCCATCGCCGGCAGCATGTCGGTGAGCAGGTTGACCAGCAGGAGCTGGCGGGTGTTCAGCACGTTCGCGCCGCTGATCAGGCTGGACCCGACCGCGAAGACGATCTCGCCGATGTTGCCGCCGAGCAGGATGCTCAGCGCGTCGCGGACCGAGCTCCACATGGCCCTGCCCTCGATGATCGCGTCCACGATCGTCTCGATGCGGTCGTCGGTCACCACGATGTCGGCGGCCGACCGGGCCGCCGGGGTGGCGCGGGAACCGAGGGCGATCCCCACGTCCGCGCCCCGGATCGCGGGGGCGTCGTTGGCGCCGTCACCGGTGACCGCGACGACCTTGCCCGCCCGGCGCAGGCAGGCGACGATCCTGGCCTTGTGGGCCGGGGTGGTCCTGGCGAAGACCGTCACGTCGGGCAGCGCCTCCACCAGCGTGTCGTCGTCCAGGTCGTCCAGCTCGGGGCCGGTCATGACCCGCCCGCCGTTCAGCACGTTCAGCTCGGCGCCGATCGCCTCGGCGGTGCTCGGGTGGTCGCCCGTGATCATCACGATGCGCACGCCCGCCCGCGACAGGCGGCCGACGCTCTCGGCCGCGGTGGGCCGTACCGGATCGGCCAGGCCGAGGAACCCCAGGAAGCACATGTCCTGGATGCGGGACTCGTCCAGGTCGCGACGGTCGGAGGCGGCGCGTTCGGCGACCGCGAGCACCCGGTAGCCCCGCCTGGCGAGCTGGTCGAGCTCCTTGCCCAGCTCCGCCTCGACGACGTCGGTGAGCGGGACCACCCGGCCGTCGCGCAACGCGCTCGAACAGCGGGTGACCACGATCTCGGGGGCGCCCTTGACGCTGAGCAGCGGTCCCGAGCCGCCCGTCCCGAGCACGGCGTGGTAGCCGCGTCCCGGCTCGAAGGGAAGCTCGTCGATCCGTTCCCAGGCCCCGTCCTCCTCCGGCGTCACGCCCAGCCGCTCGGCGCCGTTCAGCACGGCCCGGTCGGTGGGGTGCGGGACCGGCCGCCCGTCGTCGTGCCGCGGCCCGGCCCGCAGGCCCGCCGCCACGATCTTCCTGAGCGCGGGCGTCAACGCCTCGACGGGACGCTCGTCCTGCCCGTCCGAGACGCACCTCAGGCTGATGCGCCCCTCGGTGAGAGTGCCGGTCTTGTCGAAGCAGAGCACGTTCACCCGGCCCAGGGCCTCGATCGTGGAGGGGTTGGGCACCAGGGTGTTGCGCGTCGACAGCCGCCGGGCGGCGGCGAGCTCCGCGACCGAGGCGACGAACGGCAGCCCCTCGGGCACCGCGGCGACGGCGAGGCTCACCGCGGGCGCCAGCGCCGCGGGCAGGGACCTGCCCCGCATCAGGTCGGCGACCAGCAGGACCACGCCCGAGCCCACCGCGACCGGCAGGATGCGCCGGCTCAGCGACCGCAGCCGCAGCTGCACGCCCGAGGCCGGGGGCTGCTCCCGGGTGAGCCTGGCGGTCCTGGCCGCCTCCGTGGACTCGCCCGCCGCGACCACCACGGCCAGCCCGACGCCGGCGGCCACCGTGGTCCCCTCGTAGACCATCGACGTGCGGTCGGCGACGGCCGGCGCGTTGACCGGCGCCGGTGACTTGGCGACGAGCTGGGACTCGCCCGTCAGGGCCGACTCGTCCATCTCCAGGTTCGTCGCCTTGGTCACGCGGCAGTCGGCCGGCACGGTGTCGCCCGCGCGCAGCTCGATCACGTCGCCCCGTACGAGCCCGTCGATCGTGGTGCTCACGGGCTGGTGGGGGCGGCGTACCCGCGCCGGGGTCGCGACCGCCTCGGTCAGCCGGTTCAGCGCCCGGTCGGCGCTGAAGCGCTGGCCACCTCCGATGAGCGCGTTGGCGGCCACCACCGTGGCGATCATCGCCGAGTCGGAGACCGAGCCGACCATGGCCGACAGGCCCGCCCCGGCCGCCAGGATCGGCGTCATCGGGTTGACCAGCTCCTCCAGGGACGCGCGGAGCAGCGAGGGCGGGCCCTGCGTGCTCTTCAGCCTCGTCGAGGCCCTGCGGCGCGCGGCCTCGGCCTCGGTGATCCCGCCGGGGGAGGACTCCAGCAGGGAGAGCACGTCCTCGACCGCCATCGCGTGCCAGGGCGTGCGGTCCTCCCGGACCGGGGGCGCCTCCCGGCCGGCGTGCCAGCCCGCCCACTCGCCCATGGCGATGGTCGCGATCGTCGTACAGTCGTTCGCCAGCTGGGCCCTGCCCAGCGCCTGGGCCGAAGAACCGAAGGCGGTCAGCGCGCCGGCGGCCGTGGTGCCCGCGGTGGTGAGCCACACGGAGCGCTCGCTGGTCCTCCTGGCCGGTGCCAGGCAGGTCAGCAGCAGGTGCGCCTCCTCCAGCTCGGCGATCACGTCCGCGTCCCAGGGGGTCCGGCCCGGCCGGCGCGGCACGCCGATGCCCAGGTCGGCCTGGGCCAGCGCGGCCATCCGCCGTGCCGACACCACCGCGACCCCGTGCCCCTGCGCCTGGAGCGCGCGGACCGACCGGGCCAGCCGGGAGCCTCCCGGTACGGTCTCGTCCACCCCGAGCCGCGCGCCGAGCTCGGGCCCGCCGCCGGCCAGCCGCACGGCGCAGCCGCTTCCGGCCGCGGCGACGACGGCGTCCGCCAGCGGATCCACGCCCGGGGTCATGCCGACCAGGGCGACCGGGACGCCCTGCCTCGTCACGCGGACGGCCCGCACGCCCCGGACCTCCCAGCCGGCGGCCTCGGCCGCGACGAGCACGGCCGGGGCCTCGACCGGCTCGGCCGCCCAGCCGTCGCGTTCCCGCCGCGCGCCCGGGTCGCTGAGGTCCAGCAGGGAGTGCAGCCGCGCGTGCAGCCCGTCGGTGTCCGCCCCGTCGGTGCCGGTCCCGTCGCCCAGCGGGACGACATGGTCGATCTCCCAGCAGCCCGTGCCGAGCACGTCGGCGTCCAGGACGACCATGTCGATGCCGTCCATGTGGCGCAGGGCCCGGGAGTCGAGCACGATCGCCCCGCGCCGGGCCAGGGCGCGCCCGATCGCCGAGGCGAAGGACTCCCTGCCCTGTTTCGCGGCCTTGGGCGTGGTCGCGGTGAGCATGGCGACGGTCCGGTGCCGGTCGTGGCCGAGAAGCTGGGTCAGGCCGGAGACGCCCGCCGCCGCGGGGCTCGCGGCACGCTCGAACCGCTCCACCGGGCTGTGCCTCAGCGGGGCCGGGCGCGGGCTTCTGGGCGAGCGGATGTGGCGGTAGGAACCGTCGGCGGAGGCCAGCTCGCGCTCGCGCGCGGCCCAGGCCCGGCGCGTGTCACGTGCCTCCAGGTAACCGCCGGCGGCGGTGGCCGACTGGATGATCATGCCCAGGGGACGCAGCGCCAGCGTGTGGGTGACGATGTTCGCGGTCACGAGCAGGTCGAACGTGGCCGAGGAACCCAGGCGGCGTTCCAGCCCGGCGCGCACCTTCGGGGTGGACTCGGCCAGGTTCAGCAGGGCGGGGACGATCGCGGGCAGGGCCGGGGCGCGCACGGCGCGTCCGGCGATCGTCAGGCCCGCCCCGAGCAGGGTCGCGCCGAGCCGGATACCGGCCCGCGTGTGACGCTCCACCAGCCTGGCGGCGTGATGCTCGGCGATCATGGAGATGAGGGCCGCGGGTCCCGCCGAGGGGTCCTTCGCGGACGCCGGGTCGTCGGCGTCCTCGGCGTCCTCGGCGTCCTCGGCGTCCTCGGCGTCCTCGGCGTCTTCGTCGTCGTCCTCGTCGGTGCCGGTGATGTCGTCGGCGTCGTCGGCGTCGTCGGCGTCACCGGTGTCGTCGTCGGCGTCCTCGGGGTCGTCGCCGTCGAACGCCTCGACCAGTTCGAGGATCTTCTCCAGGTCGATCGAGGCGGGGTCGCATCCCACGAAGACGGAGCCGAGGACGCCGTTCACCTCCGCGCGCTCGATCCCCTCCAGCCGCAGCAGCAGGCTCTCCAGCCGCCGCGCCTTCTTCCGGCTGCCCGGATCGCCGACCGTGCGCAGGTCGACGCGGAGCCCGCCGGGACAGACCCTGCTGCCCCGGGAACGCGGCAGCAGGCCGCGGACCGCTTCGGGTACGACGCTCCGGAGGGTTTCGTTGGCGGGTGAGAGCAGGCGGGGCATGAACATCCAGGACTCCGGTGGAAGAAATGACGAGGCCGATCAGGCCGCGGTCGCGCATGGCCTGATCGGCCTCATCATGTGATCACCCGGACGAGCGACCGCCGGCCGAGCTCCTCGACCGGGCGCCGGACGCCCCGGCCCGGGAGGCGGTCGCCCGGGTCGTGCCCGTCCGGGACGTGGCCGTTCTCCGCGAGCTCCGCGAGGCGGCGGTCCGGGACGTGCCGCTCCCGGCCCGTGCGGTGGACGCCGAGGCCCTGGACGCCGGCTTCGTGGTGCGCGCGGCGGGCTTGGCGGTCCGCGACGCGGGCTTGGCGGCTCGCGAGGCCATGCTCCCGGTCCGGGAGGTGGCGCTCCCGCTCCGGGACGCGGGCTTCGCGCTCCGCGAGGTGCCGGACGCCCGTGAGGTGCCCGACGCCCGCGAGGTGGACGCCGTCGCCCGGGTGGTGCCGCCGGTGGACCGCGACGTGGCCGCCGAGGTCCGTGCCGCGCCGCTCCGGGTACCGGACGCGGCCCTCGACGCGGTGGTCCGCGTGGTCCGGGACGCGGCACCCGCGGTGCGCGAGGCGGGCCTCGTGGCGCGGGACGTGGTGCTCGCCGTGCGAGACGTCGAGCCCGCGGCCCGTGCGGTGGAGCCCGTGGCGCGGGACGCGGTGGTCCTGCTCCTCGACGTGGAGCCCGCCGCCCGCGACGCCGGTCTCGTCCTCCCGCCGGCCGAGGCCGCCGTACGGGACGTCGCGCTCCGGGTCCGCGGTGTGGTGGTCCGGGACGTGGTGCCCGTGGTGCGGGACGCGGTCGTGCGGGTCCGCGGGGTGGTGCCCGTGGTACGCGACGCCGTGCTCCGGCTGCGGGTGGCGGTACCGGTGGTCTTGGACGCGGTGCCCGCGGTGCGCGAGGCGGGCGTCCTGGTCCGGGACGCGGTGCCCGTGGTGCGGGACGCGGTGGTGCGGGTCCGCGGGCTGGTGCCCGAGGCCCGGGTGGCCGCCGTCCTGGTCCGGGACGTGGTGCCGGTCGCGCCTGAGGCGGTGCCCGCGGCGCGGGTGGCGGGTGTCCTGGTCCGGGACGCGGTGCCCGTGGTGCGGGACGCGGTCGTGCGGGTCCGCGGGGTGGTGCCCGTGGTACGCGACGCCGTGCTCCGGCTGCGGGTGGTGGAGCTCCCGGAGGCGGTCCCCGTGGTCTTGGACGTGCCGCTTCTCGTGCGGGAGGTGGTGCTCCGTCCGCCCGAGGCCGAAGCCGCCGTCCGGGTGGTCCCGCTCGCACGGGAGGCCGTGCCCGTCGCCCGGGAGGTGGAACCCCCGGTGCGGGAGGCGGCCCCCGTCGTACGGGACGCCGAACCGCTCGTCCGGGAACCGGTGCTCGCGCTGCCGCCGCTGCTCGTCGTGCTGCGGGACGCCGTGGACCGTGAGGTCCTGGACGCCGTGCCGCCGGACGACCGCGAGGCGGTGCCGCGCGAGGTGGTGCGGGAGGCGGACCCTCCGGTGCGGGACGCGGATCCCGTGGAGCCGGACCCGGTCATCGCGGAGATCGGGTTCATGCTCTGCGCGGCGGACGCGATGGAGCTCGCGGCCCGGGAGGCGCCGGAGGACCGGCCCCTTCCCCGTGCGCGCTGGGCTATCAGCGTCCCCACCCCGATGGCGGCCGCCACCGGCCACTCGATCAGTCCCACCACCGCGAGGGCGCCGAGCCCTCCGTAGTAGGCGATGCGTTCGGCCGGAGGGAGGAACGATGTGGCGGTTTCAGTGGCCTGAGCCGCCCCCCGGGTGTCGACACGTGGCATGCGGACGTTCGGGGGTCGGAGCTGCACGGTCAGCATCGGAAGCTTGAGCGTTAGCGAGTTGCCGTCGCGCTTCCGTTCCGTCGTTGCATTGGTGGCTGATGCGGTCGGTCTCGACGCCGTACGGGCGCGGGAGCGACTCGCCTGAGTTACTGCCATGATCCCTCCTCATGGGAACCGAGGGAAGGTGCGGATGGAGCCCGCAGGAGGTTGATCACGCCTTCTACGTGCGGTTATATGGCACGACTGCCATTCTCATAATCTTCCTCGTATTAGAGCCGCGAAACTCGCACCAGTCCTTGAATCGGATGTTAGGGGATGAATCTCCGGTCAATCGCACCCTTCTTGTGTCGTTCCAGGAGAGATACGGCTTGAACTCGCGATGGGACTGCGCGCGCGGACGGACCCCGTCGCGTCGCGTCGCGACGCGTCGCGGCGTCACGGTGCGCGGACGCGGAGGCCGTCCCCGCGCTCGGCCGGTCCGCGGGACGCGTCTACTCTGAAACCCGTTCCATCGAGGAGGACGGATGCTGAAGGGCGTGCTGATCGACTGGGGTGGCGTGCTGACCGTCGGTCTCTCCCAGGCGGTCGCGGAGTGGATCGTCGACGAGAGGCTCGACGCGACCCACTACCGGCAGGTGATGAGCGAGCTGATATCACACGCGTACGAGGGCTCGGAGAACGGGGAGAACGCGATCCACGCGCTGGAGCGCGGTGAGATGTCCGGGCTGGACTTCGAACGTCACCTCGCCGACAGGCTGGTCACCACGGACGGCGTGCCGCCGGAGGCCGAGGGGCTGCTGTCCCGGATGTTCTCCCGCTTCCACCGGGTCGAGCCGATGTACGAGATGCTCCGCGCGGTCCGCGCAGCCGGGTTGCGGACCTGCCTGCTCTCCAACTCCTGGGCGAACGAGTACCCCCGGGAGGGCTGGGACGACGTCTTCGACGAGGTGGTCATCTCCGGCGAGATCGGCATGCGCAAGCCCGAGCCGAGGATCTTCGAGCACGCGCTCGGCAGGCTCGGCCTGGCCGGTGAGGAGTGCGTGTTCGTCGACGACATCGAGACGAACATCGAGGCGGCCCGGCGGCTCGGCATCGTCGGCGTGCACCACCGCGAGCCCGACCTCACCATCGCCGAGCTGGAGCGCCTGCTCCGGATCCCGCTGCGCTGAGCCGTCCACCAGGGCGGTCGTCACCGCGGATCCCGCCGTGCCGAGCCGTCCACCAGGGCGGTCGTCACCGCGGGTCCCGCTGCGCCGAGCGGTTCGCACGGGCGGTCATCACCGGGACTCGCCGGTACTGGCACACTCGATGGGTGAATCGGTGCCGAACCGGCGCCGACGTGGGAGAGACAGATCGAGGCATGGATGCGCGTCTACCTGCCGTGCACGCTCCCGGCGCTGGCCCGCGTGGCCACCGCGGGGGAGCTCGGCCCGGCCCCGCTGACCGGTTACGCGGTGACCCCCGCGCTGATCGAGTGGTACGTCTCGGGTGACACCGAGGAACTGGAGTACGTGGCCCTGACCGAGGCGGCCAGGGCCTCGCTGCGGATGCTGGCGGCCGACCGCGCGGACGGGGTCGAGGTCGCCGCCCGGCGGGTCGTCGTGGCCGTCGACGTACCGGACGGCGACGTCACCGTCCGGGCGGACCTGGAGGAGCGCGCCCGGGTACGGCTGGACGCGGCGGTGCCGTCGGCGCGGATCGCCGCCGTCCACGTGGACGAGCCCGAGGCGGTGAAGGACGTCGAGGCCGCCATCGCGGCGCTGCCCGCGGCCGACCTCGGCGACGACGACGCCCGGTTCACCGTGGACGGCGCCGAGGCCAACGAGCTCCTCTGGTACGCCACCCAGGAGATCCCCGACCTGATCGGCTGACCGCGCCCCTCCCGGGGCTTTGGCTATTCTTGACGGCATATGAGACACATCGTGTGGGATTGGAACGGCACGCTTTTTCATGACATCGACGCTGTCGTCGGTGCCACGAACGCGGTGTTCGAGCCGTACGGGCTGGGCTCCTACGACGCCGATCGCTTCCGTGCCGTCTACACGCGCCCGATCTGGGCCGCCTACGAGCGCATGCTCGGGCGTCCCCTCCGCGAGGGCGAGTGGGAGGCGCTCGACCTCGGCTTCCATGACAACTACCACCGGCTGATGCTGGAGTGCGGGCTGGCCGAGGACGCGCTCTCCACCCTGGACGCCTGGAAGGCCACGGGGGGCCGGCAGTCGCTGCTGTCCATGTGGGCGCACGAGCGGCTGGTCCCCAAGGTCGCCGAGCTCGGCATCGACCACCACTTCACCCGGATCGACGGCCTGCGCGGCGTCCCCGGGGGGCACAAGGCCGAGTGGATGGTGGCCCACCTCGCCGCGCTCGGCGTCGACCCGGCCGACGTCCTGGTGATCGGTGACAGCCTGGACGACGCGCACGCCGCCCGGCACGTCGGCGCGCGGGCGGTGCTCTACACCGGTGGCATGACCAGCCGGGCCGACCTGGCGGCCTGCGGGGTGCCGGTCGTCGACACCCTCGCGAACGCCCTGGACCACGCCTAGCGACATACCCCGGTCCTGGTCCCGACCCCGGCCCCGACTCCGACTCCGACTTCGACTCCGGCGCAGGTCCCGGTCCCGGGAGGCCCGGGACCGGTACGGCCGCCACCGGTGCCCGCTCGATGTCGGGAAACATCCGGAAACAGGATGGTTTCAGCATCGGAGGCGGTCGCCGGGCGCCCCGGGCCGTACCCTGGGCATCCGCACCCTCTCCGGGAGGCCCCCGATCAACCGCCTCGTTCTGTGGAACATCGACCTCACCCTGGTGGACGTCTCCATCGTCACCCGTGAGGCGTACGCGGAGGCGTTCCGTGCCGTCACCGGACGTCCCCTGGTCAAGCTGACCCAGCCCAACGGCCGCCCGGACTCGGAGATCGTCTTCGAGATGCTCGCCATCAACGGGATCGTCGCGAGCGACGAGCACCTGCCCAGGTTCCTCGACGCGCTGGCCGCGGCCTTCGGAGCCCGGCGCAGACGCCTGGCCGAGGAGGGCAGGATGATGGCCGGTGCCCGCGACGCGCTCAAGGCGGTGGCGAGGCTCGACGGAGTGGTCCAGTCGGTGCTCACCGGAACGATCAAGAGCAACGCCGCGCACAAGCTGGCCGCGTTCGGCCTCGACAGGTACGTCGACATCGAGATCGGCGGTTACGGCGAGGAGGTCTATCCCAAGGCCACGCTGCTGCAGGTCGCGCAGGGCCGTGCCGGTCGCCGGCACGGGACGGTCTTCGACGGGCGCAACACCGTGCTGATCGGCGACTCGGCCAGGGACGTCCAGGCGGCCAGGATCGCCGGGGCCTCGATGATCGGCGTGGCCTCGGGCAGGTCCCTCCCGGCCGAGCTGCACGAGGCCGGGGCCGACGTGGTCCTGCCCGACCTGTCCAACTCCTCCGAGGTCGTCGCCGCCGTCGCGAGCCTCACCTCTCCGGCCTGCGGCGCCGGCCGTTTCCCCGCGGGCCGCTGACCTGGCCGGACTCTCCCACGTGGGCCTCCCACACGCTCCGGGTGCGCGCTGTGTGGACCCGGGGGATGACATTCGGGTGGGGCGCCGAGAGGATGGGGGCATGGTTGAGGAAGGTGCGCTGCTCTGGGAGCCGTCCCCGGAGGTCGTGAAGAACGCCAGGATCACCCGCTACATGCGATGGCTGGGCCGCAGCGCCGACTACGAGGCGCTGTGGCTGTGGTCGGTGGAGGCGCCGGCCGAGTTCTGGACGTCGATCTGGGACTACTTCAAGGTCGTGGGGGAGCGCGGCCACGGGCCGGTCCTGTCGGGGGAGATGCCCGGGACGGAGTGGTTCGGCGGATCGACGCTGAACTACGCGGCCAACGCGCTGCGCAGGGCCGCGACCGAGCCCGAACGGCTCGCGGTGATCTTCCGTGACGAGGCGGGCGGGCGGCGGGAGCTCACCCTGGGCGAGCTGGCCGAGGAGGTGGCGCGGGTCCGCGCGGGCCTGGCCGCGCTGGGCGTCGGGCGCGGTGACCGGGTCGCGGCCTACCTGCCGAACATCCCCGAGACCCTGGTCGCCTTCCTGGCCACCGCCTCCCTGGGGGCGATCTGGTCCTCCTGCTCGCCCGACTTCGGCGCGCCCAGCGTGATCGACCGCTTCACCCAGATCGAGCCGAAGGTGCTCCTCGCGGTCGACGGCTACGACTACAACGGCAGGCACTACGACCGCGGCGCCGTCGTGGAGGACATCGCCGCCCGGCTGCCCACCCTGGTGGCACGGGTACGCGTCCCGTCCACGAGCACCCCCGCCCCCCCGGACGACCTCCCGGAGGCCGGCTCCGGGACCCGTACCCTGGACTGGGCCGCGCTGCGCGCGGACACGGCGCCGCTCGCGTTCGAGCCGGTGCCGTTCGGTCACCCGCTCTGGATCGTCTACTCCTCGGGCACCACCGGGCTGCCCAAGCCGATCGTGCACGGCCACGGCGGCGTGGTGCTCGAACACCTCAAGGCCCTCTCCTTCCACCAGGACCTGGGCGAGGACGACGTCTTCTTCTGGTACACCACCACCGGCTGGATGATGTGGAACTACCTCATCGGCGGCCTGCTGGTCGGCTCGACGGTGGTGCTCTACGACGGGTCGGCGACCCATCCGGGGACCGACGCGCTCTGGCGGCTGGCCGCGGAGGAGGGGGTCACCTACTTCGGCACGGGCGCACCGTACATGATCGCGTCCATGAAGGCCGGTCTGCGGCCGTCGGGCCTGGACCGGCTGCGGGGGCTCGGCTCCACGGGCTCGCCGCTGCCGCCCGAGGGCTTTGCGTGGGTGCACGACGCGCTCCCCGAGGTCCAGCTCGGCTCGTTCTCCGGGGGCACCGACGTGTGCACCGGTTTCGTGGGAGCCGTCCCGCTGCTCCCGGTACGGGCGGGCGTGATCCCCTGCCGCTGCCTGGGGGCGAGGGTCGAGTCCTTCGACCCGTCGGGCAAGCCGGTGGTCGGGGAGGTCGGCGAGCTGGTGCTGACCCTGCCGATGCCGTCGATGCCGGTGATGTTCTGGAACGACCCCGACGGGTCGCGCTACCGGGACAGCTACTTCTCCGAGTATCCGGGCGTCTGGCGGCACGGTGACTGGATCAAGGTCCTTCCCGACGGGGGCTGCGTCATCTACGGCCGGTCCGACTCGACCCTGAACCGGGGCGGGGTGCGGATGGGCACCAGCGAGTTCTACCGTGTGGTCGAGCGCTTCGAGGAGATCGCCGACAGCCTGGTGATCGACACCGGGCAGCTCGGCCAGGAGGGGCGCCTGCTGCTGTACGTGACCATGACCGAGGGCGCCGTCCTGAGCGACGAACTCGTCCTGCGCCTGCGCAGGGAACTGAAGGAGGCGCTCTCTCCGCGCCACGTGCCGAACGAGATCGTCGAGGTTCCCGGCATCCCGCGCACCCTCAGCGGCAAGAAGCTGGAGGTGCCCGTCCGCAAGATCCTGCTCGGCGTCCCCCCGGAGAAGGCCGCGAACCTCGACGCCATGGCCAACCCCGAGGTGCTGTCGCACTTCCTGCCGTCCGAGGGGTGAACCCTTTCCGGGAACCCCGGCCCCCGGGCCCCGGTCAGATGCCCTGGGGCAGGCGGAACAGGCGGCCGGGGTCGTAGGCGGCCTTGACGCGGGCCAGGCGGGCGGCGTTGGGCCCGTAGTAGGCCGAGCGCCAGCCGGAAAGGCCCGCGTCGACGTAGTTGACGTAGGCGTGGTCGCCGAAGTGGGGCCGCATCGCCGCCCGCGCGGTCCTGGTCCAGGTCGCGGCCCCGGCGCGGTGGGCGTAGTACTGCACGCTGTAGAGGGCGGCCCGGTGCGGGAAGGCCGTGGCGTCGGGGCGGACCCGGGCGACGGCGCCGCCCAGGGCGTCCAGCAGCACGGTGTGCTCACCGGCGCGGGCGACCTGGGCGACCAGCGTCCTGGCCCCGCCCTCCGAGAGCGGCCGGTAGGCCATGTGCGACGCGGCCGAGAACCTGTCCCGCGACAGCCGCCCGCCCCGGGTCTGCCCCGGCAGCGATCCGCCCAGGTGGCACTGGCCGACCGAGAGCGACCCGCAGCCCGCCATGGTCAGCATGGCCTGCCGGTAGGAGGTCCGGCGGACGAGACTGGACGACGGTGAGCCGGCCGCGTCGGCCAGCCGGTCGAGCAGCCGCTCGCAGCCGTCCCTGCCGCCCAGGTAGAGGCCGACGACCTGCACGTCCATGCCACCGTCGCGGCTGAGGTGCATGCCCGACCACATCGCGTCCGGTGCCGAGGGCGCCCACGCCTGCCAGGCGCGCAGCGCCCGGACCGCCCTCGACCACGGCCAGTGCAGGAAGAACACGGTGACCTCGCGGGCCGGGTGGGTGCGGAACTCGAAGGAGACGGCCACCCCCAGGTTGCCGCCCCCGCCGCCGCGCGAGGCCCAGTACAGGTCGGGGTGGTGGTCCGCGTCGCAGGTCAGCAGCCGCCCGTCGGCGGTGACGATCCGGACCGACTCCATCACGTCACAGGTCAGGCCGTACCTCCTGGAGACGACCCCGATCCCGCCGCCCAGGGCCAGCCCGCTCACCCCGACCGTGGCGCAGGTCCCGGCGGGGACGCTCACCCCGCTCGCGGCCAGCCTGTCGTAGACGTCGACGAGCCTGGCGCCCGCACCGACGGTGGCCCGTCCGGAGGCGTGGCGCACCGTGTTCAACCGGGAGACGTCCACGACCAGGCCGGTCCCGGTGGACCAGCCGGCGTAGGAGTGCCCGCCGGACCGCACGGCCAGCGGCACGTTCAGCCGCCGCGCGAACCCGACGCACTCGGCGACGTCGGACGGGTCGGCGCAGTAGGCGACGCCCGCGGGCCGTACCGCGTCGAAGGCGGGGTTGAACAGCCGCCGCGCCCTGTCGTACGTGGCGTCGCCCGGCCGGACGAGCGAGCCCTCCAGCCCTTCGGCCAGCGCCCGCCAGTCCGCGGGCCGCGGCGCGCCGCCGGTCCGCGTCGAGGCGCGGCCGGGCGTGCCGCCGGCTCCCCGATGCGGACCGGCGGCTCCACCGGACGTGCCGCCCGCGCCCGGGGCGGGTGTGCCCGAGGTGCCGAGCCCGGTGCCGAAGGCGAGGGCCGCCAGGCCGCCGGTCCGCAGGAACGCCCGCCTGTCCGGAGGGATCCGCATGTCGTTCTCCCCGAGGGTCCGTGTCAACTGCTCGATAGGACGACCGATCCGCCGATCCGGTTGGCCACATTCGCATCACCTTTCGCCCGATGTCCCCGGCGGGTCGCCCGGCCGTCCCGGATCGCCGGGTGATCCCGGTGATCCCGGTGCTTCCTTCGGGGCGTCCGGACGTCCCGGCGGGGGTGGTTCACACCCCCTGCGCCACGCGCAGCGCCAGCGCCGGGCACATCTCGACGGCCCTGCGCGCCATCCGCCGGAACTGGGCGGGCACGGTGTCCCGGCCGAACACCGGGTAGCCGTGCTCGTCGAGGTGGACCAGGTCGGGGGCGAGCTGGGCGCACAGGCCGTGGCCCTGGCAGCGGGTCCAGTCCACGGTCAGCCTCACCTCCGGCTCGTTCTCCTGCGGCGGCAGCGGGAGCACCCCGTGCACCGGGCGCCCGCAGGTGCCGTGCAGCAGGTGCTCCTCGATGTCGTCGGGGAAGGCGTCCAGGGCCGAGAGCACGAACCGGGAGGTCCCGTCGGGGTGGAAGCAGGCGCCCCTGCCCTTGACCCCCGCCGCCCTGACCCGCAGCTCGTCCAGGGCCGTGGCCGACCCGGCCATGACCTCGGCCAGCGACTGCGCCACGTCCGGCAGGCCCAGGCGGCACGGGCCGCACTGGCCCGAGGACTGCGCGGCCAGGTAGCGGGCGACCCTGACCGTCTCGCCGATCGGGCAGGTCTCCCCGCCGAGCGGCACGATGATCCCGGCGCCGAGCTGGCCGCCCGCCTCGGCGATGCCCTGGCGGGAGACGGTCGCCACGGCCGCGGCGTCCGCGGACAGCCACGCGCCGTGGTACCCGCCGACCAGCACGCCGTCGCCGGTGGTGGCCTTGCAGGCGTCCAGGACGGCGTACAGCGGGGTGCCGGTCGCGACCTCGACGACGGCCGGTGCCTTGGCCGACCCGCCGACGGTGAGCAGGACCGTCCCGGGCTCGCGCGCGGTGCCGACGTCGGCGTAGCGCTCCGCGCCCAGGGTGGCCAGGACGGCGAGCTGGGCGTAGGTCTCGGCGTTGGACAGCAGCGTGGGCAGGCCGTTGACACCGCTCTCCACGGCCCTGACCTTGCGGCCCGGCGGCTCCCCGATCTGCCCGTTCACCGACCGGACCAGGGCGCCGCCCTCGCCGGAGATGAACCGCTCGACGATGCCCGCGACCCGGACCTGGTGGCCGATGCCGCGCTCCTCGACCGCGGCGGACACCGACGCGTGGCCCATGCCGCCCGCGACGGTGGCGATCACCACCTGCTTGGCGCCGATCGCGTTCGCCGCGAGCAGGGCGCCCTCGATGACCAGGTGCGGGGTCCGGGTGAGCAGCATGGTGTCCTTGCTGCTCGCCGGTTCGCCCTCGGCCGCGTTGACCAGGACGATCTTGTCGGCCTTCTTGCCCATCACCGCGCGGAGCTTACGGGCGAAGGGGAACGCCGCGCCGCCCCGGCCGCGCATGTCCACCTCGTCGGCCAGCGAGGCCAGGTCCTCGCCGCTCATCGCCGGCGCGGTGCCGTGCATGTCGCGGTGGGCCGCCAGGTCCATCCTGCGGCAGTCCTCCAGCCCGGCCGTCAGCCGGGCCGGTCCGAGCTGCCGGACGGGAGGGACGCGGTAGGGGATCATCGGCGGCGCCGGGTCGGCCGAGGCGGCCGAGGCCGCCGGGCCCGTCATGCCGGCCGGCCCCGTCAGGGGCGTCACGGTCGTCGTGTTCCTCTTGGTCAAAGTGATCATCGAACACCTCCGGTGGAGAGACGCTGGGGTCCGGCCGTGGGGGAGGTCGTCACCCGACGCCTCCGACGCGACGGAGTTCCGGCGGGTCCTCGCGCGCCTGGCGCGGGATACGGCCGACGATGCTCGTGGGCGGGGTCAGCTCCGCGACGGCGGGCGGCTCCACCACGATCTCCTCGCGCACCGGGATCTCCCTGGGCTGCAGCTCGGAGATCACCCGGATCAGCAGGGCCGCTCCCACCGCGACCAGGCAGACCACGTAGCTCCAGGTCACCCACTCGGCGGGACGGCGGCCCGCGGTGAGGCCGTGCAGCACCGACAGCGGCCACGCCAGGTAGGCCGAGCCGTGCAGCAGCCGCCACATCCACGGCCTGCGGTTGTCGGCGAACCTGGCCCGGGCGACGCCGGTGAGGAAGACCAGGATCATCAGGTCGGAGGCGACGGCCCCGAAGCCGACGTAGAGGCTCTGGCCGCTCACACCCAGCGGCAGCACGACGGACGCGAGAGAGGTCCTGCTTTCGATGATCTTCATGATGACGTGCAGGGCGAGGAAACCCATGCCGAGCATGGCCGCGGCCCGATGGGCGAGCTGGGAGCGGATCCTGCCGATGACGGGAAGCACGATCCGGTCGGCCGAGAGCAGGCCGAGCGCCACGGTCGTGGTGAGCGACACCAGGGCGATCACGCCCGAGAAGAACGAGAAGACTCCGCGGACCGTGGCGGCGGCCTGCATGCCGGGCGCGGTCCGCCCGAGCATGAGAAGGCCGACCACGGAGACCGTGATCGCGACACCGAGACCGATCCTGGAGGGCCTCTCGTCGAGGCGTATTCCGGCCTCCGACCGGGTGTGTCGCGGAGTCCGTCTGTTACCCACCTATTGCTCCTGTCTGCGAAGCGGCTCGACGGCGTGTACGTGCAAGGGGAAGGACCCCCATACCGCGGATGCCGCTCCCCGTCCTCGCGGGATCGTGGAAGAGGCGCGAGGACGGGGAGCGGCGGTCCCGGGCGGGGGCGTCAGCAGCGACGGCCCCGGTTGATGCAGTCGACTGCGAACCTCATGAGCCGCTCGGGCATCACGTTCGCGAAGTCGGCGTGGTCGGTGACGGGATTGTGGCGCTGCTCGGGGAAGGCGTCCAGCGCGAAGGACGGGGTGCGCGGCGTGGAGTAGACCAGGGTCATCCGCAGCTGCGGGATCGCCCGGGTGCCGGACGGGCAGTTGCCGCCCGCGTCGGGGAAGAGCACGTGCGTGCGGTGGTTGGCGCTGTCGTTGTTCTGGCCGTCCCAGCAGCTGGGGAAGTCCAGGATCCGCACGAGCTGGCTGCCGCGGGGGCAGAGCGGGTACTTGGTGGTGATCCGGTCGGTGAAGCCGGTGCAGCTCCACTTGGCCAGGGCGTTGGCGCCGCCGTTCGTGGCGGCCTTGGCGTCACCGGTGAGGATCCTGATGAAGCGCGGCATGGCGGTCACCCTGGAGACCGGGTTGCCGCGGAACTGCAGGTTCACCTGACGGGCCCGCATGATGGTGCCCACGTTGCCGTCGGGGTCGTCGGCGTTGGCGTCGGAGGTGCGGTCGCGCAGGACCGGCCAGAAGTACGTCGAGCGGTCCCCGAAGGCGCACGTGGTGCCCGCGGCCGCGAGCGACTGGTCGGTGCTGAACGCGTCGGTCGACAGGTTGCCGACGTAGTCGTGGATGTGGTGGGCGCCGTTGCTGACGCCGGGGGCCACGATGAAGTTGTCGGGGTTGCGGTGGCCGTTGCCGTTCGTGCCGCAGCGGGAGGTGAAGGTGCCGCGCGAGCCGCCGCGCCGCGTCCGGGGCTCCTGGACGTTGCGCTGGACCTGCCGGATGTCGATGAAGTCCTCGGGGAACGGGCCGAGGTCGGCGCACTCCTCCTCGTCCCCGCCCGGCGCGGGGCTCTCGGTGGGGGCGGGCGTCTCGGCGGGCGGTGCGTCGGTGGGGGCAGGGCTCGGCGACCTCGTGGGCCGGCGGCGGGAGGTGTCCTGGTTCCGGCGCTGGTCCTGCTCCTGCACGCCCTGCTGGTCCTGGTCCTGGTCCTGGTCCTGGCCCTGGTCCTGGCCCTGCTGGTCGCCGTCCGGTTCGGGGGCGGGCGGCTCGGTGGGGGACGCCGGGACGGCGGCTCCGGCCGGGGGAGGCACGTCGGCCCCCTGCCGGTCCTGACCCTGCCGGTCCTGCGCGGGCCGGTCCTGGGCCGGCGGGCTCTCGGCAGGGGGGTCCTGCGCGGGGGGCGCCTGCTCCTGGCCCTGCTGATCCTGGCCCTGCTGGTCCTGAGGCGGCTGGTTCTGGTCCTGCTGCGCGGGCGGGTTCTCGGCCGGCGCGTCCTGCTGCCCCTGGCGGTTCTGCCGGTTCTGCTGGTTCTGGGCCTGCTCGGCGGGGTCGCAGTGGTCACCGTAGGCGGGGGGCGTGCTCGCCACCGTGAACGTGACGGTGGTGAGCGTGCCGGCGGCGAGTGCCAGCGCCGACAGGGAGACGAGCGAGCGTTTCATGCGTTTCAAGCGTGTTCTCTCCTCACAGGTGTGTCGAGAGCGGCCGCGACGGGCGGCGGCGGCGAGGGCACCGGGGGCTCGGGCAGGGCCGAGTAGTCGACGAGCCCGGTGCTCTCCAGCAGGGTCATGTGCTTCATGACCACATCCACGGCCCGCTGGGCGAATGCCCGGACCAGGTCGTTGCGGGTGCCGGCGCGTACCGCGGCGACCACCGTGAAGACCTTTCCGTGGGCCTTGCGCAGCAGGTCGGCGAAGAGCAGGTCGTACTCGGCACCGGCCGGGACGGCCGCGAGCTGCGCCATCCACTTCTGCTGGTCGGCGCTGGCCTGGCTGGGCAGCGTCACGCTCAGCTTGGCGGCGAGGGCGCGGACCTCCTCGTCGAGCTTGAGGTGGTCGGTCATCAGGTGCATGCCCACCTCCTTGACCCGTTTGCTCGCGGCCCGCTGCTGGGCCTGCTGGCCGCTGGGGATCTCCCAGAGCCCGGCCTGCCTGACCTTGATCAGCAGATCGCGGTCGGCCGGACCCAGGGGCCCCTGCGGGGTCTGGGTCCAGCCCTCGGTAGCCAGGGAGGGGGAGCCGCCGGGCGGCGTGATCAGGACGACCGCCACCGCGGCGACCGCGATGAAGACCCCGAACAGCAGGGGTTCGCCGTTCTTGAAGCGGCGGAACAGTGATCTGAACATGACCCGGCTTCCGCTCTCAGATGACGGCCGTCACCGGGGCCGTCCCGGCGCCCGGCGTGGTGGCCGACGTGCCGTTCCGCCCGGGCCGGGCGGAACGCGCAAGGAGGAGGACGGGTCCGACCGGCCACGGGATGTGCCGCTCTGCCATGCCGTTTCCTTTCCCCGAGGCCCGCCGGTGCGGGCGCACTTGGTGGGAGGTACGCGGCGCTCGCCGGGGTGGTTCACAGGAAGTGATGAGATAGTTAGAAATGACTGGAGTTGCGCGAGTTGCAGACGTGACGCATAACGAAGGTGTAAAGATGTGCCCGTGCGTCGTCAACTCGACAGTCGTTTCGAGAGCACGGACACCGATGTCGTCCTGGTAGAGGACTTGTACCGGGAGTTCGGTGTCCCACTGCTCCGGCATGTTCGCAAGGCCACAGGCAACGACCTGCAGTGGGCGGAGGACGTCGTCCAGGAGACGCTCGTCCGCGCCTGGCGTAACGCAGGGAGGTTGCAACGAGAGCCCGGCCTGTTGTGGGCCTGGCTCCTCACCGTCGCCCGCCGTATCGTCATCGACGGTCGTCGCAGGCGAGGGACGAGACCACAGGAGGTCGAACCGGCCGACGCCAACGCCGTACCGGTCCCCGACGGGGCGGATCGCGCGCTCGAGGCGATGATCGTCGCCGAGGCGCTCCGTGAATTGTCACCAGAACACCGCGAAGTCATCGAGCAGACGTACCTACAGGACCGTACGATTAACGAAGCGGCGGAGATCCTCGGAATTCCGCCGGGTACGGTCAAGTCTCGGCTCTACTACGGGATCCGAGCTCTCCGCAAGGTCCTGAAGGAGAGAGGTGTCGCGAGTTGATGTTGCCCTCCCCGCATCATGACGTGGCGGCGTACGCCCTCGGTGTGCTCGACGACGAGGACCACGAGGCCTTCGAACGCCATCTCATGGAGTGCGAGGAGTGCCAGATCGAGCTCCGGGAGCTGAGCGAGGTTCCCGGCCCGCTCGACGCACTGCGACGGGACCGCTCCAACTCGCGGGACGACGACCGGACGTCACATTGACGTTTCATTGGTTTTCGGGTGGTATCAGGGACGGTGGTGCATTCCGGTCAACGAGGACCGGGACTGACGGCCACTGGAGGTGCCGTGCCGCGGGCCATGCCCGATGGGCGGAGCACGGACCGCGAGGTCCGGCCCGCCGGGCGACAGGCCGCGGGCGAGACCGGACTCGCCCGGCTGCGCCACGACCTCTCCGGACCGACCCTGTGGGATGATCGCCGTACCGCGGTCTCGCGGGAGGGACCGGCCCTGTCCGACCGGAGGACCCGCCGTTCTCCGCAGGCTGTGGCCACGAACCGTGTTTCCCGCGTTTCCCGCGTCTCCTACCTTTCCGACGTTACCGACGTTTCCGACGACGAACCGCGGCGGCCGGCCGTGAACCCGCCGGCCCTCCACGACGGAGCGGTCACCCCGCACCGAGCGCCCCGCGTCCCGGTGCCCGAAGATCCGGGAACGCCCGGCGGCCCGGCGAGGCTCGACGGGCCGGCGGGGCTCAACAGGCCCGCAGGGCTTGGGAACCCGGCAGGGCTCACGAGGCCCACAGGTCTCGAGAACCCGGCAGGGCTCACGAGGCCGGCAGGGCTCGAAAGTCCGGAAACACCAGATGAATCAGGAACGCCGGAAGCGTTCGGCACGTCCGACACGCGGCCCGACGTGGACGTCGCGGCCCGCCCGATGCGCGCGACGGCATCACCTTCTCCGGGACGGGCACCATGAGTCCGGTCATGGATTCCCATCAGAACATGCAAAATCCCTCACAAAGGAGTGAGAGCGACATGCCGCTCGACGAGGCCAAGGACGAGCTGCTGAGGAGTGCCGCCGAGACGTGCGCGCGCACCCCGGGCAGCGACCACGCGAGCGTGGAGGAGGTGCTCGCCTTCCTGCGGCGCTACTACCGGCATGTCGCCCCGGAGGACCTGCTCGGCCGCGAGCCGGCCGAGGTGTACGGGCCGGCGCTGGCCCAGCGGCGGCTCGCCGCGACGCGCCCCCAGGGACGCGCCCTGGTGCGCGCCTCCACGCCGGAGCCGGGCGAGCACGGCCGCGACGCCGACATCTCCGTGGTGGAGATCGTCACCGACGACATGCCCTTCCTCGTCGACTCGGTGACGATGGAGCTCGACCGCCACGGCATCGCCGTCCACCTGGTCGTCCACCCGCAGATGCGGGTGCGCAGGGACATGACCGGCACGCTGCTGGACGGCGACCGGCAGGACGTCACCGGGCAGGTGCTCGCCGAGTCCTGGATGCGCCTGGAGATCGACAGGCAGTCCGACCCCGAGGTCCTCAGGCGGATCGAGACCGACCTGCAGCGCGTCCTGGAGGACGTGCGCAACGCCGTCGAGGACTTCACCAAGATGCGGGCCATCGCGCTGCGCACCGCCGAGGACGTCGAGGCCCACCCGCCGCCCCTGGACCCGGCGGGCGTGGAGGACAGCCTGGAGCTGATGCGCTGGCTGGCCGACGGGCACTTCACCTTCCTCGGCTACCGCGAGTACCGCCTGGAGGAGAGCGAGGGCGGCGACAGGCTGCACCCGCTGCCCGGGACCGGGCTGGGCATCCTCCGCCACGACAGCACCGACTCCGGAAGCTTCGCCGCGCTCCCGCCGGAGCTGCGCGCCAAGGCCCGCGAGAAACAGCAGATGCTGATCATCACCAAGGCCAACACCCGCGCCACCGTCCACCGCCCGGCCTACCTCGACTACGTCGGCGTGAAGCTCTTCGACGCCTCCGGCGAGGTCGTCGGCGAGCGGCGCTTCCTGGGCCTGTTCACCCACGTGGCCTACAACGAGTCCATCTCGCGGGTGCCGGTGCTGCGGCGCAAGCTGGCCGAGGTGCTCGTGCTCGCCGGCCTGGACGCCGACAGCCACGACGGCAAGGACCTCATCGAGATCCTGGAGACCTTCCCCCGCGACGAGCTCTTCCAGACCTCGGTGGAGCAGCTGCTGCCGATCGCGCTGGGCGTCCTGCGGCTCCGCGAGCGCAAGCAGGTCAAGCTCTTCCTGCGCCCGGACGACTACGGCCGCTACATCTCCTGCCTGGTCTACCTGCCGCGCGACCGCTACACCACCAAGATCCGCCTCAAGATGCAGGAGATCCTGCTCCGGGCGCTGGGCGGCACCTCCTTCGACTACAGCGCCATGATCGGCGAGTCGGCCCTGGCCAGGCTGCACGTGGTGGTGCGCGGCGAGCGCGGCAGGCCGCTGGCACTGGACGCGGTGAACGTCGAGGAGCTGGAGGCCAGGCTGGCCGAGGCCACGAAGTCCTGGGAGGACGACCTGGCCACCGCGATCGCCGAGCTCTGCCCCGAGCAGGACGCGCCCGCGCTGACCCGCCGCTACGCCGCGGCCTTCCCCGAGGGCTACAAGGCCGACTTCCCGCCCCGGACCGCGGTCGCCGACCTGCGCCGCCTGGAGGAGCTGGCCGCCTCCGGCGACGAGATCGGGATGAACCTGTACGAGCCCTACGACGCCTCCGAGGGGGACCGCCGCTTCAAGGTCTACCGCATCGGCGCGCCGGTCTCCCTGTCGCACGTGCTGCCGCTGCTGCAGCGGATGGGCGTGGAGGTGGTCGACGAGCGGCCGTACGCGATCGACCGGGACAACGACCCGGCCACCAAGGACGCCTGGATCTACGACTTCGGCCTGCGCCACACGCCCTCGCCCGAGGTGGACAGGGACGAGTTCAAGCGGCTCTTCCAGGACGCGTTCGGCGCCCTGTGGGCCGGGCGGGTGGAGAGCGACGGCTTCAACGGGCTCGTCCTGGCCGCCGGGCTGACCTGGGAGCAGGCCGAGATCCTGCGGGTCTACGCCAGGTACCTGCGCCAGGCCGGCACCGCGTTCAGCCAGGAGTACATCGAGCGGGTGCTGACCGGCAACGTGCGGATCGCCCGCTTGCTGGTCCGGCTGTTCGACGCCAGGCTCAACCCCCGCCGCCCGGCCGAGGTCCGCGCGGACCTGGCCGAGGCGCTGCGCGAGGAGATCCTCGCCGCCCTGGACGACGTGGCCTCCCTGGACGAGGACCGGATCCTGCGGACCTACGTGGAGATGATCGGGGCCACGCTCCGGACCAACTACTTCCAGACGGCCGACGGCGCCCGCAAGCCGTACGTCAGCCTGAAGTTCGACTCGCCGTCGATCAGCGCGCTGCCGCTGCCCCGGCCGAGGTTCGAGGTGTTCGTCTACTCGCCCCGGGTCGAGGGCGTGCACCTGCGCTTCGGCAAGGTCGCGCGCGGCGGGCTGCGCTGGTCGGACCGGATGGAGGACTTCCGCACCGAGGTGCTCGGGCTGGTGAAGGCGCAGATGGTGAAGAACACCGTCATCGTCCCCACCGGCTCCAAGGGCGGCTTCGTGGTGAAGAACCCGCCCAGGTCCGGCTCGCGCGAGGACGTGCTGGTCGAGGGCGTCGCCTGCTACCGGATGTTCATCTGCGGCCTGCTCGACATCACCGACAACCTCGTCGACGGCGCGGTGGTCCCGCCCGCCGACGTGGTCAGGCACGACGAGGACGACACCTACCTGGTGGTCGCCGCCGACAAGGGCACCGCGACGTTCTCCGACATCGCCAACGGCGTGGCCAAGGAGTACGGCTTCTGGCTCGGCGACGCCTTCGCCTCGGGCGGTTCGATCGGCTACGACCACAAGGCCATGGGCATCACCGCGCGGGGTGCCTGGGAGTCGGTCAAGTACCACTTCCGCACGATCGGCGTGGACGTGCAGACCACCGACTTCACCGTGGCCGGCATCGGCGACATGTCCGGAGACGTGTTCGGCAACGGCATGCTGCTGTCGGAGCACATCCGGCTGGTCGCCGCCTTCGACCACCGGCACGTCTTCGTCGACCCCGACCCCGACGCCGCCCGCGGCCACGCCGAGCGCGCCCGGCTGTTCGCGCTGCCGCGCAGTTCCTGGGCGGACTACGACGCCTCGCTCATCTCCGCGGGCGGCGGCGTCTGGCCCCGTACGGCCAAGTCGATCCCGGTCTCGCCGCAGATGCGCGCCGCGCTCGGCATCGACGGCGAGGTGACGTCGCTGGCCCCGGCCGACCTGATCAGCGCGATCCTGCGGGCCCCGGTCGACCTGCTGTGGAACGGCGGCATCGGCACCTACGTCCGCGCCTCCACCGAGTCCAACGCCGACGTCGGCGACAAGGCCAACGACGGCCTGCGGATCACCGCGGCCGAGCTGCGCTGCAAGGTGATCGGCGAGGGCGGCAACCTGGGCTTCACCCAGCCGGCCAGGATCGAGTTCGCGCGGGGCGGCGGGCTGGTCAACACCGACTTCATCGACAACTCCGCCGGGGTGGACACCTCCGACCACGAGGTGAACATCAAGATCCTGCTGGACCGGGCGGTCCGCGACGGCGAGCTCACCGACTCCGAGCGCAACCAGCTCTTCCTCGACATGACCGACGAGGTGGCCGGGCTCGTCCTGCGCGACAACTACGACCAGAACGTGGTGCTGGCCGCGGCCCGCGCCCAGGCCCCCGAGATGCTGCACATCCACGCCCGCCAGCTGCGCAGGCTGGAGCGGGCCGGGCTGCTCAACCGGGAGCTGGAGGCCCTGCCGTCGGACAAGATGCTCGCCGAGCGGCGCCAGGCCCGGCTCGGGCTGACCGCGCCGGAGTTCTCGGTGCTGCTGGCCTACACCAAGCTGGTCACCGACGCCGAGATCCTCGCCTCGGACCTGCCCGACGACCCCTACCTGGCCTCCTGGCTGGTCTCCTACTTCCCCTCGGCGCTGCGCGACCGGCTGCGCACCTACATGGACTCCCACCCGCTGCGCAGGGAGATCATCACCACCGGCGTGGTGAACGACCTGGTCAACTCCAGCGGGACCACCTTCATGTTCCGGCTGGGCGAGGAGAGCGGGGCCTCCAGCCCGGACATCGCCCGCGCCTACCTGGTCACCCGCGAGGTCTTCGACATGCCGAGCCTGTGGCGCCGGATCGAGGAGCTGGACAACAGGGTCGACACCGCCACGCAGATCGCGATGGAGCTGGAGGCGCGCAAGCTCGTCGAGCGGGGCACCCGGTGGCTGCTGGGCAACCGGCGCCCGCCGCTGGACCTGGCCTCCACCGTCGGCTTCTTCGCCAAGGGCATGAACGGCCTGCTGCCGCACCTGCCCAAGCTGCTGACCGGGTCGGACCTGTCGGCGTTCGAGGAGCGGCGCGACGGCTTCGTCGCCCGGGGCGTCCCGGCCGACCTGGCCGAGCGGGTGGCCGCGATGGTGCCCGCCTACTCCACGTTCGACCTGGTCGAGGTGGCCTCGCGGACCGGCCGCCCGGTGCACGACGTCGCCGAGGTCTACTTCGACCTCGCCGACCGGCTCCAGCTGGCCCGGCTGCGCGAGCGGGTGGTCGCGCTGCCCAGGGACAGCCGCTGGAACTCGATGGCGCGGGCCGCGCTCCGCGACGACCTGTACGCCGCGCACGCGGCGCTCACCCACGACGTCGTGACGCACAGCACGCCGGGGCTGTCGCCGGAGGAGCGCCTGGCGCGCTGGACCGAGGCCAACTCGGCGGCGGTCGCGCGGGCCCGGCAGACCCTGTCGGAGATCTGGGAGAGCGACACCTTCGACCTGGCGACCCTGTCGGTGGCGCTGCGTGCGATCCGCACCCTGGTGGCCACCATCAACCTGCCGCACGCCGGGGCCTGACGGCACCGGCGGGCCCCCGCCCCGCCCGGCCCTGCCCTGCCCGGCCCGGTCGGGTCGGGTCGGGCGGGGTCAGTTCCCGGTCACCTTGGTGAGACCGCCGAGGTAGCCGATGACCCTGGCCGCCCGGCCGCTGTTCCTGGCCGGGACCGTGGTCACGTACTGCTGCGTCTCCACCATGCGCAGCTCGTCGCGGATGAACCTCGCCGTGGTCAGTTCCCTGGCCTCGGGCGGGACCGGGGTGTCCGACCCGCACGGATCGACCCTGACGATCCTGGTGGTGGTCCTGATCAGGGAGTACAGGACCAGCGCGCCGCCGTCGGCGGTGCGCAGCGCGTGCACCGGGTAGTTGCTCGCGGCGAAGATCGAGTCGTAGCTCAGGCAGGCGGTCTTCTCGATCCTGGTCCTTCTGGCGATCTCGTCGGCGAAGCCGGTGGTGTGCGGGCCCTTCTCGATCAGGCCCGCCGTGAACCCGCGCTCGCCCTCCTCGGCGGAGGTCGCGTGCAGCGGGGCCATCAGCCGGGGGCTGATCACCACGGTCGTGTCCTGCGGGTCCAGGGCGGTCGCGTACCCCTCGGCGTCCCTGGCGACCTGCGGCGGGGGAGCGCCCACCTCCAGCAGCGAGGTCGAGCTGAGCTGCCAGTTCTCCCGGTCGTGGCGGACCAGCGTGAGCACGGCGGTCCTGGTCCCGCCGGAGGCGTCGGTGCGCTCCACCGTCGCGGCGAACCACGCCGGGCCGCTCTGCTCGCGCGGGACCAGCAGGCTCGGGGTGCCCCAGGTGTGGCGGGGGAGCCTTCCGGCCGAGCCGTTGAAGGCCGCCAGGGTGAGGGCCTCCTGCCCGTCGCGGGTCTGGGCCAGCAGCAGCCTCTGCTCGGCGTCCAGGCGCGGTGTGGCCGCCCCCAGCACGCCGTCGGCGCCCAGCACGCCCGCCACCGCCCTGGCCGCCTCGGCGAGCGTCACCCGGGGGGCGGGACGGGGCGTGCCGGTGGGGCCGGCCGTGGCGGTGGCCACGCCCGCCGCCCGGCTCGGCCCGGGCCGGGCCTCGCCGGAACCGGAGCACGCGGCGCCCCCCGCCACGACGGCCGACGCCAGCGCGAGGGCGAGCACGCCCCGCCGCCCGTGTCCGCGCACGTCCACCTCCCGCGCCTTCCGATGATCCCCGCCGCTCCCGATGCGGGCCATGCTAGCCATGGTGACGCAGCGGGCCGTACACGATGGGGGCCGGGGGTCGCGTACCCTTTACAGACGTGGCACTCATCGATCCGGCAGAACAGATCAACGAGCTTAGCGGGACGCTGAAAAGCATCCAGGACGTGCTCGACCTCGGCGCGATGCGCAAGCAGATCGAGGAGCTGGAGGACCAGGCCGCCGCCCCCGACCTGTGGAACGACCAGGACCGCGCGCAGAAGGTCACCAGCAGGCTCTCCTACCTCCAGGGCGAGGTCAACAGGATCGAGTCGCTGGGGCAGCGCCTGGACGACATCTCCGTCCTGTACGAGCTGGCGGCCTCCGAGGACGACGAGGACACGCTCGCCGAGGCCGAGCGCGAGCTGGTGTCCCTCAAGAGCGACATCGGCGCCCTGGAGGTCCGCACCCTGCTGTCCGGGGAGTACGACGCCCGCGAGGCGGTCGTCACGATCCAGTCGCAGGCCGGGGGCGTGGACGCGGCCGACTGGGCCCAGATGCTCCAGCGGATGTACCTGCGCTGGGCCGAGCGCCGGGGCTACCCGACGGACGTCTACGAGACCTCCTACGCCGAGGAGGCGGGGATCAAGTCGACGACCTTCACGGTCAAGGCGCCCTACGCCTACGGCACGCTCCGCGGCGAGCACGGCACCCACCGCCTGGTGCGGATCAGCCCTTTCGACAACCAGGGACGCCGCCAGACGTCGTTCGCGGGCGTGGACGTGGTGCCGGTCGTCGAGACGACCGACCACATCGACATCAACGAGGACGACCTGCGCGTCGACGTCTACCGCTCCTCCGGCCCCGGCGGCCAGGGCGTCAACACGACCGACTCCGCGGTCCGGCTGACCCACCTGCCCACCGGCATCGTGGTGTCCTGCCAGAACGAGCGCTCGCAGCTGCAGAACAAGGCGACCGCGATGGCCGTCCTGCAGGCCAAGCTCCTGGAGCGCAAGCGCCAGGAGGAGACCGCGGCGCTGAACGAGATCCGGGGCGAGTCGACCACCTCGTGGGGCACCCAGATCCGCAACTACGTGCTGCACCCGTACCAGATCGTCAAGGACCTGCGGACGGGCGCCGAGGCGGGCAACCCGAGCGCGGTGCTCGACGGCGACCTGGACGCCTTCATCGAGGCGGAGATCCGCTGGACCCGCCGCCAGGAGTCGGGCGTCGACGGAGCCTGAGACGCCTGACCGGGCCCCAGGGCCCCTCCGGGGGCCCGCACGGGCGTCTCAGGCGCCGGTGAGCCGCTCCAGGGCCAGGGTGAGGAACAGGAGCACGATCAGCGCCAGCGACACGAGCGCCGGGGTCAGGCCGCCGAAGGCGTTCTGGTGCATCCGCTCGCGGTACGCGCGGCACCGGGGGCATCTGCCCTCGGCCACCGGGTGAGCACACCCCGCGCAGACCAGGTCTTCACAGCTCATGCCGTCCTCCCTCGTCGAGGTCAGAACCACTTTATGCGGTCGTTACCGGGCGCCGAATCGTTTTGTTTCCGTTATGGACGTTCCATGCCAGTCTTCCCCCTAGACTGGGCACCGGCCAACCGGAGCTTCGGTCTGGAGACAAGACCGGGGTCCTCGGGCCGGAGAGTAGGTGGAAGTGGCCCTCTGCCACTCCTGCGACCGTCCTAACCCCTAGACTGGCATGCCGTGATGCGCCCGTGATCCATTTTGATAATGTCACCAAGGTCTACGCGAACCAGAACCGGCCCGCGTTGGACCACGTCAGCGTCGATGTCGACAAGGGCGAGTTCGTGTTCCTCGTCGGCCCCTCGGGGTCCGGGAAGTCGACCTTCCTCCGGCTGGTCCTGAAGGAGGAGCGCCCCAACTCGGGCGCGATCCACGTGGCCGGCAAGGACCTCGCCCGACTGTCCAACTTCAAGATTCCGCACCTGCGCCGCCGGATCGGATGTGTCTTCCAGGACTTCCGGCTGCTCCCCAACAAGAACGTGTACGAGAACGTCGCGTTCGCTCTGGAGGTCATCGGCAAACCGCGCCGTTTCATCCGTAAGGTGGTCCCGGAGGTCGTCGAACTCGTCGGCCTGGAGGGCAAGGCACACCGGATGCCCGACGAGCTGTCCGGTGGTGAGCAGCAGCGGGTCGCGATGGCCCGGGCGTTCGTCAACCGGCCGATGATCCTGCTGGCCGACGAGCCGACCGGGAACATCGACCCCGCGACGAGCATCGGCATCATGAAGGTGCTCGACCGGATCAACCGGACCGGCACCACGGTCGTCATGGCCACGCACGACGCGGCCATCGTCGACTCCATGCGCAAGCGGGTGGTGGAACTGGAGGACGGCAAGATCGTCCGTGACCAGTCGCGGGGCGTGTACGGCCAGGCGTACTGACACCAGGACCGGAAAGAGCGACAGGAAGAGCATGCGGGCAAACTTCATCTTCTCCGAGGTCTGGATCGGCCTCCGCCGCAATCTCACGATGACCATCGCGGTCGTCCTGAACGTGGCGATCGGCATGGCACTGCTCGGCGTGGGGCTGCTGATCAACTCTCAGATCAACGCCATGAGCGACTTCTGGACGGACAAGGTCGAGGTCTCGGTCTTCCTGTGCGACAAGAACAGCCCCTTCCCGAGCTGCAAGGGCAGCGCCGGGATCAAGGAGGAGGAGAAGGCCGAGCTCAAGGCGACCATCGAGGCCATGCCTCAGGTGCAGCAGGTCACCTTCGAGAGCGAGGCCGAGGCCTACGAGAAGTGGAAGAACGACAACAACAGCAACCCGGTCCTGATCTCCGCCATCCAGGTCGGCGACATGCCCGAGTCGTTCCGGGTCAAGCTCAAGGACCCGAACACCTACGACGCGGTGATCGAGGCGCTCAGCGGCGCCAAGGGCGTCTCCAACGTGGTCAACCAGAAGCTCCTGCTGGAGAAGGTCTTCGGGCTGATGGAGATGTTCCGCTGGGCCGCCATGCTGGTGGCGATCATCCTGGTCTTCGCCGCCACCCTGCAGATCGGCAACACGGTCAGGCTCTCGGCGTACAACCGCAGACGCGAGACCGGGATCATGCGCCTGGTGGGCGCGTCCAACCTGTACATCCAGCTCCCGTTCGTGATGGAAGGCGTCATCGCCGGTCTGCTGGGCGGTGTGGTGGCCGCGATCCTGCTGATCGTCAGCAAGGTCTTCATCTTCGACAGCGTGCAGGGCTACCTCGCCGCCGGGAACAACCAGCTCTCCTGGGAGACGGTCGCCTCGGTGATCAGCTTCACCATGGTGGTCGGCGTGGTCATCTGTGTGCTGGCCTCGTTCTTCACGCTCCGCCGCTACCTGCGGGTGTGACGCCCCCGTGTCGGCCTCCTCGGGTGTCTTAGGCGACCCCGGCGTTCTCGGACGCGGCCCGCGCGCCCGGTCACCGGTAGGCTCCAGACATGCCACGTGAGACCGGGCGGAAGGTCATCGCCCAGAACAAGCGTGCCTGGCACGATTACCACATCGAGGACACCTACGAGGCTGGTCTCGTGCTCCAGGGCACGGAGGTGAAGTCGCTGCGGCTCGGCCGCGCGTCCCTCCTCGACGGGTACGCGGTCATCAAGGATCGCGAGGCCTGGTTGATCAACGTCCACATTCCCGAGTACACCATGGGGACCTGGACCAACCACGCCGCGCGCCGAACCCGCAAGCTGCTGCTGCACCGCAAGGAGATCGAGAAGCTGATCTCCAAGACCAAGGAGGGCGGCCTGACCCTGGTGCCGCTCGCCATCTACTTCAAGGACGGCAAGGCCAAGATCGAGATCGGCCTCGCCAAGGGCAAGAAGGACTGGGACAAGCGCCAGACCCTGGCCGAGAACCAGGCCAAGCGGGAGATGGCGCGCGCGCTCCGGCACAGGAACAGGGGATCGTGAGGGGAAAGGCCCGGCGTGCCGGCGCCGCGGCGCTCGCGCTGGCGGTGACGGCTCCCATGCTGTCCGCCTGCTTCGAGGAGCCCTCCGCCCACGAGGCGGTGCGCGACTTCCTGATCGGCTGGCAGACGGGCGACTACGAGTACGCGGCCCGGCGTACGGACGGCGACGAGAAGACGGTCGGCAAGGCGCTGGAGAACGCCTCGTTCGACCTCGACGCCGCGTCGTTCCGCTTCACCATCACCGGGATGCGCCGCGCCGCCGACCAGGTCGAGGCCGACTTCGACGCCGAGGTGGACCTGGGGGAGAACAACCCGCTCTGGGAGTACCAGGGCAAGATCCCGCTCCACCTGGTCGACGGCCGCTGGAAGGTGCGCTGGTCGCCCAGCGTGCTGCACCCCAAGCTCGCCGAGGGGCAGCGCTTCGCGGTGGACGTCGATCCCGAGGGACGCCAGCCCATCCTCGACCGCAACCGCGACCCCCTCCAGGAGAAGGCCGTCCTGCACGTGGCGCAGGTGGTCCCGGCCAACCTCAAGGACGGCGAGGCCGAGAAGCTCTGCGAGCGGCTCTCCAGGATCACGGGCTTCCCGCAGGACCGGCTGCTCAGCCGGATCCGCTCGGCGCCGCCCAACGTGCAGGTGCCGCTGGTGACCTTCGGCCGTACCCGGTTCGGGCAGCTCAGCGCCGACCTGCGGGCCGTCCCCGGCATCACCCTCACCGAGCAGGAGCAGGAGCTCGCGCCGGCCTCGCCCAGGGAGATCGTCGGCACCGTCACCGCCGTGACCCAGGAGGCGGTGCAGCAGCTCGGCGGCCCGCAGCGGGCCGGGGACACGGTCGGCAAGACGGGGCTGCAGAAGGCGTACCAGGAGCACCTGACCGGTTCGACCGACACGCGCGTGATCACCGTCGACCTGAAGACGCTCAAGGAAGTGGCCGAGCTCAAGAAGTGGCAGCCCGACCGGTCCACCGCACCGGTGCAGACCACGCTCGACCGTGCCCAGCAGAAGGCGGCCGACGCCGCGCTGCTGGGCGGCCCCCCCGGCATGCTGGTGGCCGTCCAGGCCTCCACCGGTGACATCCGGGCGGTGGCCAGCACCGAGGAGTACAACCAGGAGAGGCACGCGCTCGCCGGGAAGTTCTCCCCGGGCACCGCGTTCTCCATCATGTCGGTCGGCGGCATGGTCAAGGCGCAGATCGACCCCAAGCAGAAACTGTCCTGCCCGGCCGACCGGAGCGTCGGCGGCGCCTCGTTCCACCAGGAGGGCTCGCCCGCCGGGACCTCGCCGACGCTGCAGGCCAACTTCGCCAACGGCTGCGTGACCGCGCTCGCGTCGCTGGCCCGCAGGATCGACGGCGCGGACCTGGCCGAGGAGGCGGCGAAGTTCGGCATCGGGGCGAAGTGGAGCCTGCCGCTGAAGGCGTTCAGCGGGGTGACGCGGCCGCTCACCGGCGACGCCGCCACCGCCAAGGCCATCGCCGGGCAGAACGTCCTGGTCAGCCCGCTGTCCATGGCGCTGGTCGCCGGAGCCGTGGCGTCGGGCACCTGGCGTCCCCCGGTGCTGGTCACCGACCCCAAGACCACCGACCCCACGACCGACGCCGAGCCGACCAGGCCGCCCGACCCGATCAAGCTGGACGACAGGACGGTCAAGACCCTGCGCACCTTCATGCGCGCCGGGGTGACCACGGGATCCGCCCGCGCCGCCGCGGCGCTCGGCGACCCCGTCCACGGCATCGCGGCCGCCGCGCTGCAGAAGCGCAAGCCGTACGCGTGGTTCGTCGGCTGGCAGGGTGACGTGGCCGTGGCGGTGCTCACGCAGAGCTCCGACCCGTCCGCGGGCGCGACCGTCGCGGGACGGTTCTTCCAGGGGCTGCAGGCCACTCCCTGAACCCGGAACCCGGGCCCGCTCCCGGGTTCCGGCGCGTCGGCGGGAATTCGATTGGCGTTGACCCCGTTGTAACGGGTATCTTCGGATGGCTCGGCCCCGCGGGGACGAGTTGAAAACTCAACAGGGGGTGACTGGTTTCGACTTTGGCTTTGCAAGCCAGGTGAAGCGGGTCGAGGACTGCGGACATAACCTCGTTAACACTGTGACCGCGACCAATAAGTGCCAATAAGACGCACTCCGAAGTCAGCCAGGGCAACCTGGCACTCGCCGCCTAAGCAGCGAGTGACTTCTGCCGGCCCGGGAGCGCCTCCGGCCCGGATCCGGCATCGCTAGGAGGCTCAACCGATCGACCCGGCCACGGGGAAGATCGGGAAATCAAACAGTGGCTGAGCCCGTCGGCGTCTTGCCTGTGTGATCGCCGGGGCTGAGAAAAGCACAACAGGCTGCACCCGGAGAAGCCCTGTCTTGGAGTTGAAGGACGCGGGTTCGATTCCCGCCACCTCCACCCCCGTTCCGCGTTCGAACGCGCGGAACAGATCGCCCGAGGGCGGTCGGAGCGGCCTCGGCGCCGTCCCGGCCGCCCTTGGTCTTTCTCCGGCTCCGGCGAATCCTCGCCCGGCCGCCCTTCGAGGACCCGCCGGTCCTTCGAGGATCACCGTGGTGCCGGCCCGGGGACGTTCGGGTGATCGCCGCCTCGGACGTGTCCCCGTGGCGGACGGCCACGCTAGACGGTGAGGGCGCCCTCGATACGGCGCAGGTGGTGCCGGGCCAGGGCCAGGTTGGCGCGCTCGCGGTCGAGCACCAGGTACAGGAAGATGTGGCCGCCGCTGTCCGACAGGAGCCGGATGATGTGGTACTGCCGGGCCAGGGTGATCAGGATGTCCTCGACGGTGTCGTCGATGTTCAGCGCGGACAGCGTCCGGACCTTGGCCCGGACGACCTCGGTGTTCCCCGCCGCCGCGACCTCCAGGTTCAGGCCCCGGTCTCCTCCGGTGGTGCCCAGGCACATGCCGCTTTCGTAGTCGACCAGCGCCGCGCCGATCGCGCCGTCGATCGCCATGGTTTCCTTGAGAGCGGTCTCGATGTTCATGAACTTCTTCCCCACGATCGCGTGTGCCCCGACGTCTCGCCCGGCGGACCTTTCGGTCGTACCGAGGAGATCGTTTGTGACGGTAGATACGTAAAGTACACTCATTTACTACCGTTAGTGAAGTGTCATATGCTTT
The DNA here is from genome assembly GCF_044456585.1 of Streptosporangium sp. NPDC050855. NCBI lineage: Bacteria > Bacillati > Actinomycetota > Actinomycetes > Streptosporangiales > Streptosporangiaceae > Streptosporangium > Streptosporangium sp. NPDC050855. The sequence goes on from NZ_JBITFY010000001.1 coordinate 1,062,213, forward strand.
AGTACCGGATACAAGGGTCTATTGGGGGACATATGCCCCACCATGTGACCTGAGTGTGATCCGTTCCGTCCACGGGGCAGGGGTGGCGGGCCGGTCGTCCACGGGGTGCCTTCCGGACGTCCGCCGGTGCGCGGTGCGGTGTCCGTGACGTCGTCCTCCCGGGGCGGTGTGCCCGGGGAGAGTCGAGGGAGAACGCAGTGGTGAGGACCGGCCCGCTTTTCACACGTGATCGGCTCGCCCGCGGCGATCAGGGCCGGGGGTGATCCCGTGCCGTCGCCGGTCGTGGCCCAGCCGTTGCCGTCCCGTGGAGCGGCCTGTCGCTCCCGCCTCGCGCATGCGATGACGGCATGACCGCGGGAGAGCTCCCGGAGCCCGGCGAGACCGCGGGACCCGGGACCGCGGAGCCCCGGACCGCAGAGCCCGGGACCATGGGACCCGAGGCCGTGGGGCCCGTGAACGGGGAACCCGAGGCCGTGGCATCCGGAAGCGAGGGGCCCGCGACCGTGGAGCCCGCACGCGTGGGGTCCGCGTCCCCGGTCACCGCGGCCGTGGGCGGGGTCCGGGAGCCCGGGACGGTCGCGAGGATCGACGAGTTCCTGCCGCGCTTCGCGCGCGAGAGGTTCTCCGGGGTGCTGCGCGTCGACGGAGGCCCGGGTGGCGCGATCTGGATGAGGGACGGCCTCGTGGTGGCCGCCACGACCCCCGCCGCCCCGGGCCCGGAGTCGCTGCTGCTGCGCTCGGGCCGGATCTCGGAGCAGGACTGGACCGAGGCGTATGCCGTCGGTGCCCCCGCCGACCGGCTGGCCGCGGAACTGGCCGGCCGTGGTGCCATCGGCGTCGCGGGCCTGGAGGCGGTCTGCCTGGCCGCGACCTTCGACGCGGTCTTCGCCATGGCCCTGTACGGGATCGAGTCCTGCCGCGCCGAGCCCGCGGGCGCGGGGGACCGGCTGCCGCTGCTCCCGGTCCTGCCGGGGATCGAGGCCGGGCGGCTGCTGCGCGAGACCGCCCGCCGCATGGAGTACGTGGCGGCCTGGCGACGGCTCGGCATGTCCATGCGGATCAGGCCCGTGCCCCCGGCTGTTCCCGTGCCCACCCTGCTGGGATCCGACCGTATCCGGCGTGCCGTCATGGAGCGGGCCAACGGCCGCCGGACACCACGCGACATCGCGTTCGTGCTGGGCAAGGGACTGTTCGCGGTGATGAGCGAGATCGCCAGGATGGTCGAGGAGGGCGTGCTCGACCTCGGTGCTCCCGGATCCGCGCCGGGCGGGAACGCCCCGGCGCCGGAGCCGGCCGGAGCGGATCCGGGCGGTCCCGCCGACCTGCCGCGCCGCCGTCCGGGCACCAGCAGGATCAACGAGGTGCTGGCCGCCGCGGGGGGAGGGCCGATCGCCTCCCGGCCCCTGCTGGCACTGCGGTCCCTGCCCCGGCAGTGGGCGGACGACGCCGGCCCGGCCGGTGAGTGAGGGATCCCCGCGACCCGCCGGGCGGCACCCCGCCGTCCTTCTCTCCCCGGGCCTCTGGCTCCGGGGCCGCACGCTGGAGGTGTCCGATGGGTAGGCAAGAGGTTCTCGCCGAGCTGAAGCTGCTGCGCGAGCAGGTGGCCGGTGTGCTGGAGACGGCCGTCGCGTCGGTGGACGGGCTGCTCGTCGCGGCCGACAGCGAGGGTGACAGGCCCGAGGTGCTGGCCGCCCTGGCCGCCGCCTCCCTGGGACTGGGCAAGCGCACCGGCCACGAGGTCGGCATGGGGGAGCTGCGCGAGGTGGTGACCCGGTGCCGGAGCGGGTACATCGTCGTCTACGCCGTCCGCCAGGCGGCGCTGCTGGTCGTGCTCGCCGACGAGGGGCTGGACGTGGCCCGGCTGCACGTGGAGTCGCGTCCCACGGTGGAGCGGCTGGGCGCGATGCTCGCCGGAGCCTGACGCGGGCGCCCCCGGTACCCGTCCCGGCCGCAGCCCCGGCCCCTGGGAACGCCGGCCCGGTCCCCGGGAGGACCGGACCGGCCATGGGGCCCGGGACCGCTCAGGAGACGTCGACCCAGTCCAGGGTGCGCTGGACGGCCTTCTTCCATCCGGCGTACCCCTCCGCCCGCTGCTCCTCGGACCAGGTCGGCTCCCAGCGCCGGCCCTCGTTCCAGTTCTGCTTGAGCTCGTCGGTCGACTTCCAGAACCCGACCGCCAGCCCGGCCGCGTAGGCGGCCCCCAGGGCGGTCGTCTCGGCCACCACGGGCCGGGAGACCGGTACGCCGAGCACGTCGGCCTGGATCTGCATGCACAGGTCGTTGGCGGTGACGCCGCCGTCCACCCGCAGGACGTCGAGGGTGACGCCCGAGTCCTCCCGCATCGCCTCGACCACGTCGCGGCTCTGGTAGCAGATCGCCTCCAGGGTGGCCCGCGCCAGGTGGGCGTTGTTGTTGAAGCGGGACAGGCCCACCACGGCGCCCCGGGCGTCGGAGCGCCAGTACGGCGCGAAGAGCCCGGAGAAGGCCGGGACGAAGTAGACGCCGCCGTTGTCCTCGACCTGCCGGGCCAGCGCCTCGCTCTGCGCCGCCCCGGAGATGATGCCGAGCTGGTCGCGCAGCCACTGCACGGCCGAACCGGTCACCGCGATGGAGCCCTCCAGCGCGTACACCGGGGCGTCCTCGCCGAAGCGGTAGCAGACGGTGGTGAGCAGGCCGTTCTGGGAGCGTACGAGCTCGGTGCCGGTGTTGAGCAGCAGGAAGTTGCCGGTGCCGTAGGTGTTCTTGGCCTCGCCGACCTCGAAGCAGACCTGCCCGACGGTGGCGGCCTGCTGGTCGCCGAGGTCGCCCGACAGCGGCACCTCGCCGCCCAGCGGCCCGCCCGGCCGGGTGGTGCCGTACAGGCCGGGGTGGGAGGAGGGCTTGATGGCCGGCAGCATCGAGCGGGGGATGCCGAAGAACGACAGCAGCTCGTCGTCCCAGTCGAGCGTCTCCAGGTCCATCAGCATCGTGCGGCTGGCGTTGGTGGGGTCGGTGACGTGCACGCCGCCGTCGACGCCGCCGGTGAGGTGCCACAGCAGCCAGGTGTCGGTGTTGCCGAAGATCGCGTCCCCGGCCTCGGCGGCCTGGCGCACCCCGTCGACGTTCTCCAGGATCCACTGGATCTTGCCGCCGGAGAAGTACGTCGCCGGGGGCAGGCCCGCCCTGCGGCGGATGACGTCGCCCCTGCCGTCGCGGTCCAGGGCGGAGGCGATCCGGTCGGTGCGGGTGTCCTGCCAGACGATCGCGTTGTGGTACGGCCGCCCGGTCCTGCGGTTCCAGACCACGGCGGTCTCGCGCTGGTTGGTGATGCCGAGCGCGGCCAGGTCGGAGGCGGTCAGGCCGGCCCGGGCGAGCGCGGTCTCGATCACCGCCCTGGTCCGCTCCCAGATCTCGACGGGGTTGTGCTCGACCCACCCGGCGCGGGGCAGGATCTGCTCGTGTTCGAGCTGGTGACGTCCTATCTCGTTACCGCCGTGATCGAAGATCATGAAGCGGGTGCTCGTCGTTCCCTGGTCGACTGCTCCGACGAAATCAGGCATTGACGGTGCCTCCTCTGTGAGACTCTCCGGGGGGATCGGCTGCTCTCCTGTGGCTGTTCCCGGCCGCGGCCGGTGTTCCGCGCCCGTCAGGCGACGTCGCGCGCCTCGTCGGACGGCATCCGCCCCACCTCGAGTTCGGCCTCCTCGGGAGGGAGGAACCTGGCCACCAGGGCCTGGTACAGGAACGCCCCGAGCAGGCCTCCGATGAGGGGCGCCACGATGGGCACCCAGAAGTAGAGCTGACCGTACTGATCCTGCCAGGCGGTCTCGTACCCGGTGAGGAACGACGCGAGCCGCGGGCCGAAGTCCCGGGCGGGGTTGATGGCGTAGCCGGCGTTGGTGCCCCAGGCCATGCCGATGGCCACGACGATCAGGCCGATGATGAACGGCGCCAGGTTGGCCACCGGCGCGGTGTTGCGCGCGTCGGAGACGGCCAGGACGAGCAGGAGCAGGATCGCGGTGCCGATGATCTGGTCGCGGAAGGCGCCCCAGGTGCCGACGGGGAGGGTTCCGTTGCCCGGCAGGGTGGAGAAGACCCCCTGGGTCTTGATGGTGAGACCGGGGTCGGCCTTGTGCAGCACCTCGGTGTAGTTGAGGCGGACGATGAGCGCCGCCACGAACGCGCCCAGGGTCTGCGCCAGCGCGTACGGCAGCACCTTGCGCCAGGAGAAGCCCTTGAAGACGGCCAGCGCGAGGGTGACGGCGGGGTTGAGGTGCGCGCCGCTGGTGCGGGCCGCGACGTAGACGCCCAGCGTCACGCCGATCCCCCAGGCCCAGGCGATGCTGTCGTGGTCGCCGATCTCGGCCGCGGCGACCTGGGCCACCACGCCCGCCCCGAAGAGGATGAGGATCAGGGTGCCCGCGAACTCGGCCGCCAGCTCCCCGAGAAGACCGGGCTTCTTCAGGCGCTCCGTCATCTGTCCCCCTCACGAATGCCGCTCGGATTCCCGGAACGTAAGCGCCAGACGCAAGGTCGTCAACGGTGATGTGACACGATTGTTGAATAATGGTCAGGAACATACGCTTCCTGCGACAGTGACGAAATATCGGGAAGGGCCCTTCACCTGGGCCGTGTTCACCGGGTGACATGTCCTTACGTACTGATTTTTCCGTCTTACTTACTTCTGTCACCTGGGGACGGCCGAGCCCGCGGGCCCGTTCCCTCTCTTCCGCCCGGTTCGTGCCGAGGGGTGTGCGTCAGCGTGTCCGGCCTTCGTCGGGAGGCGATCGGCGGGCGGGCCCGTATGCCGGGCGGGCATCCGCCCCGGCCCCTTGCCGACCTCGACCGAGCACCGGCACCGGCCTTCCCGGGCAGGGCTCGCCGCCGTTGAACGGCTCATCCACGCCCACCGGCGCCCCTGCGCGCCCGCCCGACGTGCCGGGTTGTGGCCACCGCTGCTCGCCGACGCTCTGATGGCCGATCATTTCGTCCCGCGATGACGTCCTCGTGACCCGAGCCGCCGAGCGTGGGTCTGTCCAGTAAACGACTTTGTCTCGTATTCGGCTCTGGCTCACTTTCGGTGGTAATGAAATGTGCGCATTGAGCCGACGTCTCGGAGCCGGGCGGTCTCCTCATCGGATGCCTGTGAGGCCACGCGGTCGCCCATGAACCTGCTCGCCGAACCACGCCACGACACCGTCCCGACCGGCTGATTCGTCCTGAGCGCATCCTCATCACCTATGACCACGCTCGGTCGGTGGCCTTCGAAGATCTTCTGGTGCGGGTAGGCCGGAGGGCGGTGCACATGTGATACATGTCCCACGAGCCCCGGTGTCTCTCGTCGATCGGGTGTGGGCCTCTCCCTTTCCCCCGCGAGAGTCGCCATCGGCTCGTTGAAGGTAACTCCTGGGTCCGACCGTGACAGGGTCGTACACTGCGGTTATGGGCGCGATGCGTGAGGAACTCCATCTGCTGGTCGACGAGTTGCCGGAAAGCCGGGTGCTGCCGGTGCTCGCGCTCGTCAGGGACAACGTCTCGTCGGCCCGTCGGCGGGAGAAGGCCGCGGCGGCACTGGAAGGCATCCGAGACCGGATGCGAGGGGTGACCGGAGTGGACGAGGAACTGGACCGGCTTCGAGACGAGTCGCGTGGCTGACGCTTACATCGTCGACACCGGCGTCTTCCTTCGGTGGTTCGTCGATCAGTCCGGTTGAGCATGCTCGTGAGGTTCAGGAGGCTTTCCTGGATGATCTCGTCATGCTGGAGACAGCGGACTTCGCCCGGATCGAAGTGGCCGGAGTGCTCCGTGAGAAAGGGCTCCTGGCGGGGCGACTGACGCCGGAGGAGTTCGCGATGGCCGTACGTGTCATCGATGATCTCGGTGTGACGGTTCACCCGGTCGGTGCCGATCACTTGGAGCGGGCTGCCGGGTTGGCCGTACGGCTGACACTGCGTATGTACGATGCCGTCTTTGCCCAGTTGGCACTCGACCGTGGAATTCCTCTGCTCACGACGGACGTCAAGCTCTGTCATGCGCTCGAAGGCGTGGTGAAGGCCGAACCGCTCCGAGGCGTGGCAGAGGCCTGACCTGGTCTGTCCACCGAGGCCAGCCCTTCGGGATCGCGGGCCGGGGATCCCGAAGCGCCGATGGGAGCCGCAGCGCGAACCTTTGCCCCTCCTGGAGATCGAGCCGCAGGTCAGAGGGGATGACAAGCGTATCGTCGGTGCGCTTGGAGGATTCGATGGGCCGTTGTGGAATGGGCAGGGCCGGTGTGGTGGCCGTCGTGGCCGGGACAGTGCTGGCCGGATGCTCATCGGGTCAGGACGAGGGGGGCGCGCAGAAGGCGCAGGTGGAGTCCACGTCCAACGCGTCGGCCGCCGCGGCCTCGCGGGCGAACGCCCTGAAGGCGAAGGCGCAGGCCGCCGCCAAGGTCAGGGCGAACGAGCTGGGCCAGGTGCCCGTGCTCATGTACCACCGGGTGGTCGACAAGCCCACCACGCAGGACGACCGTACCCCCGCGCAGTTCCGGGCCGAGCTGGAGCGGCTGGCCAGGGAGGACTACGTGCCGGTCACGGCGGCCGAGTTCGTCTCCGGGCGCATCGACATCCCGGCGGGCAAGCACCCCGTCGTGCTCACCTTCGACGACTCCTCGCCCACGCAGTTCGAGCTGGACGGGATGGGCGTCCCCAAGGCGAACACCGCCGTGGCGATCCTGCAGGACGTGGCCAAGACCCACCCGGGGTTCCGCGCGGTCGGGACGTTCTACATCACCCGCGACATGTTCGGCAAGGCGACCCCCGAGGAGGGGGCGCAGCTGCTCCTCTGGCTCACCCAGCAGGGCTTCGACGTGGGCAACCACACCCGCGACCACCTCAACCTGGGCGGCAAGGCGAAGAAGCGGGTGTACGAGGAGGTGGCGGCGGGCCACCGGCTCATCACCGACCTGATCAAGACGCCCCCGTCCACGCTGGCGCTGCCGTACGGCAACCAGCCCGACGGCAAGGAGTGGGGCCAGAAGGGGAGGGCCGGTGACGTCTCCTACGACTACGGAGGCGTCTTCCTCGCCGGGTACACGCCCGCGATGTCGCCGTTCAACAAGAAGTTCGACCCGCTCGGCATCCCGCGCATCCGCTCGATGGACAAGAAGGGCGACTGCGCCAAGTTCTGCTCCACCGCCTGGCTCGACTGGCTGAAGGCGAACCCCGACGAGCGCTACACCTCCGACGGTGACGCCCAGACGGTGGCCTTCCCCAAGTTCAAGGCGCCCTTCGTGTCCAAGACGTTCACCGAGCGGCTCCTGCCCTACTGATCCACACCGATCCACCACCCGCCCCGTCCGGGGCGGGTGAGCCGTCGACCGAGGGCCTCGCCTACGCGCCGCCACCGCCCGCCCCCGCGCGGGGCGGGCCTCAGCCTCCGGAGAGCTCCTCCAGGGGGACGGAGATGGTGCTCCTGCTCCCGTCGGGGCGCAGGATCTCGACCTTGGCGTCCTCGCCGGGCCGCAGGGTGGCCAGGATGGTCGACAGGTCCTGGGTGGCCGAGGTGGGCCTGCCGTCGATCGAGACGATCAGGTCACCGGCCTTGAGCCCGGCCCGTTCGGCGCCGCTGTTCCTCAGCACCCGCACGACGCCGACCCCGGCGGGCTGCCCGTTCATGTCGATCACGGTCCGTACGACGACGCCGAGCGTGGCCCGGCGGGTGTTGGTGACCCTGCCGTCCTTGACGATCTGGGCGGCGATGTCCTTGACGGTGTTGGACGGGATCGCGAAGCCGATGCCCGGGGCCTGGGCGTTGTCCAGCTCGGGGTTGACGGCGGTCAGCGTCGGCACGCCGATGACCTCGCCCGACAGGTTGACCAGCGCGCCGCCGCTGTTGCCCGGGTTGATCGGGGCGGAGGTCTGGATGGCCCCGCTGATCGTGGCTCCCGCCTTCCCGTTGCTCTCGGGCTCGCTGACCGTGCGGCCCAGCGCGGAGATGATCCCCTCGGTGACGCTGCCGGACAGGCCCAGCGGGTTCCCCATGGCCATCACGACCTGGCCGACGCGCAGCCGCGAGGAGTCCCCGAAGACGACGGGCCTGAGCCCGCTGGGGTCGTCCACCTTGATCACGGCCAGGTCGCCCAGCTCGAAGGAGTCGACCAGCCTGGCCGTCCGCGGCATGCCGCCCGTGGCGAGCGTGACCTCGAAACGGCGGGAGGACCCGACCACGTGGGCGTTGGTGATGATGTGCCCCAGCGTGTCGTACACGACCCCGGAACCGAGGTCGTCGCCGGTGGTGATCTGCACGACCGACGGCATCACCCGGGTGATGGTCCGCTCGTAGGCGTTCTCCAGGTTCCCCGGGTCGCTCCCCGGGGTTCCGGGTGAGGGCCCCCGAGGACTCGCGGGGGAGTCCTCGGCCGAGGCCCCGGGGGACGCCGGTGCCGGTGACCCCGGGGAGGCGGCCATTTCGGCGGGCCGCGGCCCCCGTTCCGTGCCGCAGCCCGCGAGCGCGACCGCGGTTGCCGCCAGTAGTGCGACGCTTGTCTGTGATGCCCCCATACAGGGGTATATCCCCAGCTCAGGCTGGAAGATACTCCTCCCGGAGGGTGCTGCGGCTGAGCTTGCCCGTGGGGGTGCGGGGCAGCCGGTCGCGGTACTCGATCACCCGGGGGTGCTTGAGGCGGGCCAGCCGGGGCGCGCAGTGGGCCAGCAGCTCGCCGGTGAGCTCCGGGCCGGGCGTGGCCCCGGGCGCGGGCTGGACCAGCGCGACGACGCGGTGCCCCCACTCCGGGTCCGGCACGCCGATCACGGCCACGTCCGCCACCGAGGGGTGCTCCTGCAGCACCGCCTCGACCTCGGCCGGGTAGATGTTGACCCCGCCGGAGATGATCAGGTCGGTCCGCCGGTCGCAGAGGAACAGGTAGCCCTCCTCGTCCAGGTAGCCGATGTCGCCGGGCGTGTAGAGGCGGCCGCGCATCGCCGAGGCGGTCTTGGACGGGTCGCGATGGTACTCGAAGCGGTTGATGCCGCCGATGTAGACCAGGCCGGGCTCGCCCGCGGGCAGCTCGGCGCCGTCCTCGCCGACGATCGTGAACTCCAGGCCGTCGACCGCCCGGCCGACCGTGCCGGGCCGCTCCAGCCACTCGGCCGAGGAGACCATGGTGGCCACGGCGGCCTCGGTCGAGCCGTAGTACTCCCACAGCACCGGGCCGAGCCAGTCGATCATCGCCCGCTTGGTCGCGGGCGGGCAGGGCGCGGCGCCGTGGTACAGGTGCGTCAGGGACGACAGGTCGTACTTCGTCCTGACCGGCGCGGGCAGCGCCAGCAGCCGGTGGAACATGGTCGGCACCATGAACGCGTTGGTCACCCGGTGCCGCTCGACGAGCGCCAGGGTCTCCTCGGCGTCGAACCGCTCGGTCACCACGACGGTGTGGCCGAACTGCAGGGCCATCATCGCCTGCCCGTACGGGGCGGAGTGGTACAGCTGCGACAGCAGCAGGTGGACCCCGTCGGAGGGCAGCCCGAAGTGCCGCCAGCTCTTGCGCATCAGGATCGGGTGGAGATCCTCCGGGCTCAGCTCCAGCAGCCGCCGCCGCACACCCTTGGGCCTGCCGGTGGTGCCGGAGGTGTAGAGCATCATCGACCCGGCCCTGCGCCCCTCGGGCGGGCCGGCCGGCCGTCCCTCGGCCAGGTCGGAGGTCTCGACGAACCCGCCCGGCACCGCGTGCCCGTACCGCTCGGAGCCCACCACCGTCCGCGCCGCGCAGTCGGCGACGATGTAGCCGATCTCCTCGGCGGTGTAGTGCCAGTTGACCGGGACGTGGTACACGCCGATCTGGTACGTGGCCAGCATCATCGTGATCGCGTCGATGCCGTTGGGCAGGACCGTCACGACGGTGTCACCGGGCCGGGTGCCGCGTGCCAGCAGGCCGTGCGACACCCGGTTGACCCTCTCGTGCAGCTCGCCGTAGGTCACGGTGACGTCCGCGACGACGGCGGTGCGCCCGGGGTCGGCATTCGCGATCTCGTAGAAGCCCCTCATGGCGGCGACCTTACAGAACGACATTCTGTTCATGGAAGGGGAAGCGCGGTCACCTGGGCTGATGCACAGCCCGTGGCCGAAGCGTAATAAACGCCGATGCGCTGAATCTTTCGCGGGTGACATAACCTGACGCGTATGGCGGACGTCGGCGGCAACTCCTCCGGGCGCTCTAACGAGCGGTACGTTCCCTCCTATGACGCGCCCACGGCGCCCATACCCGCCATCCCCGCCGAGGACGGTTCGATCATCAGTCCCCGGGTCCCCCGGAGGTTCCCCATCGGGGACGGCGAGGAGACCGCACTGGTCTCCAGGCCCAAGATTCCTGGAGCGTTCCCCCCGTACTCCTCCCCGCCGGGCTCCGGCCGTCCCGGCGCGGACCGCCCCGGCTCCGGCCGTCCGGGGACGGCCTCCGGCGACCGTCCGGACGAGGCCGAGGAGAACACCGGCGACACCGGCGACACCGGGCGGGCGCGCGAGTCCGGCGGTCTGGGCACGATCCCGGTCAGGCAGGTGGGCGGTTCCGCCGGCCCCTGGCGTCCCGACCGCCCGGGTGCGCCCCTTCCCCCGGACGCCGGGACCCGGCGGGGCGCGGGCGCGGCCCCGGGGGCGACCTCGGGTGGCATGACGGGCACGGCCACGGGATGGCCAGGCGCGGCGGAGCGCCCCGGCGTGTTCGGCGACCCGGGCGCGGCGGACGGCGCCGGTGTGCCCGCCGGCGCGGGACCGCGACGGCCCGGCGGGGCCAAGCGGTCCGGCGGCCTGCTGATGCGGATCGGCGACATCCCGATCCGGGTGGCCTACAGCCTGGGGGCCGCCGTCATCACGGGCCTCGTGGTGATCCTGATCTTCGTTCTCTTCTCGGGCGACGAGCCCTCCGACCCGGCGAGCGCCGACCGGGCCGCGGCGCCCGGCGTCAGCGCCTCGCCGACGTCGTCCCCGGTCACCCTGCCCGCCCTGCCCGGCACGACCTCCCTGAGCGTGCTGCCGGGACGGCCCAGCGCGGTGCTCGGGGCGGTGACCGACACCAGGTCCGCGCTGACCTACTCCAGCCTGGGCGCGCCCTGGGCCGCCAGGGCCGTGCCGTCCTTCTCCGTCGGCCAGCAGGTGGGCGCGACCCGGCTGCCGCGTACGGTGATCGGCTCCGGCCCGCTCCCGGGCGCCACGCCCGCCAAGGCCCTCAAGAGCGACGCCGACTACCGCAAGGCCGCGCTGGGCGCGGTGCGCTGGACGATCCGCAACCACCACCCCGCGGGCAGCAGGGTCGTCTGGACCGGTTCGCAGCGCCTGACGAGCGGCAAGGGTTGGGTGCTCGGCTACCAGGTGACCTACCGGATCAAGGGGAAGAAGCGCGTCTCCCACGCCGCGCTCGCGGTGGTCGACGTGGGCCGCAGGAAGCCGTCGATGCTGTTCGTGACCGTGCCCGACACGCGCAAGCGGCTCTGGGCGGACATCGCCCCCCTGATGACCGGCGTCCGGGCCCTCTGACGGATTCCCGCGAAGGCCCTTTCCCGGAGTGATCATTTCCGATGGTCGTCCCCGTCGGGGCGGCCTGCCCGTGCGACCCCTCCCGTGCGACCCCTCCCGTATGACCCTGCCCGTGCGCGACCCCTCCCGTGTGATCCGTGATCCGTGATCCGTGATCCGTGATCCGTGATCCGTGATCCGTGATCCGTGATCCGTGACCTGTGATCCGTGACCTGTGATCCGCGACCCGTGACCCCGATCCGGTGGCCCGCGAGCCCCTGCCCCTGCGATCCGGCGGCCCGCCGGTCCCGGTCCCGCGGCCGGGGCGTCCGAGAGGGGCGCGTTGTGATGGAAGCACCTTCTAGAATATGGTTCTGTCATTGAATCGCGTCTGGAGGCTGTCATGGCGATCGGGTTGAGCGAGGAGCACGAGGCGCTCCGGGAGTCGGTGACCGGATGGGCGGAGCGCAACATCCCGTCCGGGGTCGTGCGCGCCGCCATGGCGGCGGAGGGGGAGGAACGTCCCGGCTTCTGGTCCGGGCTGGCCGACCAGGGCCTGCTCGGCCTGCACATCCCCGAGGAGCACGGCGGCAGCGGCTACGGCCTGCTGGAGACCGCCATCGCGGTGGAGGCCCTCGGTGAGCGGGTCGCCCCCGGCCCCTACGTCCCCACGGTGCTCGCCAGCGCCGCGATCCTCGCCTCCGACGGCAAGGCCCACGCCGAACTCCTGCCCGGCCTCGCCGACGGCACGCTGACCGGAGCGGTCGCCCTGTCGGCCTCGATCACCGGCACCCGCGGCGAGGACGGCGCCCTGACGATCGGCGGGACCGCCGAGCACGTCCTGGGCGGCGCCCTGGCCGACGTCCTGGTGCTCCCGGTGAGCACCGACCGCGGCGAGGAGTGGGTCGCGGTGGACGCCTCCGCGGCGACCGTGACCCCGGTCGGGGCCCTGGACGTCACCCGTGGCGTGGCGCGGATCGAGCTGGACGCCGTCGCCGTGCCGGCGGGCCGGATCCTGGACGGGCTGCAGGGCCCCGGGGTCCTCAACCTGGCCGCGATCGTGCTCGGCGCCGAGGCCGCGGGCGTGGCCTCGTGGTGCGTGACCGCCGCCGCCGAGTACGCCAAGGTCCGCGTGCAGTTCGGCCGCCCGATCGGGCAGTTCCAGGGCGTCAAGCACAAGGCCGCCCGGATGCTCGTCGCCCTGGAGCAGGCCCGCGCCACCGTGTGGGACGCCGCCCGCGCCTGTGCCGGAGCGGGCTCCGGCGACTGGGTCACGGCCGACGAGCTGGCCTACGCCGCCGCGATCGCCGGTGTGGTGGCGCCCGACGCGGCCGTGCACTGCGCCAAGGACGCCGTCCAGATCTTCGGCGGCATCGGCTACACCTACGAGCACGACGCCCACCTGTACTACCGCCGGGCGCTGACCCTGCGCGCCCTGCTCGGCTCCTCGGGCGAGTGGGCCGAGACGGTCGCCGAGCTGGCGCTGAACGGCGTCAGCCGGGAGCTGGAGGTCGAGCTGCCCGAGGAGGCCGCCGAGCTGCGCGAGGGCATCCGCGCCGAGGTCGCCGGGTTCGCCGCGCTGGAGGGCAAGGAGCAGAAGCGGGCGCTGGCCTCGGCCGGGTACGTCATGCCGCACCTGCCCCGGCCCTGGGGGCGTGACGCCAAGCCGCTGGAGCAGGTCCTCATCATCCAGGAGCTCAAGGCGGCCAGGGTCAAACTGCCCCAGATGATCATCGGCGCCTGGGTGGTGCCGTCGATCGCCACGTACGGCACCCCCGAGCAGCAGCAGCGCTTCCTGCCGCCCACGCTGAGCGGCGAGATGATCTGGTGCCAGCTCTTCTCCGAGCCCGGCGCAGGCTCCGACCTGGCGAACGTGCAGATGAAGGCCGAGAAGGTCGAGGGCGGCTGGCGGCTCAACGGCCAGAAGATCTGGACCTCGGTGGCGCACTTCGCCGAGTGGGGCATCTGCATCGCCCGCAACTCCTCCGAAGGCTCCAAGCACGAGGGCATCACCTACTTCCTGGTCGACATGAAGGGCCCCGGCGTCACGGTCAGGCCGCTGACCGAGATGACCGGCGAGAACCTGTTCAACGAGGTCTTCCTCGACGACGTGTTCGTCCCGGACGACCTGGTCGTGGGCGAGGTGGGACAGGGCTGGAAGGTCGCCAGGAACACCCTGTCCAACGAGCGGGTCTCGCTCTCGGCGGGCTCCGGCGGCACCGGCGCGTCCGTCCCCGACCTGCTCGGCCTGGTCGGGCGGCTCGGCCGGGAGCTGACCGCCGCCGAGCGCCAGGAGCTGGCCCGGGTCGTCTGCGAGGGCCACTCGATCGCGGCGCTCGGCCTGCGGGTGACGCTCAAGCAGCTCACCGGCGTCGAGCCCGGGGCCGACGCCTCGGTCCGCAAGCTGCTGTCCACCTCGCACGCCCAGCACGTCTCGGAGTGCGCGGTCTCGCTGCTCGGCCCCTCGGCCGTCATCGCCGCCGACATGAAGCTCGGCGACGCCGGCTACTGGAACCGGGCCGTGCTGGCCACCCGGGCCATGACGATCTACGGCGGCACCACGGAGGTGCAGCTCAACATCATCGGCGAGCGCATGCTCGGCCTGCCCAGGGACCCCGAGCCGGGCAGGTAATAGGCTTCGCGCATGTCGATGCGGTTCCGGCCAGGGGTGGCCGTCCGGAGTGCCGTGGCCGGCGCGGTCCCGCCGCGCTGGTTCGGCGCGGCGATCCGCAGGGTCTACCCCCGGCTGGACGCCGAGCTGGCCCGCGCCGGCGAGTTCGTGCCGCGCGGCGGCACCGCCGTGGACGTGGGCGTCTGGTACGGGCCGTGGACGGCCACGCTGCGGCGGCTCGCCTCGCAGGTGGTCTCGATCGAGGCCAACCCCCGGCTGGCCGCCCTGCTCGCGAGCACCTTCCCCGACGTGCGGGTGGTCGCGGCGGCGGCCTCGGACCGCTCCGGCACGGCACGGCTCTGGATCCCCGGGGGCGGCCGGGGCGCCGAGGCCACGGCCTCGGTGGTGCACGGACAGGGCGTGCCGGTGGACGTCCCGGCCGTTACCATCGACGAGCTGGACCTGAGGGACGTCCGGTTCATGAAGATCGACGTGGAGGGTCACGAGCTGGCCGCGCTGCTCGGGGCCGAGCGGACCGTCCGCCGTGACCGGCCCGTCCTGCTGGTCGAGCTGGAGACCCGGCACCAGGACATCGGCCTGGTCGTCGACCGGCTCGCGGAGTGGGGCTACACCGGCTTCGTCCTGACCGGCGGCTCCTGGCACCCGCTGGACGGCTTCGACCTGCCGGCCCACCAGGAGGAGGCGGTCGGCGAGGTGCGGCGGAGTTTCATCTCCCGCCTGCTCGTCCCCGGCCGGGAGTACGTGAACATGGTGCTCTTCCGCCCCGCCGCACCGTAGTGGGCGTTCCCGGGGCCGATGACAGGCGCCCCGCCCGCCCGCCGGACCGGCGATCGGCCCGATCCCGGATCCGGGCGCGCCGATCCCGTCCCGGGGACCGGCGACCGGCCCGGGAGCGGTGGCGCGGACGGGCCGTCCACGCGCTGCCCGCCCTGGCGGGGCTGCTGCTGGGGGTGCTCGCGCTGGGACCCGCGCTCGGTCCCGGCTTCGTGCTCCGCTACGACATGGTGTTCGTACCGGATCCGCCGATCCTTCCGCAGGGCGGCGGCTTCCCGCGTGCCGTGCCGAGCGACACGGCGGTGGCCCTGATCTCGGCGGCGTCGTCGTTCCTGCCGTTCCCGGCGGACCAGGTGGTGCAGAAGGCGATCCTGCTGGGCCTCTTCGTGCTCGCCGCGACGGGCGCGGCGGCCCTGGTCCCCGGGGAGCGCGGGGAGCGCACGGTCGCCCGGCTGGTCGCCGCGGTGTTCTACGCCTGGAACGTCTACCTGGCCCAGCGGCTGCTGCTGGGCCAGTGGGCAATGCTGCTCGGGTACGCGGGGCTGCCGTGGGCGGTGCGCGCGGCCACCGGCAGGCGGGCCGGTCCGCTGGTCCTGGCGCTGCTGCCCGCCGCGGTCGGGGGCTTCCAGGCGATGCTGGTCTCGGTGATGACCCTCGTGCCGGTGGCCGGCCGCCGGGCCCCGCGCGTCCTGACGATCGCCGCCGTGCTGAGCCTGCCGTGGCTGGTCCCGGCACTGGGCAGCGCCGCCGTCACCGATCCGGCCGGGGTGCGGGCCTTCGCCCCCCGGGCGGACGGGCCGCTGGGGACCCTCGGCAGCCTGCTCACCCTGGGCGGGGTGTGGAACTCCGGTGCCGTCGTACCGGGGCAGGAGACCTGGTGGTCGGCCCTGGTCCGGCTCGCGGTGACCGTGACGGCCGTGGCGGGTCACGCCCTGCTCGTCCGGGAGCGACGGGAGCGGCGGCGGAGTCAGCAGCGGGGACGGGACGGGGCGTGGGAGTGGGAGGAGGGGCTGGCGGTGGCGTCCGCGGCGGGGCTGGCGGTGGGGTGCGCCGGCGCCTTCCTGCCGGGGGCGGTACAGGCGCTGGTCGGGTTCTGGCCCGGCTTCGGGCCGCTGCGCGACGGGCAGCTCTACCTCGCGCCCTTCGCGCTGCTCCAGGCGGTCGGCCTGGCCGCGGTCGCGGCCCGGCTGCCCGCGACGATCCGGCCGGGCATGATCCTGGTGCCGCTGCTGGTGCTGCCCACCTTCGCGCTGGGGGCGTTCGGCAGGCTGGTCGCGGTCGAGTACCCGCCCGACTGGTCGCGGGTGCGGCAGATCGTGGACGCCGACCCGGCCCCGGGGGCGCTGCTGACGCTGCCGTGGAGCGCGTACCGGGCGTTCGGCTGGAACGGCGGGCGGGTGGTGCTGGACCCGGCGGTCAAGTCCTTCCACCGCCGGGTGGTCTGGAACGACGGCCTGACGGTCGGCCTGGGGGACGGCCGCACGCTCGCCCTGGGGGCCGAGGACCCGCTGGCGCGCGAGATCGGCCCGCTCCTCGCCGGGTCCGGTGCCCTGACCGGGCCGCTGGCCGGGCGGGGGGTCAGCCACGTGCTGATCCTGAGGGCGAACGAGAACATGTTCCGTTCCAGGCTGCCGGGCGCGCGGCTGCTCCACGCCGGTCCGGAGCTCCTGCTCTACCGCCTCTGAGCTCGTGAGATGCAAATATTGTAGGATTTACCCAGCGGTAACTTTATTTATCACATTTTGACCAAGTTGCTGGCTGGCGAGCTGTATCACGTTCTACTCTCGGGCAGACTGCACGATCCACGCGTTGGAGGGAGAACTCGGGTGTTGCGAGTGATTGCCGCTCTGGCGGTAGGGGCAGTGCTGGCGATCGGAACCTCGGTGGCGGTCGTGAACGTCGCGGCACCGACCCCCGAGCCGCCCAACAGGCCGCTGTACAACTACGGCACCAGGTGACGGCCCGGGGCCGCCGACCGGCCCCGGCGCTCACCTGAGCCTTCGGGTCCCCGGCGCGGGGAATCGTCCCGACGGGACAGGGGCCGGCCTCGGCATGCCCGCGGACGCCCCTGTGTCACCGCGCCGCCGTTCCCGCATGCCGTGCGGAGACACGCCGTGCGGAGACACGCCGTACGGAGATAGGAGTGCTCGTGGCCGGACAGGGCGCCAGAGCGATCCCGCGCACCCCCGTCGCGCCCGCAGTGCCGGTCGCGACCGTCGCGCCCGCCGGTCTGGTCGCCGCGACCGGGCCGCGCCGGCTCTCCATGCGCGGGGTGCGCGTCGCCGTCCTGAACTTCCGCGAGCCGTCGCAGTCCGTGGCCGGGGGCGCCGAGGAGTACGCCTGGCAGGTCAGCCGCCACCTGGCCGGGCAGGGCGCCGAGGTGACGTTCGTCACCGCCAGGGAGGCCGGGCAGGCCGCGGCCGAGGAGCGCGACGGCATCGCGCTGCGGCGGATGGGCAACCCGTTCCTGGTCTACCTGCTGGTCCCGCTCTGGATGCTGCTGCGGCGCAGGCGCTTCGACGTCGTCATCGACTGCATGAACGGCATCCCCTTCTTCGCCCCCCTGGTGGTGAGCCGCCGGACCGTGGTCGTCTCGCTGGTGCACCACGTGCACGACCGCCAGTTCTACGCCTTCTTCCCGCCCTGGCTGGCCCGGATCGGCTGCTTCATCGAGGGGCCGGCGGCCCGGCTGGTCTACCGGCGCCGCCCGACCGTGACGGTCTCGGAGTCCTCCCGCGCCGAGCTGCGCGAGAGGCTGGGCTGGCTCGCGCCCATCCAGGTGATCCCGAACGGCAGCCCGGTGGCCCGGCCGGTGGCCGATCCCGGCGGGGTGGCCGGCGACCCGGCCGTGGTCTACCTGGGCAGGCTGGTCGGGCACAAGCGCGTCGAGCGGGTGGTGGACCTCGCCCGCGACCTCGGCGACGCCTGGCCCGGCATGCACGTGCACGTCATCGGGCGCGGCCACGAGCAGGAGCGGCTCACCGCCCACGCCTCCGGCCGGGGGGTGGAGGACCGGGTCCACCTGCACGGCTTCCTGCCCGAGGCCGCCAAGAACGCGATCCTGGGGGCCGCGCGGCTGAACGTCACCGCCTCGGAGTTCGAGGGCTGGGGGCTGACCGTGATCGAGGCCGCCGCGCTCGGCGTCCCCACGGTCGCCTACGACGTGGCGGGGCTGCGCGACTCGGTGCGCGACGGCGTCACCGGCTGGCTGGTCGGGGACGGTGAGACGCTGGCCGACGTGGTGGACCGCGCGCTCGGGGAACTGTCGGACCCGGTCCGGCGCGAGGAGATCCAGCAGGCGTGCCGGCTCTGGGCCGCCGAGTTCACCTGGGGGAGGACCGGCGCTACGATGACCGGACTGATCACCACAGAATTAGCCAAAAACGGTCGTCACCTTCATGCATCCGATCTCTGTCTCGCCTCGGGTGAGACCGACCCGCCGTAAGCGCCCGTGACCCCTGACACGTGGATCGCCCGCCTGTCGGCACCCGTCGCCGAGTTCGGCGCCTCCGACACCGGGCTCCGCCGCAGGCTCAGGCTGCTGGCCGGATGTCTCTTCCTCGCCGCGGTCGCCTTCCACATGGCGCCGGGCAGGCTCATCGCCGAGACCAAGCTGGACATGCCGATCAACCCGATCGGCTTCCTGGCCCAGGCGCTGAACATGTGGGACCAGGACTACCTGGGCCACCTGCAGAACCAGGCGTACGGCTACATCTTCCCGATGGGGCCCTTCTACACCCTGCTGATCAACTCGGGCATGCCGCCCTGGGTGGTCCAGCGCCTGTGGGTGACGCTGATGCTGTGCGCGGCCTTCGTCGGCGTCGCCCAGGTGGCGCGGGCGCTGCGGATCGGCGGCCCGCTCGCCGGGGTGCTGGCGGGCCTGGCGTACGCGCTCGCCCCGCACGCGCAGGCCCTGATGGGGTTCAACTCCGTCGAGTTCGCCCCCAGCGCCGTGCTGCCCTGGGTGCTGCTCTTCCTGATCAGGGGCGCGAGGGGGGAGACGACCCCGCGCCGGGCCGCCTGCCTGTCGGCGCTGGTCTTCCTGTTCGCCGGGGGCATCAACGCCGCCGCCGAGCTGGCCGTGCTCGTCGTCCCGATGATCTACCTGCTGACCCGGCGCCCCGGACCGCGCAAGCGGCGGCTGATCGCCTGGTGGCTGGCCGCGATCGCCGCGGTCTCCTTCTGGTGGCTGGTCCCGCTGGTGCTGCTGGGCCGCTACGTCTTCTCCTTCATGCCGTTCACCGAGAACGCGTGGACGACCACGGTCGTCGGGTCGCTGACCAACGTGCTGCGCGGCATGAACCACTGGGTGGCCTTCCTGCCGGTGGACGGCCGCCCCTACCTGCCCGCCGCCTACGAGCACGCCACCGTGCCCTGGCTGGTCGTGGTCACCGCCCTGGTGGCCGGGCTGGGGCTGGCCGGGCTCACGCTCGCCCGCACCCCCGAGCGGCCCTTCCTGGTCCTGACCGCCCTGGCCGGCGTGATCGTTCTCGTCGCGGGCCACACCGGGCCGCTCGCCGAGCCGCTCAGGGCGCTGCTGGACGGCCCGCTGGCCCCCTTCCGCAACCTGCACAAGTTCAACGCGCTGCTGCGGCTCCCGCTGGTGCTGGGCCTGGCCGCCCTGGTCTCCCACGTGGGGGCCGTCAGGGCCGCCGTCCGCCTCCCCGCGACGGTGGCCGTCGCCGCCCTGGCCGGGCTGACCCTGATGCCCGTCGCGACCGCCGGCATCGCCCCGGGCGGCGCCTTCGCCGACGTCCCCGAGCACTGGCGGCAGGCGGCCTCCTGGCTGGACGAGCGGGCCGACCAGGGCACCGTGCTGGTCCTGCCGGGGGCGCGGCGCGGGGAGTACACCTGGGGGCGCCCGCTGGACGAGCCGTTCCAGCCGCTGCTGAAGAAGGCCAGGTGGGTGAGCAACACGATCGTGCCCTGGGGTACGGCCGGGTCGAACCGCCTGGTCAAGGCGATCGACGACCGCTTCGCCAACGGGCAGGGCTCGGCGGGGCTGACCCGGGCGCTGCGCCGGATGGGCGTGCGCTACCTGCTGGTCCGCAACGACCTGGACCGCGTCGCCTTCGGCGATGCCTGGCCGGCCCGGGTGCACGAGGCCCTGGACCGCTCTCCCGGCCTGAGCAGGGTGCGCGGCTTCGGGCCCTCCGTCGGCTTCGAGGACTCCCCGACCGCGTCGGGCCGGCTCGACCAGCCGTACGCGTCCCTGGAGATCTACGAGGTCACCGGGGCGAGCCCGGTCGTCGGCACGGTGCCCGCGGCCCGGCCGCTGCGGGTCTCCGGCGCCCCGGAGGCGCTGCTCACCATGGCCGAGGAGGGCGTGCTCGGCGACGACCGCCCGGTGATCCTCGGCGACGACCCCGGCGCGGACGCGATCCCGGCCGAGGACACGGTGCTCACCGACACCATGCGCCGTCGCGAGCTGGTCGTGAGCGACCTGCGCAGGCCCTACACCGAGACGATGACGCCGGACGAGCCCTACGAGGGACGCGGCACCGCCCACGACCTCACCGACCCCGCCTGGGACGAGCCGAAGACCGTCGCCGTCCTCACCGGCGTCGAGTCCGTCACCGCCTCCTCCTCGCAGTCCAGGCTGGGGGCGACCCCGGGCACCCGCGACGCCGGGCAGCAGCCGTACGCGGCGCTGGACGACGACCTGCGCACCGGCTGGCGCTCCACCGGCTGGGAACCGGCGGTCGAGCAGTGGCTGGAGGTCCGGCTGGCCGAGCCGGTCGCGGTCCCCTCGATCCAGGCGGTGTTCGAGCGCTCCGAGGAGGCGGTGACGGTATCGGAGGTCATGGTGGAGACCGACACCGGCCGGGTCCGCACCCGGCTCGGCCTCACCTCGCTGTGGGAACGGCTCAACGTCCCGGCGGGGAAGACCTCCAGGATCCGGATCCGGGTGACCGGCGTCCTGCGCGACCCCGACCCCCGGGTCGGCATCACCGAGATCGCCATCCCCGGCGTCCGCCCTGGCCGTACCCTCGTGGTGCCCTCCGTGACCCCGGCGGACCCCTCCGGGGACGCCCCGGAGCCGGGACGGACGGTCGTGACCAGCCGGACCGACGCCGCCCCCGGCTGCATGCTCGGCTCCTACGCCTGGACCTGCGCGGACCGGCTGCACTACGTGGGCGAGGACGGCTACGCCTTCGACCGGTCGTTCCCGGTCGCCACCGGCCGGCGCGTGCTGGAGGGCAGGGCCGTGCTCGCCGACCAGCGGGCCGCCGAGACCGTGCTGATGCCCCCCGGCACCTTCCCGCGCGTCACCGCCTCCTCCACCGCGGCCGACGTCCCGGCCGCGGGGGCGTACGCGGCGTTCGACGACGACCACAGGACCGTCTGGTACGCCGGGCGGGCCGACCTCGCGCCCACCCTCACCGCCGAGCTGGGCAGGACCGTGACCCTGTCGCGGCTGCGGGTCGACTTCCCCGACACCAGGCTGGGGGCGCCACCGGTGCGGGTCACCGTCACCGCCGGTGACTCCGTCCGGTACGCGTGGGCGTCCCGGGACGGCTGGATCGGCTTCGCGCCGATGCGGGCCGACCGGGTCCAGATCACCTTCACCGCCCTGGGCTCGTGGCGGATGGAGGTGCTCGGGGTGTCCGTCCCCGGGATCAGGCCGCTGCCGGCCCTGGGGGCGCAGCCGCTGAGGATGCCCTGCGGGTTCGGCCCCATGCTCACCGTCAACGGGGTCGAGACGCCCACCGAGATCCGCGGCGGGACCCTGGGCGACCTGTTCGCCGGCCGCCCGGTCCCGTACCGCACCTGCGAGGCGGTCTGGACGCAGGCGGGCACGCTGCGGGTACGCGCCGCCGCCGCCCAGGGGTTCCGGGTGGACTCGATGGTCCTGCGCGGCACCGGCGGGACCGGCGGGACCATCGCAGGTCCCGGTGCGGCTCCGGCGGTGCTGCGCCCGGCCGCGGTCGAGAGCTGGGACGCGGGGGAGCGCCGGGTCCGGGTCTCCACGACCGAGCCCTCCTACCTGGCGCTCGGCGAGAACTTCAACGCCGGCTGGCGGGCCACGTTCGGCGGTCGCGTGCTGGAACCGGCCCGGCTCGACGGCTGGCGGCAGGCCTGGCTGCTGCCGCCCGGGGACGGGACCGTGGTGATGACCTACGCCCCGGACGGGCTCTACCGGACCGCGCTGCTCGTCGGCTGGGCGCTGGTCGCCCTGGTCGCGGCGCTCGCCCTGGTCCGGCCGCGCCGGGTGCGGACGCTCGCCGCCGCACCGGCCGCGCGGGTGCGGGCGGCCTGGCTCTGGCCGCTGGCCCCGGTGCTGGGCCTGGTGGCCGAGGGCTGGGCCGGTGCCGCGCTCGCCGGTACGGTGGCGGCGCTCGCGCTGTGGCTGCGCGGCGTCGCCTCGGCCGAGCACAGCGCGGGCGGCCGGGCGTACCGGATCGGCAGGGCGTTGCTCACGCCGTTCCCGGTGGTGGCGGGGCTCGGCGCGGCCGGTCTCGCGCTCGGGTACGGCGGGGAGGCCGGGGCGGTCGTGGCGCAGTACCTGTGCCTGACGGTGCTGGGCCTGCTGTTGGCCGCGGTGCGGGTGCCCCGGCCGTCCAGGCCGTGGCTGCGGGTGCCCGACACGGCCGTCGCGGTGCCCGTCGAGACCGCCCCGGCGCGACCGGCCGAGCGACCGGCGGAGCGACGGTGACCGGCCGCACGACGGACCCGCGGGCCGTCCCCGAGACGACCGGTCCCGAGACGACCGGTTCGGTGGCGACCGGTCCCGAGGCGACCGGTTCGGTGGCGACCGGCCGGGGGATGAGCGGGGAGCGGCTGCGCGGGGTGCTGGTCCTCGCCGCCGGGGCCTTCCTGATCACGCTGGCCGCGCTGGTCCGCCTGTACGTCTACCCCAGCGGTCTGGTGCTGCCCGCCGAGCAGAACCGGATCACCATGCTGACCACCGAGTCCGGCTCCTACCTCGACACCGCCGCCCTGCGCGTCCGCAGCGGCGTCCCGCTGGAGCAGGCCGTGGCCCGGTACGGCGACACGATCAGGTCCACGCCCGACGTCGCCGTGTGGACCGAGTTCGTCTCGCTCGCCACCCGGAGCGGGCAGCGCGTCGACTACCACGAGCGGCGCCTGGCCTTCGACCGGCGCACGGCGCAGGCGTTCCCCTGCTGCGAGGACTACGTCGACGAGAACCCCGACCCCGCCCCGCGCGGCCTGCTCTTCCGCTGGCCCTTCGAGGCCCGGCCGATCGCGTACCAGGTCTACGACCCGCTGGCCCGCAGACCGGTGACGGCCCGCTTCGACGGGATCGAGACCCTGCACGGCGTGCGGGTGTACCGCTACGCGCAACGCCTGGTCGACGAGCCTTACGTCCAGCAGCCCATGCGGCTGCCCGGATCCGTCCTGGGGCTGGAGGAGCCGGAGGAGCGGAAGACCGCGAAGCGCCCCGAGAAGAGGCGGACCCCGAGGACGCCCGGCCCTCCGGGGACCGCGAGGACCACGGGGACCGCGGGCACCGCCGGGACCTCGGGCACCGCCGGGACCTCGGGAGCCTCCGCGTCGGACGCGGAGCTGTTCCCGGTCGACGCCTACCTGGACGGGACCCGCACCTTCTGGGTGGAGCCGACCAGCGGCATGGTGATCGGGTTCAGGGAGAACCTGGTCAGGACCCTGCGCACGCCGGACGGCCGGGGGAAGGTCGTCGCGCTCGCGGCCGACCTGCGCACCAGCGCCGGGGACGAGCGCTGGAACGCCGGGGAGGCCCGGCAGTTCCGGAGCCGGGCGACGCTGGTCAACCTGGTGATCCCGATCTCCTTCCTGGTGCTGGGCGTGGCGGTGCTGGTGGCCGGTGTGCGCCTGATCCGCGCCGCCGGTCCGGACGGCGACGACGGCGACGACGGCGACGGTGCGGACGGCCGCGGGACGGGTGAGCCCGGCGACGGCGGTGCGGGCGGTGCGGGCGGTGCGGACGGTGCCGGCGGGGTCAGTCCCGGGCGGGACGGCGGCGCAACCGGTGCAGGCGCAGCGCCGGAGCCTCGACCAGCCGATGGCTGAGGTCGGCGAGCAGCACGGTGAGCGCGGTGCACACCGCCAGCGTGGAGAGCAGGCCGCCGCTGAAGGACTCCTGGCCGGTCAGCTCGTACCAGCCCACGATCACCACGAACTGCCACAGGAAGACGCCGTAGGAGATGCGGCCCAGGTAGCGCATCACCGGGTTGCCCAGCAGCGAGCGGATCGGCGAGGGGCCGGGGGGCTGCAGGGCGACGGGGGAGAGCAGGGCGAGCACGAACACCGTGTAGAGCGTCATCTCGAACAGGTCGGTCCACAGGTCCTGCATCTCGAACAGGCGGCCCCCCGCGATCGGGCTGGCCGCCACCACGTAGACCAGGCCGGCGATGATCCAGCAGGTCACCCAGGACTCGCGGATCCCCCGGGTCAGGCGCCGTACCGGAGCGTCCGGATCGGGTTCGGCGTGCGCCCAGAGCGAGACGACCGCCAGCGCCATGCCGGCGGCGAAGTAGACCAGCAGCCGGGGCAGCCAGAGGCCCAGCTCGGGGCGGTGGACCGGGTAGTGGCTGAAGGCCGCCCACAGCGGGGAGACCGCCCCGAGCGCGCAGACGCCGCCGAGCAGCAGCCGGGCCCTGGCGACCGGGTCCGCCCCGCGCCGCGCCAGCGCGTGCAGGGCGGCGGCGATCAGCGGCAGGGCCAGGTAGAAGGTCATCTCGACCGAGAGGCTCCACATCTGCCCGAGCCCCGGCGGGCTCACCCCGCCCCACCAGGGATCGGGGACGTAGTTCTGCACCAGCAGCACGAACGGCAGCCACTTCCACGGGTCGGCCGCCTGCGGCCAGGACCAGAGCGTCAGCGCCACCACGACCACCAGCCAGTACGCGGGCAGGATGCGCAGCGCCCGCTTCCACAGGTAGTCCCCGACGTCCGGGGCGGCCACGGCGTCTTCGGCGTCCCCGGCGTCCCTGGGATTCCCGGTGTCCCCGGCCCTCTCGTGGGCCCCGTGGACCCGGTCCGCCCCGGTTCCCCGTACGGTCCGGCGCGCCCAGGGCCGGTAGAGCAGGAAACCCGAGAGCAGGAAGAAGATCGGCACCCCGATGTCGCCCCGGGAGAGCAGGGAGGGCAGGAACCCCTCCCGCAGGGAGGCCCCCGTCGTGCTCGCCACGTGGTAGAGAAGAACCCCGAACGAGGCGACCGCGCGGACGCCGTCCATGGCGTCCAGGTGCCCCCCGATCGCGGGGAGATCGCCCACGTCACCGACGGCCGGCCTCCGGTGAACCGGCATAGAACCTGTTTCGGTCACTTTTTGGCATCCCTGGTGACGTAGATGACTCCCAGCACTAACATATCGCGAAATGGAACTTGTTATAGGGCAATCGGCACACCTGTATAGCGGACGGCCCCTGGAGGAGCGATGCGTCGCGTCATCGGTTTGGTACTGATCGGACTCGGGGCTTTCCTCCTTGTTCTCGCGCCCCTGGTGCGGTTCCAGGTGGCGCCCGCCCTGATCGCCGCGCCGGCCGACCAGTACGGGATCAGCAAGCTCGAGGCCACCGACGCGCAGTACTTCAGCGTCGGGGACAAGGGCAAGGTGGTGACCGGCGATCTCGACATCACCGTCACCACCAGGGGGGACGTCGCCGGGGCCCAGGGGGACCGGGTCGTCTGGGACGAGGTCATGGTGGTGAACGACGTCACCAACTCCAACCCCCTCATCACCTACAGCGAGCGTCGCAGCGCCTTCAACAAGTACACCGGCGAGGGCATCAACTGCTGCTCGGTAAAGATCAACGACGAGCCCGCCCAGCTCCAGGGCCAGATCTACAAGTGGCCGTTCGACGTGGAGAAGAAGACCTACAGCGTCTTCAACTCCACCACCGGCAAGGCGTTCGACGCCAGGTTCGTGACCGAGGAGCAGGTCGGCGGCCTGAGGGTCTACCGGTTCGAGCAGACCATCCCGCCGACCACGATCGACACCCTCTCGGCCCCGGCCTCCTACCTGGGCATGGACGAGACCGGTGACGTGGAGGTCGACCGCGTCTACGACGGCGTCAACACCTTCTGGATCGAGCCGACCACCGGCTCGCCGGTGCGCCAGGAGCAGCAGCGCCACGACGTGCTCAAGACCCAGGACGGCGTCGAGCGCTCGGTGGCCTTCGTCGCCACCGCGAAGATGACCCAGCAGACCCAGGACGAGCTGGTCAAGAACGCGACGGACGGCAAGAACACCATCACGATGCTCAGGACCACGATCCCGCTGGTCCTGCTGGTGCTCGGGCTGGCGCTGGTGATCACCGGCCTGCTGCTGATCAGGCGCCGCGCGGAGCGGTGAGGCGTCCCGGCCGGTGGCCGGGGTCCGTGACACGACCGGACGAGGACGGCGGCGGGAGGCCGCGGGCGGCGACGCCCGCGGCCTCCCGCCTTTCGCATGCCCTGGCGGGCATGGAACTGGAACCCGTTCCACACTTTTCGATGTTGATTACTCACGAGTAGCTTAGGTTCCGGAACGAAAGAAAGGTTCTGCATTAGAACACGTTGCAGTTTGTTCCCGGGCGGTCGTACAGTCACAGCATGCGGACACGTGTAACCGACATGCTCGGGATAGAGTTGCCGATCTTCGCGTTCAGCCACTGCCGTGACGTCGTCGCCGAGGTCAGTCGTGCCGGGGGGATGGGTGTGCTCGGCGCCCTCTACTTCACCCCCGAGGAGCTCGAGGTCGAGCTCGCATGGATCGACGACCACGTCGACGGCAGGCCCTACGGCGTCGACGTGGTCATGCCCGCCTCCTACGCGGGCTCTGACCTGGGCGTCGACTCCCCCGAGGACCTGGTCGGACGCCTCCAGGGCATGATCCCCCAGGGGCACCGGGAGTTCGTCGACGGCCTGCTCGCCGCCCACGGGGTGCCGCCGCTGTCGGCCGGCGCGGACGCGGGCAGGGTGCTGCTCGGCTGGACCGACGCCACCGCCCGACCGCAGGTGGAGGTGGCGCTGCGCCACCCGATCGCGCTGCTCGCCAACGCGCTCGGACCGCCCCCGGCCGACGTGGTCGACCAGGCCCACGCCAAGGGGGTGAAGGTGGCCGCGCTCGCCTCCACCCCCCGCCACGCGATCAAGCAGGTCGAGGTCGGCGTGGACATCGTCGTCGCGCAGGGCACCGAGGCCGGCGGGCACACCGGGGAGATCTCCACGATGGTCCTCATCCCGCAGGTGGTGGACGCCGTCGACGTCCCGGTGCTGGCCGCCGGGGGCATCGGCGACGGCCGCCAGATGGCCGCGGGGATGGCGCTGGGCGCCGAAGGGGTGTGGACCGGCTCCATCTGGCTCGCCGTCGAGGAGGCCGACACCCCCGAGATGGCCAAGCGCCGCATCCTGGAGGCCACCTCGCGCGACACCGTCCGCTCGCGGTCCTGGACCGGGAAGCCCGCCCGGCTGCTCCGCAACGAGTGGACCGACGCCTGGGAGGCGGCCGACTCGCCCGGCACGCTGCCGATGCCGCTGCAGTTCATGCTGGTCTCCGACGCGCTCCGGCGGATCGGCCGCTCCGACGCGGCCGAGCTGGCGACCTTCCCGGCCGGGCAGATCATCGGCACGATGAACCAGGTCAGGTCCTCCAGGGACGTCGTCTTCAGCATGATCGAGGGATACCTGGGCGCCGTGGAACGATTGGGTCGCATCACCGATGAGTAGGTAGCCTCTCCGGGGCGCGTACGTTAGGAACTCATCCAGAGCGACGAGTGTGGAGAACGATGCCGTCCCCCCAGGTCACAGACCGTGTCCCCGCCTCCCGGGCAGGTGCCCCCCGGCCCCCGTCCCGGGACCGGCGGGTGTTCGCCGTCGCCCTGGTGCTCGTCGTGGGCCAGCTCGCCTGGCGGGCCACGATCCTGAACCGGGGCGGCTTCTTCGGCGACGACCTCAACATGATCGGGCGGGCCACGGCCGAGCCGCTCGACCCGGGGTACCTCTTCGGCGTCTACTCCGCGCACGTGATGCCGGTGGGGATGATCGCCAACAAGCTGATCGTCGTCTTCGGCGCCTACAACTGGACGGTGACCGCCGCGGCGCTGCTGCTCCTCCAGCTCGCCGCCTCCCTGGCCGTGTACCGGATGCTGCGCGTGCTGTTCGGCACGCGCCCGGCGATCCTGGTGCCCTTCTCCCTGTACCTGTTCTCCCCGCTCGCGCTGCCCGCCTTCTACTGGTGGGCGGCGGCGGTCCAGGCGCTGCCGCTGCAGATCGCCATCGCCCTGGCCGTCGCCTCGCACGTGACGTTCCTGCGCTCGGGACGGGGGACGGACGCGCTGGTGACCGGGCTGTGGTTCCTGTTCGGGCTCTGCTCCTTCCACCTCAAGGCCGTCTTCGCCATCCCCCTGCTGCTCGTCCTGATCACCGTGCTGTACTTCCCGGTCCGGGAGCGCCTGCGCTCCCTGGCGGTGGTCCTCGGCGCGTACGCGGCCGTGGCGGGCGCGTACTCGGTCCTGTTCCTCCTGCAGCTCGACCGGCTGCACGGGCAGAGCGTCGAGACGCCCGCGGCGGAGGTGGCGGGCCGGGCGACGGCCCGGATGCTGGGCGTGACCTTCCCGGTGCTCGCGGCCGGAGGCCCGGGGAGCTGGTGGTACAAGTTCTACGCGGTGCCGCCTCCGCTGATGGTCGGCGCGGCCTGGCTGCTCGTCGCGGCGGTCGTCGCCGTCACCCTGTTCTTCCGGCGGGGGGCCTGGAAGGCGTGGCTGATCCTCGCGGTCTACCTCCCGGTGCTGATGGTGCCGATCCTGGCCGGGCGCGCGTTCGACAAGGCGCTGGGGGAGGAGGCCCGCTACCTCGCCGACGCCGTCCCGGTGCTCGCCCTGTGCCTGGCGCTGGCCACCCTGCCGCTGCTGGGCGAGACGCGGCCGTACCGGCGGCGGATCCCGGCCCGCGGCGCGGTCCGGGCGGCCTGCGTGACGCTGGCGGTGGCCGTCACCGCCCTGTCGGTGTACTCCGGGGAGAGGTACGTGGCCGGGACCGAGCCGGGCCGCGCCGAGATCCGCTCCTACCTCGCCTCGGTACGCGCGACGCTGGCCGCGGCACCGCCCGGCTCGGACGTCTACCCGCAGAAGACCCCCTACGACCGGTTCGGCTTCGGCTACGGCGACGAGGGCCTCAGCAACCTCACGCTCAGCCCGCTGGCCCCGCCTGAGCTGGCCGCGCTCATGCGCAACCCCCGGCCCGCGGCGAGCCCGCTCGTGCTCGACCCCACCGGCCGCAGGCTGGTCCCGGCCCGGCTCACCGGCCCCTACGTCGCGGCGCCGGGCGGCTGCTTCCCGCAGCAGGGCGGGGTGATCTCGATCCCCCTCGCGCACCGGGGCGGCATGGTCGTCCTCGGCCTCGACTACCGCTCGACCGCCCGGACGGCGGCCTACGTGCGGGTCGGCGGGCAGGAGGTCGAGGTGGTCTTCGAGCAGGGGGCCGGGAAGATCCACGTTCCGTTCACCGAGCCCGGCCGTTCGGTCCGGATCGAGGTGCTCTCGGCCCAGGCCCAGGTCTGCGTCACCGGCGGCCTCTTCGGCGGCCCGGCCCCGGGGTGACCTACCCGCCGAGACCGGAGGCCAGCTCGCGGACGCCCTCCAGCAGCCGGTCCACGTCGGAGGCGTCGGTGTAGGGGGCGATCCCGGCCCGGACCGCGCCGGCGTCGCCCAGGCCCAGCCGGCGCGAGCACTCCAGGGCGTAGAAGTGGCTCGCGGGGGCGTTGACGCCGCGCCCGGCCAGGAAACGGTAGACGTCGGCGGGCTTGACGCCGTCGACGGAGAACAGCGTCGTGGGGGTTCGCTCGCGCGTCGCCGCGCCGTACGAGGTCACCCCGGCGATCTGGGCCAGGCCGGTGTCGAGCCGGTCGAGCATGGCCCTCTCGTGGGCCTGCAACGCCGCCATCGAGACGGCCAGCCGCTCGCGCCTGCCTCCCTCGCCCGGCACGAGACCGGCGAGGAAGTCCACCGCCGCCGTCGTCCCGGCCAGCAGCTCGTACGGCAGCGTGCCCAGCTCGAAGCGCTCGGGCACCGCGTCGCCGGAGGGGAGCAGCTTGTCGGGACGGATCGTCTCCAGCAGGGCGGGGTCGGCGGCGAGCACGCCGAGATGCGGGCCCAGGAACTTGTAGGGCGAGCAGGCGTAGAAGTCGGCGCCGAGCCGGGCGAGATCGACCGGGACGTGCGGCGTCAGGTGCACGCCGTCGACGTAGAGCAGGGCCCCGGCCGCGTGCACCCGTTCGGCGATCGCCGGGACGTCCGGCCGGGTGCCCAGCAGGTTCGACGCGGCCGTGACCGCCACCAGCCGGGTGCGCCCGCCGAGCAGCCCGGCGACCTCGGCCACGTCCAGCTCGCCGCGCCCGGGGTCGAAGTCGGCCCAGCGGACCGTGACCCCGCGCGCCTCGGCCGCCTGCACCCAGGGCCGGATGTTGGCGTCGTGGTCGAGCCGGGTGACCACCACCTCGTCGCCGGGACGCCAGTCCTTGGCGAGCGCGCGGGCCATGTCGTAGGTGAGCTGCGTCATGCTCCGGCCGAACACGACGCCGTCCGGCCTGGCGCCGAGCAGGTCGGCCATGGCCTGGCGGGCCTCGGTGACGATCCGGTCGGCGCGCCGCTCGGCGGCGGTCTCGGCCCCCCGGTTGGAGACCGCCGACCCCAGCACGCCGGCCACGGCCCGCGCGACCTGCTCGGGGACCTGGGAGCCGCCCGGCCCGTCGAAGTGCGCCGCCCCCTCGTCCAGCGCGGGAAAACAGGCCCGTACGGCCGCCACGTCGTATGTCACGGAGTCTCCTTCGTCGCGCCTGCCGTCCATCTTGCCAGGGCGCGACCGGACCGGCCGGACCGGTCCACGGCCGGGCGAGGGGCCGGTCCGCGACCGGCAGAGGGGTGGGGGGGGGGGGGGGCGGCGCCCCCCCCCCCCCCCCGGAGCCGCGGGCGGGGGGGGGGGGCGGCCCCCCGCGGGGGGGGGGGGGCGCGCGCCGGCGCGGGGGGGGGGCCCCCCGCCGCCCGGCGGGNNNNGGGGCGGGGGGGGGGGGGGGGGGGGGGGGGGGGGGGGGGGGGGGGGGGGGGGGGGGGCGCGCGCGGGGGGGGGGGGGGCGCGGCCCCCCCCCCCCCCCCCCCCACCCCTCCTCCGTTCTCAGCGGCTCCGGAGGAAGCCGTTCACCACCGAGGGCAGGGACGCGTCCAGGCCCGCCATGTTGAGCACGCCCGCGTCCTTCGGGTCGCCGATCGAGTGCCCGGCCGCGGTCATCGCGGTGACCACGACGCGCACCCGCGGGTTGACCGCATTCCGGTAGGCGGCCAGCGCCTGGCTGGGGTGGGAGCGGCCCGCCCAGGTCTCGTTGTCGGTGAAGACCACGATGCCGTCCACGTGCCGCTTCTTCCGCAGCGCCCAGTCGAACGGCAGCGACAGGTCGGTGCCGCCCCCCGAGGGCCGCCAGGAGGCGATCTCCCGCAGGTTCGTCCGCGCGCTCACCCGGGAGGTGTGCACGGAGGTGTCGACGTCGATGACGTGCACGTTCCCCCTCTCGATGCGGGCCAGCATGACCGCCATGGCGCAGCCCACCTCGTACGGGGAGCCGATCTCCGACCCGCCCACGGTGAGGCGGCCGCCCCAGGTGCCGCTCATCGACCCCGAGGAGTCCACCGCGACCAGCAGCCGCCTGCCGGACGGCTCGACCGTGCCGAAGGAGAGCTCGTAGGTCTCCTCCAGCGCGTCCAGGATCGCCGGGACCGGCCGCCACGTCTGGACCTCGGCCCGCGGGTTCGGCCGGGAGCGGCCCGAGGCGTAGACGCGCAGGGCCAGCCAGGCGTCCATCGGGTGGATCCGCGCCCGCAGCAGCGCCTCGGCGTCGGTGAGGCGCGCGACCGCGCGGCCGGTGGCGTCGCCCAGCGGGACGAGGGTGCCGATCCTGGTCATCCGCGCGAGGTTGCGGATGAGCGCGGTCAGGCCGACCGTGTCCACCAGCGCGTCCCAGACCTCGGGCTCGCGCAGCATCGCGTCGGGCAGGAACTCCCACGGCACCCGCCGCTCGGACACGACCCGCACGGCCTCGGCCGGCGTGCTGACCGCCCTGGCCGTGAGGAACCGGTCGACCGCGGGCAGCGCCTCGCGGGCCGCGTCGTCGCCGACGTTGCCCGCGATCCACCCGAACAGCGCCCGGTGCTCGGGCGTGGCGGCCGCGGGGTGGGCGATGCGCAGCACGTCCCGCAGCGCGAGGGCCTCCCCGGCGGGGGTCCTGCGCTGCATCGCCTTGCACGCCCGGAACGCCACCGCGTCCGGCTCGTCGCGCAGGAACCAGCTCGCCAGGGTCGTCCGCAGCGCCCGCCCCACGACCAGGGAGGAGCCGTTGCGGCTCGGCTTGCCGCCGAGAGCCTTGAGGTAGCCGACGAACATCGCCAGGTGGTCGGTGGTCCGCACGACCAGCGGGAACGCGGCCTTGACGGCCTGGCGGGTGCCGGGGTCACCCCGGGCGAACGCCGCGGCGAGCGCGAAGACGGCGGGGCGGGGCTTGGGCGCGCGGGGCGGCCGCGCGGTGGAGACGTCCACGATCAGCCGGACGGCGCGGGGGCCGTCCTCGTCGATCGCCCGGAACAGCACGTCGGCGTTGTCGGCCGTCAGCCTGTCCTCGCCCACGTAGTACGTGCCCCCGGTGGTGCCGAGGATCAGGAAGTCCTCCAGCCCGTTCCAGACGTCCTTGGCGAAGCCGTAACCGCCGGCGTTGTTGCGGACCTGGTCGCGGCGGCCGGGGAGGCGCCGCATCTGCGACGTCACGATCGTGGAGATCCTCGCGAGTGGATCACGTGCCATGGCGCTCTCCTTCTGGCTCGACCCGCCGGGGAGCGGGTGTGGGGACGCGGCCCGCCGGGGTGCGGGCACGCGAAAGGGGAGGGCGGATGTGGTGACGAACGCCGGGCTTTTCCAATTGCTCTGCCGTCTGAGCTACACCGTGGCCGGGCCACGGTGGCGGGACTCGAACCCGCGACCCATTGATCCCATAACCGACGTTCTTCGACCCGCCCTCCCCTTCCGATCGGTCCTGCCGGTGGTACGGATGTGGGAGCTCCGACCGGCATAGGTGTCCTTGGCCGCTGGACGACGGATCCACAGGGTGGATCCGGCGGGATTCGAACCCGCGTCACCCGCTGAGAAGGCGGTAACCGACCGGATTCGACCCGTACCGCCGGCAGGACCGGCCGGTTCACCGGGCCGGGAGAAGACGCGGATGTGGCGACCCCGGCCGGCTTCGAGATCCGGGGATCCCGTCAGGAGTCGAACCTGTGAACCGATGACCGACCGGGTTCGACCCGTGCCCTCTCCGAGCCCGGCGAACCACGTGAAACGCTACAGAGCCACCGGAGAGCGCGCACCTGCATTTCCTGCGGGGTGGGTGCCGGGCCGGGCGCTCACCCCCGGGCAGCCCGCGTCCGGGGGGCTACGGCGTCGTGACGAGCAGGTCGTCGAGGGTCGCGGTGCCGGAGTGCATGCGCAGGCCGACCCTGCCGGACGCCGGTCCGGTGGCGGGGCCGGTCCAGGTGAGCACCTGGGCCCCGTCGACGAAGCCGGTGACGGCCGAGCCGGACATGGTCACCCTCAGCGTGCGGAACGTGCCGGGGACGATCGGGACGGAGGCGCCGGCGAGCAGGGTGAGCGTGCCGCCGCTCTTCCTGTACAGGTCGGCGGTGTCGGTCGTGTCGTTGAGCCGGAACAGGTAGAAGTCGGACGCGGACGCGTACCGGAAGACCAGGCCCGCGTTGGCGCCCGCGGTGTTCACCCTGACCCGCCCCTGGACGGTGTGGTCGGTCCAGGGGACGGAGCCGGTGACGGCGAGGCTCTCGGCGGGCGCGGTGGAGGTCTGGGAGTACGCGCCGCCGGTGACCGACCACGACCCGCCGGAGGTCGTCCAGCCCGCCGCGTCGCCGTCGCCGAAGTCGTCCGACAGCAGGACGGTGGCGGGGACGGCGGCCGACTCGTGCGCGCCCCGGTCGGGGGCGCCCTGGTAGAGCGCGGTCCCGAAGAAGTCCCGGCCGCCGGACGGGGAGACCGCGACGCCGCTGTCGATCGCGGGCGAGCCCGGCCGGAGCCGGTAGGCGCCCGCGGAGGCCAGGCCGGTCGCGCCGCCCGGCGTGACGAACCGGGGATCGGCGATGATCTCGTGGGGATCGTCGGGCTGGGAGGCGTTGGTCCCCCAGTAGAGGTTGTGGTCGTAGGTGACGTTGCCGCTGATGCTGTAGGCGCCGCCTGCCTGGTTCACGAAGATGTTGCCGACGTAGGCCACCTGCCCGGTCGACGTCCCGGTCATCTGGCCGGTCTGCCCGGCCGAGCGGTAGAAGACGTTGTTGTGGACCTTCAGGTCGCCCGACCCGTTGACCAGGTGGAACACCCCGACGCTGCGGTCCAGGTCGTTCTGGGAGATGTTGTAGCGGAACACGTTGTCGTCGGTCTGGTCCATCACGAGCAGCGTGCCGCCCTCGTTGTCCTGGCTGTAGTTGTACTGGTAGACGCTGCGGTGGACCCTCTGGTCGAAGTCCCAGGGCTGGCCGTCGCCGTCGAGCCTGCGGGTGCGGAAGGCCTGGTTGAACTGGAAGACCGCGTCGGTCGTGGCGTACATCCACTGCGCGGCCACGACCGCGATGTCGTCGAGGTACGGCAGCGTCGAGGTGGTGGACTCGCCGATCCGGTCGGTGGTGTTGTGCTCGACGAGCGGGGCCAGCCCGGAGCGGACGAGGATCCCGTCGCGGTGGATCCGGGTGACGGTGTTGCCGCGGATCACCAGGTTCCGGAAGGCGTCGAGGTCGTGCGCCCAGGTGGTGTTGAGCAGCGCGTCGGTCATGGTCTGGATGCCGGTGTCGGCGACGTTGTCGATGGTGTTGCCCTCGATGAGCACGTCCGTCCAGGTGCTCTCGGGGTCGGTGGCGGCTCCCCGGGCGTGGACGTTGATCCCGCCGGTCCGCCGGTCGGTGCCGAACACGTCGTGGACGTACATGTTCCTGACGTGGATGTGCGCGAGGTTCCCCGCGCCGGCGCCCTCGCCGACGACGAGGACCCCGCTGCGCCGCCGGTCGGTGGGCTGCTGCCCGCTGGTGATCTCCAGATCGCCGATCTCCCAGTGCGAGACGTTCCGCAGCCGCACCCCGAAGCCCTCGCCGTTCACGGCCGTGTCGGCGAAGTCGACGCGGGGCCTGGCGCCGGTGCCGTACCGGCCCAGGACGATCGGCGATCCGGCCGCTCCCGAGCCGCGCAGGTCGAGGTACTGGCCCGTCCAGACGCCGCCGGACTTCAGCAGGATCCGGTCGCCGGGGCCGAAGACCTGGGCGTTGACCTTGCCGAGCGTCCTCCACGCCGTCGCGGCCGAGGTCCCGGCCGCGGTGTCGGAGCCGCCGGTCGCGTCGACGTGGTAGGTGGTCCCGGCGACGGCGGCACGGGAGACCCGGTCCGCGCCGGTGTGGACGGTCGCGGCCGTACGGGAGACGGCAGCCGTGCCGGAGGGGGAGACGGTCCCGGCCGCGTGGGCGGCCTGCGGAAGGAGGAGTGCGCCGACGAGCGCCAGGACGGCCGAGGTGCCGGAAAGCCCCACGCTGATACCTCTGATTCGTATTAGTAATACATGACCTGCGAAAACATGCGCTTCCCCGATTCGTAGGGGGAAGGTAGCCCCCGGGCTTCGCGACCGTCAAGGGCGGGCTTCCGGCAGGTTTCGAGATCCTTTCGCCGAAGGTGTTGACAGCGCCCCGTCCGTCTTGCAAGGTTTCGCCAATACGAATCAGCCAACATCCCTTGATGGCTGTCCCCGCTGAACTGATACGAATTAGGAGAGTGATGGAGGGACAACGGCGCCGGGCCCGCCAGGCCGACGTTGCCAGGCTCGCGGGCGTCTCCCAGGCCACGGTCTCCGCGGTCGTCAACGGCCGGGGCCCGGAGACCGGGATCCCGGAGCAGACCGTCCAGCGCGTGCTGGAGGCGGTGCGCCAGCTCGGTTACGCCGCCAACCCGGCGGCCCGCAGCCTGCGCGGGAAGCGCAACCGCCTGCTCGGCGTCCACACCTTCGAGTCGATCTTCCCGGTCGACCAGCTCGACTTCTACCACGAGTTCCTGGTCGGCATCGAGCAGCAGGCCGTCGCCGACGGCTACGACCTGGTGCTGTTCGCCTCCACCGAGGACCTCGACGGCCGCCGCCGGATCTACAGCGACGGGATGAACCGGCTCGCGCTCGCGGACGGCAGCGTCCTGCTCGGTGTCGAGCCCGGCTCCACCGAGCTGGCCCGGCTCGCCGCCGAGGGATACCCCTTCGTCCACATAGGGCGCAGGACCGTGCCCGGCACCGAGATCGCCTGGGTCGGCGCCGACTACGCCAGCGCCACCCGGGAGGTCGTCGGCAGGCTCGCCGCGCTGGGTCACCGGCGCATCGCCTACGTCACCGGGCCGGACCGGATGGAGGTCTTCCTCGACAAGGAGGCCGGCTACCGGGCCGGCTGCGCCGACGCGGGACTGCCCGAGCTGATGTACGTCACGTCGCAGCTCGACCCGGCCTGGGTCGACGCCGCGCACGCCGGTGGCGTCACCGCCGTCCTGGCCGAGAACGAACCCCTGGCCAGGCAGCTCGTCGCCGCGCTGGCCGAGCGCGGCATGGCCGCTCCCGCGGACATGTCGGTGGTCGTCCTGGTGACGATGACCGAGAGCGGCTGGAGCAGCCTGCGGATCCCCCGCAACGAGATGGGCCGCAGCGCGGTGAAGATGCTCACCCGTATCCTGGCCGGTTCCGGGGACCCGGGCGACCGGCACCACCTGCTGCCCTGCGGCCTGCCCGACGACCACATGATCGGCCCGCCCGGATCCTGACCACGACCGAACCCCACTTCCCGGCGGCCACCCGATCGGCCCGCCCGGACTCTGACGACGAACCACGACCGGCCCCACGGCTCCCGATGACCACCTGACGGCCCGCCGGGCTCCCGGCCACGAACGAACACCTCCCACCTCCCGGCGGTCCAGCGCCGGGAGCCGCCCCTCCCCCTTTCGAATCACCCTCCGAAACAGGAGCAGCTCATGATCACAAACCGGTGGACGTCCGTCGACAGGCGCGGACTCCTCGCCGCCGCGACCGCCGCGGGCGTCCTTCTCGCCGTGACGGCCTGCGGGACGGGCGGCGGTGGCGCCGATGGCGCCGATGGCGCCGGTGGCGCGACCGGCGCGGGAGGCGGGGACGCGAACGCCGCGCTGACCGTCTGGTTCCCCGGCAACTCCGCCCCGGAGATCGAGCTCGTCACCAAGAGGCTGGTGCCGGAGTTCGAGGCCGCCAACAAGGCGAAGGTCCAGGTCACCTTCGTCGACTGGGCCCAGATGTCGCCCAAGCTCAACGCCGGTTTCGCCGGCAACAGCGCCCCCGACGTGTTCGGCCACGGCCCGGCCGCCGCCGCAGGTTTCGCCGCGGCCGGGCGGATCGAGCCGCTCGACGACCGGATCGCCGCCCTGCCCGCCGAGGACAGGACCGACCTCGCGCCCTACCTGGCCGGTGGCCGGGTGGAAGGCAGGCAGTACCTGATCCCGCTGGGCGGCAACGGCGTCCTCGTCGCCTACCGCAAGGACCTGCTGTCGGAGGCCGGCGTCACCGAGCCGACCACCTGGGCCGAGGCCGCCGAGGCGGCCGGGAAGCTGACCGTCCGCGACGGTGGAACGATCCAGCGGGCCGGGCTGATGCTCCAGTCCGCCAAGATCCAGCGCGTGCAGAGCTTCCAGGGGCTGATCGGCTCCGAGGGCGGCACGCTGCTGTCACAGGACGGCCGGAAGGTCACCTGGAACTCACCCGAGGGCGTGAAGGCGCTGGAGTACTTCGCCGGTCTCTACAGCGGCGACGCCAAGGTCAGCGACCAGCTCGGCCGCGACTTCGCCAACCAGCCCGCCGGGCAGAACCCGCTCGCCACCGGCAAGGCGGCGATGGTCTCCGCGACCGCGGGCCAGGTGCTCCAGATGGTCAAGGCCGTGCCCGGCCTCGCCTCCAAGATCGGGGTGCTGCCCCCGCTGAGGTCCGCCGAGGCGAAGACCTTCGGCGGGGCGACCACCGGCCTGTTCGTCAACGCCGACTCGGCGAGGAAGGACCTCGCCTGGAAGTTCACCGCGTTCATGGTCTCCAAGGGCGTGAACGAGCGCTACGCCGAGGCCGTCGGCGGGCTCCCGGTGCGCGCCTCGGCCGCCCAGGGCGCCTACGTCACCGGGCAGCCGCTGCTGAAGCCGTTCATCGACGCCGCCCCCGCCTACCAGGGCAGCCCGAACGTCCCGGCCTGGGTGCAGGTCCGCGACGTGCTCGACAAGCACCTGGAGGAGGCGCTGGCCGGGAAGGCGACCGCGAAGAAGGCCCTGGACGACGCGGCGGCCGAGGCCGGGCCGCTCCTCGCGGCCCAGTGATGGCGCTCCTTGCCGAGCGCGGCGGCGACCGGCCCGCGGCACCGTCGCGGACCGGTCCCCGGGGGATCCGGGGGGCCCGGGGCGCCTCGGGCAGGGGCCCGACCGGGCGCCGCAGGCTCGTCGGGCTCGCCTTCACCGCCCCGGTCCTGGTCTACCTGGCCGTCTTCCAGCTCTTCCCGGTGCTGTACGGGTTCTACCTGAGCTTCACCAGTTACAGCCCGCTCGACCGGGGCGCGCCCCGGCCGGTCGGTGTCGGCAACTACACGGCCCTGCTCGGCTCGGCCGACTTCCTGAAGTCCCTGCGGGTGACCCTCCAGTTCGTCGCGGAGGTGCTGCCGTTCGCGGTCGGCATCGCGCTCGGCCTGGCGCTGCTGGCCAACCGGAGGATCCCCGGCATCGGGCTGCTGCGGGCCGGGCTGTTCCTGCCCCGGATCGTCCCGCTGACGGCGGTCAGCCTGGTGTGGCTGTGGATGTACTCCCCGGACGGCTGGTTCAACGACCTCGCGGGCTCCCTCGGCCTCGCCCCCCGCGACTGGCTCCTCGACGAGGACACCGCCCTGCACTCGGTCGCGGTCATGCGGGTGTGGAAGGCCCTCGGCGGCAACATGGTGCTCTTCCTGGCCGGGCTCCAGGCGATCCCGGGCGTCCTGTACGAGGCCGCGAAGATGGACGGCGCGGGCGCCTGGGCACGGTTCCGGCACGTGACGCTGCCCGGCCTGCGGCCGGTGATGGTCTACGTGGTCACGATCAACATCGTCTACCTGTCGCAGTCGTTCGCCGAGATCTTCATCCTCACCGGCGGCGGGCCGCTGGGCTCGACCACGACCACCAACTACCTGATCTACCAGGAGGCGTTCCAGAACAACCGGTTCGGCTCCGCCAGCGCCATGGCCTTCGTGCTGTTCGCGGCGATCTTCGCCTTCGCGCTCGTCGCGATGCGCGGGAACGGGAGGAAGTGATGCGCAGGCCGGGATCCGTGGTCGCGCTGGTCATCGCCACGCTGCTGGTGCTCGTCCCGTTCTGGTGGATGGTCTCGATCGCGTTCAAGCCGGAGTCGGAGGTGTTCTCGGCCGAGCCGAGGCTGCTGCCGGACGACCCGGTCCTGGACAACTTCTCCGTCGCCCTGGACGCGGGCAACCTCGCCACCGCGATGACGAACTCGCTGGTCGTCGCCCTGCTGGTCGTCGTCGCCAACTGCGTGTTCGCACTGCTCGCCGGGTACGCCTTCGCCAAGCTGCCCTACCGGGGGAGCAACGCGATCTTCATGACGATCGTCGCGACCACGATGGTGCCGGTGGCGGTGACCGTCATCCCGCTGTTCCTGATCGCCAAGGGGATCCCGCTGGCGGGCGGGAACGACCTGCTCGGGCGGGGCGGCTCCGGGCTGCTCGACTCGCTGGCCGGGCTGACCCTGCCGCACCTGATCGGGCCGCTCAACGTCTTCCTGGCCCGGCAGTACTTCATGGGCCTCCCCGACGAGCTGGGCGAGGCCGCCCGGGTCGACGGCGCGAGCGAGTTCCGGCTCTTCTGGAGGATCTACCTGCCGCTGGCGAGACCGCTGGTCGCGACCGTCGCGGTGTTCGCCTTCACCGCCGTCTGGGACGACTTCCTCTGGCCGCTCGTCATCACGAGCTCACCCGGGACGCAGACCGTCCAGCTGGCCCTGAGCCAGTTCCTGACCGGCGGGAACGTCGCCTACGGGCCCGCCATGGCCGGCTCGGTGCTGGTGCTGCTGCCGGTCCTGGCCGTCTTCGTCTTCAACCAACGCAGTTTCGTCGCCGGCCTGTCCGAGGGCGGCGTGAAGGGATGATCATGCAGGAGACGCACGCGCCGGTGCTGGTGGTCGGCGGGGGCCTCGGCGGTGTCGCCGCGGCGCTGACCGCGGCGCGACTCGGCCGGCGGGTGGTGCTCACCGAGGAGACCGACTGGCTGGGCGGCCAGCTCACCGCCCAGGCGGTCCCGCCGGACGAGAACCCGTGGATCGAGTCGCGCTACGCCTCGCCGAGCTACCGCAGGCTGCGCGAGGGCATCCGCGGCCACTACCGCCGCAACTACCCGCTGCGCGCCCCGGTGGCCGCGCAGCGCCTGCTCAACCCGGGCCTCGGCGTGGTCAGCGGGCTGTGCCACGAGCCCCGGGCGGCGCTGGCCGTCATCGAGGAGCTGCTTGCGCCGTACCGGACCGCGGGGCTGGTCACCGTCCTGCTGCGGCACGTGCCCGTGGCGGCCGAGGTGACGGGAGACCGGGTCGACGCGATCACCTTCGCCCGGCCCGACGGGACCGAGCTGGTCGTGACGGCCGACTACGTCGTGGACGCCACCGATCTCGGCGACCTGCTCCCGCTGGCCGGGGTCGAGCACGTGGTGGGCGCCGAGGGCGTCGCCGACACCGGGGAGCCGCACGCCGCGCCCGTGGCCGACCCGCTCGACCAGCAGGCCGTCAGCTGGTGCTTCCCGCTGGAGTACCGTCCGGGCGAGGACCACACGATCGACCGCCCGGCCGGCTACGCCCACTGGAGCACCCACCGGCCCCCGTTCTGGCCCGGACCCCAGCTGTCCTGGACGGACGTGGAGCCGATCGACCTGTCGGTACGCTCGCGCGGCCTGTTCCACGACAACGGGCACGTCCCCGGGGAGCACGACCTGTGGCACTTCCGCCGGATCGTGGCCGCGGAGCAGTACGAGCCCGGCGTCATCTCCCGCGACGTCACCCTGGTGAACTGGCCGCAGATCGACTACTGGGACCGGCCGCTGATCGGCCCCGGCGCCGACCGGGACGCCGCGCTGGCCGGTGCCCGCGACCTGTCGCTGTCGTTCCTGTACTGGATGCAGACCGAGGCCGGGTACCCGGGCCTGCGGTTGCGTCCCGACCTCGTCGGCACCGAGGACGGCCTGGCCAAGTCGGTGTACGTCCGCGAGTCGCGGCGGATCAGGGCCGAGTTCACCGTGCTGGAGCAGCACGTCGGGGTCCAGGCGCGCGCGGGTTCCGGCGGCGGGTCCCTCGCCGGGTCCCTCGCCGGGTCCGAGGTGTTCGCCGACGCGGTCGGGCTGGGCTCGTACCGGATCGACCTGCACCCGAGCACGTCCGGCCGCACCTACGTCGACGTCGACTGCTACCCCTTCCAGATCCCGCTCGGCGCGCTGCTGCCGCAGCGGGTCGACAACCTGCTGCCCGCGAACAAGAACATCGGCACTACCCACGTCACCAACGGCTGCTACCGGCTGCACCCCGTGGAGTGGAGCATCGGCGAGGCCGTGGGCGCGCTGGTGGCGCAGGCGCTGGCCGTCGGCCTGCCGCCGCGCAAGATCCGCTCCGACCCGGCCCGGCTCGCCGACTTCCGGCGGACGCTGACCGAGACCCTCGGCATCGCCCTCGCCTGGCCGGAGGAGATCAGGACCACCCCGTGCGGCCGGCAGCCCGCCGTCCCGCAGCTCGTGGAGGACTGACGCGACCGCACCGGCCGCACCGGCCGGGTCCGTGTCCGGGGCCCGCCGTCCACCGGTTCGCGGGAGACCGGCACGACCGCCCCGGCCCGGCCCGTGAGGGACGGGCCCGGGGGTCACTCGCCCAGGTAGACGGCCGGGCGCTTCTCGCGGAAGGCGCGCGAGCCCTCCTTGGCGTCCTCGGAACCGATCACCGGCCAGCCCAGGCCGTCGGAGACCTTCAGCGCCTCGGCCTCGGCCATGCCCAGGGTCTCGCGGTAGGTGCGCAGGATGGCCTGGACGGCGAGCGGGCCGCACTCGGCGACCTGACCGGCGATCTCCAGGGCGACGGCCAGCGCCCGGCCGTCGGGGACGATCCGGTTGACCAGGCCCATGGACAGCGCCTCGGCGGCGGTGACGGCCCGGCCGGTCAGCAGGATGTCCATGGCGAAGGCGTAGGGGATCTGGCGCGGGAGCCGGACGGCCGAGCCGCCCATCGGGAACAGGGCGCGCCTCGCCTCGAACAGGCCGAGCGTCGCCGACTCGGCGACCACCCGCAGGTCGGTGCCGACCAGCAGCTCGGTGCCCCCGGCCACGGCGTACCCCTCGACCGCGCAGACGACCGGCTTGGACGGCAGCGCCCCGGTGTCGCGGAGCAGGCCCTTCCAGTGGAAGTCCGGGATGGCCGCGGCCCGCTCCCTGACCCTGGGGTCCTGAGAGGGGGTGCCCATGGCCTTGAGGTCGGCGCCCGCGCAGAACGTCCCGTTCGCACCGGTCAGCACGGCGACGCGCACCCCGGGCTCGGCCGAGACGTACGCCCAGGCGTCGGCCAGGCCGACCAGCATGTCCGTGGAGAGGGCGTTGCGCGCCTCGGGCCGGTCCATGGTGACGACGACCACGTGGCCGTCACGCTCGATCCGGCAGTGCGGGGTGCTGATCGGCAGAAGCTCCACGGGACGACCTCCGTTGGTCACGAGCACGTGCCCGGCACTCCTGGATCGGGTGCCGCAGGGCGTGAAAGAGTCGAGGTCCGGGCGGGACCGGTGGCTTGTATCAAGCGCTTGCTCGGCATGTCTCCCGGGGTTAGTCTGCCCATGCGTACAAGAACGAATTCTTGTTCCATCTTTCCCGTTCCGCCAGGGGTTGAAGCAAAAAAGAGAACGTGATTCACCCTGACGGTCCCGGAGCCTTTCGACAGAGAGGACGGCCGATGGGCACGCTCGGTTTCTGGAGACTGGCCGCCGCCGACCCCGCCTGGGTGGCCGCGGTGGACCCGGACGGCACCGAACACCGCGCCGGCGACCTCCTGGCCCGTGCCAACCGGCTCGTCCACGGCCTGCGCGACCTCGGCCTGCGGCCGGGCGACGGCGTGTGCGGGCTCGTGCCCAACGGCTCCGACGGGCTGGTCCTCTACCTGGCCGCCCTCCAGGCCGGGTGGTACTACACCCCGATCAACTGGCACCTCACCGGCCCCGAGATCGGCTACATCGTCGCCGACAGCGAGGCCGGGGCCTTCTTCGTGGACGAGCGCCACGCCGAGGAGGGCATGCGCGGCGCCGCCGCGTCCGGCATCGCCCCCGAGCGCGTCTTCGCGTTCGGCCGCGTGGAGGGGGCGCGGCCGGTCTCGGACCTCACCGAAGGCCGGCCGGACACCGCCCCGGCCGACCGCACCGCGGGCGCCACCATGCACTACACCTCCGGCACCACCGGCAGGCCCAAGGGGGTGCGCCGCCCCCTCAGCGGGCTGGACCCCGACGACGCCGCCGAGCTGATGACGTTCCTGCTCACCCTGTTCGGCGTCACCCCGCTCGGGGAGAACGCCCACCTGGTCACCTCGCCGAACTACCACACCGCGGTCACCCAGTTCGGCGGGACGGCCCTGCACATGGGGCACACCCTCGTCTACATGGACAG
This sequence comes from Streptosporangium sp. NPDC050855, assembly GCF_044456585.1. NCBI lineage: Bacteria > Bacillati > Actinomycetota > Actinomycetes > Streptosporangiales > Streptosporangiaceae > Streptosporangium > Streptosporangium sp. NPDC050855. Next base: position 1,105,780 of record NZ_JBITFY010000001.1, read on the forward strand.
GTGGGACGCCGAGGAGACGCTCCGGCTCTGCGAGAGGTACCGCGTCACCAGCTCCCACATGGTCCCCACCCACTTCAAGCGCCTGCTCGCGCTCCCGGCCGGGACGCGGGCGAAGTACGACCTCTCCTCGCTCAGGTGGATGATCCACGCCGCGGCCCCCTGCCCGGTCCCGGTGAAGTGGGCGATGCTCGAATGGTGGGGCGACTGCATCTACGAGTACTACGCCGCGACCGAGGGCGGCGGCACCATCGCCACCCCCGAGGGCTGGAGGCGGTACCCCGGCACGGTCGGCACCGCCTGGCCGATCAGCGAGCTGCTCATCGTGGACGAGGACCTGGAGCCCGTCCCGGCCGGGACCCCCGGCACCGTCTACATGAAGATGGCCGGGGTCGCCTTCGAGTACAAGGGCGACCCGGCCAAGACCGCGGCGAACCGGCTGCGCGACCACTTCACCGTCGGCGACATCGGCTACCTCAACGAGGAGGGCTTCCTCTTCCTCTGCGACCGCAAGGCCGACATGATCATCTCCGGCGGGACCAACATCTACCCGGCCGAGATCGAGAACGAGCTGATGGTTCACCCCAAGGTCGCGGACGTGGCCGTGTTCGGCATCCCGGACGACGAGTGGGGCGAGCAGATCAAGGCCGTGGTCGAGCCCGCCCCCGGGGTGACCCCCTCGCCCGAGCTGGCCGCCGAGCTGGTCGAGTCGCTCCGGGGCCGCCTGGCGAGGATGAAGTGGCCCCGCTCCGTCGACTTCATCGAGGAGATGCCCCGCGAGCCCAACGGCAAGCTCCTCAAACGCAAGCTGCGTGACCCGTACTGGGAGGGACGCGAACGTGCCATCTAGCGAGACCGCCGGGCACCCCGGCGACGGCGGCGACCACGGCGGGGACGGCGGCGCGCTGCGGGCGACGCACGTGCTGGAGTTCCCCGGCGGCTACACCCGCACCACCGGGCCGGTGATCGGGCGCTTCCTCACCGAGCTGCGCGACGGGCGCCTCGTCGGGGTCCGCACGGCCACCGGGCGGACGCTGGTGCCCCCGCTGGAGTACGACCCCGACACCGGCGAGGCGGTCACCGGCGAGTACGCCGAGGTCGGCCCGGCCGGCACCGTGGAGAGCTGGGCGTGGGTGAACACGCCGCGCAAGGGCCACCCGCTGGACCGGCCGTTCGCCTGGGCGCTGATCCGGCTGGACGGCGCCGACACCGCGCTGGTGCACGCGGTGGACGCGGGAGACGTCAAGGCGATGCGTCCGGGGCTGCGGGTCCGCCCCCGCTGGCGGGCCGCGCGCACCGGCCACATCACCGACATCGAGAGCTTCGTGCCCGAGGTCACCAGGATCGTCTCCGAGGTCCGCGTCGAGTACACCGTCACCCCCGGCCTGGCGCTGACCCGCTTCCTGGAAGGGGTCGCCCAGGGCGTGCTCATCGGCTGCCGGTGCGGCACCTGCGGGAAGGTCTACGTGCCCTACCGGCTCTCCTGCCCCGAGTGCGGCGTCACGATCACCGAGGAGACGGTCGTCCCGGACACCGGCACGATCACCACCTTCGCCATCAACAACCTGCCCGACCCGCGCGCCCCCGAGGTGCCGTTCGTCTCGGCGTACATCCGGCTGGACGGCACCGACATCCCGATGATCGCGCTGGTCGGCGGGGTCCCGGCGCACGAGGTGCGCCAGGGCATGCGGGTGCGGGCCGTGTGGGTGCCCGAGGAGGAACGGACGATGTCCATGTCGAACATCAGGTGGTTCACCCCCACCGGCGAGCCGGACGTGGAGCTGTAGATGCGCGAGATAGCGATCGTGGCGTTCGCGCAGACCCGGCACAGCGCCGTCGACGAGGGGCAGAGCGAGTCCGAGCTGATCCTGCCGCCGCTGGACGAGGTCAGGGCCGCCACCGGGCTGCGCACGTTCGGCTTCACCTGCTCGGGGTCGTGCGACTACCTGGCGGGCGCGCCGTTCTCCTTCGTCTCCGCGCTGGACGCGCTCGGCGCCTGGCCGCCGATCTCCGAGAGCCACGTCGAGATGGACGCGGCCTGGGCGCTGTACGAGGCGTGGGTCAGGCTCCAGCACGGCGACGTCGACACGGCCCTGGTCTACGGCTTCGGCAAGTCCTCCCTGGGCGACCTGCGGGAGATCATGACGCTCCAGCTCGACCCGTACTACCTGGCCCCGCTCGGCCTGGACCAGGTCTCCTTCGCGGCGCTGCAGGCGTCCGCGGTGGGGGCCGACCGGGCCGAGCTGGACGAGATCGTGCGGCGCAGCCGCGCCGACGGCCGGGCCAACCCGCACGCCCTGGACCTGCCGGAACCGGAGGGAGCGGAGACCGAGGTCGCGCCGCTGCGGCCGTACGACATCGCGCCGATCACCGACGGCGCCGCCGCGCTGGTGCTGGCCGCCGGGGAGGTGGCCGGGGAGCTCGCCGAGCGCCCGGCCTGGATCACCGGGATCGCCCACCGGATCGAGCCGCACTACCTGGGCATGCGCGACCTGTCCCGGTCGGTCTCGGCCGCCGGCGCGGCGCGGGCCGCGGGGGTCGGAAAGGGCGGCGTCGACGTGGCCGAGCTGCACGCGCAGTTCAGCCACGAGGAGGTCGTGCTGCGCCGGGCGCTGGAGCTGCCCGAGGGCACCCGGATCAACCCCAGCGGCGGCCCGCTGGCCGCCAACCCGGTCATGGCCACCGGCCTGATCAGGATCGGCGAGGCGGCCGGGCGCATCCTGGACGGCACCGCGGACCGCGTCATCGGGCACGCCGCGGCCGGCCCCTGCCTGCAGCAGAACCTCGTCGCCGTGATGGAGGCGTAGCCGATGGAGCCGGTGGAGCCGCTGAGGGCGGCGGGGCCCGCGCGACCGGGGAAGCGAGCGAGGAACGGTGAGCGAGCATGAGCAGTGGTGACCCCTGCGCCGTCATCGGCGTCGGCCAGACCCGCTACACGACCAAGCGGCACGACGTCTCCATCGCCGGGCTGGTCCGCGAGGCCGCCCAGCGCGCCCTGGTGGACGCGGACCTGACCTGGAAGGACATCGACGCGGTCGTCATCGGCAAGGCGCCCGACCTGTTCGAGGGCGTGATGATGCCCGAGGCGTACCTGGCCGACGCGCTGGGCGCCGCGGGCAAGCCGATGATGCGGGTGCACACCGCGGGCTCGGTCGGCGGCTCCACCGCGCTCGTCGGCGCCTCGCTGATCCAGGGCGGCGTGCACGAGCGGGTGCTGGTGGTGGCGTTCGAGAAGCAGTCGGAGTCCAACGCCACCTGGGCCCTGTCCACCCACCTGCCGTTCAGCGCCTCGCTGGTCGTCGGCGCGGGCGGCTACTTCGCCCCGCACATCCGCGAGTACATCCGCCGCTCCGGCGCCCCGGGGCACGTCGGCCACCTGGTGGCCGTCAAGGACCGGCTCAACGCGCTGAGGAACCCGTACGCGCACCTGAGGATCCCCGGGATCGACCTGAGGATGGTCGAGTCGACCCCGATGCTCTGGGAGCCGATCCGCTACCTCGACACCTGCCCGTCCTCCGACGGCGCCTGCGCGATGGTGCTGGCGGCGGCCGACAGGCTCACCGGCACCACCCCCGCCTGGGTGCTGGGCACCGCCATGCGCTCCGAGCCGATCTTCCGCGCGGGCCGCGACACCGTGAACCCGCGGGGCGGCAAGGACTGCGCGGCCGACGTCTACCGGCAGGCCGGGATCACCGACCCGCGCAGGGAGATCGACGTCGCCGAGGTGTACGTGCCCTTCTCCTGGTACGAGCCGATGTGGCTGGAGAACCTCGGCTTCGCCGCCGAGGGGGAGGGCTGGAAGCTCACCGAGTCCGGGGCCACCGCCCTGGACGGGGACATCCCGTGGAACCCCTCGGGCGGCGTGCTGTCGAGCAACCCGATCGGCGCCTCCGGGCTGATCCGGTTCGCCGAGGCCGCGCTCCAGGTCCGCGGCATGGCCGGGGAGCACCAGGTCGACGGGGCCCGGCGGGCCCTCGGGCACGCCTACGGGGGCGGCGCGCAGTTCTTCGCGATGTGGATGGTCGGCAGCGACAAACCCTGATCCCCCAGGAGGGGTGCGATGGAGTTCAACCACGCGGATCTGTTCGAAGGACTCGCCGACGCGATCGGGGATCGCGTGGCCGTCGTCTGCGGCGAACGCCGCCTGACCTACGCCGGGCTGGACGCGCACGCCAACCGGCTCGCCCACTTCCTGCACGACCGCGGCGTGCGCGCCGGGCAGCACGTGGGCGTGCACCTGTACAACGGCGTCGAGTACGTCGCGGCGATCCTGGCGGCGCTCAAGCTCCGGGCGGTGCCGGTCAACGTCAACTACCGCTACGTCGAGGCCGAGCTGCTCTACCTCTACGACGACTCCGACATCGTGGCGCTGCTGTACGACGTGGAGTTCGCAGACCGGGTGGCGGCCGTGGTGCCGCGGGTGCCCGCCCTGCGGCACCTGGTCGCGGTGGGCGGCCCCGCCACGGTCGAGGGAGCGGTGCGCTACGAGGAGGCGCTGGCGGATCAGCCGGAGACCCGCGGGTTCCCGGCGCGCTCCGCCGACGACCTCTACATCATCTACACCGGCGGGACCACCGGCATGCCCAAGGGCGTGATGTGGCGGAGCGAGGACCTGTTCTTCGCCTTCGGCGGCGGAAACCCCTACGGCGAGCCGCGCACCAGCCCGCAGGAGGTGATCGACGCGGCCGTCACCGCGGGCCCGATGACGATGATGGCCGTCGCCCCCCTGATGCACGGCGCCGCCCAGATGGCCACGTTCATCACCTGGTGGATGGGCGGCACCATGGCGTACGTGCGGAAGTTCGACGCGGCCGAGGTGCTGCGGATGATCGAGCGGGAGAAGGTGCTGAGCGTCAACATCACCGGCGACGCCATGGCCCGGCCGCTGGCCGACGAGATCGCGACTGGCGCGTACGACCTGTCGTCGCTGTTCGTGCTCAGCTCCACCGGCGCGATCCTCAGCGGGTCGGTACGCGCCCGGCTGGAGGAACTGCTCCCCGGCCGGATGATCATCGACAGCTTCGGCTCCACCGAGTCGGGCTACACCGCCTCGGCGGTCCCCGGCTCCTCCCCGGAGGCCGGGCTGCGCTACCAGGCCAACCCCACCGCCGGGCTGGCCGTGCTCGACGGGTCCCTGGAACCGGTCGTGCCGGGCTCGGGCGAGGTGGGCACCATCGCCAGGAGCGGCCGCATCGCCTCCGGCTACTACAGGGACGAGGCCAAGACGGCCCGTACCTTCGTGACCGACCGGCACGGCGTGCGCTGGCTGCTCACCGGGGACATGGCCACGGTCGAGAAGGACGGCACGATCGCGATCCTCGGCAGGGGGGCGGTCTGCATCAACACCGGAGGGGAGAAGGTCTTCCCCGAGGAGGTCGAGGCGGTCCTCAAGGGCCATCCCGCGGTCTTCGACGCGGTGGTGACCGGCGTCCCGGACGAGCGGTGGGGCAGCCGGGTGGCCGCGGTGATCGAACCGCGCCCGGGGACGGCCCCGACGGCCGAGGAGCTGCGGGCCCACTGCCGGGAGAGGATCTCCGGCTACAAGGTGCCCCGGACGTTCGCGTTCGTCGAGGAGATGGTCCGCTCCCCGGCGGGCAAGGCCGACTACCGCTGGGCCAGGCGGACGGCCGAGGCCGCCGAGCAGTCCCCGGCCTGACCCGGGCACACGCTCCGAACCCGGGGCTCCACCCGCAGAGCAGGTGCACGGAGGCGCGGAGAGCAGGTCCCGCAGGCCCCCGGAGGCTCGGAGGGCAGGTCCCGCAGGAGAGCGGGGAGGGTCGGGTGACGGGGCCGGGCGGGTGAACCGCGCGGGCGCCCGATCCGTTCCGAGGGTGTGATCCGCATACTGCTGGCCGCCGTCACGCTCCTGCTCCTGCTGGCTGGCTGCTCCGGGGGACCCACGGGCACCGTGAGCGGCGCGACCGTCGAGCCCACCGGGAGCGGCGAAGGCGCCGGGAGCACCGGGAGCACGGAGACCCCGGGCACCCCGGGCACCCCGGGGAGCACCGAAGGCGCCGGGGTCCCCGGGGACCGGCCGTCCGACGTCGTGGTCCGGTTCCACCGGTGCCTCGGGATGACCTGCGACGGGGGCGACGCCATGAGCGTCACCGCCGGAGGGCGGGCCCTGTCCCTGCGGAAGGGGGAGCTGGTCGCCGTCACGCTGCCGCGGGCCGAGCTGCGCGAGCTGCGGGCCGGGCTCACCGCGGACCTGGCGGGGCGGGAGGGCACGCTCGACCGCACCGAGGGCGCCACCGACCAGCCCTTCGCCGTCGTCACCGTGGTGGACGCGGCCGGCAGGACCCACGAGACCCGGCTGGAGGGGTCCCCGACGGCCGAGGACGCGAGGATCGTCGCCGCGATCGACCGTCTCGGCGCGCTGACCGCCCGGATCCGCTCCACCGGCACCCCCGACCGCACCGGGCCGATCACGGTCACCATGTACGAGGACCCGAACACCCGGACCGGCCGCGAGGCGGCCTGGCCCGGGGACGTCCCCACCCCCATCACGTCCGGCAACCACGGCGTCCGGGAGTACCGGGGAGAGCAGGCGGAGGCGGTGCGGGCGGCCCTGGGCGGCCCGGGGGACGAGGTGGGGGTGCGGGCCGGGGACAGGGTCCTGGTCGCTCGCTGGGAGGCGGTTCTTCCCTGAGCCGCCCTCCCGCCGCGCCCCTGTCCCCGGCACGCGTCCGCCGGTCCGGTCCGTACGGGCCGGACCGGCGGCGGGTCAGGCGAAGGACCTCACCTCCAACAGCCCGACCGCGTCTGGATCGCCGTTCAGCACGACCCGCAGCCGGGTCGTGCTCACCTGGCCGAAGGTGACCCGGTTGAAGGCGTCGGCGGCGACGGGATAGCCGCTCGGGTTCGGCACGTCGGCGTAGGCGGTGCCGTTCCAGTACTGCAGTCTCCACGACGCCGGTCTGTCGACGCCCTGGCCGTCGTCGAAGAAGTAGACCTCCGCCGACCGGAGGGTCTGCGCCGACGGCCAGGTGAGCTCGGCCCACTGGGTGCCGGTCTCGGGCCAGGTGCCCCAGCGCGGGTTGACGGTGTCGTCGGACGAGGCCGGGACGATGCCGTCGTTGATCGCGGCGACGCTCTCCCAGGGGGAGGTGTAGGAGGCCGACGGGGTCGCGGCGGTGGCCAGGTTCTGCTCCGCACCGGCTCCGAGGGTGAAGGTCCTGGTGACCGGGGTGCTCATCCGGTCGTGGTCGCGCAGCTGCACGGTGAAGGTCGCCGGGGCCGTCGAGGTGGTGGTCCCGGTGATGGCGCCGGTGAAGCGGTTCAGGGTGAGTCCCGGCGGCAGGCTCCCGGAGGTGATCCTCCAGTCGTAGAAGGGCACGCCGCCCTTGGCGGCCAGCGTCTGCTGGTACGCCTGACCGGCGACGGGCCGGGGCAGGGCGGTGGTGACGATGGACGGCGGCAGGAACGGGGTGAGGTCGCGGTTGATCCGCCACCCGGCGTTCTCGGCCACGAGCAGGGCGAGCTTGGTCAGCATCCAGCGGCGGGTGGGGAACATGTGCGACCAGCCGCCGCTCTGCCCGCTGAGACGGTCCCAGTACGGCTGGGTGCCGGGGACGTGGTAGCCGGACTCCAGCGGGACGGCGCGGCCCTGGTAGGCGATGACGTCCTGGTCGTTCACGCCGCCGGAGTCCACGTAGGCGCGCATGCCGGCCCAGTCGCTGTGGTAGGCGACGGCGTGGCCGTACTCGTGCATGACCAGGCCGTGGACGTCCAGCACCGAGCCCTGGATCTCCGTCTTGTACCAGTCCTCGTCCGAGAGCGAGGTGAAGAGCTGCTTGCCCGCCTCGTCGTACTCGAAGATCATCGCGGTGGACCGGTGCAGCGGGCCGGGGAGCTGCTGCCCCTGGCGGGTGTGGTACTTGCCGTTGCGCGCGGGGTAGCCGGTGGAGTGCGGGCTCTGGATGCCGCGGAAGAACACGTACATGCCGTTGTAGGCCCGGTCGTTGGTCACGTTGACGGTGTTCTGCCACTCGTTGCCGGGCAGGTGGTTGTTCTCCGCCCCGGCCGCGACCGTGTCGAACGGCGCCATGTCGAAGAAGCGGAACCAGTCCTTGACCGCCTCCTCGGCCGCGGTGCGGAAGGCCGGCTGGGAGAAGTACCCGGTGATGGTGTCGTAGCGGTAGTCGAAGGTGACGGGGATGGAGGGCTGCAGCGCGGTCTTCTCGTCCTGCTGCACCCTGATCGGCATGGACTGGGTGTACACCTGCCTGCCGGCGTCGGTGGTGGTGAGCCGGAGCGTGTACAGCTCGTCCTGGCCCGGACCGCGCTTGGAGTGGATGGCCAGCCGGAAGACCTTCTGCTCCGCGGCGTTCGCGAACGTCAGCCGCTTGGTCGCGCCGGTGGCGGTGAGCTGGCTGGGCAAGTCCATCATCAGGCGCGAGGTGCCCTCGGCCTTGAGGTCGACGGTGACGGGATAGGTCACGCCCTCCGGGGGGCGGACGGTGAGCTCGATGTAGGGGTTGGCGAGGTAGCCCTGCCAGTCGACGAGCTGGACCCCGTGGTCGTTGATCGTCCTGCCGAACATGTCGACGACCGTGACGGTGGGCGCGGCCTGCGCCGCGGGCGTCGGCACGGCGACCAGGGCGGAGGCGAGGAGCAGGAGGGATACGAACAGGCGTTTCATGACATACGACCTCGATTCTTCGGTGCCGGTGACGCGGGGACGCGGGGACGCGGTCTAGGAGAAGACCTGCCACTCCAGGACGCCCGTGGAGAGGGCGGGCCTGGAGGTGATGCTCATCCGCAGCCGGGTGGTGTTGACCTGGCCGAACGTGGTCGTGTTGAAGGTGTCGGCCGCGGTCCCGCAGGACGACTGGCCGGGCACGTTCACGTAGGCGCCGCCGTTCCAGTACTGCACCTGGCAGGAGGCCGGCAGGTCGATGCCCTGGTCGTCGTCGAACCAGTAGGTCCTGACCGACCTGACGTTCTGGGCGGTGGGCCAGCGGTACTCGATCCACTCGGTGCCCTGGTGGTCCCAGTTGCCGTAGGCGCCGTGGCTGCGGTCGGCCGAGCCGGCCGGGGTGAAGCCGTCGTTGACGGCGCCGAGCGTCTCCCAGGGGGAGACGTAGGAGGTGGACGGCGTGGCGTTGAGGGCGAGGTTGGCCGGGCCGGTGGGGCCGGTGGTCTGGACGACCTTCCGCATGGTGCCGTCGGCGTTGAAGGACAGCCTGTCCAGGGTGACCGACCTGCGGAAGTTGCCGCCGCCGGGGGCCGCGGCGTTGTGGTACACCATGTACCACTGGCCCTTGTACTCGATGATCGCCGGGTGGTTCGTGGTGGAGGAGACCTGGTCCAGCACGACGCCGCGGTGGGTCCACGGGCCCATGGGGCTGGAGGCGGTGGCGTAGCGGACGCAGGCGTAGCCCGGGGCCGAGCAGCCGGAGTCGTTGGCGGCGTAGGCCAGGTAGTAGACGCCGTTGCGCTTGAACATCCAGGGGGCCTCCCAGAAGTTGCTCACGCCGGCGGGGGTGACGACCGGGCCGTTGATGGAGGTCATGTCGGCGTTGAGCCGGGCGGCGCGCAGCCCGTAGTAGGAGCCCCAGTACATGTAGACCTGGCCGTCGTCGTCGGTGAAGACGGTGGGGTCGATGTTGAGCGGGGAGGAGTTGGGGGTGGAGTCGCTGACCAGCGGCCCGCCCTTGGCGTCGGTGAACGGCCCGGTCGGGCTGTCGCCGACCGCGACGCCGATGTTCATCCAGCCGGGGCCGTTGCCGTTGATCGAGACGTACCAGTAGTACTTGCCGTCGGCGCCGCGCTCGACCTCTCCGGCCCAGGCGTCGCCTCCCGCCCAGGAGAAGTTCGGCACCGACAGCCTGGCGCCGTGGTCGACGAAGGTGGTCGCGTCGCCGGAGCTGAAGACGTGCCAGTCGCGCATGACGAAGTTGGTGCCGCCGGCCGGTGCCTCGTCGTGCCCGGTGTAGAGGTACAGGGTGTCCCCGACGACCAGCGCGGCCGGGTCGGCGGTGTAGATCGAGGTGGTGATCGGCGCGGCGGCGGTGGCGGAACCGCCGGCGGTCATGACGAGGGAGAGCCCGAGGGCCGCGGCGATGATCGCCGACCAGCGTCGTCTCATGGGTGAACGCTCCTGGGGGGTCTGAGCGGGAGTGTTGTTAGCGCTAACACGGCGTACCGGGAGGAGACGCGCGGTGCGTGTCACGCGGTGTTCACTTTCGGTTGGACCCGAGTGTTGGCGAAAACCGATACCTCGTCAAGACTCACTTTTCTCATGGGCGACGCCGCCGGAGAATAAGCCCAGGTAGAAGCGACAGGCAATTGCTGAAAAGGTTTTCAGGATCGTGTACGCAAGCAGCCGTCGAGGGTGGGTCTTGACGGGTGATGTGTCACATCTTACCGTCCGGGGAGAAAACCTATTCCCAATTTTTCGGGAGTGCGATGCCTGACGTACGTGATCAGATCCGCGGTCCGGTGGTCCCCCCGGCGGGCACGCGACGGCCGCTCGGTGTCGACGACGTCGAGATCGGCGGGGGACCCTTCGGGCGATGGCAGCGGATCAACCGCGAGGCCGGCATCGCGCTCGGCCGGGAGAGGATGGAGAGCTCCGGCGTCCTGTCCAACCTGAGGTGGGCCGCGGGGGAGGGGGACGGGCCGTACCGGGGCTACCGCTTCCAGGACTCGGACCTGTACAAGCTGCTGGAGGCGGTCGCCTGGGAGCACGGCCGCGACCCGGACGGGTCCCACCGGGCGTTCGTCGCCGAGTCCGCGGCCCTGCTGGCCAGGGTACAGCGCGCGGACGGCTACCTGAACTCGCACTACCAGACGGTCAAGCCGGACAGGGTCTTCGCCGAGCTGGAGCACAGCCACGAGATGTACTGCGCCGGGCACCTCTTCCAGGCCGCGGTGGCCGCCGTCAGGACCGGCTGCGGCGAGGAGGCGGGCGAGGAACTGCTCACCGTGGCGCGCCGCTTCGCCGACCACCTCGTGGACGTCTTCCTGACCGGCGGCCACGGCGGTCTCGACGGGCACGCCGAGGTCGAGACGGCCCTGGTCGAGCTGTACCGCCTCACCGGTCACCGGCCCTACCTCGATCTCGCGGCCGGGCTGGTCGACGCCCGGGGCAAGGGGCTGGTCGCCGAGGTCGGCACCGGGCCGCTCTACGCGCAGGACCACCTGCCCGTACGGGAGGCCGGCACCCCGGTCGGGCACGCCGTGCGGCAGCTGTACCTGGACGCCGGGGTCGTCGACGTCGCCGTCGAGACGGGCGACGCGTCGCTGCTGGAGTCCTCGGTGCGCCGCTGGGAGGACATGGTCGCCACCAAGACCTCCGTCACCGGCGGGCACGGCTCGCGGCACGACGGCGAGGCGTTCGGCGAGCGCTACGAGCTGCCCCCGGACCGCGCCTACAACGAGAGCTGCGCGGCCGTCGCGAGCGTCCACTGGAGCTGGCGGCTGTTCCTCGCCACCGGGCACGGCCGCTACACCGACCTGATCGAACGCACGCTGTACAACGCCTTCGCCGCCTCCACCTCCGCCGACGGCACCCGGTTCTTCTACGTCAACCCGCTGCAGCGCAGGACCGACCTCGTCGAGGACGCCTACCTGGGCAGGCGCCGGGAGTGGTTCGCGTGCGCCTGCTGCCCGCCGAACATCATGCGGCTGGTCTCCTCGCTGGGCCACTACGTGGCCACGGCCGACGACGACGGGCTGTCGGTCCACCAGTACGTGCCCGGCCTGATCCGCGCCGGCGCGATCACCCTGGCCGTCGAGACCGACTACCCGTGGGACGGCCGGATCGTCTTCACCGTCCGCGAGGCGCCCGGCACCGTCCGGACGCTGAGGCTGCGGATCCCCGCGTGGAGCGCGACGGGCGACCTGACCCCCGGCCCGGACGGCTACGCCGCCATCCGGCGGGCGTGGCGGCCGGGCGACACCTTCACCCTCGACCTGGACATGTCCCCCCGGCTGGTCCACCCGCACCGCAGGATCGACGCGCTGCGGGGGTGCGTGGCCGTGGAGCGGGGGCCGCTCGTCTACTGCTTCGAGCAGGCCGACCAGGACGCCGACGTCGAGGACCTGGCGCTGGAGCCCTGCACGCCGCTGCGCGTCGTCGACCGGCCCGACCCGTACGGCCTGCCCGGGGTCGGCAGGACCGTGCTGATCGAGGCGGACGCCGTGCGCCTTCCCCCCGCGCCGCCCGCGGGCCTGCCGTACTCCACCCTCCCGGCCGGTCTCCCGGCCGGCCCTCCCGCGGTCACCCGGCCCGGCACGAGAACGACCGCCACGGCGATCCCCTACCACCAGTGGGACAACCGGGACGGCGGCGCCATGCGGGTCTGGATCCCCCTCGCGCAAGGACGCACCCCATGAGAAGACGGGACCTGTTCAGGATGGGCGGCCTGGCCGCCCTCGGCGCCGCGACGGCGGCCTGCGGCGTGGGCGGCGGGGCCGAGAGGGCGGGAAGGGCGTCGCTGCAGTTCATGTACTGGGGCTCGGCGTTCGAGCAGAAGGCCGTCGCCGCGATGCTCCGGGAGTTCGAGCGCAGGAAGCCCGGGGTGAAGGTCTCCGCGCTGTTCACCCCCGACGAGTACGACGTGAAGCTCAACACCCTGGTCGCCGGGAACCGGATGCCCGACGTGGGATACGTGCCGATGGCGATGTCGTTCCGCCTCGGCGAGCAGGGGAAGCTGCTCAACCTCTTCCCGTACCTGACGAAGTACCCGCAGCTCGCGGGCTACCTCCCCGACGCCTACCTCTGGTCGGGGCAGGACAGGCTGCACGGCGTCGCGACCGCCAACGAGATCGAGCTGCTCTGGTACAGCAGGTCGGCGATCGCGGAGGCCGGGGCCGAGACGCCCCCGGCCCTGGCGGCGAGCGCCTGGACCTGGGACCGGCTGGTCGAGAACGCCCACAGGCTGACCGTGGACCAGGACGGGAGACACCCCGACGAGTCCGGGTTCGACCCCCGGCGGATCAGGAGGTTCGGGATCTCCTGCAGCCTGACCTACCCCCCGGCCTGGTACGGGTTCCTGCGGAGCAACGGCGGTGACTTCGCCGACGAGGCGGGCCGCAGGTGCCTGCTCGACGCCCCCGAGGCGATCGAGGTCTTCCAGAACCTCCAGGACCTGATCTACGAGCACCGCGTCGCCCCCGGTCCCGGGCAGCTCGCGGCCACCGGCGACGACGTGCCCGGCACCAGCATCCTGCTGAAGACCAGGCGGGTGGCGATGGTGGTCGACGGGCACTGGAGCCTGCTCGACATGAACGAGAGCAAGGTCGACTACGGCATCGGCGTGCTGCCGGTGTACGAGCGGCCGTACACCACCGCGCAGGTCGCCGGCGCCTCGGCCGTGTTCGCCGGCACGAAGCACGTGGAGGAGGCGGTCGAGCTGTTCGCCTTCCACATCGACCCCCGCCACGTCGACCTGTACGCGCGCGGCCTGTGGATGCCCCAGGAGCGCAGGTACTACGAGGACCAGGCCGCCATCGACTCCTGGACCAGGAACGACTCCCACCCGCCGGAGTTCCGCACCGCGGTCGTCGACTACGCGCGCGACCACGGCGTACCGGCCTTCGGCAACCGGATCAGGGACATGACCGTCATCGGTTCCGACGTGCTCACCCCGGCCCTGCAGGAGATCGAGAGCGGCGAGCGCCCGGCCGCGGCGATCCTGAAGGAGGCCGCGCCGAAGATCACGGCCATGCTGCGCGGCCGGCACCACACCCAGGGACTGTGAGATGCCCGCCCTCCCCGACCGGCGTCTCTCGGACCGGCGTCTCTCCGGCCGACGTCTCCCCGATCGGCGTCTCTCCGGCCGGCGTCTCTCCGGCCAGCGGCGCATGGAGCGGCGCTGGGGCGTGCTGATGGCCGTGCCCGCGATCCTCGGCTTCGCGATCTTCACGGCCGGGCCGATGGTGGCCTCGTTCGCCTTCAGCCTGACCGACTGGCAGATCGGCGGCACCCCGTCCTTCGTAGGCGTGGACAACTACGCCGCGCTGGCCGGGGACGAGCTGTTCTGGACGTCGCTGACCGTCACGACGTACTACACCCTCGGCGCCGTGCCGCTCGGGCTGATCGTCGCCTTCGCCGTCGCCCTGCTGCTCAACCAGAGGGTCCGCGGGCTCTCGCTCTGGCGGACCGTCTTCTACCTGCCGACGCTGGTGCCCGCGATCGCGAACGTGGTCCTCTGGATCTGGATCTTCAACCCCGACTTCGGCCTGCTCAACTCCCTGCTGCGCCAGGCCGGCCTGCCCGCCGGGCAGTGGATCTACGACGAGGCGACCGCGATCCCCTCGCTCATCGTCATGAGCACCTGGGGGTTCGGCAACACCATGGTGATCTTCCTCGCGGGCCTGCAGGGGGTGCCCCGGCACCTGTACGAGGCGGTCTCCATCGACGGCGGCGGGCCGCTGCGGCGCTTCTGGCACGTGACCCTGCCGATGATGACCCCCACCATCTTCTACAACCTCGTCGTCGGGGTGGTCGGCACCTTCCAGGTCTTCAACCAGGCGTACGTGATGACGGAGGGCGGCCCCGACCACTCCACCCTCTTCTACGTGTACTACCTGTTCCGCAAGGCGTTCGTCGAGAGCGAGATGGGGTACGCGAGCGCGCTGGCCTGGGTGCTCTTCATGATCATCATGGTGCTCACCTTCCTGATGTTCCACAACGCCCGGCGCTGGGTGTACTACGAGATGGCGGGTGCCCGATGACCGCGACCGGTGCCCCGCGCCGCCCGAGCCCGGACCGGGACGGCACCCCCGGTGCTCCCGGCACCCCCGGCGTCCCGGACGACCCCGGCGCCCCGCCCGCCCGTGCCGGGGCCGCCGCGACGCGCCGTCCCCGGCGGTACGGCAGGGTGCTGGTCCACCTGGCCCTGGTGGCCGGGGCCCTGCCGACCCTGGTGCCGTTCGTGTGGCTGGTGCGCAGCTCGCTCATGGAGGACGCCCAGATGTTCGTCGCGCCTCCCGAATGGATCCCCTCGCCCTTCCGGTGGTCCAACTTCACCGAGGCGCTCACCGCCCAGCCGTTCGCCCTCTACCTCCTCAACACGGTGATCATCGCCGTCGTCGGCGTGCTCGGCACCGTGATCACCTGCTCGATCGCCGCCTTCAGCTTCTCCCGGCTGCGCTGGCGGGGACGCGACGCGGTCTTCGCCGTCCTGCTCAGCGCGGTGATGCTGCCGTACGCGGTGACGCTCATCCCGACGTTCGTCATGTGGCAGGAGCTCGGCGCGCTCGACACGTTCGTCCCGCTCACCGTGCCGAGCTGGTTCGCCGGGGCCGGGGGAGGGGTGTTCAACGTGTTCCTGCTGCGGCAGTTCTTCCTGACCATCCCCTTCGAGCTGGACGAGGCCGCCTACATCGACGGCGCCTCGCCCGGCCGGGTCCTGTGGACCGTCGTCCTGCCGCTGTCCCGGCCCGCGATCGTCGTGGTGACCATCTTCACCTTCATCGGCACCTGGAACGACTTCCTCGGGCCGCTGCTCTACCTCAACGACGAGAGCAGGTACACCCTCTCGCTCGGCCTGGCCTCCTTCCAGAGCGTCTACATCACCCAGTGGGGCTACCTGATGGCCGCCTCGGCCGCGGTGATCGCCCCGATCATCGCGCTCTTCTTCTTCCTGCAGCGGTACTTCATCGAGGGGGTCACGCTCACCGGCATCAAGAACTGAGGGCGGAGCGCGCGGACGGCCGGCGGTCGTGGGCGGCCCTGCTCGCGATCACCTCGCCGAGCGCGAGCGCTTCCAGGACCCCCGGGTGATGCCGGGGACGCGCTCAGACCGTGGAGTCGCGGATGACCAGGCGGCAGGGCATCCGGTGGACGCCCGGGGTGGCCCGGCCGTCGATCGCGGCGAACAGGTGCTGGGCCGCCGTACGGCCCAGGGCCTCCAGGTTCATGTCGATCGTGGTCAGCGGGGGCCTGGTCTCGGTGGACAGGACCTCCCAGTTGTCGTAGCCGACGACCGCCAGATCCTCGGGCACCCGGCGGCCCCGCTCGCGGACGGTCTCCATCAGGCCCGCCGCGATCTGGTCGCTGCCGCACACCACCGCGTCGGTCTCGGGATCGGCGCGCAGGATCACGTCGGCGGCCTGCCGCCCCCAGCGCTGCGACCACGCGCCGTACAGCACCTGCCCGCCGGACAGGGACAGGCCGGCCTCCTCCAGCGCGGCCGCCACCCCGGCGGCGCGCTCACGGGCCGCCTGGTAGTGGGTCGGGCCGGTGACGTGGGCGATCCGGCGCCGTCCCAGGGTCAGCAGGTGCCGTACGGCCTGCGCGGCGCCGTCGACGTCGTCGGGGACGAACGACACGTCCGCGGGATCCTGGGAGGGGGCGTAGGCGTAGACCACCGGTATCGGCAGGTCGCGGCTGACCGACGGGCGGGGGTCGGTGCTCTCGCCCACCACGATCAGGCCGTCGACGCGGCGGGTGAGCAGCGTCCGGACGTGGTGCTGCTCGCGGATGGCGTCCCCGCGTGCGTCGCAGAGCAGCACCGCCATCTCGCCCGCGCCGAAGGCGTCCTCCGCGCCGAGCAGCACGGGGATGCCGAACCGTCCCACGCTGTCGCTGGTGAGCAGGCCCACGGTGCGGGTCTGCCCGGAGAGCAGGCCGCGGGCCAGGGCGTTGGGCCGGAAGGAGAGCTCCTCGGCGGCGCGGAAGACGCGCTCGCGGGTCTCCGCCCGCACCTGACCGCGCCCGTTGAGCGCCTTGGAGGCCGTCGCGATGGACACCCCTGCGCGTGTGGCCACGTCGGTGATCGTGGCGTGTCGTTGGGGAGCCATCTGAGAGAAAACCTTTTCTACTGGGGGACGTCCACCCCCGTCGAAGATAGCCGCCGACGTGCCGGGGAGCAAGCCCACCCAGGCGTCTGACAAGGGCATATACATGGTACGGCGAGTAAAAGCCTTTTATCGCCCTCGCGCTTCCGCGGGGACGCGCCCGGCCGGCCGCCTACGCGGGACCGGTCGACTCGCGGATCACCAGCCGTCCCGGTCGGCGGACGACGCCGGAGGCCCGGTGCCCGTCCAGCGCGGCGGACAGGTAGCGCACCGCCGCGGCGCCCAGCCGTTCCAGGCCGGGGTCGACGCTGGTCAGTGGCGGGTGGCAGTCGGCGGCCAGCGGGGCCCAGTTGTCGTAGCCCACCACCGCGACGTCGCCGGGGATCAGCCGGCCGAGGTCCGCCAGGGCCTGGCAGGCGCCGTCGGCGATCTGGTCGTTGCCGCAGAAGATCGCGTCCACCCCGGGCTCCGCGCCGAGCAGCGCGCGCGTCGCGTACCGTCCCCAGCGCCGGGACCACTCGCCGTGGAACGGCCGCCCGCCGGCCAGGCCGAGCCCGTGCCCGTCCAGCACGCCGCGCAGGGCGGTCAGCCGGTCACGCGCGGCGCGGTAGGACTCCGGGCCGGTGATGTGCCCGACGCGGCGGCGTCCCAGCGACAGCAGGTGCTCGGCGGCCAGGCGCGCGCCGCCCGCGTCGTCGGCCAGGAGCGACAGGTCCCGCGGATCGTCGGACTCGCCGTAGACGTAGACCACGGGCACCGGGACGTCGCGGGTCAGCGAGGGGCGCACGTCGTTGTCCTCGCCCAGGATGACGAACCCGTCCACCTGCCCGGCCGTCAGGGTGCGCAGGTAGTGCTCGCGGCGGCGGGGGTCGCCGCGCGCGTCGCAGAGCACCGCGGACATCCCCTCACCGCCCAGCGCGTTCTCCGCGCCGAGGAGCACCGGCATCGCGAAGCGCCCGTCACGCTCGTCGGTGAGCAGCCCGATGGTGCGCGTACGGGCGGCGGCCGACCCGGGGGCCGCGCCGGGGCGGAAGGACAGCTCGGCCGCGGCGCGCCGTACCCGGAGCCGGGTGGTCTCGGCGACCTCGGACCGGTTGTTGAGGGCCTTGGAGGCCGTCGACACGGACACCCCCGCGCGCCTGGCCACGTCGGTCAGGGTCACCGCTTCGGATCGATGTCGACCCACCGAAATCCTTTCCAGGTCGTCGCGACCGTGTCCGGGTCTCGTACACGCGCGGCTCACCCTATGCCGCACCCGTCCTCCCGATCAACGGTCGCGTACCGGTCTGCGTTATCGAAATTTAACATTGCCGAAAACCTTTTCGGGGCCGATCGTGAACTAGGACGCGGTCTCCGGCCGCGCCGGCCGTTCCACCGTCCCCCGTCCCTCCTCCCCGCACCCCGCCCGGCACCCCCAAGGACGTGACGCATGCCGACATCAGCCCGCTTCAGACGACGATCAGTGACCGTGGCGGCGACGCTCTGCCTCGCGATGAGCTCGCTGACGGTCCTCGCCCAGGAGGCGTCCGCGGACCAGCCCATCGGGTACCCGGCCTTCACCGGCCCGGCCGTCCCCGCGCCACCGGTGGGATACACCACCGGCAACATGATGAGGGCCATCTACGACGCCGAGAGCTCCGGGACGAACTTCTGGATCGACCGGCTGCTCGCCCGGCCCGGCAGCGACCCCTCCGACGCCGACGGCGGCATCCTGATGACCCGCGGCCGGGCGTTCTTCATGAAGACCCACACCCCGGGCACGCTGGGGTTCGCCGGCAAGGCCGCCTACATCGAGAGCATCAACGACCAGAGCGCGTTCACCGTGACGGTCACGCCGGGCTCCCTCAGCGAGCAGGTGAGCCAGCGCTGGCAGGCGCCCAGCCACTACAGGAGCGTGCACACCGGCAGCGGCATCCGGGTCGAGCAGACCAAGTTCGTCACCGAGAACAACGTCGCGGTGGCCAACCTCTCGATCGTCAACACCGGCTCGTCCTCCACCACCGTGCAGCTGCGGGCCGCCTCGCCGTACGCCACCTCCGGCAGCGGCAACGAGCTGACCGGCACGGTGAACTCGTTCAAGAACCTCACCACGATCCGCCCGCGCCTGTCGGGTGACGGCTTCACCGCCTCCGGCGGGGCGCTCACCCGGTCGATCACCGTCGCGGCCGGGGCCACCGCCACGGCCAAGGTGGTCATGGGGTTCGTCACCGACGAGATCCCCGAGTCGCTGAGCGAGTACAACGCCTACAAGGGCTACGGCAACGCCACCGCGTTCGCCACCCACGTGCGGGCCTACAACCTGTGGTGGGCGCAGAACATCCCCTACTTCGACGCGCCCGAGCCGGCCATCAAGAAGAACTACTACTACCGCTGGTGGCTGATGCGGTTCAACAGCCTGGACGCGAACCTGCCCGGCCAGACGTACCAGTTCCCCACCTCGATCGAGGGCGTGCTCGGCTACAACAACGCCATCGCGCTGACCCAGCCGATGCACATCGACGACCTGAAGTACCTGCGCACCCCGCTGTACGCCTACGGTGACTGGCTCTCGGTCGGCCAGACCTCCCGGGGCGGCCGGTTCATGGACAACCCCGGCGACCCGGACAACTGGTCCAACAGCTACACCCAGTACATCGGCGAGGCGGCCTGGAAGAGCTACCAGATCCACGGCGGCCAGCCCGCCATCGCGGCGAACCTCGCCAAGTACGCCGAGGGTGACGTCAAGGGCCAGCTCAGCCACTACGACCGTGACGGCAACGGCCTGATCGAGTACGACTGGGGCGCGCTGACCGGCAACGACGCCGACGCGGTCTCCTTCCACTGGCGCGCGGGCAACCTCGACCGCACCGAGTCCGCCTACGTCCACAGCGGGGCCCTGGCCGCGGCCCAGGCCTACGACACGATCGGCAACGCCACCAAGGCCGCCGAGATGCGCGCCCTGGCCACCCGGGTGCAGAACGCGGTCGTCAACGTGCTGTGGAACCCCACCGCCAAGGTGCTGCAGCACCGGCACGTGGCCACCAACGCGCTCAACCCGTGGAAGGAGATCAACAACTTCTACCCGTACGCGGTGGGGCTGATGCCCAACACCGCCACCTACCGCGAGGCGCTGCGCCTGTACGCCGACCCCGCCGAGTACCCGATCTTCCCCTTCTACACGGCCAACCAGCGGGACAAGGCCGCTGCCGCGGCGGCCGGCAACCCCGGCAGCAACAACTTCTCCACCATCAACTCCACCGTGCAGTTCCGGCTCTACTCCTCGGCGCTGCGCAACTATCCCAGCCCGTACATCTCCAACGAGGACTACAAGAAGCTGCTGTACTGGAACGCCTGGGCGCAGTACGTCGGCGGCAACACCCAGTGGCCGGACGCCAACGAGTTCTGGGCCAACTGGAACGGCTCGTCCATCACCTACCGGTCGTGGATCCACCACAACATCCTCGGCAGCAGCAACTGGACGCTGATCGAGGACGTGGCCGGGCTGCGTCCCCGCAACGACAACAGGGTGCAGCTCTCGCCGATCAACATCGGCTGGTCGCACTTCGCGGTCAACAACATCCGCTACCGCAACGCCGACCTGTCGATCGTCTGGGACGACCCGGCCGACGGCGTGACCCGCTACCCGGGGGTGCCCCAGGGGTACTCGATCTTCATCAACGGGACCCGCGCCGCGACCGTCGACCGGCTCGTGCCCTTCGTGTGGGACCCGGCCACCGGCGGGGTCACCTTCACCGGCACCGCGGGCACCGTGACCCACAACGTCGCGGTCCCCGGGATGCAGGCACCCCAGCAGGTCGTCCACTCCGAGGCGCGCGTGGTCGACGCGCTCGCCAAGGCCGGGGTCGACCTGAGCGCGAACCTGACCAACCTCGCCCAGGGCGCCACCGTGTCGGCCTCGCACACCGCCTCCGGCACCAGCGTCGGCGCGGCCGTGGACGGGTACCCGATCAACGAGCCCTTCTGGGGAGCGGGCGGCTCGCCCAACGCCCAGGACTGGTACGAGGTCAACCTCGGCAGTGCCAGGACCCTCGACGAGGTCAGGCTCTACTTCAAGGACAGCCGCCCGGCGAGCGGCACCTACCGGGCGCCGTCGTCGTACCAGATCCAGTACCTCAACGGCTCCACCTGGACGAACGTCGCCGCGCAGGTGAGGACGCCGGGCACCCCGCAGGGCAACTACAACCTGGTCCGGTTCACCCCGGTCAGCGCCCAGCGGGTCAGGGTGCTGATGACCAATGCCTCCGGCGCCAAGAGCGGCCTCACCGAGATCAAGATCTACAACCGGGGCGGGACCCAGCAGCCGCCCACCGGCAACCTGGCGCCGTCGGCGACTCCCTCGGCCTCCTACACCTCGGCGTGGGAGTCGGCCGCCGCGCTCAACGACGGGATCGACCCGGCCTCGTCCAACGACACGGTCAACCCGCGCTGGGGCACCTGGCCCGAACAGGGTGAGCAGTGGGCCCAGCTGACCTGGCCGTCGGCGGTCTCGGTCAACCGGGCGCAGGTCTACTTCTTCGACGACGGCCAGGGCATCGACCTGCCGGCGTCGTGGAAGCTGCAGTCCTGGAACGGCACCGCCTACGTGGACGTGCCCGGCGCGAGCGGCTACCCCGTCGCCGGCGACCAGTACAACACCGTGACGTTCACGACCGTGAGCACGACCCGGCTGCGCGCGGTGCTGCAGAGCGCCTCCGGGGCCTCGGTCGGGATCCTGGAGGTCAAGGCGTTCGCACCGTAGCGAACGCCCGGCGCTCGTTCCGCGGTGATCCCCGGTGATCCCCGGTGTCCGTGGTGATCCTCGGTGTCGCCGGTGGCCGGCCACCGCGTGGTGACCGCCCGACGAGGGCCGTCCGCCGGGCGGAGGGGACCACGAGTCCCCTCCGCCCCGTCCCCCCGTCCCCCCGGCTCCATCAACCCCACCGCGTCCCCCGCCCTGCCCGGCCGGGGACGCGGTGGTGTTTCATGGTGATTCGCGAGGTCTGGAGGGTAGCGAGAGGATGTCGGATGAACGGCCTCGGGCAGGCCGACGAGGTGGCCGCTGTTACGGAAAGCGCTTACCGTAGGAGGGTGGTCCCCGCGGGGCGTCAGAGGCTCCATTGAGGAAAGGCTTCATCTTGATCCACTCAGTTGACCCCAGAACCGGTGAGTCCACCGGAGATCCCTTCCCCCCGACCTCGGACGCCGAGCTGGACGCGATCGTCGAGGCGGCCCGTGCCGCCGGATCCTCCTGGCGTTCCGCCGACCGGGCCCCCGTGCTGGAGGCGGTGGCGGCGGCGCTGGAGGCGAACGTCGAGGAGCTGTGGCAGGCGGCCGACGCCGAGACCGCGCTCGGCGAGACCCGGCTGCGCGGCGAGGTCGGGCGCGCCGCGGGCCAGTTCCGGCTCTTCGCCCAGGTGCTGCGGGACGGCGGGCACGTGGAGGCGGTGATCGACCACGCGACGGCCCAGCCGCCCGTCCCGGACCTTCGCCGGATGAACCACCCCCTGCCCGGCGTGGTGGGCGTCTTCGCGGCGAGCAACTTCCCCTTCGCCTTCTCGGTCGCGGGCGGCGACACCGCCTCGGCCCTGGCCGCCGGCTGCCCGGTCGTGGTCAAGGCCCACGACGGGCACCCGCGCACGTCGGAGCTGTCGTGGCGGGTCATCAGGGACGCCCTGCCCGATCCGGACCTGCTCGGCCTGGTCAGCGGGCTCGACGCCGGCAAGCGGCTGGCCGGGCACCCGTCGGTCTCGGCCGTCGGCTTCACCGGCTCCATCCCGGGCGGCAAGGCCATCCAGGCACTGATCGCCGAGCGCCCCGACCCCATCCCGTTCTACGGCGAGCTGGGCAGCGTCAACCCGGTCGTGGTGCTGCCGTCGGCGTCCCGCGACGGCCTGGCCCAGGGCTTCGCCACCTCGCTGACCCTGGGAACCGGCCAGTTCTGCACCAACCCCGGGCTGGTGTTCGTGCCCGACGACGCCGAGCTGCTGGCGTCCATCGCCGACGCGGTCTCCGCCACCGAGGGCGGGCCGATGCTCACCGAGCGGATGCAGGGCGGCTTCCTGCACGGGCTGGCCAGGCTGGGCAAGCTCTCCTCGCTGGCCCAGGGCAAGCCGGGGGAGGGGGCGTTCGCGGTGACGCCGCAGGTGTTCGTCACCGACCTGGCGACGTTCGCCGGGGACCCGCACGGCATCGCCGAGGAGTGCTTCGGCCCGGCGGCCGTCGTGGTGGTCTACACCGACCCGGCCGAGCTGCCCGCCGTCCTGGAGCGGCTGGACGGCTCGCTGACCGCGACGATCCACGCGACCGACCCCGCCGAGGCGCGCGCCAGCTCCGAGGTGCTGCTCAAGAAGGCCGGGCGGCTGATCTGGAACGGGTGGCCGACCGGGGTCGCGGTCCGCTGGGCCATGCACCACGGCGGCCCCTGGCCCTCCAGCACCGCCGCCGCCCACACCTCGGTCGGCGCCGCCGCGATCCGCAGGTGGCTGGTCCCCACCGCCTACCAGGACTGGCCGGCCGAGCTGCTCCCGCCCGAGCTTCGCGACGACAACCCGCTCGGCATCCCCCGCAGGGTCGACGGCGTCCTCGTCGAGGGCCGCGGCTGACACGCGGCCGTCCTCCCGCGTACGGAGCGGATCGGTCCTCGATCCCCTCCGTACGCGGAAGGCACCGGACCTCCCGTACGGGAGGCCTGGCCGGTGCGGAACGAACCGGCCAGAACCGGACGGATGCCGGCACGGACGTCGTCAGGTCATGACGGGGCTCCGGTGAGCTGGGCGTGAAGGCGCCGGCACTCGTGGACGAAGCGGATCGTCCGGCGGCTCCGCGCGAACTCGGCGACGACCGGGATATCCCCGCGCGCGCCGGTCCAGCGTGCCACGTCGGCGGCGAAGGCGACGAGTTCGGTGTGGGTCACGGTGATGCGCCGTCCCTCGCCCGGCAGCATCCCGGGCAGCAGGGCGCGCAGGATGCGCCACACCTCGTGGTGGCCGCCGGCGTCGGCCAGCTCGGTCAGGGCCGCGATGGCGGGGCGGGTCTCCAGCCAGGTGCGGCGCAGCACCAGCGCGAGCTGACGGCCGATCGCCTCGGCGGGCAGGTCGCCTCTGGCCGCCATCCGCAGGACCACCGGGATCGTCCCGGGCGCGCGGCTCCCCAGCAGGAAAGCGATGATCACCGCCGTCGCCTCGCCCACCGGCCCGTCGCAGGCGGCCAGGCCGGACAGTTCCGCCGGGGTCACGCTCGTGTACCACTGACCACGGAGCACGAACGGCAGCATGTTCACGGCCACCACCTCGCGGTGCGAGGGCAGCACGGCCGGCCACCCGCCCATCCCGTTGCCCATGTCCTCGCCCGCCCAGTCGGACGGCTGCCGCAGCAGCACCTCGTCGATCAGCTCGTCGCCGGTGGGCGCGGCCCGCAGCACCGGGGTCAGGCGGACCGCGGTGAAGTGCTCGGGCTCGCCGTCGCCGAACTCGGCCATGGACGCGCCCACCATGTGGGTCCACCGGAGACCGCACTCCGGGTCGGGCATGCCCTGCCCGGCCAGCCACTCGGCCACCCTGCGCGCCGCCGCGGAATCGATCTTCGCGGCCCGGTCGGCGGCGGCCGGGTGACCGCCCCGTGGCAGCCGCAGCAGCGCCTGCGCCAGATCGGCCCGCAGCGGTTCCACGCCCGCGGCGGCGCACGTCTCCAGCCGGTCGAGCAGCACGTCGGGGTCGAGGTGGCCGGTCGTCCACGTCGGCGTGGCCAGCAGCACCGGTGGCAGCGTGCCGGCGCGCAGGGCCCCGTACAGCTCCGCGTAGCGGTTGACGAGGAGGTCGGACGGCGGCGACAGACGCTCCGGGTACGGGAGCCGGTGCCGCCGCCGCCACTCGTGCACGGGAGGAAGCGGCTCGGGCTGGAAGGAGCGCAGCCGGGGCGGGACGAAGCCGACGGTGACCGCCACGAGCGGCTCGTCCGGGCCGGGCGGGGGCACCGGCAGGCCCTCGCGCATGGCCGTGATCCGGTCGGGGTCCACCCCCAGCTCGGCCATGCGCTCGTAGACGTCGTGCAGGACGTGCCACGGCATGGCCTCCACCGAGTCGTCGTAGAGGACTCCGGGCTCCACCGGGCGGCGCTCGCGGTGGTCCGGGAGGGCGTCGTCGAAGTCCCCATGCCCGTCGAAACCCCCGGCCTTGCCGGCCTCACCGGCCTCGTCCGCCCCGTCGGCCTCCTCCGGCTCGTCGGGGCCGGTGCCCGGTGCCCGGTCGTCGTCGGAGGGCTGTCCGTACAGGTGGACCCGGCCGCCTGCGAAGGGGATCGGCCGGCCGCCCTCGACGGCCACGGCCCCGGCCGGGCCGTCGTCGCTGGTCCAGGTGATGAAGACGACGCGGAACGGGGCGTCGTCGTCGAGGTAGTGGCCGGGGCGCCAGAAGCCGATCGTCGTGAACCGTCCTTCCGCCGGCTCCAGCTCGATCTCCTCGCCCCGGGCGAGCGGACGGACCGAGACCGAGTGACTCGCCCCGTCCCAGAACCTCTCCGGACCCATGGGGGGGATCTCCGGCAGGGTGCCGGGCACGACGAGCTCCTCGGCCAGCACGGCCTGCCACTCGTCGGGGCCGGTGATCTCGTCCCTGTCCGGCCGGTACCGCGTCCGCTGCTCGACGTGCGGCCTCAGCCTGCCGATCAGGTCCGCGCGGTCCTCCGCGGCCCCGGTGACGAACGCCGCCATCCAGCGCTCCTGGTCGATCCACCGCTCGTGCCGGCCCGGGAAGATCGACGGCTCGGGGAAACGCCCCGGTGAGGGCACCTGCGGCAGCGGCGGGAACCGTCTGGCCTCGATCAGCTCCTCGACGGCCCCCTCCCCGCCGAACCGGGCGGCGAGCCTGGCGCCCACGTCGCCGGGAAGGTCGGGGATCGCGTCGAGGATCGCCTCGGCGTGGCCGGCGAACAGGCCGGAGTGCTTCAGGGTGAGCTCGACCGCGCGGTTGCGCACGTCGAAGGACTTGTGCGCGTACGCCGTGATCAGCGCGGTCACGAGATCGCTGGCCGCCTCGGGCGTGGCCCGGATCGCCTGGTCGAGCCAGCGCAGGCCCGTGGCGGCGAGCTTGGCCTCGTCCCGGAAGGTGAGCGCGTCGACCGCCTCGACCAGGTCGGCGTGGTCGAGCGGCATCGCCCCGCGCACCTGTCCGGCGGCGACCTCGGCGACCGTGCCGGGAGCCGACGGCAACAACCGCAGGTAGTCGCGCAGGCGGGGCGCGGACTCCGCGGGCGTGGGGTCGAGGAGCATGTGCAACCGGACGAAGAACCGCAGGTCCTGCGCCTCGCCGCCGCGCAGGAAACGGCTCACGCAGCCGTCGAGCACCTGCTGTCTGGGCAGCTCGCGGGCGACGGCGGCCAGCCAGCGGGTCGGGCGGGGCTCCAGCCGCTCCTCGCGGAGGACGCGGCCCGCGCCGTCGGCGTCGAAGACGCGGGGCAGCAGCACGGGGGTCAGCGGGTCGTCGGCCACGCTCGGCGCGGCCAGCCAGGCGGCCACCAGCGGGTCGTGGTCGGGCGGCACCGCGCCGGACTCACGCAGCAGCGCCACGGCCAGCGGCGCGATGCGCTCGGCGGGACGGCGCACCCGCCGGGCCAGCCGGACCGCGACGTCACGACGCCACTCCGGTGGGCGGGTGGCCGCCACCCGGCACACCTGGGCGACATTGGGGTCGTCGGCCCAGCGGCGGTTGACGTCGCGGCCGGTCATCCACGTCACCGCGGCCGCCGGGCCGGTGATGACGCCGACACCGGTCAGCAGCAGCGCGCCGGCCAGCCTGTCGAGCAGGTCGCCGACCTCCCAGGAGGCCATCTCCTCGAAGTCGTCGGGATGCAGGGCGCGCACCTGCTCGGTGTGGACCCGGCGCAGCTCCTTGACGAGGCCGGGCAACCGCCCGCTCAGCTCGGCTCGCTCCTCCTCGGTGAGCGTGACCAGCCGGTCGGCCAGGCGGGTGACCTGGTTGCGGACGATCAGGTCGCAGATCTCCGTCCAGAGGGTCATCGGGGGACCTCCAGGGCGGCGCGGGCGACGATCCGGGCGGCCAGCACGTGTTTGCACGGCCCACGGGAGCCGCGATGGTCCCACCACCACTCGCAGGTGCAGGATCCGTCGGCCAGCGAGACCCGGCGCACGCCGCCCGGGGTGCGGACGGTGGCCAGCTCGCCTTCGAGGTGCACGGCGCCCGCGTCGACGAGCCTGCGCGCCTTGGCCAGCCGCGGGTTGAGCAGGATCACGTTGTCCTTGTCGTAGGGCAGCTCGCGGTGGAAGTGGGCGGCCTCCGCCAGGTCGTAGCCGACCCGGCCGGCGACGCCGAGCCGCGTCAGCGCGGCCCGCACCCGGTCGGCGGGCAGGCCCGCGCGGTCGGCCAGCAGGCCGATCTCGATCTCGGGCTCGAAGTTGAGCAGCATGCCCACCACGTCGGCGTCGTCCTCGGCCTCGTCGCCGGCCAGGTCGTCGAGCACCGCGCCCTCACCGGAGAAGCCGCGCCAGCGCTCGGGCGAGAGGGTGAGCGTGTAGCGCATGCCGGGCAGTTCCAGCTCCCAGGCGCTGGATGCGGCGTCGGCCGGGCCGTACACCCGCAGGGACTTCGCGAAGCGCAGCAGCGGCAGGAGGGTGCCGAGCCGGTTGGGGCCGGCGAGCTGGACCGAGCCCGGAACCTGATGGCCGGAGACCTTCAGCTCGCGTCCTGACTGCGTCACCCACACCGTGCCCTTCCTGGGCAGCCCGCGCAGGAACCGCACCGCCGTCATGCCGGTCAGCTCACCACGCTGGTCCATGCCCGAGGCGATGACCTGCACCTCGGCGAAGCCGCGCAACCAGCGCTCGGGCAGCGGCACCTTCTTCTCCACCACCGCGCCGTCCATCGTGGTCACGACCAGCTCGTCGAGCCCGACCCCCAGGTGCAACGGGTCCCGCGCGCCGATGCGCGCCAGCGCCTCCCGGAGCGGAGCGTTCACGTCGACGTTGGTGGTGCCCCGGTCGAACACCTCGCCGTCGAGCGCGCCGCTCAGCAGATCGAGCCGGGCGTACACGCCGCCGCAGGCCGAGAACGACTCGAACCGCAACCGGTCTCCGTTGCACGTCACCACCGGGTCGCGCACCCAGCCGGGCCGCGCCTGCGGCTGGTGGTAGCGGGCCAGCGCCACGTCGGCGACGCCGAGCAGGGCCGCCGCGGCGGGGGCCGCCCGGGTCACCACGCCGCTGAAGAACCGGGGGGCCACGGCCGGGCCGGACAGGGCCCGCCCGCCGGAGGTCGCCAGTCCGAGACGGCCGTCCACAAGGGAGGAGGGCGCGGCGTACGTGTACGCCTGCGTCGCTGAAGTCATGGCCGGGACGTTAGATCACCTCACCGACAAACCGGCGCGGCGGAAGCCGGTCGCCGGCGGTCCCCGGCGAACCCGGCGGTCCTCGGGGCATCGGGGACGGCCGGGTTCGCCGAGACGGCCGGGTTGGTCGGGACGGCCGGGTTGGTCGGGACGGCCGGGTTCGCCGGGGACCGCCGGGTTGGTCGGGACCGTCGGGTTCCCGGAGCGGGTTCCCGCCCGGCCCGCCCAGGAGCTGTTCGAGGTTCGGATCCATATGAGGGCCCGTAGCGGGCTGGTCGTGGCTGGTAGAACTCGGACGTGGCGCGTTTTGATGTGAAGGGTGCCGAGGGGCGTTGATCGAGCCGTATCTGTCGGTGGCGGTCATCGGGCCGCTTCCTCGGCGGGTGCGTGATCGGTTCGACGGGATCTTGTGGCGGTTTCGTACGGGATCTGGCCGGCGTGATGTGCCGGAGCGGTGTGGGTCTTGGTCCACGTTCTATTCCCGGTTCAGTGGCTGGGCCAAGGCCGGGGTGTTTCAGGGGTTGGTGGACGCGCTGCTCGTCGAGGCCGCTTTGCGTGGGCAGGTCGGGCTGGAGGTGGTCAGTGTGGACTCCACGATCGTGCGGGCGCGTCAGGAGCCGGCCGGGCCGGCGGTCGCCGGGGAGTACCCCGGCCTGCTCCAGAGCCGTCTTGAGCGAGAGCGTTCCCGTACGGCCGGAACCAGCCCCGATGACCTGTATGGCCTTTGGCCGTTTCCCCCGGAGACCGTGCGGCGGCTACAGGGGAAATGTCCATCATCGCCGGAGGCCGGCGAGGAGTCCCGCCGGTCACAGGGACAGGGGGGAGGCGAGCGTACCGGGGTCGGCGGCGACCAGGCCGGAGAAGCGCCCGGGCGCGAAGAAGTCCTTCGCCGCCGCCACCACGTCGCGAGACGACACGGCCGCCAGGCGGCGGGGGAAGTCGAGCAGCCACAGCGGGTCCCTGCCCTTGGCCGCCATGTCGGCGAGGGCAGAGGCGAAGGCCGCACGGGGGGCCAGGCGGGTGGCCATGGAGCCGAGCGCGTAGGCCCGGGCGGAGTCGATCTCCCGCTCGGTGGGAGGGTGCGTGCGCATCCGGCGCAGCTCGGCGGCCAGCACCTCGAGCGCGGCGCCGGTGGTGGCCGCCGCCGTGTCGGCCTCGATGGCCAGCAGTGCGCTGCCGGGGTGGGTGTCGAAGAAGGTCGTGACGCCGTACACGTAGCCCTTGTCCTCGCGCAGGCTCCTTGACAGCCGGGAGGAGAGGTAGCCGCCCAGCACGTTGAGGGCCAGGAAGAGGGCCGGATAGCGCGGGTGCCCGACCGTCACCGCCTGCGCGCGCAGGCGGACGCGCGACTGCGGCGCGCCGGGCCGCGGCAGCAGCGCGAGCCGGCCCCCCTCGATGGGGGGAAGCGGCGGCAGGGGCGGGGCGGGGCACGGGGGTGTCGGCCAGCCGGCGAGCGCCTCGCCGGCGGCGTCGGCCAGGCTTTCGGGGTCGTCCCGGCCCAGGATCACCAGGACGGCGCCGGACGGGTCCAAGGGCCGCTCCGGCCACCGCCCGACGTCCTCCTCGCTCACCTGGAAGGCCACCGGGTGATCGCCGAACAGGTGCCGCGCCAGCTCGTGCCTGACCGTGATGTCGGGGTGCGCGCGCACCATCTTCAGCTGGGCGGTCAGCTGCCCGCGCGCCGGCTCCACCTCGGCCTCGCCGGGTACCGCCCGCACCGCCTGCGCCAGCGCCGCCGCCAGCGACCGCGGCTCGGGGCCGTGGGCGGTGACGGTCATCTGGTGGACGTCGGCCGCCGCTTCGAGCTCCACGTCCGACTCCACGTCCTCGCGTCGCGACAGGCAGGCCGCCAGCAGCATGGACGAGGCCAGGTCGCCCCGGGCCGGGCAGGGCCGGGGCAGGTGCAGGCGCGCCTCGACCAGCGGGGTGACGCCGTGGCGCAGGGCCAGCACCCGCAGGCCGTTGGCGAGCGTACGGTCCACGTCATTCCTCCTTCGGGCGGACGGTGAGCAGCGCGCGCGAGTCCGGGCGCAGGCCGCGCGCCGCGGCCGCCACGTCCGAGGCGCTCACCCCGGCGTAGATCTCCGGCAGCCGCACGGCACGCGAGGCGTCGCCGAACAGCAGCTCGAAACGTCCCAGCAGGCGCACCCGGTTGGCGATGCGGTCCATGGACCGGTGATGGGAGGTGAGCCAGGAACTGCGGCAACGCCGCAGCTCCTGCTCGCCGGGCCCGTCGCCGGCCAGTGACTCCAGTTCGGCGTCCACGGCGGCCAGCACCCGCTCGGCGGGCACCTCCCTCGGGTGCACCGCGGTGAGCACCCACATGTCGGGGTCTCGGGCGTCGAGGAAGTCGAACAACCCGACACGCGCCGAGAAAGTGATGGTGTGTCCCGTCTCGCGGCGCAGGCGTTCGCGCAGTCGCGGCCTGCCGCCCCCGGCGAGCAGGCCCGCCAGGGCCGACAGCGCGACGTGGGCGCCGGATGCCGGGTCGGGCACCCGGTGGCCGACGGCGAGGGCCGGCAGCGGCGCGAGCCGGTCGACGTAGGAGGCCTGCCGCGGCCCGGCCGACGGCTCCCACCAGGAGACGGGCGCGGGGGCGGGCCTGGCGGGGATCTGCCCGAAGGTGCGTGCGACGACCTCCAGTACCGCCTCCGCCGAGACGTCCCCCGACACCGTGACTACGGCGTTGGCCGGGCTGTAGTGGCGTTCGAAGAAGGCCTCGCAGTCATGGAGGGTGACGCGGCGCAGGGACTCGTGGTCGCCGTACCCGTCGTGGGCGTTGGCGGCGTCGCGAAACAGCACCGGCGACAGCCTGGGCCAGGGAAAGCCGCCGTACGGTTTGCGGAGCTTCCCCAGGATCTCCTCGCGCACCACCGAGGTCTGTGCCCGCACGGCCCGCTCGGTGATCTTCGGGGCGCGCATGCGGGCGGCCTCCAGGGCCAGCACCCGGTCGAGGGCTTCGGCCGGGACGACGGTGTAGAAGTCGGTGTAGTCCTGCCGGGTCGAGGCGTTGCAGAACCCTCCGATGCCCTCCACCTGCTGGAAGTGCCCCTCGAACATCAGGTGCTCGAACAGGTGGGCGAGGCCGGGGAAGCCCTCGCCCCGGAAGCCGACGCCGTAGTGGACGGCGACGGCGGCCACCGGCGCGGAGCGCTCCTCCTCCACGACCACCCGCAGGCCGTTGCCCAGTGTCAGGCGCCTCATCGCCGGATCAACCGCCCGGCCCGCGCCGCGTCGATCACGTCGGCGACGATCCCGAGGTAGTCCAGCAGGATGTCGTGCCATTTGACGTACGCGGCGAAGTCGTGCACGTGGCTCAGGAAGCGCACCGTCGCGGCCCTGCCCACGGCGGCCAGGTCCAGGGGGCCGCCGTACCCGTCCAGCACGCGGCCGATGAGGGCGTCGTGGTCGAGGGTGGCGCGCCCGAACCGGCCGGCCAGCTCGCGAAACTCCACCAGTTCCCCGATGAGCCAGCCCACGTCGGACTCCGGCGCGCCGGCGCTCAGGTCCTCCCCGGTCAGCAGGGCGCCGTCGCGCTCCGCCGTCAGGGGCAGCAGGGTGCCCAGGCTGGGGGCGCCGTGCAGCAGCACGCGCGGCCGTGCCGGCGCGCACCACGCCGCGACCGCGGCGCTGCGGCCGGGGCCGAGGATGTCGGCCGCGTGCCGGTGCAGCCGGGGCGCGGCGCCGGGCCCGTCCCCGTCCTGCAGCCACGACAGCAGCCGCCGCGGGCCCTCGGGGGCCGGCAGGCCGCCCTGCGGGGCCGGCGTGCCGTGCAGCCGGGCGAGGGTCGCGCCGGTCTGCGCCAGGGTGTCGGCGATCCGGGCCGTGCCCGACGCGCCCCGCAGGAAGACGCCCGCCAGCGAGCCGGCCTGATCGGTCCGGTAGCTCACGCCGGTGCCGCCGCCCCGCTCGGGCAGCACGAGCCTGACCGGTCCTGCGGGCAGTGCCCGGACGGCCGCGAGCACGGCGGCGCCGGGCATGCGCATCGCGTCGCGGCGCTCGGGCCCGGGCCGCCGGGTCCACAGGTAGTCGTCCTCGCCGTGCCTGACGATCGTGGTGTGCAGGAAGCCGGTGCCGAACGACTCGATGATCTCGCTCATCGCTCCTCCCGCTCGCGCCGTCGCTCCAGCTGTTCGATCAGGGTGGACAGGGGAGCGGCCGCGAGGGCGTCGCGCTCCCTGGTGTGGGTGCTCAGCGTGGGCACGGGGTCGGCGACCACGACGTTGGGCCGGTCCTTGAGCGCCGCGAGGTTGCGCCGGTAGGCATAGGAGCCGGCCGCGCCGGGCGGCAGGGCGGGCGCGATCCCGATCAGCGCCGACGTGCACTGCAGCGCCAGCAGGGCGGGAGTGTCGCCGCTGCCGCCGGCGAACCGGCTCAAAAAATGGTAGGTCGCCGGGTAGACCAGGACGGTGTCGGGCCAGCTCGCGTACTCCACGTGCGGCGAGCCCGGCTCCGGGTCCTGCGGCCAGACGTCGAGCGGCACGTCCCTGCCGGTGATGGCCGCGACCGACTGCCGGGTCACGAAGCGCTCGGCGCTTCGGGTCAGCACCACCCGGACCTCCAGCCGCGGGTAGCCGTGCCGCAGCCAATTGAGCCAGTACGGCAGGAAGGCGGCGCCGAGCGACCCGGTGGCGAGCACGAGCAGGCGTTCGGCGCCGAAGGGCGGCGCGCTAGTCATCGGCGCCGGCCATCGCGTCGAGGATCTGCTCGGCGTCGGCCAGCGCGGCCTTGTACCCCTCGGTCCGCATCACCCCCGCCGGGTTGAGAACGATCTCCCCGACGCCCGCCTCGCGGTAGCCGCGCAGGCGCTCGGCGACCTCCTGCGCCGTGCCGTACACGTAGACCCCCGCCTCCACCAGGGCGGCGGCGCCCGCGCGCGGGTCGGCCGGATCGGCGCTCACCCCGGCCCGCCTGAGCATGTCGGTGTAGTGCGGCGCCCGCAGGTGGTGCCCGGCCCCGGCTTCCGCGAGCCTGCGCGGGTCGCGGCCGACGTCGGCCAGCGCCACGTGCACGACGGCCGCGACGCGAGGCGGCGCGCCGCGGTGCGCCGCGCCCTCGGCCAGGGCGGGGATCAGCGTGTCGCGCACGTAGGCGGGCGGCGTCATCCAGGTGATGGCCACGTCCGCGACGGCGCCGGCCTTGCGTGCCATGCCGGGGCGCAGCACGCCCAGGCCCACCTCGACGGGGGCGTGCCTCATCGGGGGCAGCCCGCCGCCGCCGGCGGCGTACGCCTCGCGGGAGGTGGGGGGGATCTCGCCGTCGAGGATGGTGCGCAGCGCCCGGGCATAGTCGGCCGCGGCCGTCGCGGGCCTGTCGTAGGGCGCGCCGCGCAGCGCCTTGACCAGCTCCGCGGTGGCGGCGCCGTACCCGGCGACGACCGGCCTGCCGGTGAGCACCGCCAGGCTGCGCGCCTGGGCCGCCGCCTCCAGCGGGTGGCGCAGCGGCATCAGCGTCACCCCCAGCCCGGCCGCCACCTTGATCCCCCGGCCCGCCAGGTAGGCGATCGTCTGGTGGGACTCGGCCGCCACCGATTGCCCCAGCCAGAGTCGGCCGGCCAGGCCGCTTCTCACCAGTTCCCCGAAGGGCACGACCACATCGGGATGCGGGGGCTGGAGCGGGAACAGCAGTGCGGGAGCCATGAACCCTCCTAGGTGTGTGTCGCCTCCCGAGCCGTGGGGGGGGGGGGGGGGGGGGGGGGGGGGGGGGGGGGGGGGGGGGGGGGGGGGGGGGGGGGGGGGGCGGGGCGGGGGGGGGGGGGGGGGGGGGGGGGGGGGGGGGGGGGGGGGGGGGGGGGGCGGGCGGGGGGGGGCGGGGGGGGGCGGG